>NZ_JAEULP010000016.1 GCF_016792905.1 Tabrizicola sp.
GGCCTTTTCGCGACGGCGGCCGAAATCCTTCGTCTTGCCGAAGCTGCCCGCTCCGGCAAGGCCACGCGCGAGGAGCTGACGGGATCGACGATCACCGTCTCTTCGCTGGGGCCGCTGGGAGGGATCGCGACGACGCCGATCCTGAATGCGCCGGAAGTGGTGATCATCGGGATCAACAAGGTCGCCGTGCGGCCGGTCTGGGACGGAAGCGGCTTCGCGCCGCGCCGGATGATGAACCTATCGGCCAGCTTCGACCATCGCGTCATCGACGGCTGGGATGCGGCGACCTTTGTCCGGCGGTTGAAGGCGCTGCTTGAACAGCCTGCGCTGATCTTCATGGGGTCGGAGGCATGAGGCAGGATCGCTGCAAGGTACTGGTGATCGGGGCCGGGCCGGGGGGCTATGTCTGCGCGCTGCGCTCGGCGCAGGCGGGGCTGGATACCATGGTGGTCGAGGCGGCAGCGCCGGGCGGCACCTGCCTGAACGTGGGCTGCATCCCGTCGAAAGCGCTGATCCATGCCGCGGATGCGTTTCATGCCGCCGTGCAGATGGCCGCCGACAACCCGCTTGGCATCCGCGCGTCGGTGCCCAGCATCGACCTGGCCCGCACGATGGCCTGGAAGGACGGCATCGTCGCCCGGCTGACCGGCGGGGTGACGGGGCTGATGGCGAAGGCCGGGGTGCGGCTGGTGCAGGGACAGGCCTGCATTCTTGACGGCAAGAGCGTGGAGGTCCTGACTGCCGAGGGGCCGGTCCGGATCGTGACCGAGCATCTGGTCATCGCCACCGGCTCGCGTCCGGTGGACCTGCCGGACCTGCCCTTTGGCGGTGATGTGCTGTCCTCGACCGGGGCGCTGGCGCTGGCGGAGGTGCCGAAGCGGCTGGCGGTGGTTGGCGGCGGCTACATCGGGCTGGAGATCGGCACGGCGCTGGCCAAGATGGGCGCGCAGGTGACGGTGGTGGAGGCCGGACCGCGCATCCTGCCGCAGTATGATGCCGAGCTGACGCGCCCGGTTGCAGCAAGGCTGAAGGCGCTGGGGGTGGAGGTGTTGACCGGCGCGCGCGCCATTGGCCATGCAGCGGGGGTGCTGACGGTGGATACCGCCGATGGCAGGCGCGAGGTGGGGGCCGACAAGGTGCTGGTCACGGTCGGGCGCGCGCCGGTGACGCAGGGCTTCGGGTTGGAGACGCTGGGCCTGACGATGGCGGGGGCGTTCGTTGCCATCGACGCGCGCTGCCGTACCTCGATGCGCGAGGTCTATGCGATCGGCGACGTGACCGGCGAGCCGATGCTGGCACATCGCGCGATGGCGCAGGGGGCGATGGTGGCGGCGGTCATCGCGGGCGGGCGCGAGGACTGGGACAAGCGCGCGATCCCGGCGGTCTGCTACACCGACCCCGAGATCGTCACCGTCGGCCTTTTGCCCGGAGCTGCCAAGGGCGCTGCGGTGGCGACGTTTCCCTTTGCCGGAAACGGTCGCGCGCTGAGCCTTGGGCGTGACGATGGCTTTGTGCGCATCGTGCATGACCGTGACAGCGGTCTGGTCCTGGGCGTGCAGGCGGTGGGTGCCGGGGTGTCGGAACTGGCGGGGGAATTCGCGCTGGCGCTGGAAATGGCGGCGACGCTGACCGACCTGGCCGAGACGGTCCACGCCCACCCGACCCTGGGCGAGACGGTGCAGGAAGCGGCGCTGAAGGGGTTGGGCCGGGCGCTGCACCTGTGAGGGAGCGCCCGGCCCGGGGTCATCAGCCGATGGTGCGGACCCAGCCGTAGGGGTCGTTCGACTGGCCGCGTTGCAGGCTGACCAGCGCCTCGCGCAGACGGCGGGTGACGGGGCCGGTCTGGCCGTCGCCGATCAGGAACTCGCCCCCGTCATGGCGGACCTTGCCGATCCCCGCGACCACGGCGGCGGTGCCGCAGGCGAAGGCCTCGACGAGGTGGCCGCTGGCGGCGTCGGCCTGCCACTGGTCGAAGGCATAGGGCCGTTCCTCGATGGCGGTCCCCGCATCGGACGCAAGCTGCATCAGCGACTTGCGGGTGATGCCGGGCAGGATGGTACCGGTCAGCGGCGGGGTGATCACGCTGCCGTCCTTGAACACGAAGAACACGTTCATGCCCCCCAGCTCCTCGACCCAGCGGCGTTCGGCGGCGTCGAGGAACACCACCTGATCGCAGCCATGCGCCGAAGCCTCGGCCTGGGCGATCAGGCTGGCGGCATAGTTGCCGCCGCATTTCGCCGCCCCGGTGCCGCCGGTCGCGGCGCGGGTATAGGCCTGCGAGGCCCAGATGGTGACAGCCTTCTCGCCGCCCTTGAAATAGGGACCGACGGGCGAGGCGATGACGCAGAAGATGTATTCCCGCGCCGGGCGGACACCCAGGAACGCCTCGGAGGCGAACATGAAGGGCCGCAGGTAGAGGCTGCCCTCGCCCTCGGGCACCCAGACGGCATCCTGCGCGACCAGCTTCTGCACGGCGTCAAGGAACACCTCCTCGGGCAGTTCCGGCATCGCCATCCGGCGGGCCGAGGCGTTGAAGCGCCCGGCATTTTCGTCGGGGCGGAACAGCACGATGCGGTTGCCCGGCTGGCGATAGGCCTTCATGCCCTCGAAGATTTCCTGCGCGTAATGCAGCACGCTGGTCGCCGGGTCGAGCGGGAAGGGTGCGCGGGCGGTGATCTGGGCTGAATGCCAGCCCCGCCCCTCGGTCCAGCGGATGACCACCATGTGGTCGGTGAAAAGCGTGCCGAAGCCCAGAGCCTTGAAGGCCTCGACGCGATCGGCCTCGGGCAGGGGTGCCGGATTCGGATGGATATCGAAGTGCATTCTGTTCCCGTGAGTTGTTCTGTTACTCCGAATACGCCGCAAGTCCGGTCGCGGCAATCCAGTCCAGCACAAAGGCCGTCAATCCGCGGTCAATGTGCAGCCGAAGGCCCTGCGGGTCGCGGCAGAGCGCGGCGATCTGCCCGGCGAAGAGCAGCGCGGCAGAGGGGCCGGGCGCGCGCGGGTCGATGGCGGTTGCGCGGACGAAGAGCTCCATCGCGTTCGCGCCGCCGATGTGAAGCACAGCAAGCGCCCCGGTCATCGGGGTGATGGCGATGCCGTCCCGCCAGCCGGCCGCCGCGTGATCCGCCGTCAGCCCGACGGCGAGCATCCGGTTGCGCGCCAGCCGCAGCGCATACCGGGTGTCGTCGACCTGCCCCAGCAGCCCCACGGGGGCGGACAGGGTCTGCGCCGCGCAAAACGCATCGAGATCGCCGCTGACCATCAACTGCGGCACGGCGGGCAGCACCCGCACGATCAGGCCATCGCCGCGCAGCGCGGCACCGGGGGCGGGGGCAGGGGGCCAGAAGGCGGCGCGGTCACGCATGAAGCCGCTCTCCTTTCGGGTCGAGGAAGCAGGGCGGGCAGAGCGTCGCGCGCCGCCGCTGGCCCAGGTGGTGCAGCGTGATCTCCTGCCCGTGGCGTTCGGCGCCGCGTTCGATCAGGCCAAGGGCGACGGGATGGTCGAGCGCCGCGCCGGGATGGCTGGAGGTGATATAGCCGATGGAGCGTGGTGTTGTGCCGGACAGGTCGATGCCATGCGCGCCGACCGGCAGCGGGCCGAACCCGTCGGCGGGCAGAAGGCCGACGAGCTGGTTGCGGTCGGCCCGCTGCGCCTCGTCGGTGAAGAGCGAGCGGCGGCCAAGGAAATCCACCTTCTTCGCCTTCATCGGCCCGCTGACCCCAAGGTCCATCGGTCGGGTCATGCCGTCGGTGTCCTTGCCGATGACGATGAAACCCTTCTCGGCCCGCAGGATCATCAGCGCCTCGATCCCGATCGGCCCGCCGCCCTCGGCCCGGGCGGCAGCGGCCAGCCGGTCCCACAGCGGCGGGGCAAGGTCCTGCCGAACCGACACTTCATAGGATCGGTCGCCGGTGAAGCTGACCCGGGTCAGGCGCAGTGCAGCCTCGCCGCTGCCATGCCAGCGCGTCGTCATGTGCGGGAAGGCCGTGTCGGACAGGTCGGCGTCGATGCCGGCGGCGGCCAGTGTCGCGCGCGCCTTCGGGCCACTGACCGTGAGGGTCGCGGTTTCGGCGGTGGCATCGTGAATGGCGATCCGCGCGGCGGGAAAGCGATCCTGCCGCCATTCTTCCAGCAGCCCATGCACGCCCGCGACATGCGCGGAGGAGCAGGACACGACGAAGCGGTGGTCGTCCAGCCGCACCAGCACGCCATCGTCATAGACCACGCCGCTTTCCGCCAGAATGAAGCCATAGCGGCACTGGCCCGGCTTCAGGGTGGAGACGGTGTTGTAGTGGATGAAATCGAGGAAGGCGGCGGCGTCGGGGCCGATCACCTCGATCTTGCCGAGGGGCGAGGCGTCGAACAGGCCGACGGCGGCGCGGGCCAGTTTCGCCTCGGCCAGGATGGCGCTGTCATCGCTGCCGTAATGCGCCGGGCGCAGCCAGCCGCCATAGTCGCCGAGGCTTGCGCCGATCTCGCGGTGGCGGGCCTCGCAGGCCAGCCGCCGGACCGGGTTCATCCGCGACCCGCCGCGCGGCCCGGCGAGGCTGGTATAGGGCACCGGCGCAAACGGCGGGCGGTAGGTGGTGGTCCCCACCTCGGGGATACTGCGCCCGGTCAGCGCCCCCATCAGCGCCATCCCGGCGAGGTTCGAGGTCTTGCCCTGGTCGGTCGCCATGCCAAGCGTGGTGTAGCGCTTCAGGTGCTCGACCGAGACCATGTTTTCGCGCGCGGCAAGCTCCACATCCTTGGCGGTCACATCGTGTTGCAGGTCGATCCAGACCCGCCCCGGCTGACCGGGCCTGGGCCAGAGGGGCGTGATGTCATAGGGCGCGGAGTCGGCCACCGGCACATCGGGCAGGCCAAGCGTTTCGGGCAGGGCGGCAAGCGCCTCGGCCAGCGCGAAATGACCGGCGGCGGCGCCGACCGTGACCAGGCCAGCCACAGGCGCTTCGGGAACGAAGCTGAGCCGCGCGTCGTCCCAGCGCAGGCGTCCTTTCGCCTGGGCATGGAGGTGGACGGTTGCGGTGAACCCGCCCGAGACCAGAACGCAGTCGCAAGGGATGCGGGTGCCGTCTTCCAGCACGACCCCCGTCACCATGCGACGCCCCAGCGCGCGGGCGACGCGACGGCCTTGGCGGGCATCGACCACCGTCACCTCGGCCCCGGCGGCGGTCATGGCGGCAGCCACCTCGTCGGTCGAGCTGTTGTTGGTGGCGACGACGATCCGCAGCCCCGGCAGCACGGCCTGCCGCCGCAGGTAGCCAAGCGCCGCCTCTGCCGACATCACCCCGGGCAGGTCGTTGGCGGCAAAGGGCAGCGGGCGTTCGACGGCGCCCGCCGCCAGCACGATGCGCCGGGGCCGCACGCGCCACAGCCGGTCGGGGCCGTCGTCCCGCCGCTGGTTCAACGCGATCAGGCCGTGGTCATAGATGCCGAAGGCGGTGGTGCGGGTCAGCACGGTCACGCCAAGCTGGCGCAGGTCGGCCTCTGCCGCAGCCAGCCAGTTGGCGCCGGGCATCCCGTCAATCCGGGCCGAGCGGAACAGAAGGCTGCCGCCGATCCGGCTGCCGTCATCGACCAGGACCACGCTTTCGCCGCTTCGCGACAGCCCCAGCGCGGCGGCGATGCCGACCGGCCCGGCCCCGACGACGACCGTATCGCAATGGTGGTTCCGCTGGTCGCCGTCCGGGAGCGGAGCGGAAGACGGCTTGATCCGCCCAAGCCCGGCCATGCGGCGGATGGCCGGTTCGTAGACGTGCCAGTTCGGCCAGAAGAAGGTCTTGTAGTAGAAGGCCGAGGGCAGGAACCGCGCGAAAAGGTCCAGAAACCCCAGCCGGTCCGCCCGGGCGGAGGGCGAGCTGTTGGCCGACCGCAAGTCCAGCCCGTCCCGGGCCGGTTCCAGCGTGACCCGCAGGTTCGGGTGGAAGCGGGGGCCGTCGGTGGCATCGGCGTAGACGTTCGGCTCTTCGGTTCCCGCGCCCCAGATCCCGCGCGGACGGCGATACTTGAAGCTGCGGCCAAGCACGCGCTCGCCCGACGCGAGGAGCGCCGAGGCCAGCGTGTCGCCGTGGAACCCCTGCACCGGGCGACCATCGAAAGTGAAGCTCAGCGGGCGGCTGCGGTCGACCTCGCCCCCCTCGGGCAGTCGGCGGGCGGTCATGGCTGATCCCCCAGGGCGCGGCCGGGCAATGCCGTCATCGTCACGGTGTCGCGGTGCATCTTGAACAACTCGCCACACGGGATGTGCAGCCAGATCTCCTCGGCCGCGCCGCGCGGATTGGTGCGGAAGTGCAGGTACTGCGCCCAGGCCTCGGGCGAGCAGTCGGGAGCGGGGCGGTGGTTGCCAAGCTCGCCGCCGAAGTGGAATTCGGGTTCGGGACGGGGGCCGCAGAAGGGGCAGGAAAAGATCTGCATCAGGTCCTCAATGCGCGATGCCGGAACCCGCAGCCTCGTCGATCAGCCGGCCGGTGGTGAAACGGTCCAGATCGAAGGGGCGCGAGATGTCGTGGTGCTGGCCGGTGGCCATCAGATGCGCCAGCAGCACGCCTCCGGCCGGGATCGACTTGAACCCCCCGGTACCCCAGCCGCAGTTGAGGAAAAGCCCCGGTAGCGGGCTTTCGCCAAGGATGGGAGAGCTGTCGGGCACCACGTCGACGATGCCCGCCCATTGCCGCATCAGGTTCAGCTGGCGGAAAGCGGGGAACATTTCCACAAGGCCGGAGAGCACGGTTTCCAGCACCGGCAGGTTGCCGCGCTGGCCGTAGGACGGGATGCGGTCCAGCCCACCGCCCACCACCATCTCGCCCTTGTCGGACTGGCTGGCATAGGTGCCTGCGCCGGGGGACAGGACCACGGTATCCAGGATCGGCTTCACCGGTTCCGACACGCAGGCCTGCAAGGCGTAAGAGGTGACCGGCAGGCGGAACCCCGCCTTCGCCGCCATCTGCGACGAATGCCCGGCAACGGCGAGGCCGACCTTGTCGGCGCGGATCGCCCCGCTCGCGGTGACGACGCCCCGGCAGCGACCGCCCTCGATCAGGAAATCCGTGACCTCGCATTGCTGAAGGATATGGACCCCCAGCCGCGCGGCGGCGCGGGCATAGCCCCAGGCGACGGCATCGTGGCGCGCGGTGCCCGACCGGCCCTGCCAGACCCCGCCAAGGGCCGGATAGCGCGCCTTCGGTCCGAAGTTGTAGATCGGCAGCACGCGCTTCACGTCCTCGGGGCCGAAAAGCTCGGCGTCGGTGCCGTTGATCTGCATGGCGTTCACCACGCGGGCCGCCATCTCCATCTCGGCGGGCGTATGGGCCAGGCTGATCATGCCGCGCTGCGACAGCATGATGTTGTAGTTCAGCTCGCGGCTGAGGCCTTCGTAGAGCTTCAGCGCCATGTCGTAGAGCCGCACGCTTTCCGGGAAGAAGTAGTTCGACCGCACGACCGTGGTGTTGCGCCCGGTGTTGCCGCCGCCCAGCCAGCCCTTTTCCACCACCGCCACATCGGTGATGCCGTGCTGTTTCGCCAGGTAATAGGCGGTCGCCAGCCCGTGCCCGCCGCCGCCCACGATCACCATGTCGTAGCGCGGCTTCGGCTCCGGGCTTTCCCAGGCCTTTGCCCAGCCCTTCTGGCCCGCCAGACCTTCTTTCAGCAGCGAAAGCGCGGAATAATGCCGTGTCATCGGGATCAGCCGCGCATCGCCACGCCACTTGGGTCATGCGGCGAGGCGGCGATCACCTCGGCGGCGACCTCTTGCCCGACGATGTGCAGGCTGAGAGCCGTTCCCGGAGAGGAAACCGCGCGATCGACCATCGCCATCGCAAGGCTTTGCCCGACCGTATGGCCATAGCCGCCGGAGGTGACGAAGCCCACCAGCCTGCCGTCCTGCCAGACCGGTTCATAGCCGGAGGCATCGGCATCTGTCGCGGCGACCTTGAGCGTCACCAGAACGCGGGCCGACGGATTGTCGCGTTCGGCCAGAGCGGCGGCGCGACCGGTGAAATCGCCCTTGTCCCAGTCGATGAAGCGATCCATCCCCGTCTCGCCCGGTGTATAGCCTTGCGTGAACTCGCGCGACCAGATGCCGAAGCTCTTCTCCAGCCGCAGCGACAGGACGGCGTTGAAGCCGATTTCGCGGAGGCCGAACTCCTGCCCTGCCGCCAGCAGCAGACGGCGCAGGGTCGCGTGTTCCAGTGCGCCGACGTTGATCTCGTAGCCCAGCTCGCCGGTGACCGACATGCGCGCGACCTTCGTGCGCAGCAGGCCGATGTCGAGCCGGGCCAGCCCCATGAACGGCAGGGCGGCGGCGGACACATCCTGATGCGTCAGCTTGCGCAGCACATCGCGCGACTTGGGGCCGACCAGGGCAAAGCCGCCCACGCTGTCGGAAATGTCGCGGACCACGGCATCCGGCGCGGCGTGATCCTGAAACCAGCGCATGTGCCATTCGCGCAGGTAGTAGGAGCCCATGATCCACCAGGTCCCGTCGCCCCAGTTCAGGATCGACAGGTCGCCCTTGAGCTTGCCGTTCTGGCCCAGCATCGGCGCAAGGGCGGCGCGGCCGGGTTTCGGCAGCTTGCAGGCGAAGGTGCGGTCGAGCCAGGCCTTTGCGCCGGGGCCGGTGACTTCATAGCGCGAGAAGGCGGTGATATCGAGAAGGCCCACGCCGTCGCGGGCGGCCTTGGCCTCGGCGGCGATCAGGTCGAAGGCGTTCGACCGTTTCAGGGTTGGCACCTCCTCGAAGCCCTCGGGCGCGAAGTAGAGCGGTTGCTCCAGCCCCCAGCCCGCCCCCCAGCGGCAGCCTGCGGCGGTCATGCCGTCATAGGCGCCGGGGGTCTTCAGCACCCGACCGGCGGGCAGCTGTTCGTTCGGGTAGGACATCACGAAGCGGCGCGAGTAGAACTGGCCAGTGGTCTGGCGGATGAATTCGCGGCTGGCGGCGAAATCGCCGTAGCGGGCGATGTCCATGCCGTAGATGTCGGCCTCCGGCTCGCCGTGGATCATCCATTCGGCCAGCGACTTGCCGACGCCGCCGCCTTGCAGGAACCCGGCCATCACCCCGCAGGCGACCCAGTAGTTGCGCAGCCCGCGCACCGGGCCGACCAGCGGGTTGCCGTCGGGCGAAAAGGTGAAGGCGCCGTTCACCCAGCGCTTGACCCCGGCGGTGTTCAGGCAGGGAAAGCGCTGGAAGCCAAGACCCATCTCATGCTCGATGCGGCCAAGGTCCTCCTGGATCAGCTCGATGCCGAAGTCCCAGGGCGCGCCATCCATGTTCCAGTGCTTGAAATCGCGTTCATAGATGCCAAGCAGCAGGCCCTTCTGTTCTTGCCTTGTGTAGGTGAAGCCTTCAAGATCGACGATCAGCGGGATTTCCCGGTCCATCGCGGCGAGTTCCGGGATGGTTTCGGTGACGAGGTAGTGGTGTTCCATCGGCGTCACCGGCAGGTCTATGCCTGCCATCCGCCCCACCTGCTTGGCCCAGAGCCCGCCCGCGTTCACCACATGCTCGGCGGTGATCAGGCCCTTGTCGGTGATGACTTCCCACATCCCGTCGGCGCGCTGGCGCAGGCTTTCGACCCGGGTGTGTTCCAGGATGTCGGCCCCGCGCATCTTGGCGGCGCGCGCATAGGCATGAACCACGGCGGAAGGGTCGATATGGCCTTCGCGGTCGCTCCACATGCCGCCGATGATGCCTTCGGTGGAGATGATCGGGCAGCGGGCCTTGATCTCGTCGGGCCCGATCAGTTCCACATCGTCGATGCCAAGCGACTGGAAGGTGCGGTAGGCCGATTGCAGCCATTCCCAGCGGGCGGGCGCGCAGGCGACGGAGATGCCGCCCGTCATGTGCATTCCGATGTTGATACCGGATTCGGCGCCGACCTCGGTCAGAAGGTCGATGGTGTAGGCCTGCAACGACGCGATGTTCGGATCGGCGTTCAGAGCGTGGAAACCGCCTGCGGCGTGCCAGCTTGATCCGGCGGTCAGCACGTCGCGTTCCAGGATCGCGACATCGGTCCAGCCGAATTTCGCCAGGTGATAGGCGATCGAAGCCCCGACCACGCCACCGCCGATGATGGCAACCCGATACTGATTCTTCATCGCGTCCCTCCGCTTTGCCGGAACGGTGTCACATAGGTACACTTATGTCCATTGCTTTCTCGATTCGACGGCACAACATGAAAACGCCGCCCCGGGGGCGGCGTTTCAGATGGCATTCGGCAGGGGGTCAGTCGCGGGCGCGGCGCAGCGGGCCAAGCACCTTGTCCTCGACCAGCTGCGTCAGTTCGCGGCATTGCGCTGCATCGGGCATGAGACCGGCGAAGATGTGCAGATAGGCCGGCCCATGCGAAAAGCGGACCGCCGGTTCCTCGAACTCTTCCAGCGTGTACTGGCCGATCTGGGTGAAATACAGGACGCGGGCGCGGATCAGCGCCTCTTCCTCGCCCAGGCCGTAGCGCAGGAACATCCGCCGCAAAGCATCCATCCGGATCTCGTCGGCCTGCAAGACCACCGATTTCACCGTGGCCGAGCGCCGTGCCCAGAGCCGCACCGCCATGTCGAGCGTCGGGTCGAACTGGCTGGAATCAACCCAGCATTCGAACACGTTGGTTATCGCGCGGATCACGTCCGGCGCGGGTCGCATCGCCCGTTCGATGATCGGGCTGGTGTTCTTGCGCAGCCATTCGTCCAGCATCGCCTTGTGCAGCGCCTCGCGGCTTTCGAAATGCCAGTAGAAGCTGGATCGCGCCACGTCCAGTTGCCGGGCCATGATCTGCACCTTGACCCGGTCGATGCCGTCTTCGACCAGAGTGCGCAAGGCGAGGTCGAGCCAGTCCTGCCGCGTCAGCGGTTGGGCGCGGTCTTCGGGGGCCGCCTCGGGGCGGGAGTGGTCGGTTCCGTCCTGCACAGTGGCCCTGGCCTTTCGCCGCCGATGGTGCCCGAGATTAGGAAGTTCAGCGTCCTTGGGCAATGGCTGCCAAGCCTTTCATGTCGCGGCACCCGCAAGGACAGGGTGCCGCATTAAGGTTCACTTATGTACGGTCTTTTCGGCCATCACAGCCTCCAGCCAGCCGGGTTTCATCTGCGGAACCGAGACGAGCAGATTGCGGGTATAGGGGTGCATCGGTTCGGCAAAGACCTCGGCGGTCGGGCCGACGGCAACGGTCTGGCCCTGAAGCAGGACCAGCGTGCGGTGCGCGATGCGGCGGACGATGCCGAGATCGTGGGTGATGAACAGGTAGGACAGGCCGAGTTCATCCTGCAACCGGACCAGAAGCCGCAGGATGTCGTCGGCGATCAGCTGGTCGAGCGCCGAGGTGGGTTCGTCGCAGATCAGGATGTCCGGCTCTGCGGCCAGGGCGCGGGCGATCGCCACGCGCTGCTTCTGGCCACCCGACAGCTGCGGCGGCTGGCGGTCGGCAAAGGCGGCGGGCAGGCCGACCAGCGCCAGCAGCTCCTCGACGCGGCTGCGCAGTCCGGCCCCCTTCAGCCCAAGACGCAGCGCCGCCGGTCGCCCGACGATCTTGCCGATGCTTTGCCGCGGGTTCAGCGACATGTCCGGCAACTGGTGGATCAACTGGATTCGCCGCAGTTCCTCGGCACTGCGGGACCGATATCCTTCGGGCAGCGGCCGACCGTCCAGCGCGACCCGCCCGGCCACCGGCGGCAGGAGCCCGGTCAGCACCTTCGCCAGCGTCGACTTGCCCGAACCGGATTCCCCCACCACGGCAAAGGTCTCGCCCCGGTGCAGGTCCAGCGTGACGCCCTGCAACACGCGGGTGCGGCCATAGGCGGCCTCTACCTTCTGCACCCGCAGGACCGGGGGGCCGGGATCGGCAGGCAGGGGCCGCATCATCGGCTGGCTGTGGTCGCGCTCGGCGACCAGCGCGGCGGTATAGCATTCGCGGGGGGCGGTGAGGATCTGGGCGCATGTGCCCAGTTCGACCATCTTGCCGCCGCGCAGCACCATGATCCGGTCGGCCAGTTGCGAGACCACGGCAAGATCGTGGCTGATGTAGAGCGCGGCGCTATGCTCCTCGGCGATGATCTTCTTGATCAGCGCCAGCACCTCAAGCTGGGTCGTCACGTCCAGCGCCGTCGTCGGTTCGTCGAAGACGAGGATGTCGGGGCGACCGATCACCGCCATCGCCGCCATCGCGCGCTGCAACTGGCCGCCTGACACTTCGTGCGGGTACTTGCGCGCCAGGGCCTGCGGATCGGGCAGGCCAAGCCGGCCTAGCAGCGCCACCGCGCGGGCCTGCGCCTCGGCCTTGGTCATCTGGCGGTGCCGCAGCGGGCTTTCGCAGATCTGGTCGACCAGCCGCATGGCCGGGTTGAACGAGGCGGCGGCGCTTTGCGCGACATAGGCGATCCGGACGCCGCGGTAGCCCTGCCGCCCCGTCACGCCGATGCGGCGCAGATCGGTGGCGTCGATGCGGATCTCGCCGCCGGTGATCCGGCACCCCGCCCGGGCATAGCCCATCGCGGCCAGCGCGATGGTGGACTTGCCCGCGCCGCTTTCGCCGATGAGGCCCAACACTTCGCCCCGCCGCAGGGTGAGCGACACATCGTCGACCAGCACATGCTCCTGCGCCTCGATGCGCAGGTTGCGGATTTCCAGGATCGGGTCTTGGGCCATGATCACAACTCCGCCGAGGCGCCCGAAGGACGGACGTTGCGGCTGAGCAGCCAGTCGACGATCAGGTTCACCGCCACAGTGACGATGGCGATGGCCAGCGCCGGCCAGATCGGGGCGAGGATGCCGAAGCTGATCGCCTGACCGTTCTCGCGCACCATGCCGCCCCAGTCGGCCTGCGGCGGCTGCACGCCAAGGCCCAGGAACGACAGGCTGGCGACGTAGAGAAAGTTGAAGCAGAACCGCAGCCCGAATTCCGAGATCAGCGGCGGCAGGGCGTTTGGCAGGATTTCGTGCGCCATGATCCAGGGCAGCGATTCCCCGCGCAGACGCGCGACGTCGACGAAATCGCGGGTGGCGACGTCCACCGCCACGGCCCGGGCCACCAGGTAGACACGCGTGGAATCGAGAAGCGCGATGGTCAGGATCAGCGTCGGGATCGACGACCCCAGAGCGGTCAGCACGATCAGCGCCATGATCAGCACCGGCACCGACAGGAACATGTCGATGACGCGCGAGAGAAAGGCGTCGACCCTTGGCCCGGCGACGGCAGCGAAGATGCCCAGCGAGACGCCAATGGCGAAGGAGAGAAGCGTCGTTACGAGCGCCAGCCCGATGGTGGTGCGCGCGCCCGAGATCACGCGGGATAGGATGTCGCGGCCGATGTTGTCGGTGCCCAGCCAGAATTCGGCGGACGGGCCGGACCAGGTGCGACCGACGGTGGTTTCCGGGTCATAGGGCACGATCCACGGCCCGATGAGCGCAAAGCCGATGAAAAGCGCCAGCACGATGATGCCGAAGATCGCGGTCGGCGGAATCCGGAGCCGGGTCATCTCATCTCCCCCTGTTCGGACTGCGCAGGCGCGGGTTCACCAGGACGGCCAGGATGTCGGAGACAAGGTTCAGCCCGATGAAGGCGATGCCGAAGATCAGCCCGCAGGCCTGAACGACCGGAATGTCGCGCTTGGCCACCGCGTCGACCATGTACTGCCCAAGGCCCGGATAGACGAAGACCACCTCGATCACCACGATGCCGACAACCAGATAGGCCAGGTTCATCGCCACCACGGCGATGATCGGGGCCGCCGCGTTGGGCAGGGCGTGGCGGGTGATGACCGCACCGCGCGGGACGCCCTTGAGGAAGGCCATCTCGATATAGGGCTGCGACATGACCGACAGGATCGAGGTCCGCGTCATCCGCATCATGTGCGCGGTGACAAGGCAGGCCAGCGCCACGATGGGCAGCACCATTGCGTGCAGCGATTCCCAGAACCCCATTTCGGGGAAGATGGTGGACAGGTTCGGGAACCACCCGAGCTTGACCGAGAACACCAGGATCAGGAGGTAGGCCGTGAAGAACTCGGGGAAGGAGATCGCGGCCAGCGCGCCGATGGCAAGGACACGGTCCAGGGCCGTGCCTTCGTGCGCGGCGGAAAGGATGCCAAGCCCGATCGCCAGCGGCACCGAGACCAGCGCCGTCAGCCCCGCCAGGCGCAGCGTGCTGACCAGGCGGGGCCAGATCGTCTCGGCGATGGGGGTCTGGGTGGTCAGCGACTGGCCAAGATCGCCGTGCAACAGATCCCACAGCCATTTGCCGTAGCGCAGAACCAGCGGGTCATCGAGCCCCAGCTGCTCGCGGAACCGGGCCAGGGTTTCCGGCGTGGCGCCGCGACCGAGGATTTCGGTCGCGGCGTCACCGGGCAGAAGGTTGGTGGCCACGAAGACCAGCACCGTCACGCTGATGAGCGTCACCAGGCCAAGCGCCAGGCGAATTGCGATGTAACGGCCCATCTGTCGCGGCCCCTTTTCGTCAGGCGAACCAGGCCTTTTCCGCAACCCGAAGGTCGCACATGCCGAAGCGCGGGTGCTTGTCGACGCCCATCACCGTGGTGGCATAGCCATCCAGCGTGTCGTTGATGGCAAAGACGATGTGCCCGGCCTCGTCCGACACCAGTTGCTGACAGGTGGCATACATTTCCTTGCGTTTCGCCTGGTCAAGTTCGACCCGCGCCTCGGCCAGAAGCTTGTCGAAGGTTTCGTTCTTCCAGTTGCTGTCGTTCATCGGCGAGGCGGTCGAATAGCTGACGGTCAGGCTTTCGTCCGCTGTCATCCGCGCGCCCCAGATCACCGCGCAGAACGGATCGACGCGCCAGACGTTCGACCAGTAGCCGTCGGCGGGCACCTTGTTCAGCTCCAGCTTGATCCCGGCGGGTTCCAGCGACTGCTGGAAGATCTGCGCGCAGTCGGGCGATGTCACCCAGGCACCCTCCGAGACGGTCAGGCGGAATTCGCTGCCGGTCAGCCCGGCCTCTTTCAGGTGGAAGGCGGCCTTGTCGGGGTCATAGGCGCGCTGCGGCAGGTCGGCGTTGAAGAACGGGTTCGACGGGGCGACGGTGTGGTCGTTGCCGATCGTCGCATAGCCGTTCAGCACGTTGTCGATGATCTTCTGCCGGTCGATGCCGTATTTCAGCGCCAGAACGGCGTTCTTGTTGGTGTAGGGGTCGTCCGAAACGCGGGCGCAGAACACATAGCGCAGGCCCGTGCCCTCGCCGCGCACGATGTGCAGGTTCGGCGCCTGCATCAGGAAGTCGACCGTGCGCGGGTCCAGCCGGTTGGCGCCGTCGATCTGGCCCGATTGCAGCGCCGAGGTCCGCGCCACGGCATCGGCGATGTAGCGGATTTCCACGGTGTCAAAGTTGCCGCGCCCGGGTTTCCAATAGTCGCCCCGGTTCTTGAACACGGCACGGACGCCCGGCTCGAAGCTTTCCACGACATAGGCGCCGGTCCCGATCGGGTTCGCCCAGTCGGTATGGCCGTCCGGCACGACGAGAAGGTGATAGTCGCCCAGCAGCGCCACGAAGTCGGCATTGCCCTGCGACAGCGTGATCTCGATCTGGGTGTCGGTGATCTTCTTGATGTCGGTGATCGGTTCCAGGTTGCCCTTCAGCTGAGAGACGGTTTCGCCCCGGTGCAGGTTGATCGAATAGATCACGTCCTGCGCGTCCAGCGTCTTGCCGTTCGAGAAGGTGACACCCTGGCGGATGTTGAAGGTCCAGACCTTCGCTCCCGGCGCGACCTCCCAGCTTTCGATCAGCTCAGGCTGCGGCTGGCCGGCGCCGTCGAATTCGATCAGGCCGTTCATCACCGCGTAGCAGAGGCTGATCGGCACTTCGTCCGAGAGCGTCATCGGGTTGAAGCTGTCGGTCGAGGTGCCGCCCTCCATGCCTAGGCGCAGCGTGCCGCCCTTCTTCGCCTCTTGCGCGTGCGCCGCGCGGGGCAACCAAAGGCCACCCGCCGTTACCAGCGCGCCAGCCGCCGCTGTTCCAAGGAACCCGCGGCGGGAAAGCAGTCCTGCCGACGTCCACCCGTTTCCGTCACGCATCCGTCATCTCCCTCTGTCGCCGTTGCGCCTGTCGAAGTTTTCAGTACATAACTGTACTTTTCACGATCTGCCAAGGCCCTTCTGAGCCTCATGCTGTCGAAGGGGCGGCCAGCGTCCACAGTTCTCTTGTAGATCATTGAAGTATCGTTATGATTTTCCAGATTCCGATTCTTCTTCGGGGGCTGCGGCCCGATGCCCTGACGCCAATCATCGCCTTTTGGATTTGGCAATCATCGCCCATGCTCCACTATTGCGAATCATGGAAGTACACTTGTGCGCCATCCTTGGCTTGACGAGGTGCAGTCCTCAGCCATATCCGAAAGTCATGCCATCGCTGCGCTCCGACATCGGCTACCTTGCCTGGCTGTTCGCCTTTGAGGCAGCGGGGCGGCACCTTGGCTTCACTCGTGCGGCCGAGGAACTGGGGGTCACGCAGGCTGCGGTCAGCAAGCAGATCGTTGCGCTTGAGGCCCATCTCGGCCGGAAGCTGTTCCATCGCAGGGCACGCGGGGTCGAGCTTACGGTTGCGGGGCGAGAGCTTCTGGACACGACAAGCTACGCGCTCGGCGCAATCGCCCGGACCATGCGGGACCTGCGGGATGCGCGGGACGGCCCGCTGACCGTTGCCCTGTCCATTCCACTGTCGCAATACTGGCTAATGCCACGACTGTCCGACTTCACCGCGCGGCATTCAGGAATCGCGATCCGGATCATCGCGCAGGACGAACCCGAGAAAGCCCCCGACGCCGACCTACAGGTTGTCTTCGCGCAAGCGGGCAATGCGCTGGTGACGGGCGCGCAGCGCCTGTTCGGCGCATCCGTGGTTGCCATGGCGTCGCAGGAATTTCTGGAGGCGCACCCGCTGCACACGGTTTCGGACGTACTTCGCGCGCCCCTCATCCGCCATGACGCCCCCGATTCCAGCTGGCTTTCTTGGCGGGACTGGGCACACCACGCCGGTGCAGACACGCAGTCGCTGCGCCCCACCCTGTCGGTCAGTCGCTACGAGGACGCGGTGATCGCGGCGCAGCGGCATCAGGGCGTGGCGCTGGTCTGGTGCATCGAGGGCCAGCCACTTCCCTCGGAAGGCGGTCTGCGCCCGGTGCCGGGACCGGCGATGGCAGCCCCTGGCGCCATCTACCTTGTCGTCCGTGACCGCACTCGCCCGGGGGTCGAGGACTTGATCGCGTGGCTTGCCGAACAGGCGGGCGAGCGGGCGCCCGGCATCCGATAGCCAGCTCCAGCTCAATCCATCGCTGGTGCACCACCCGCTGCCTTGCCTGCTTCGACGACGGGGCGCAGCCGTTCCAGCCGTTCGGCGGCACCCTCTGGCGCGCGGGCCTCGCGCAATACCTGCTTCCAGACATCCGTCGCCCGTTCAGCCGAGGTCCTGGACCCGTTTTCGGTCCAGGTGCCGAAATTGTTCAGATCGGCCACGATCGGGGCGTAGAAGGCGGTCTGGTAGCGGTCCATCGTGTGCTGTGTCTGGAAGAAATGCCCGCCGGGGGCCACTTCGGCGATGGCGTCAAAGCCGATCTCGGCGGCGGAACCCGAAGGCCGGGTGCAAAGCTCGGCGAACATCTGCAGGCTTTCGACATCGTTGACGAACTTCTCGTAGCCAAAGGTGAGCCCGCCCTCCAGCCAGCCCGCCGTGTGCACGATCAGCGTGCCATGCGCCATCGACGCGCCCCAGAGGCCCATCGTCGTTTCAAGCGCCGCCTGCATGTCGGCTGTGTTTGACGCTGCACCCGATGCCGTGCGCCAGGGCAGGCCGATATGCCTGGCCAGTTGCCCGCCGCCGATCTGCATCTTGATGTGTTCGGGGGTGCCATAGGCGGGGGCACCGCTTTTCATGTAGACGTTCGACGAAAAGCCGCCATAGCTGACCGGGCAGCCGCTGTTGACCAGCTGGGTCAGCGTGATCGCGGCGAGCGCCTCGGCATGTTGCAACGCCAATGCGCCTGCGGGCGTGATTGGCGCCATCGCCCCGGCGAGGCAGAAGGGCGTGACGATGCACATCTGTCGCGCGCGGGCAAAGTCGATCAGTCCCTTGGCCATCGGGTTGTCCAGGAGCCGCGGCGAGTTGGTGTTGATCACCGTGCTGACCCAGACGTCGGCCGCAAACTCATCATCCGTCAGGTTCAGCGCGGACTGTATCATCTCGAACCCCTGCGCCACCTGCGCCGGGCCGCGCGAGAACAGGAACAGCGGCTTGTCGGAATGGGCAAGCTGCGCCTCGATGGTGGCGTAGTGGCGCAGGTGCACCGGCACGTCCTGCGGCTCGACCATCGGGCCAAGCATGTGGATGACGTCATAGGCCTGGCAGAGCTGAAGGGATTCCACAAAGTCCGCCAGCGATCCGGGCCGGCGTCCGCGGTCGCGGTCGGTCGCGTTCGGGCAACCGACGCCCGCCATGAAGATCATACGCCCCTGAGCATAGGTCTGGTCGCGCTGCGGATTGGGCGCGCGCAACCGCCACGTCCGTGGTGCGCCCGCAAGCGCCGACGAGACGATGTCGCGGCCGATGAAGACCATGTCTTCGACAACCCTGGCGCCGGCCGCCGCATAGATGTCCCGCGCCTCTGGCAGCAGGACCCGCATGCCAAGGTCTTCCAGAACCCGCAGCGCTGTATCGTGAATGGCCGCGATCTCGTCGTCCGAGAACATCTTCTGCGCGGGGAAGGGGTGATCCAGATGGCGATAGTCCGGGGCGCGGACCGTCTTGGTCGTCGTCTCCCGACCGCGACGCCGCTGGCGTGAAACGAGGCTTTGCGATGCAGACAGGTCTTCAACATCCATGGATACGGCCTTTGGCTGAGACACGTCAGCGCGTCATTCGCCTACAGCCTATGGCTGGTTCGCCCTTTCACAACGCCACTAATTTTCCACCGATCCATAACCAGTGGGAATACATGGCATCTCTGTCCCGCCGGGGTCGGTTGACATGGAACGCCGTTGCCCCAGGCTGATCGCGTTCCTGGAACCACCGTATCAGTTCGTCCTTCACTCGATCCGCTGTTCGGACACCGGATCGAAGAGATGGACATGATCCGGATCAAGCACCAGCCGGACCTGCTGGCCCAGCGACGGAACCTTGGCCGATCGTGCCTCGCGCAGGATTAGGGGGCCAAGATCGGTTGCCAGCGTCAGGATCATCTCATGGCCAAGGTTCTCGATATGCTCAACCGATCCCGCCAGACCGGACTCTGACCCTGTCGCGGCCAGGCGCAAATGTTCGGGGCGTTGGCCCAGGACCACCTTTCCCAGATGCGCAGCAGCTGGTGGCAGGGCAAGGGTCTGGCTGCCGAAGCGAACCGTGCCTCCGTCAACCGGCAGCGTCATGACGTTCATCCGGGGCGTCCCGATGAAGCGGGCGACGAACAGGTTGGCGGGGCGGTTGTAGACCTCGTCCGGGGTGCCGTATTGCATCAGGTTCGCCTTGTGCCCGGCGGCCAGCGGCGCCAGCACGGCGATTTTGTCGCCCATGGTCATCGCCTCGGTCTGGTCATGGGTGACATAGACCATCGAGGCGCCCTGATTGCGGTGGAAACGCACGATCTCTGCCCGCATCGCGGTGCGGAACTCGGCGTCGAGGTTCGACAGCGGCTCGTCGAACAGGAACACCCCCGGCCGCCGCAGGATGGCGCGGGCCAGCGCCACCCTCTGCCGCTGACCGCCGGAGAGCGCGCCGGGTCGCTTGTGCAGATGGTCGGAAAGGCCGACGACCGCCGCCACCTCGGCCACCTTGCGGGCGATCCCGGCCCGCGCCTCGCCGCGGATCTTCAGGCCGAAGCCAAGGTTCTGCGCGACGGTCATGTTGGGGAACAGCGCGTAGCTCTGGAACACCATGGCGATGTCCCGGGCGGCGGGATCGGCGTCGTTCATCCGCTCGCCGCCGATCCGCATGTCACCTTCGTTGATCGCGGCAAGCCCGGCGATGGACCGCAGGATGGTGGATTTGCCGCAGCCCGAGGGGCCGACCAGCACGACAAACTCGCCATCCTCAACGATCAGCGACAGGTCCCGCACCACGGGAACCTCGCCAAAGCGGATGCCCACATTCTGAAACTCGACGGCTGCCATGTCAGGCCCTCCGGAATGAATTGTTCATTTGACGGCACCAAGGCTGAGGCCGCCGACAATCTGACGCTGCGCCAGCACGGCAAAGATCAGCATCGGCAGGATCGAAGTGATGGCCGCCGCGGACAGTGCCCCCCAGTCGATCGCCGCATAGCCGCGGTAGGCGGCGACGGCCAAGGTCACGGTCTGCGCCTTGTCGAAGGTCAGCCCCAGTGCAATGGCCAGTTCGTTCCAGATGCGGATCGTGTTCAGGATCGCGGTGGCGGCGATGCCGGGGGCGGCCATCGGCAGATAGACGCGCAAGAGGATCTGCCAGCTTTTGGCGCCTTCCAGCCGCGCCGCCTCGTACAGCGCGAAGGGCACGTCGGCGAAAAAGGCGCGCATCATCCAGATGGTGAAGGGCAGCGTGAAGGTCTGGTAGACCAGCGCAAGGCCGAAGACGGTGTCGTAAAGCCCGCTTGCCTGGAACAACCCGTAGATCGGGATGACGAACAGGAACTCCGGCAGCATGTAGGAGAGGAGGAGCCAGGCAAGGATCGTCGCCCGCCCCGGCACCCGCTTCTGGTTCAGCGCGAAGGCCGCCGGAATGCCGATGGCAAAGGCCATCAGGTTGCCCAGAAGCGCCGCGAAGAGGCTGTTGAGGAACCCCTTGATGAAAGTCGCATCGGCCCAGACCTTGGCGTAATGGTCCCAGATCGGCACGAAGACCAGTTTCGGCGGCATCGCGAAGGCATCGGCCTGGGTCTTGAGCGAGATGCCGATGATCCAGAGGATCGGGAAGATGCTGGCGAACCCGGCAATGATCAGGATCGCATAGGACAAAAGCGTGGCACGCCTTGCGCGGGTCATTTGGCACCTCCGGTCCGGCGGTCAAGCGCGCCATAGGCGACGCAGATGGCAAAGATCAGCGCCGAGAAGATCACGACCGTCGCCGCCGCCTCGCCGAACTTCGAGAACTTGAAGGCGGTCTGGTAGGTCAGGGTCTGCACCGCCTCGGTGCGCCGCAGGGGGCCGCCGCCGGTCAGGCCGAAGACAAGGTCGAACACCTTCAGCGTGTCGATCAGCCGGAACACCACCACGGTCACGATGACCGGGCGCAGCATCGGCAGGGTCAGGTAGCGGAACATCTGCCAGCCATTCGCGCCCTCCAGCCTTGCGGCCTCGAACGGCTCTTCCGGCAGGCTTTTCAGCGCGGCGGCAAGGATGATGAAGACGAAGCCGGTCTGCCACCAGGTCTCGACCATCACCAGGCTGGGCATGGCGGCGGTGGTGGACCCCAGCCAGTTCGGCTCCGGCAGGCCGACCGCGCCAAGGGCGGCGTTGATCACGCCGAAGGTCGGGTCAAGAAGCACCTTCCAGACCAGCGAGACAGCAATGCCGGAGACCATCAGCGGCAGGATCATCAGCACCCGGAACAGGCCCGCGCCCCGCGTCACCCGGTTCGCCGCAAGGGCCAGGATCATCCCCAGCACCAGTTCGACCAGAACCGCCGAGACGGCGAAGGTGAAGGTGTTCACCAATGCAATGACGAAGGACCCCTTCAGCCACAGGAGCCGGTAGTTCTTCACCCCGGAAAAGATCGAATCCCCACCCCAGGTCCAGTCATGCAGCGACATCCAGAGGACGGTGGCGATGGGGTAGAGCGTGCAGGCCCCCAGCACCAGGACCGTGGGCAGGATATAGGGCCAGAGGTTCGGCTGGGACGGTGCGATGTCCTGTGCCATCGGCGGACCTTTCGGAAGGGTGGGACAGGCCCCGCCGCATCGGTTTGCGGCGGGGCGGAACGGTTACTGCATCACTGCGGGGGCAACTTCCTGAAGGGTCGCCACGGCCGAGGCCGGGTCTTCCCCGCCATAGATCGCGTGGATCGCATCGACGATCACCAGCACGACCTCGCCCCAGCCTTCGCGGAAGACCATGGTCGGGCGGGTATGCTCCAGCTGCTTGCTGACCGCCTCGACATAGCCGGGCGCGAAGGCGGCAACGTAATCGGGATTGGCCCAGGTCGAGCTGCGGGTGGCGCCGCCGGTCTTCAGGCCGAAGGTGGCGTCATTGGCCTGCGATGTCGCCCATTGCATGAACAGCCATGCGGCAGTCTTCTTCTGCGAGTTCTCGGCCATCGACAGCCCCCAGGCCCAGTGACCGCTGACGCTGACGCTGACGCCATCGACGGCAGGCAGCACGGCATAGCCGACCTTGCCAGCGACGGCGGAATTCGCGGCATCCTCGAAGCCCGGCCCGAAGACGCTGGCATCGACGAAGAAGGCGGCCTTGCCTTGGGCGAAGTAACGGCTGGCATCTTCCCAGCCGAAGGACAGCGCATTCTCCGGGCCCGCTTTCAGAAGGCCCGCATAATGCGCCAGTCCCGCCGCGATGCGCGGGTCGTCAAAGCGTGGCTTGTCCCAGGCGCCATCGAACCAGATGTTATAGGGCAATGGCGCCTCGGCCTCGCCCCAGGCGTTCAGCACAATGCCGGTCATCGTGTCGACCAGGCTGCCCGACCGCTGGCCGCGCATGACCGAACCGAACACCTCACCCGCGCCTTCGTCCGTCACCTTCTGGGCGCCTGCCAGCAGGTCGTCCCAGGTTGCGGGAAGTGTGCCGCCAAGGTGGGCGTCGACCAGATCCTTGTTGTAGAACAGGATATAGGCCTCCATCGAGATCGGGATCGCATATTGCTGGGCCGCCGCATCGCCGGGCGGGAAGCTTGCTCCTTGCAAGAGCGCGGGCGAGAAATCGGCATAGTCCCAGGCCGCGTCGGTCAGGGCCGCGTCATTGATGTAGGGGGTCAGCGGCGCCACGCCGTTCACCTTCCACTGCTCATAGATCGCCGCATCCATCAGGGTCATGAACACGTCCGCGACCGGCTCTTCCGACCGGATCGCCAGGTTGGCGCGGTCAAGATACAGGTCTTCGGCAAAGGCGGTGACGTTGACCTTGATGCCGGTCAGCGCCTCGAACTCGGCCAGGTGCTCGCGCACTCCGGCGGTCCAGGGATGTTCGCTGGCCAGAAGGGTAATCTCGGTGCCCTCGGCCTGCCGCCAGTCAAAGGCGAAGGCGGGGTTGGTGATGGCCGCAGCCGAAAGCATCAGCGTGGCGGCGAGCAGTCTTGTCGTCATGGGATGTTCCTCCATTGCGGCATGCCCTTTTTCAGATCAGGCTAGTCATCAGGTTGACAGGTTGTTATGACATGCTAATGTGTGGATAGCATAACGACGACACTGGCGCAATCTGGATTCTCGGCGTCAAATACCCGGACCCAAGAGCGCGAGGAGCGAGAGATGACGACCGACATCAAGGAAAGACAGGCCATCCGGCGCAGCAGCAATGTGCCTGCTTACAGCCAGTTGGCCGATATTCTGGAACAGCAGATCGCCGCGCTGACCGATGAGGAGCGCGCCCGCGCCCTGCCGTCCGAGGGCGACCTGTCGCGGCAATACGGGCTGTCGCGAATCACCGTCCGCCAAGCGCTGAAGAGCCTCGAGTCCAAGGGGCTGGTCTATTCGGCACAGGGCCGGGGGTCGTTCCCCACCCTTCAGCGCGTCACGGGGATTTCGGGCTTTCACAGCTTCACCGCCGAAGTGCGCCGCAACGGGCAGGAACCGGGCACGGTGATCCTGGCAACGTCCGAGGTCGACCGGCTGCCCGCCTCCATCGCCGAAAAGCTGCCGGTCGCCGAGGGCGAAGGCGGTCCCCAGGTGCATCTGCGGCGCCTGCGGCTGATCGACGGCCTGCCCATTGCGGTCGAGGATGCCTGGCTGCCGAAGGCGCTGTTCCCCGACCTTCGCCCGGCGGACTTCACCGATGGTTCACTCTATTCCCTTCTGGCGGATCGCTGGGGGCTGGAACCGGCCTGGACCGACGCGCTGATCGAACCGGACCGTGCCGCGCCCGAGGTCGCGCAACTACTGGCGATCGACCCCGGCGATCCGGTGCTGGTCGCCTGGCGCGTCACCGTCACCGCCGAGGACAAGGTGTTCGAGCGCGTCCGTTCGATCTACCGCCCCGGCTTTTCCCTGCGCGTCGCGCGCTATCGGCTGGGATGAGCATGATGCAGGGCGCGGCAATCGGGCTGGATATCGGCGGCGGCAGCACCAAGGTGGGGCTGATTTCCTCTACGGGCGACCTTCTGGCCTCGCGCCGGGTCGTGCTGGCCGAAGGTGCGGATTTCCCGGCGATCCTGGCGCAATATCGCGCCGCGATTGCCGACCTTGGGGCCGACGGGCTGCCGGTCGGCATCGCCTACCCCGGCCATGTCGACCGCGTGCGGGGCCTTGGGCTGAACTCGAACGTGCCCGCGCTGGACGACCATCCGCTTGCTGCCGCGCTCGGTCGCGGGGTTCTCCTCAACGACGCCGATGCCGCCGCCGTGGCGGAGGCGCGGCATCACCCCGAAACCCGGATGCTCATGGTCACGCTGGGCACCGGGGTCGGCGTGTCGATGATCATCGACGGGCGGCCGCTGGAAACCGCAGGCGGAACGCTGGGCGACAGCGGGCACCTGAACCTTGACCCCTCGGGCCGGCACCGCTGCCGCCAGGGCTGCACCGGCTGCCTCGAATCCGTGGCCTCGGGTGAGGCGCTGGCCCGCGATGCCACCGCCATGGCGGGGACCGGCGAAAGCCCGGCACTGGTCGTCGAGTTGCAGGCATCGGGCACCGTTTCTGCCGCCGCCGCCTGCCGCGCGGCCCTTGCCGGTGATCCGGGCGCCCTCAGCCTTGTCGCGCAGATGGCCGACTGGCTCGGCATGGCCGTCGCCAGCTGGCGGGCCAGTTTCCATCCCGACCTGATTGTCTTCGGTGGCGGCCTCTCGGCCCTCGGCCAGCCCTTCATCGACCAGATCCGCGGCCGCGCCGATGCCCGCTCGCTTCCCTTCCTCGCGGCGCATTGCCGCCTGACCCTCGCCCGCCTCGGCAACGACGCGGGCATGATCGGCGCGGGTCTGGCCGCGCTCGCCCCCTGACCCAAAGGAACCACCCATGTCTGACGCCTATCTTGCGGAAATCGCCGAACAACCCGGAATCCTTGACCGCCTGGGCGAGGTCTTCGATGCGACCTGGGGCGCCGCCCTGGGACAGGTTCGCGCTGACATTCAGGCGGGCCGCTTCGACCGGGTTGTCCTGACCGGCATGGGCGGATCTCTGCACGGGGCGCATCCGGCGCATCTGGCGCTGACGCGGGCGCTTCCCGTTCCGGTCCTCCTGTGGGAATCGGGCGAGCTGACGCAGCAGGCTCCAGGGGCTGTAACCGCCCGCACCCTTTTGATCGCCATTTCGCAATCCGGCGAAAGCGGCGAGGTCCGCCGCCTGACCGAGGCCGCGGCCCGCCCGGCCTGCGTGATCTCGATCACCAACACCGCCGACAACGCTCTCGCCCGTTGGGCCGACATCGCGGTTGCCACCCAGGCCGGGCCGGAACGCACCGCGTCGACCAAGACCTACACGGCGGGGCTGGCGGCGACACATCTCGTCGTCGCCCATCTCACCGGCACGGCGGCCGGTTCGGCGGGCGAGGTGCGCGCGCTGTCGCACACCGTCGCCGACCTGATCGCCCGCCTGCCCACCCAGGCCGATGCCGCCGCCCGCCACCTTGGCCACACCGCCCCCCTGACCGTGATCGGGCGCGGTGACAGCTATGCCTCGGCTGCCATGGCCGCGCTCCTGACCGAAGAGGCCGCGAAACTGCCCTGCGAGGCGCTGACCGGCGGGCAGTTCCGCCATGGCCCGCTGGAGCTGGTCCGCGACGGCTTCCGCGCGGTCGTCTACCTGGGCCAAGGCCCCGCCCGCCCGCTGACCGAGGCCCTGGTGGAGCGCATCGTGGCCCTTGGCGGGCGCGTGGTGACGATCGGCACCACTCCCGGCCCGGCTTCGGACGCGGTTCTGCCGATTGCCCTGCCCGAGATCGCGCCGGGCCTCTTGCCGGTGCTGGAAATCCTGCCTGTGCAGTTCCTCGTCATCCCGCTGGCCATCGCGCGGGGTTTTGAGCCCGCCGCCTTCCTGAACGCCCAAAAGATCACCACGGGGGAATGATCGATGCCGATCCAGGGAAGCCTGCCCAAGGGCGAATACGACTACCTGATCATCGGCGCCGGATCGGCGGGCTGCGTGCTGGCCGCGCGGCTGACCGAAGACCCGCAGACCCGAGTCTGCCTGATCGAGGCCGGCCCGCGCGACCGCAGTCTCTTCATCCACATGCCCGCCGCGCTGACCATGCCGATCGAAAGCAAGACCTGGAACTGGCGCTACGTCACCGGGCCAGAGCCGCATCTGAACAACCGCACTCTCGGGCAGGCGCGCGGGCGGGGGCTGGGGGGCAGTTCGTCGATCAACGGCATGGTCTGGGTGCGTGGCCACCAGTCCGACTATGACCAGTGGGAGGCCGAGGGCCTGACCGGCTGGTCCTTTGCGGATTGCCTGCCCTATTTCAAGAAGATGGAAAGCTTCGAGGGCGGGCGCGATCCCAACCGGGGCGGTGACGGCCCCTTGAAGATCACCCGCAGCAAGGCGGACCATCCGTTCTACGAAGCCTTCCTGCGCGCGGGTGAGGCCTATGGCCTGCCCACGGCCCGCGACTACAACAGCGCCGAGATCGAGGGCCTGCATGTCACCCAGGCCACCATCGCGGGCGGGCGGCGGCAAAGCACGGCGGTCGCCTACCTGCATCCGGTCGCCCATCGGCCCAACCTGACGGTGCTGACCGGCTGGCGCGTCGACCGTGTGGTCCTTGACGGCGACCGCGCCACCGGCGTTGCCCTGCGGCGGGGGCGCGAGACGGCGGAACTGCGGGCCGGGCGCGAGGTGATCCTCTCCGCAGGCACAATCGGCTCGGCCCATCTGATGCTCCTGTCCGGCATCGGTCCGGCGGATCATCTGCGCCAAAGCGGCATCACCGCCCGCCACGATCTTCCCGGTGTTGGCGAGAACCTCCAGGACCACTTCGTCGCCTCGCTGATGTTCCGCGCCTCGGGCACCCGCAGCATCGCCTCGGACCTGTCGATCTGGAACCGCCCGCGGATCGGGCTTGAGTGGCTTTTGACGCGCGGGGGCCTCGGCGCCACCAGCTTTTTCGAGGTCGGCGCCTTCTTCCGCAGCGGTCCGGGGGCGGCCTACGCCAACATGCAGCACGAATTCCTGCCCTTCCTGGCCGATTTCCAGGACGGTCGGGTCAGGATCGACCACGGCTACCAGTATTTCCTCAGCCAGATGCGCCCGAAAAGCCGGGGCTGGCTGCGGCTGCGCAATGCCGATCCCGACATGCACCCCGAGATCGTCTTCAACTACCTCGATGAACCCGCCGATGCCGAGGAAATGCTCGATGGCCTCGCCCAGACCCGCGACATGGCCCGGCAAGCCCCCTGGGCCGAGATGGGCGGCACCGAGATCGCGCCGGGGCCGGATGTCCGCTCGCGGGCCGAGGCGCTGGCCTGGATGCGCCGCATCGGCAACACCGAGCATCACCCGGTTGGCACCTGTCGCATGGGGCACGACGACAGGGCGGTGACGGACGGAGAAGGCCGGGTGCGCGGGCTTTCCGGCCTGCGCATCGTCGACGGCTCGATCCTGCCCTATATCCCGACCGCCAACGTCAACGCGCCGATCATCATGGTCGCCGAAAAGATCGCCGACCGGATCCGGGGCCGGACGCCCCTGCCCCGGCAGACGCTTCAGCATCAGGCGTGAGAAGAGCCGGGGGCCATCTTTCCCGACCCGGTACGATCGTCGCGTCCGGAGCCAGGGACCGGCTCGGGAAACGGCGCCGCACGGCGGGTGGCCGCGACCTTTCCCCCTTTCGCCGGTGGGTATGGGCGCATGGTCCGGCCTGATCCCGCCTCAGGGCGCGGTCCCTGCCCCGGGCCCCTTGCGCCCGTCCGCTGCAGGGGCTTTCCTGTCCATCGGAAGAGGAGCCCGCCATGACCGCACCCCGCCTTGCCCTGAACGACGGCCGCTCGATCCCGCAGCTGGGCTTCGGCCTCTGGCAGGTTCCCGTCGGCACGACCGCCGAAACCACCGCCACCGCGCTGCGGCTTGGCTACCGGCTGGTCGACGGCGCGGCAATCTATGGCAACGAGGCAGGCCAAGGTGAAGGCATCCGGCGGTCGGGCCTGCCGCGCGACGACGTCTTCGTCACGACGAAGGTCTGGAACAGCGAGCAGGGCTTCGACAAGACTCTGCGCGCGGCGGAGGCGAGCCTGAAGCGGCTGGGCCTCGACCATGTCGACCTCCTCCTCATCCACTGGCCCTGCCCGAGGAAGGACCTTTACCTCGACACCTGGCGCGCGCTGGTCCGGCTGCGGGACGAAGGCCGGGCGCTGTCCATCGGCGTTTCGAACTTTCAGGACCCCCAACTGACCCGGATCATCGCCGAGACCGGCGTCACCCCCGCAGTGAACCAGGTGGAGATCAACCCGAGGCTCCAGCAACCCAGCTTGCGTGCCTTCCACGCCCGGCACGGGATCGTCACCCAAAGCTGGACCCCGCTCGGCCAGGGTCGCAGCTTCGCTACTGCCCCGGTGCAGGCCGCCGCCAAGCGTACCGGCAGAAGCCCGGCGCAGGTCATCCTGCGCTGGCACATCCAGATCGGGGCCTCGGTGATCCCCCGCTCGACCCGCGAAGCAGGCTTGCGGGAAAACCTGGATCTCTTCGACTTCGCGCTGAGCGAAGCGGAAATGACCGCCATCGCCACGCTGGACGAAGGGCTGCGTTGCGGCCCCGATCCGGCGCGCTTTGAAATGGACTGATCCCGTTCGACGCAAGGAGGCCCGCAATCCTTGGGACGGGTTTCCCGCCCTTGCCGCCTGCGCTGCCCCCGGCCTACCCTTCGCGCGACACCCAACCGAAAGGCCAAAGCCGATGCGCGCCCTGATTGCCGCCCTTCTCGCCTCCACCGCCCTGCCGGCCTGCGCAGATACCATCGCGGCGACCAGCAAGATCACCGCCGTTACCGTCTACCCCGACGGCGCGAAGCTGACGCGCGAGGTCCGCTTCACCGCGCCCGACGCGGGGGGCCACGAGCTTCTCGTCACCGACCTGCCCTATGACAGCGACCCGGGGCTGATCCGCCTTGCGCCCTCCGAGGGCCTGACCGTCGGTGCCTTCGCCTTGCGCGCCGACCGTCTGCCCCCGCGCGAGGACCCGCTGACCGAGGACCAGAAGACTGCCAAGGCCGCTGTCGAAGCCGCCCAGTCTGCCGCCGACCAGGCCGCGCTGGCGCTGGAGGCGGTCACGGCGAAGATAGAGGCCGCCGAGGCGCAGGTGCGGTTCCTGTCCTCGTTCACCGGCGCCCTGCCGGATGGGGCGACCCCCGACACGATCAAGTCGATGGCCACGATGATCGGGACCGAGACACTGACGGCCCGTCAGGCCGCCCTTGCCGCCAAGGCGGAATTGCCGCCCGTCCGGATCGCCCTGACCGAGGCGCAGGACGCGTTGGTCAAGGCGCAGGCTGCCTATGACGCGCTGCCCACCGCCGACATGGACTATACCGCGCTGTCGGTTGCAGTGACCGCCGCTGCGGCCGGAGAGCAGACCGTCACCGTCACGCAATACGTCGGCAATGCCAGCTGGCAGCCAGTCTATGACCTGAACCTGACGCGGACGGATGGCGATGCGCTGACGCTGAACCGGGCCGTCCTTGTCACCCAGTACACCGGCGAGGATTGGGATGGGGTGGCGCTGACCCTGTCGTCCTCGCGACCATCCGAACAGGCAGCTCCGTCGCAGCTCTGGCCGGAATTGCGGTCGGTGGGGCCAGAGGAACCGGACCTCGATCTCGCCCGCAAATCCGAGGCCGTCGGTGGGGCCCTGTATGAGGAAGCCCCCGCCGCCGCCCCCGCCGTCACCGTCGCCGGCATGGCCTATGAGGGCGACACTGTCGTCTACAACTACCCCGAACCCGTCACCGTCGCCACCGGCGCCGAGAACCTGCGCCTCGCGCTCGACAGCCTGTCGTTCTCGCCTGTGGTCAAGGCCGTCGCCGTCCCCCGCCTCGACAAGACCGCCTTCGTCATGGCGAGCTTCACCAACGCCAGCGCCGAACCGCTGCTGCCCGGTCAGGCGATGCTGTTCCGCGAGGGCGTGCTGGTCGGCTCCACCTGGCTGGACGTGATCGCGCCGGGGGTGGAAACGGATGTGGGCTTCGGCGCCATCGAGACGCTGACCGTCAAGCGCGAGATGCCGAAGCGCGCGGGGGGCGAGACGGGGGTGTTCACCAGCGCCAACCAGCAAAGCGAAAGCGCGGTGATCACGGTGGAGAATACCGGCGACCAGTCCTGGCCGGTCCGCGTCCTGGACCAGGTACCCTACAGCGAGCAGGACGACCTTGAGATCGAGGTTTCGGCCAGCCCCGAGCCGACGGAAACCGACGTCGAAGGCCAGCGCGGCATCCTCTCCTGGGAGTTCGACCTTGCGGCGGGCGGCAAGGAGACGATCGCGCTGGAACAGACCCTGACCTGGCCCGAAGGCTTGGTCCTGCGCTGATCCGGGCGCAACTTTACCCTGACGGGCCGGGCCGCAACGCCCGGCCCTTTCCGTTGCGGCACCCGCGAAAGTTGCCGCTGGACGGATGACTTCACGTCAGACCGAAATCTGACGTGACGTCACAGTGACGTTAACGTCAACCACTCTGGTATTCGTGGGAACGGGTTCGCATCTGCCCCGGCAGAGACGCTTCCCAATGACGAGTGAGCCCATGAAAACCGACATACCGACCGACGTGATGACCATCCGCGAGATGTGCGAGGCCTTCGATGTGACCCCGCGCACGCTGCGGTTCTACGAGGCCAAGGAACTGCTGACCCCGATCCGGGTCGGGACGCGGCGGCTGTTCACCCGGCGCGACCGGGCGCGGCTGGCGCTGATCCTGCGCGGCAAGCGCTTCGGTTTCAGCCTGGAGGATATCCGGCAGACGCTGGACCTCTACGACCGCGACGGCGCGAACACCGCGCAGCGCCAGCGCGCCTATGAGCTGGCCATGGCGCGGCTGGCCGAGATGGAGGCCCAGCGCGCCGAGCTGGACCTGGCCATCGCCGAGCTGAAGGCCGAGCTGGCCGATGCCGAAGCCAAGGGCCTGGTGCCCCGCCGCGCGGCCTGACGACAAGACCCGCGCCCCCGTGGCGCGGCACCAACCAGGGAAGAGGACCGACAGATGCCCAGCTACACCGCCCCCGTGAAGGACATGCAGTTCCTGCTGCACGACGTTCTGAAGATCAGCGAGACCGACATTCCCGGCTATGCCGATCTGGACAGAAGCTTCACCGGGGCCGTGCTGGACGAGGCGGCAAAGGTCGCGCAAGACATCCTCACCCCCCTGAACGCGGTGGGCGACACTGAAGGCTGCAAGCTGGAGAACGGCGTCGTCCGCACGCCCAAGGGCTTCAAGGAGGCCTTCCGTACCCTCTCCGAAGGCGGCTGGATGTCGCTGGACGCCGCCCCCGACTATGGCGGGCAGGGCCTGCCCTACCTGATGCACACGGCGGTGAACGAAACCTTCGTTTCCGCCAATATGGCCTTCAACATGTACCAGGGCCTGACCCACGGCGCCTATTCGGCGATCCTGGTGCACGGGACCGACGCGCAGAAGACGAAGTGGCTGCCGAAGCTCGTCACCTGCGAGTGGACCGGCACGATGAACCTGACGGAACCGCATTGCGGCACCGATCTGGGCCTGTTGCGCACCAAGGCCGAACCGCAGGCAGATGGCAGCTACAGGATCACCGGGCAGAAGATCTTCATCTCGGCCGGCGACCATGACATGGCCGAGAACATCGTCCATCTGGTGCTGGCCAAGGCCCCCGGCGGCGGCGAGGGGACCAAGGGCATCAGCCTCTTCATCGTGCCGAAGGTCATGGTGAACGACGACGGCTCGCTTGGCGCCCGCAATGCCGTCTCGGTCGGCAAGGTCGAGGAGAAGATGGGCATCCACGGCAATGCCACCTGCGTCATGAACTATGACGGGGCGACCGGCTGGCTGCTCGGGGACCTGCACAAGGGCATGAAGGCCATGTTCACGATGATGAACGAGGCCCGGCTTGGCGTGGCGTTGCAGGGCTATGCCGTGGCCGAACCCGCCTACCAGAACGCCGTGGCCTATGCCAAGGACCGGCTGCAGGGTCGTGCGGTGACCGGGGCCGAAAACCCCAAGGGCCCGGCGGACCCGCTGATCGTGCATCCCGACATCCGCCGCAACCTGATGGAACAGAAGAGCTTTGTCGAAGGCGCCCGCGCGCTGACCTACTGGGGTGCCACCCTGATCGACCGCGCGCATCACGGCGACGCGGCGGCGGACGGGCTGATCGGCCTCTTGACCCCGGTGCTGAAAGGCTTCCAGACCGACAAGGGCCTGGAGATGACGGTGCAGGCCCAGCAGGTCTTCGGCGGGCACGGCTATATCGAGGAAACCGGCATGTCGCAGTTCGTCCGCGATGCCCGGATCGCCCAGATCTACGAAGGCGCGAACGGCGTGCAGGCGCTGGACCTTGTTGGCCGCAAGCTCGCCACCGACGGCGGCAAGCATGTGATGGCCTTCTTCGAGATGGTGAAGGCCGAATGCAAGGCGCATGACAGTGACGAGCGGATGGCGGGCTTCGTCGAACCCCTGAAAGCCGCGTCGAAGCAGATGCAGGCGGCGGCCATGTTCTTCATGCAGAACGGCATGAAGAACCCCAACGCCGCGCTGGCGGGCTCCTACGACTTCATGCACCTGATGGGTCATGTCTGCCTGGGCCTGATGTGGACCCGGATGGCCAAGGCCGCCCACGCCGCGCTGGACTCGGGCGCCGAGGACCGCGCTTTCTACGAGACGAAGATCGCCACGGGTCGCTTCTACATGGCCCGCCAGCTTCCCGCCTGCGCCGCTCACCTGGCCCGCATCGAATCCGGTGCCGAGCCTGTGATGGCACTCGCCGCCGAGGCGTTCTAGGCTTCAACCCGACGGCGGGCCTTGGGGACGCGTCCCGAAGGCCCGTCCGACTGCAACAGCTTTCGGGGAGGAAGGCATGAAGCTCTACTGTTTCGGCGAAAGCGGCAACGCCTACAAATGCGCGCTGGCGCTGACCCTGGCCGATCAGGACTGGGAGCCGGTCTTCGTCGACTTCTTCAAGGGCGAGGCCCGCAGCCCCGAATTCCGCAAGATCAACGAGATGGGCGAAGTGCCGGTGCTGGTCGACGGCGACCAGACCCTGACCCAGTCCGGCGTGATCCTCGACTACATCTCCTCCAAGACCGGCAAGCTTGGCGGGCGCTCGGCTGCCGAACGCCGCGAGGTGCTGCGCTGGCTGTTCTGGGACAACCACAAGCTTTCGACCCAGATCGGCACCACCCGGTTCCTGATGAACTTCCTGCCGCCGGAGAAACGCCCCGAAGCCGTGATCCCCTTCCAGCAGGGCCGCCTGAAAGCCGCCTACACCGTGCTGAACGACCATCTTGCGGGCCGCGACTGGATCGTGGGCGAAGCCCCGACCATCGCCGATCTGTCGTGCTGCGGCTATCTCTACTACCCCGAGCCCTTTGGCTTCACCCGCGCCGACTGGCCCCATATCGACGCCTGGCTTGACCGCATCTCTGCGCTGCCCGGCTGGAAACACCCCTACGACCTGATGCAGCGGGCCTTCCCCGCCACCGCTTGAGGAGACGACAATGTCCGAAGCCTTCATCTATGACGCCGTCCGTTCCCCGCGCGGCAAGGGCCGCCCCGATGGCAGCTTGCACGAACTGACCTCGGTCGCGCTGTCGGCCAAGGTGCTGAACGCGGTGAAAGAGCGGAACGGGCTGACCGGCCATGCCGTCGAGGATGTGATCTGGGGCAACGTCACCCAGGTCGGCGAACAGGGCGGCTGCCTGGCGCGGTCCGCCGTGCTTGCCTCGGACCTTGACGAAAGCATCCCCGGCCTTGCGATCAACCGCTTCTGCGCCAGCGGGATGGAGGCGGTGAACCTCGCCGCAAACCAGGTGAAGGGCGGCGGCGGCCATGCCTATATCGCCGGCGGGGTCGAGATGATGGGCCGCGTCGCGATGGGCTCGGACGGGGCGGCGATTGCGGTGGACCCGACCCTTGCGATGAAGACCTACTTCGTCCCGCAAGGCATTTCGGCGGACATCATCGCCACCGAATACGGCTTCACCCGCGATCAGGCCGATGCACTGGCGATGGAATCCCAGCGCCGCGCTGCCGTCGCCTGGGCGGAGGGGCGGTTCGCGAAATCCGTCCTGACGATCACCGACCAGAACGGCCTGCCGATCCTGTCGACCGACGAATACATGCGCCCCGGCACCGACATGCAGGCGCTTGGCGCGCTGAAACCGGCCTTCAAGGAGATGGGCGAAATGATGCCCGGCTTCGACAAGGTCGCGATGATGAAATACCCGCATCTGGAGCGGATCAACCACATCCACCACGCCGGGAACTCCAGCGGGATCGTGGACGGCGCAGCGGCGGTCCTGATCGGGGACGCGGCCTTCGGCAAGGCTCATGGCCTGAAACCCCGCGCCCGCATCCGCGCCACCGCAAAGATCGGCACGGATCCCACGATCATGCTGACCGGCCCGGTCCCGGCGACGCAGAAGATCCTGCACGACAGCGGATTGCAGATCGGCGACATTGACCTTTTCGAGGTGAACGAGGCCTTCGCCAGCGTGGTCCTGCGCTTCCAGCAGGCCTTCGACGTCGATCCTTCGCTGGTCAACGTCAACGGCGGCTCCATCGCCATGGGCCACCCCCTGGGCGCGACCGGGGCGATCATCATCGGCACGCTGCTGGACGAGTTGGAACGGCAGGACAAGGCGATGGGACTGGCGACACTGTGCATCGCCTCCGGCATGGGTGCCGCCACCATCATCGAGCGGGTGTGACCGCGTTTGCCGCGCCAGCCTCGGCCCGGCGCGGCAAGGATTGCAACCAGGGGAGCTGCCAATGCCAGTGATCGACCCGACCAAGGTTCCGGTGAAGACCGGCTCGATCTATCCCGAACCCTACGCCAGCATGATGAAGGGACGATCCTCCCTCCGGCTGGGCGACGCCGGGGGCCTGACCCAGTTCGGCGCGAACCTCGTCATGCTGGAACCCGGCGCGCTGTCTTCCCTGCGACACTGGCACCAGAACGAAGACGAATTCGTGATGGTGACGGAAGGCGAATGCACGCTGGTGCAGGACGCAGGCGAGACGGTGATGCGCCCGGGTGACTGCGCGGCCTTCCCGGCGGGCAGCACCGACGGGCACCATTTCATCAACCGCACCGACAAGGTGGCGAAGTTCCTAGTCGTCGGCAGCAAGGCCCCGCGCGAGGTCGCAACCTATTCCGACGTCGACTTCCGGCTGGAAATGGAAGGCGGCAAGGCCCGCTTCACCTACAAGGACGGCACAGACTGGACGGGGCCACGATGAACCCGCTGACGATCTACCAGAACGCCTTGAACATCGTCTCCGAAGCGGTGCTGGCGGGCGATTTCTTCCGCTATGCCGCGATGATCGACTTTCCCTATCTGGTGCACACGGCCGACGCCGATCTTCTTGTAACGACAACCGCCGACCTGTTGCCCGCGTTCGAGGCGGTTCACCGGGGCCTGACGTCGCGCGGCGTCACCCACTACGAACGCGTCGCCCGATCGGCCGATTATGTCGACCGCAACCGGATCGAGGGCAGGCACCACACCCATATGCTGGCCGATGGCCGGCCGGTCAACTGCGCCCATGCCTCCGGCCAAACCATCGTGCGCCGGGGGGAGCTCTGGCTCTTCTCCGAAGCGCATTATGATGCCGTGAAGGGCGACCGCTGGCCGCTGACCTTCAGCAATCTCTTCGACGCCGCCGACGCGCTCGGGTTGCCAGAGGCCGCGAAATGATCGTCGATCCCGCCACCGCGCCCACCAGCGGCGAGAAGGGGCTGCACAGCCTGCACCTGTCGGTCGCGGGCGGGATCACCCAGTTCGGCGCCTATCTCGACACGCTCGACCCCGGCGCCTGGTCCAGCCAGCGGCACTGGCATTCGGCCGAGGATGAATTCATCTATCTCCTCTCCGGAACCGCCACCCTGCGCGATGATACCGGCATGACCGACCTCTTCCCCGGCGATGCCGTCTCATGGCCGCACGGGGAGCCGAATGGCCACCACCTGACCAACCGCGGCGACGTGCCTGCGCGCTGGCTGATCGTGGGCTCGCGGGCCCGGGGCGACATCTGCACCTATCCCGATGATGGACGGCGGCAGATCAACAGCGACACCAGCTGGAAGATCGTCGATTCCGGGGGCAACATCCTCAAGGGCGGCGACCTGCCGGAAGAGCTTCTGAACCTCCGCGACCGCTGGGGCACCGCGTTCGACGGCACACCCCGCCCGAACGTGATCCGCGCCGGGTCGGTCCCGGCCATCTATTGCGCCAACAATTACCCGGCCCGGTTCGCTGACCTTGGCGATGCGGAAGACATCGCGCTGTCCGATGCAGGAGGCCTGACCCAGTTCGGCGCCTTCCTGGAAATCCTGCACCCCGGCGGGCAGACCAGCCTGCGCCACTGGCACGAGGAGGAGGACGAGTTCCTCTATGTCCTCGACGGCACGGTCACGCTTCTGGAAAACGACGGCCCCCACGTCATCGGCCCCGGCACCGCCGTCTGCTGGCCCGCCGGTGCGCCAAACGCCCATTGCCTGCGAAATGACGACAGGGAACCCGCAACCCTCTTCATCACAGGCTCCCGCTTTGCCGAGGACGCCTGCCACTATCCCGACATCGACCTTCACTACTCGCGCCGGAACGGGCTGCGGACCTTCGCCATGAAGGACGGCACCCCCTACCCCGGCTGGCCCAAGGAGACCCAGAAATGACCGACTTCACCATGACCAAGGATGCCGACGGCGTCGCGACGATCACCTGGGACGTCAAGTCCAAGTCGATGAACGTCATGTCGACCGAGGCCTTCGCAGCCCTGTCCGGGCTGGTCGACGAGGCGCTGGCCGATGCCTCGGTCAAGGGCATCATCATCACCAGCGGCAAGAAGGACTTCGCCGGGGGGATGGACCTGAACGTCATCGCGAAGATGCGGGCCGGTGGCGCGCAAGCGATCTTCGATGGCGTGATGCAGATGCACCATGTCCTGCGCAAGATCGAACGCGCCGGGATGGACCCGAAGACGCTGAAGGGGGCCAAGCCCATCGTCGCGGCCCTTCCCGGTACCGCGCTGGGGATCGGCCTTGAACTGCCGCTTGCCTGCCACCGGATCATCGCCGCCGACAACCCCAAGGCCAAGATCGGCCTGCCCGAGATCATGGTCGGCATCTTCCCCGGCGCGGGCGGCACCACGCGGCTGTCGCGCAAGCTGGGCGCGATGATGGCGGCGCCCTTCCTGCTGGAGGGCAAGCTGTCCGATCCCAAATCCGCCAAGGGCGCGGGACTGATTGACGAAGTCGTTGCCGCCGAAGACCTGCTGAAACGGGCGAAGGAATGGGTCCTGTCGGCGACCGAGGCCGACCTGGTGAAACCCTGGGATGCCAAGGGCTACAAGTTGCCCGGCGGCGCACCCTATTCGGCCCCCGGCTTCCCCACCTTCGTCGGCGCTTCGGCCATGGTCCACGGCAAGACCATGGGCGTCTATCCGGCGGCCAGGGCGCTGCTGGCGGCTGTCTATGAAGGCGCGCTGGTGCCCTTCGACACCGCCCTGAGGATCGAGGCCCGGCATTTCACATCCGTCCTGATGAACCCCTCGTCCTCGGCGATGATCCGCAGCCTCTTCATCAACAAGGAGGCGCTGGAGAAGGGCGCGAACCGGCCCAAGGTTGCCGATCAGGCGGTGAAGAAACTTGGCGTCATCGGTGCAGGCATGATGGGGGCCGGGATCGCCTATGTCTCCGCCAATGCGGGGATCGAGGTGGTGCTGATCGACTCTACGCAAGAGGCGGCGGATCGCGGCAAGGCGCATTCGTCGGACCTTCTCGACAAGGGAATGAAGCGCGGCAAGGTGACGGCAGAGAAGAAGGCCGAAGTGCTGGGCCGGATCACCGCAACCACCGACTACGCCGCGCTGGCGGGCGTCGATCTGGTCGTGGAAGCCGTGTTCGAGGACCCGAAGGTCAAGGCCGATGTGACCCACAAGGTCGAGGCCGCCACGGGCGCCGACTGCATCTATGCCACCAACACCTCTACCCTGCCGATCACCGGGCTGGCGGCAGCCTCCAAGCGTCCTGACGAATTCATCGGCATCCACTTCTTCTCGCCCGTCGACAAGATGAAGCTGGTCGAGATCATCAGGGGCAAGAAGACCGGCGATGTTGCTGTGGCAAAGGCCTTGGACTTCGTCCGCCAGATCCGCAAGACCCCGATCGTGGTCAACGACGCCCGCTTCTTCTACGCCAACCGCTGCATCATCCCCTATATCAACGAGGGCATCCGCATGGTTGCCGAAGGGGTGGAACCAGCGCTGGTCGAGAATGCGGCAAAGCTGGTCGGAATGCCGCTCGGCCCGCTGCAGCTGGTCGACGAGACCTCCATCGACCTCGGGGTGAAGATCGCCAAGGCGACCAAGGCCGCGATGGGCGACGACTACCCGGACGAGGCGGTGGACCATGTCCTCTTCTGGATGGCCGATCAGGGCCGTCTGGGCAAGAAGGCCAATGCGGGCTTCTACGCCTATTCCGACAAAGGCGAGCGGCTTGGCCTGTGGGAGGAGCTGGAGCACAAGTATCCGCAGGACAAGATGCAGCCCTCGCTGGCCGACGTCCAGCACCGCCTCCTCTTCGCGCAGGTGCTGGAAGCCGTGCGCGCGCTGGAGGAAGGCGTCCTCACCGACATCCGCGAAGGCGACGTGGGGGCGATCCTCGGCTGGGGTTTCGCGCCCTGGTCGGGCGGGCCGTTCAGCTGGCTCGACATCATCGGCGCAGGCCGCGCGGTGGAGATCTGCCGCGGCCTCTCCGCCCAGTTCGGCCCGCGCTTCCACGCCCCGGCGCTGCTGCGGGAAATGGCCGAGAAGGGCGAGACCTTCTATGGCCGGTTCGGGGGAGAGAAGGCGGCGGCCTGAGACACTCCGGCGCCAACGGTCCCGACCCCGCTTCCCTCCTCCTCGTGGGGAGGGAGAGGGTGGGGGGCTTCCAACGGGGGTCCATGCCTCCGATCCGATCAATCCTTAACAGCCTTCCGTCTCTACGCGCGTAGAGACGGAAGGAAGACAGATTGAAGACGGAAGAAAGACGCGAAACCCGCCGTTGGTCCGGTCAGGGATTAACCAGGTTCGGCGGGGATTTTCCCTCGGCCCAGGCCACCAGGTTCGCCACCGCCATCATCCCCATGTTCTCGCGCACCTCCAGGCAGGCGGTGCCCAGATGCGGGATCAGCGTCACGTTCTCCATCGCGATCAGCGCGGCCGGAACCTTTGGCTCGAACTCATAGACGTCCAGCCCCGCCCCCGCGATCCGGCCCTGTTGCAAGGCGTCGATCAATGCGTGTTCGTCCACCACGTCGCCCCGGCTGATGTTCACGAAGATGCCGGTTTTCTTCATCATTCCCAAGGTCTTGGCGTCGATCAGGTGATGCGTCGCAGGGCTGCCCGGCACCGCCACGACCACGAAATCCGAAGCCATCGCCTCGGCCATCTCCACCTGTCGGGCAGGAAGGCCGGGGTCATCCACACGGGAGCGGTTGTGGAACACCACCTCCATGTCGAAGCCGTAATGGCAGCGCCTGGCAATTGCCTTGCCGATCCGTCCGAAGCCGATGATTCCAAGGCGCTTTCCGGTGACATGGGTGCCCAGCATCTGCACCGGCCCCCAGCCTTCCCAGCCCCCGGACCGGAGGATGCGCTCCCCCTCCCCCAACCGCCGCGCGGTCATGAGGATCAGGGAAACCGCAATGTCGGCGGTGGCATCCGTCACCGCGCCGGGGGTGTTCGTCACGGCGAGCCCCGCGGCCTTGGCGGCCCCGGCGTCGATGTGGTTGTAGCCCACCCCGAAATTCGCAAGAATCTTCGCCCGGGGATCGGAAACATCGGCGAAAACATCGGCTTGAAATCGGTCGCCGAGCGTCGGCAGCACCGCATCGTAGTCACGCAGCGCAGCCCGGAGTTCCTCGGGCGACAGCACCTCGGTCCGGTCGCGCAGGGTCACGTCGAACCGCGCGCGGGCGGCGTCCAGCACGCGGTCGGGCAGGCGGCGGGTGATCAGAAGTCTTTGCATCAGAACAGTTTTCCTCCCAGCGGAACCTCATGCCCCGGCCCGATCAGCACGACCGCGCCCTCCTCGTCCGGCAGGCCCAGGACCAGGACTTCGGAAGGGACCGGCCCGATCTGGCGCGTCGGGAAATTGACCACGCCCAGCACCTGCCGCCCGATCAACTGGTCGATGGTGTAGTGTTTGGTGACCTGCGCCGAGGAGCGTTTTTCCCCGATCTCTGGCCCGAAATCGACCCAGAGCTTGTAGGCCGGTTTCCGCGCCTCGGGGAACGGCTCGGCGCGGATGATGCGGCCGACACGGATGTCCACCTTCTCGAAATCGGCATAGGAGATGGTCATTTGCCAAGCTCCCGTCCCCGGTCCGCCGCGGCCTTCACCGCGCGCTTCAACAGCGCCGGGAAGCCGGTATCCGGCTCCATCAACACACCCAGCGCGGCGGCAGTCGTGCCGCCCGGCGAGGTGACGTTGATCCGCAATTGTGCAGCGCTTTCAGGGTTTTGAAAGGCCAGCTCCCCCGCCCCGCAGACCGTGGCGCGGGCCAGCTGCATCGCCACATCGGCAGGCAGCCCCTCGGCCTCGCCCGCTGCGGCCATCGTCTCGATCAGGTGGAAGACGTAAGCGGGGCCGGAGCCGGAGACGGCGGTCACCGCGTCAATCTGATCTTCACTTGTCAGCTCTACCACCTGCCCCACGGCAGCCATCAGCTCGCGGGCAAGGGCGAAATCGGCATCGGAAACATGCGTGTTGCGGCAGATTGCAGTGATCCCCCGGCCCACCATCGCGGGGGTGTTGGGCATCGTGCGGACGATGGGGGTATCGGCACCAAGGGCGGCCTCGAAGGTGGCAATCATCGTCCCCGCGGCGATGGAGACGAAGAGGGTCGAGCCATTCCCCAGTGCTTGCAGCGAAGGCAGCGCCGCCCCCATCATCTGCGGCTTCACGGCCAGCAGGGCCACGGCCGGCGAAGGCGGAACCCCTTGATTCAGATGAACTCCGCTGCCCTTCAGCCAGTCGGTCGGGTTCGGCTCGATCACCCAGACCGATCCCGGAGGCACCCCCGCCGCCAGCCAGCCGGTCAGCAAGGCCGTCCCCATCTTGCCGCAGCCAAGCAGCACCAGCCCATCCCGGGCCACACGTTCCAAGCTCATGGATACCCCCTTCAAGCCGGGGGAAGGTTAGGCGCGCCCGTAAGCCTCGGCAATGGCGACTTTCATCGCTTGCGCCGGGCTCTGGTCGCCCCAGATCGCCAACTGGAACGCCGGGTAGAAGCGTTCGGAGGCCATCACCGCCGCCGCGATCAGCCGGTCGATCTGCTCCGGCCCCGCGACCTGTCCGCCCGACAGGACCAGCCCATAGCGCCAGACCATCAGCTTCTGCTCCGCCCACCAGGTGAAGGCCCCGGTCCAGACCATGTCGTTGCAGCGGTTCAGCATGTCGTGCAGCGCGGGCAGCTTGTCGTCGGGCGGCTCCATCTCGAAGGTGCAGATCAGGCGCAGCGTCTCGTCCTGCTCGGACCAGGCCAGGGTCAGCGAATAGGTCCGCCACTGTCCCTCGACCGCCATGGCGATCTGGTCGTCGGTCACGCGGTCGAATTCCCAGGCATGATGCTCGGCCAGGGTCTCGACGATGTCGATGGGATGGAGGTCTTCCATCGCAGCGTAGTCTTCGGAAAGCGACATGCCCGGCCTCATTTTGATGCCATCGGGGCGGTTCGACCCCAAGGGCTGGGTGTCTGGCAAGGTGCAGCGTTGCCTGACGCTGCCCTTACTAAATCTTGGGGCCACGTCGTGGTAGCTGTAAAGTGATTTCTTCGCAAAATAGCTGTGGAAAAGGCGATTTCTGGTCAAAGAGAGTCTGTGGAGTCAAAGGCTTGCCATTTCGCGCGCGTCGGCAGGGCCAATCCACACGCGGAAGCAGAAAAAAGCCCCCGTGCGGAATGGCACGGGGGCGTGTCGGGAGGTCAGGCCTTCAGGGGCAGCGGGCCGGACCGGGCGATGGGGACAGATCGCATCTCCGAACACGCTGACCCTACGGCCTGGGTGTATCGGGACCGTGACAGTCAGCCCCGCCGTGAGCGGATCATGCCGGTGATGTCGTAGACCTGCTCCAGGATCGGCCGGGCGATGGCATCGGCGCGGTCGGCCCCGTCGCCAAGGATGCGGTCGATCTCGGCGGGGTCGGCCATCAGGCGATTCATCTCGCTGGTGATCGGCGAGAGTTTCGCCACCGCGAGGTCGGCCAGCGCGGGCTTGAAGGTGCCGAACTGGGCGCCCGCGAAATCGCGGATCACCTGCTCCACCGTGTGCCCGGCAAGGGCCGCGTAGATGTTCACCAGATTGCGCGCCTCGGGGCGGTCCTTCAGCCCCTCGACCGTCTCCGGCAACGGTTCTGGGTCCGTCTTGGCCTTGCGGATCTTGGCGGCGATCATGTCGGCATCGTCGGTCAGGTTGATCCGCGACTGGTCGGACGGGTCGGACTTCGACATCTTCTTGGTGCCGTCGCGCAAGGACATGACGCGGGTAGCCGCGCCTTCGATCAATGGTTCAACCACCGGGAAGAAATCGACCTTGTAGTCGTTGTTGAACTTGATCGCGATGTCGCGGCACAGTTCCAGATGCTGTTTCTGGTCGTCACCGACCGGCACCATCGTCGCGTGATAGACGAGTATGTCGGCAGCCATCAGGCTGGGATAGGCGAAAAGGCCCAGCGAAGCGTTCTCGGCGTTCTTGCCGGCGGTCTTGTCCTTCCATTGCGTCATCCGGCTCATCCAGCCCATGCGGGCGACGCAGTTGAAGATCCAGCCAAGCTCGGCATGGGCCGAGACCTGCGACTGGTTGAAGAGGATGGAACGCTTCGGGTCGATGCCCGCGGCGATGAAGGCGGCGGCGCCTTCGCGGGTCTGGTGGCGCAGTTTCGCGGGTTCCTGCCAGGTGGTGATCGCGTGCATGTCGACCATGCAGTAGATCGTCTCGATCCCCTCGTCCTGCTTTTCGACGAAGCGCTTCAGCGCGCCGAGGTAGTTGCCAAGCGTCAACCCGCCCGAGGGCTGGATGCCCGAGAAGATGCGGGGCTTGAAGGTTTTCGGCGTTTGGACCGCCGAAGCCGGGGAGGACATGGGGACTGGCTCCGTCTGGAAAAAGCTTGCGAACCCGCGTAATCGAAGGGGCAACAGGCGTCAATCAGGCAGGCAGGCATGGACACCGATCACAACGCACCCCCGTTGAACCCTCTTCCCTGGATCGTCTGGGTCCTGGCGCTGCCCCTGATCGCGATGGAGATCGTGCTGTCGCTGGCCGGGGCGGGTGTCGTCGGGGGCGCGCAGGGGGTCGGCTGGCGCATCCAGGCGGTGGAGCGGTTCGGCCTGTTCCCCGAGCTTCTGAAGCACCAGTGGGAAACCGGCGGCTATCCGCTGGAGGAGTTGCCCCGCCTGGTCAGCTATGTGGCCGTGCATGGCAATTTCACCCATGCCCTGTTCGCCATCGTCATGCTGCTGGCCCTTGGAAAGATGGTCGGCGAGGTCTTCCGATGGTGGGGGGTGCTGGTGGTATTTCTTGGATCGGCGGCGGTGGGGGGCGCGGCCTACGGGCTGCTGATCCCCGGGCTGCGGACGCAGCTGATCGGGGCCTATCCCGGGGTCTACGGCTTGATCGGGGCCTTCACCTTCCTGATCTGGACGAAGCTGGCGCTGGTGGGCGCAAACCGGCTGCGGGCTTTCACCCTCATCGGGATGCTTCTGGTCATTCAACTGGTCTTCGGGCTGCTGTTCGGCGGCAACTGGGACTGGGTGGCGGAAGTCACCGGATTTGCGACCGGGTTCCTGCTGTCCTTCGTCGTCAGTCCCGGCGGGTTCCAGCGGGCGGTGGCGCTGATCCGTCACCGCTGACGGCGAAGTGCCTTCAGGTCTGACAGGCGGACGGCCTTCAGGGCGACGGCGGCGAGCGCGTAGCTCGCCATGCCAATTGCGATAAGGAGGCACAGGGCCAGGATGCGGTAAGCCTTGGCATCCAGCATCGGCTGCAACAGGTTCCATCCACCCCAGAGCGCAGCGCCCATGAAGGCCGAGGCGAACACGATCCGCCAGAAGCGAGACAGGAAACGGGCGTCGAAGCGGGCCTCCTCGCCCAGGCTGCGGGCACCCCACCAGAGCTGGCCGACCATCACCCATGCCGAAAGCGTGGTCGCCCAGGCGGCGGCAGAGAACCCGATCCACGGCATCAAGCCGAAGGCGAGCGCGGCGTTCAGGACCATCGACCAGACGGCATATCGGAACGGGCTGCGGGTGTCTTCGCGGGCGTAGAACAGCGGTTGCAGCGCCTTTTGCAGGACGAAAGCGGGCAGGCCAAGGCCGTAGATCGCCAGGGCAAGGGCAGTTGCGGCGGTGTCTTCTGCATCGAACTTGCCGCGTTGATACAGGACTTCGGTGATGGGGAAGGCGATGACCACCAGCGCCACAGCCGCAGGGAGGGTCAGGAGGAGGGCGAATTCGGTGCCGCGGTTGAAGGCCTCGCGCCCGCCCGCGTGGTCCCCGGCCTGCAAGCGGCGGGAAAGCTCGGGAAGAAGGACGGTGCCGACGGCGATGGCGACGACGCCCAGCGGCAGCTGGTACAGCCGGTCGGCATAAACCAGCCAGGAAATCGCCCCCTCGGTGCCCGAGGCGACCTGCCGCGAGACGAGGAGGTTGATCTGGACCACACCTCCGACCAGCAGCGCAGGGCCCATGTTGACCATCAGGCGACGGAAATCGGGGCTCATTCGTGGCCAGCGCAGGCGCGGGATGAACCCGATGCGGCGCGCGGCGTACATGGTCCAGAGGAGTTGCGCGATGCCGGTGACGGGCGTGGTCCAGGCCAAGGTCAGGCCCATGTCCCAGCCCATCCGGCTGGCGAGAAACATGGCGGCGATGAAGACGAGGTTCATCAGGACCGGCACCGCCCCGGCTTCCGCGAAATGGCCATGCGCGTTCAGGATGCCGGAGAGGAGCGCGAAGAGCGAGATGAAGCCGATGTAGCAGAAGGTGATGCGGCCAAAATCGACCGCCATGTCGAAGCGCCCGTCGCCGACAAAGCCCGCCGCCATGGCCCAGACCAGAAGCGGCATGGCCAATGTGCCGATCAGCGAGAAGACGACCAGGAAAGCAGTCATGCCGGAGAAGGCGTTCTGGGCGAAGTCCTCGGCGTCTTCGCCGCCTTCAAGCTTCTTGGCGTAAAGCGGCACAAAGGCCTGGTTGAAGGCCCCCTCGGCGAAGAAGCGGCGGAACATGTTCGGCAGGCTGAAGGCCACGTTGAAGGCATCCGCGACCGGACCCGCACCCAGATAGGCCGCCATCATCAGCTCGCGCACCAGTCCTGCCCCGCGCGAAACCAGGGTCCAGCCGCCAAGGGTCACGATACTGCGGATCATCCCGCGCGAGCTGCTCATGCGATGGCCCTTTCGGCCCCTTCCGCGATGGCCTGGCGCAGCTTCTTCTCCAGCGCTTCCTGCCGGTGCTTCTGGTGCAGCTTCAGGCCGAACATGTCCTTGACGTAAAAGGTGTCCACCACCTGCGCGCCATAGGTCGCGATCACGGCGCTGGCGATGTAGATGTTGTTCACCGCCAGCGTCCGGGTCAGGTCATACAGCAGCCCCGGCCGGTCGCGGGTGTCGACCTCGATGATCGTGTAGATTTCGGACCCTTCGTTGTCGAAGGTGATATGGGTCGGGAAGCGGAACTCGCGTTCGCGCTTCTTGATCTTGTCGCGGTCCTTCAGGGCCTCGCGGGCCACAACCTCGCCCTTCAGGGTCTTGTCGATCATCCCCCGCAGGCGCGGCAGGCGGGCGACTTCATAGGGGTGGCCCTCGATGTCCTGCACCCAGAAGACGGCGGTGGCATAGCCGTCCTTGGACGTGTAGGTCCGCGCGTCCACCACGTTCGCCCCGACCAGCGCAAGCGCCCCGGCAAGGCGGCTGAAGATGCCCGGGTGGTCATGCAGGGCAAAGCAGGCGCGGGTGGCGTCGCGGTCAGGGTCGGGGTGCAGGTCGATGCGGATCTCATCATCGCCAAGGCCCTGCAGAAGCCGGGCGAAGACCTCATGCGTGTCGGTCGACAGGCCCTGCCAATAGGGCGAGTAATGTCGGGTCGTCTCGTGGTCAAGCGCCGCGGTTTCCCAACCCTTCAGACGCTCGCGCAGGGCCTGGGTCGCTTCCTCCTGCCGGTTCTCGCGGTTGAGCGTCTCGAGACCCCCTTCCAGCGCCTCGGCCGTCTGCTTGTAAAGCTGCCGCAGCAGCATGGCCTTCCAGTTGTTCCAGGTCCCCGGTCCCACGCCGCGGATGTCGCAGACCGTCAGCACGGTCAGCAGGTCCAGCCGTTTCCGCGTCTTCACCGCCTTGGCGAAGTCGCGCACTGTCCGCGGGTCGCCGATGTCGCGCTTCTGCGCCATGTCGGACATGAGAAGGTGGTAGCGCACCAGCCATTCCACCGTCTCGCTTTCCTCGGCGTCCAGCCCCAGCCTTGGGCAGACCCGTCGGGCGATTTGCGCGCCAAGGATCGAATGGTCCTCTGGGCGTCCCTTGCCGATGTCATGCAGAAGCAGCGCGACATAAAGGACCTTGCGATTCACCCCACCCTTCAGGATCGAGGAAGACAGTGGCAGGTCCTCGACCAGCTCGCCACGTTCGATCTGGGCCAGGCAGCTGATCGTCTGGATGATGTGCTCGTCGACCGTGTAGTGGTGGTAGACGTTGAACTGCATCATCGCGACGATGGGTTCGAACTCGGGGATGAAGGCGGCCAGGACCCCCAGCTCGTTCATCCGGCGAAGGCTGCGTTCGGGGTTGCCGTGCTTCAGCAGCAGGTCCAGGAAGATGCGCTGCGCCTCCGGGTCCTCGCGCATCTCGTCGTCGATCAGGTCGAGATGCGAGGTCACGATCCGCATGACGTTGGGGTGCAGCAGGTACTTGGTCCGCAAGCCCTCCTCGAACACGCGCAAGAGGTTCAGCTTGTCCTTCAGGAACTCCTGCGGGTCCTTCACGTCGATCCGGCCCTGCACCATCTTGTAGCCGGCCTTCACCCGCTTGGTCAGCTTGAACATGCCGAAGAGGCTTGCCTCGCGCTTGGCGTGGCGGGCTTCCAGTTCGGTCAGGAAGATACGGGTCAACTCACCGACGCGCGTGGCCAGGCGAAAGTAATCCTGCATGAAATGCTCGACCGCACGGCGCCCGCCCGTGTCGCGATAGCCCATGCGCGCCGCCACCTCGACCTGCAGGTCGAAGGTCAGCGTGTCGGTCGGTCGTCCGGTGATGTAGTGCAGATGGCAGCGCACGGCCCAGAGGAAGTCCTCGGCCTGGGCGAAGCTGTCGAATTCCTCGCGCGACAGAAGCCCTGCGCCCACCAGCCCCTCGGACGACGGCACCCGGTGCAGGTACTTTCCGATCCAGTACAGCGTCTGGAGATCGCGCAGGCCGCCCTTGCCCTCCTTGACGTTCGGCTCCAGCACATAGCGCTGGCCACCCTGCCGCTTGTGCCGCGCGGCCCGTTCCGCCAGCTTCGCCTCGATGAATTCCGGGCCAGAGTTCCGGAACAGCTCACCCCAAAGCCTGGTGTCCAGTTCCTCGGCCAAGGGGGCATGGCCGCAGATGAAGCGGTGCTCCAGAAGCGCCGTGCGGATGGTGATGTCCTCGCGCCCGAGACGGATGCAATCCTTCACCGTGCGGCTGGAATGGCCGACCTTCAGCTTCAGGTCCCAGAGCATGTAAAGCATCGTCTCGATGACGCTTTCCGCCCAGGGGGTGATCTTCCAGGGGGTCAGGAACAGCAGGTCGACGTCGGATTGCGGCGCCATCTCGGCCCGGCCGTAACCACCGACGCCCAGCACGGCGATGCGCTCGGCATCGGTGGGGTTGGCCAAGGGGTGCAGGCGCATGGCGGCGGCCAATGTCACCTGCACCAGCACGTCGGTCAGCCCCGCCTGCGCCGAGATCAGTGCGCGGGCCCGGCGGGGGTCCGCACGAAAGGCGGCCTCGAAACCGGCGGTGGCCTCGGACTTGGCGGACTGCAGATCCTGAACCACCAGCGCGCGGGCCGCCTTCGGATCGTCTGCGGCCTGCAGGCGGTCCAGCACCCGGAGGGACAGCTCGCCCGCATCCGGCAAGCAATAGCCGGGGCCGACCACCTGGGGCATCGTCGCAGCCTCGACCGAGTCTTCCACGATCCCCGGACCCGGTCTCAGAACCCGGCGCCGCCAAAGCTGCGGGGCGCTGCGTCGATCACCACGACCTGGTTGGAGCGGATCGTCGCCACCGCCAGGCCACGCTCGTTGGTGCCGTTCGGCAGCAGGCGGAAGATGCCCGAGACGCCCGCGAAGCCGGCCGACTGCGTCAGGTCGCCCTTCGACAGCGGCGCTCCGCCCTTGGCCCGGTTCGCCAGTGCGCCGATGGCAGCGATCCCGTCATAGGCAAGACCCGCGACCGGCACCGGCTGGCTGCCATAGGCGCCTTCATAGCGAGCGCGGAACTGGGCGTGCAGGCCCGGATCAGGCATCGCGAACCAGCCGCCCTGCACTCCCGGCAGCGCCAGCGTGGCGGGCGGGATGTCCCAGCGGGTCAGGCCGATGAACTGGGTGGTCGCCTTGTCGATGCCGTTGTCGACCAGAAGCTGGCTCAGCAGCGGCAGCGCCCCCGCCGTGTCGGCGGTCAGGAACAGCACCGTCGCTCCCGAGGACTTCGCCGTGCTGACGATTCCGCTCGCCGCCTGCACGATGCCGTTCTGCGAGAATTCGTAGGAGGTCACGCCCACGACCGAGCCACCGGCCGAAGCAACGCCGCGCTCGATGGCGGCCTTGCCGACCTCGCCCGCAACGTTGCGGTCATGCACGATCAGCACCTTGGACTTGCCGTTGCGTACCGCGTAATTCGCCAGCCGCCGGGCGGTGTTGTCGAAGGTCTGGCCCAGGACAAAGACGTTGCCGCCCGCGATGGCCGCGTTGTTCGAGAAGGCCAGCACGTTCACCCCGGAATTCGCCACCGCGACCCCTGCGGCATTGGCTTCCTCGGAATAGAACGGCCCGAGGATCACCTGCGCGCCCTCGTCCACCGCCTGCTTGGCCAGCGCCGAAGCCTGAGCGGGGCTGCCGCCGGTCTTGTAGACCCGGAGGTCGATGTTGACCCCGGAGAGATCGTTCATCGCCAGCCGCGCGGCGTTTTCCAGGTTCGCGCCGAACAACTCATCCTGCGACTGCCCCGAGCCCGAGGGGATCAGGAGCGCCACCTGCACCGACCCGCCATTGCCGGGCGGGGCCGTTCCGGGCCCGGTGGCGACACAGGCCGAAAGGACCACGGCACCAAGAACAGAAAGCATCTGGCCCAGCGACTTGCGGGCCCGGTGAATAACGGACAACATGGTGGTTCCTCACTGTTGCAGGGGCACTGCGATTGCGGGCCAAGGTAGTTGGTTCGGAAAGGGAAGTAAACTTGTGAGGCAGGACTCGGATACCCCTGATTCCCCGATGAAACCCGCCCTGCGCGCCATTCCGCCGGGGCTGCACTTCGTCTCGACCCCGATCGGTGCGGCGCGCGACATCACGCTTCGCGCGCTCGACGTTCTGGCCGGGGCCGATGTGCTGGTGGCCGAGGACACCCGCACCCTGCGCCACCTGATGGAGATTCACGGCATCCCGCTGAACGGGCGCCCGCTGATCGCCTACCACGACCATTCGGGCGAGGGGCAGATGCAGCGGCTGGTTGGTCTTCTGGCCGAGGGGAGGAGCCTCGCCTACGCCTCCGAGGCCGGGACGCCGCTGATCTCGGACCCGGGGTTCGAACTGGCCCGCGCTGTGGCAGCAGCAGGCCTGCCGATGTCGGCGGCACCGGGCCCCTGCGCCGCAATCTGCGCCCTGACCTTGTCGGGCCTGCCCTCCGACCGCTTCTTCTTCGCGGGCTTCCCGCCTGCCGCCCAGGGCGCACGGCGCAGTTTCCTGACCGAGCTTGCGGGCGTGCAGGCGACACTGATCTGCTACGAAAGCCCGAAACGCCTTGCCGCGCTCCTGGCAGACATGGCGGTGGCGATGGGTGGCAGTCGGCAGGCCGTGGTTTGCCGGGAATTGACCAAGCGGTTCGAGGAAGTCCTGCGCGGCAGTCTTGACCAGCTGGCGGCCGAGATCGGGGCGCGCGACATCAAGGGCGAGATCGTGGTTCTGGTCGACCGCGCCCCGCCAGCCGAGGCGAGCGAGGCACGCATCGGCGAGGCGTTGGATGCGGCGCTGAAGACCATGTCCGTTAAGGATGCCGCAACTTTCGTGTCGCAAACTCTGGGTGTATCACGCAAGATCGTCTACCGGATCGCACTTGATCGCAGCCAGGGATAGGCCGATGCCCTTTGATTTCGCACCGTCACCGGTTCAGCGCAACCGTAGCTTGCGTGGTTTGGCAAACTATCATGCCGGTCATGCTGCCGAAGCTTCGGTTGCCCGCCATTACGAAGACCGTGGCATCGCGATCTGCGCCCGGAACTGGCGGGGCATCACCGGCGAGATTGACCTGATCGGTCGCTGCGGTGACGAAGTGATCTTCGTCGAAGTCAAGCAAAGCCGCAGCCACGACCTGGCTGCCTCGCATCTTTCGCAGGCACAGATTCGCCGGATCTTCGCGACGGTCGACGAATATGTGGCGAATGAGCCCAAGGGTCTTCTGACCGATGTTCGCATCGATCTGGCGCTGGTCGATGGCCAGGGCCGGATCGAAGTGCTGGAAAACGCCTTCGCGGGCTGAATTGCATCTTCCGGCAGCTTCGGCCATCACTCGTTCCAGGTGAAGGAGAGTACCATGCCGCTGAAGGTAGCCCTGCAGATGGACCCCATTGGGTCGGTCAATATCAACGCCGATTCGACCTTCCGCATCGCGCTCGAGGCGCAGGCGCGCGGGCATCATCTGTTCTTCTACACGCCGGACCGGCTGGCCTTCGTGGAAGGCCGGGTTCTGGCGCGCGGCTGGCCGATCGAGGTCCGGCGCGAGATCGGCAATCACGTCACCTATGGCGAGGAAACCGAAGTCGATCTGGGCGATTTCGATGTCGTCTGGCTGCGCCAGGATCCGCCCTTCGACATGGGGTACATCACCACGACGCATCTCCTGGAAATGCTCCACCCGAAAACCCTCGTGGTGAACGATCCGTTCTGGGTACGGAACAGCCCGGAAAAGCTCCTCGTCCTGCGCTTCCCGACGCTGACCCCCCCCACCGCCATCGCCCGCGACCTGGCGACGATCCGCGCCTTCAAGGCCCGGCACGGCGACATCATCCTGAAGCCGCTCTACGGCAACGGCGGTGCGGGCGTCTTCCGGCTGGACCCGAATGACCGCAACCTGTCATCCCTGCACGAGCTGTTCATGGGCATCAATCGCGAGCCACTGATCGTGCAGAAGTTCCTGCCTGCGGTCGCGAAGGGCGACAAGCGGGTGATCCTGGTCGACGGCGAGGCGGTCGGCGCGATCAACCGGGTGCCGCAGGCGGGCGAGACCCGGTCGAACATGCATGTCGGCGGGCGGCCCGAGAAGATCGGCCTCAGCGAGCGCGACCTGGAGATCTGCCGCACCATCGGCCCCACCTTGCGCGAAAAAGGCCAGATCTTCGTCGGCATCGACGTCATCGGCGACTGGCTGACCGAAATCAACGTGACATCGCCCACCGGCATTCAGGAGCTTGAGCGTTTCGACGGCACCAATGCCGCAAGGCGCATCTGGGAAGTGATCGAGGCGAAGCGGCGCGCCTAGGTCTGCCCCGCCCCGGCAGGAGACGTGGCGCAGGCTCTGGCTTCCGCGCGCGCGCCCGACGTTCGACAAGAACGGGAGTCCGCCCATGCCGGAATGGCTCTAGCCAAGCTTGCTGTCGGGGTAGGCCCGCACCACATCCCAGACCAGCGCTTTCATCCACTCCTGCTGCTCGGCCGACGGCCAGCCAGGGTCTCCCCTGAGCGGAGGGATGATGCGTGGGTCGCGACCGTAGATCACTGCAAAATGTGCAAGGGAAATCAGGAACGCGCCCTTGGGGTTGACATGGATGTCGTCCTCGAAAATGTCGGTGATCGCCTTCAGCCCGGGTGCGGTCCCTGCGGCGATCTCGTCGTAGACCCTGGCCATGATCTTTGGCCCCGGGATCATCTGAACGAAGGGGCAGCCGGCCGGTCGGTTGGCGTTCACATGGTCGGCGATCTCCTGCCAGTGGACCATCTCGACGTCCAGCCTCTCGCGGAAGGGAAGCAGGCCTTCGGGCGTATCGTTGCCCTCGATCTGTCGGTCAGGACCGCTGTCCAGCGTGATCCAGGAAGCATAGAGTACCGTCTGGGCGCCCTTGCCGTGATTGCCGTTCTCCCATGCATGCGTCACCCAGGTCAGCGCCATGCCGAGCGAGTCATGCCACTGGATCGTCAACAGAACGGTGACGCGCTCGGTCAGAACCAGCAGATCGTAGTTCGCAATGTCGCGACGGGCATCGATTTCAAGGTTCATGGAGTTGTTCCAGCGAATCTCCATCGGACTGCCTGGAATAGTGGACCGGTCGATCGCCATCCCACCCGATGCGGCCCCCCCCGCAGCCTGAACCATTGCGGTCAGCGGCCCCGGAATCGGGTCGGTCAGGCTGTGGCCGGACATCACCACACGCAGGTCGAACGGGCGTTCGCGCCCTGCGTCGGCAAAGCTTGCGCTACCCAGTGCAGGAAGGGCCGCGATTCCGGCAAGGACACTGCGGCGATCAGGAAAACGGGACATGGAATGGCCTTTCGAGACGATGCAATGTGGCGGGAAGCTTAGCCGCAGCATAGCGGCGGGGGAAGTCGGCTCCTCGGACTGAAGGCACCCACATGGGAAAATGGTCGTGTACGACCATGGCGGATTTGGTCGCGGCCACCACCTCACCTACACTCCATCCAAAGCAAAGCGAGAGCCCGATGCGAGCGATCCTTTTTCTGTCATTGTCCGTCCTGCCAGCCCTCGCCGAACCGGTGGAAGAGGTGGGAACCCTCAACCCCGAAGAGATGACCATCGCCCGCATCCTGGACGATGTCGGCCGGGGTGAAACCAGCATGATGAATTGTGCGGCCGGCTACGGGATGACCAAGAAAGGCGACCACGACCGCGCGCGCGTTGTCTTCGAAGCCTGCGCCGCCGATGGCTGGGTCGGGGCGATGACCTGGATGGCCCAGCTGGATGACAACGGCCTTGGCACCCCGGACGAGAATCCGGAACGCGCCGCCGGTTGGGACCGGACTGCGGCAGAAGCGGGCGATCCGGTGGGAATGTTCAACTACGGGCTCGACTTGATGCGGGGTCGTGGCGTGAAAGCGGACGAAACCGCGGGCCGCGCCCTTGTGGACCGGGCCGCTGCCGCGGGTCTTCCGGTGGCCCGGCGCCTGCAGGCGGCGAGCTATGATCTCGACGAGGTCACGCCCGATGCCGACAACTGGAAATACGAGAAGCGGCTCTACTGACCCCCCTCCGAAGGTCGCATAGGCCGGGGGAAGGATTCGTGGCTTACTGATGGCATCTGATGGAGGAGGAACCCCGATGCGCTGGACGAAACCGAAGGCCGTGGAAGTGCGCTGCGGCATGGAAATCAACATGTACGGCCCCGCCGAGGATGACGGGCGCACGGTCATCTGACCTGACGCCATGATCCTGACGGTACTTGGCGCCGCTGCGGGCGGCGGGGTGCCGCAATGGAACTGCGCCTGCCGGAATTGCTCCCTGGCCCGGGCTGGCCTACTGCCACGGATGACGCAATCGTCCGTGGCCGTTTCATTGGATGGCACCGAATGGGTGGTGCTGAACGCCTCGCCCGACATCCGCGCCCAGCTTGCGGCCAGTCCGCGGTTTGCGCCATCGGTATTGCGCGGCAGCCCGGTCAAGGCGGTGGTGGTGACGAATGCCGATGTCGATCATATCGCCGGGCTGTTGTCGCTGCGCGAGGGAACGAACTTCGACCTCTGGGCGAGTGTCGAAACCCATGCCGTCCTTTCCGCCGATGCGGTGTTCGGAGTGATGGCCGAGGGCACGGTCATCCGGCGGGAAGTGGCTCTGGACATCGGATTCGGGCCATTGCCAGGGCTGGTGGTCACGCCTTTTGCCGTGCCGGGAAAGGTGGCGTTGTTTCTGGAGGAGACAATGGGTACGGGGCACCGGATGGGTGGACAGACAGTCGGGCTGGAGATCAGCGGCAACGGCAGGCGGGCCTTCTACATCCCGGGTAGCGCAGACGTGCCGGACTGGCTGTTGACCCGCGTCGAGGGGGCAGACCTGCTGTTTTTCGATGGCACGGTGTTTGACGATGACGAAATGGTACGCGAAGGCGTGGGAACCAAGACCGGCAGCCGCATGGGTCATGTCGCAATCGGCGGGCCGGGGGGCACGCTGGAACGATTTTCGGGCAGCCGGATCGGCCGCAAGATTCTGATCCACATCAACAATACCAATCCGATCCTTCGCCCCGACAGCCCCGAACGGGAAGCCGTCCTGGCGGCGGGCTGGGACGTGGCACAGGACGGGATGGAGGTAAGCCTATGACCAAGATGACGAAACCGATGGGCGCCTTCGAGGCGCGGCTGCGCCAGATCGGCGACGACCGCTATCACGACAAGCACCCGTTCCACCGGTTGCTGCATGGGGGCGGCGCGACAGTGGACCAGGTCCGCGCCTGGGTGGTGAACCGCTGGTACTACCAGTCCCGAATCCCGATGAAGGACGCGGCTTTCATGAGCCGGGTCGAGGACCCCGACCTCCGCCGCGCCTGGCGGTCCAGGATCGAGGACCATGACGGGGCCGAGGGCCGCGACGGTGGCATCCGGCGCTGGCTGAAGCTGGCGGACGCGGTGGGGCTGGACCCGGACTACGTCGCCTCGGGAGTTGGGGTGATGCCCGCGACGCGCTTCGCGGTGGACGCCTATGTGACCTACGTCCGCGAGCGGACGCTGTTGCAGGCGGTGGCCTCGTCCCTGACCGAGCTGTTCGCCCCGAAGATCCATGCCGAGCGGATTGCGGGGCTTCTGGAACACTACGATTTCGCCACACCCGAAACGATGGCCTATTTCCGCCACCGGCTGACCGAGGCGCCGAAGGACGTGGCATTCGGGCTGCAATGGGTGATCGACCATGCCGCAACGCCCGCCGATCAGGATGCGGCGGCGGCGGCTTTGACCTTCAAGACCGAGGTTCTCTGGGCGCAGCTTGACGCGCTTTGGCATGGTTATGTCCAGCCGGGGAACATCCCGCCGGGGGCCTGGCGGCCGGGCGAGGGGTTGAAGTGACCCCCGCGCTTCCCCCCGGCGTGCGCCTGCACTGGGATGCGGTGCGGGCGTGCCATGTGCTGCTCGCCCCCGAGCGGGCACTGATGCTGGACGAGATCGGCCATGCGATCCTCGCCCGTGTCGACGGGGTGATCGGGGTCGACACGCTGGTCGCGGGTCTTGCTGTCGATTTCGACGCTCCCGTTGCCGAGATCGGATCGGACGTGACCGAGTTCCTTGAGGGTCTCGCCCGGGAAAGGCTGGTGGACCTCCATGCCTGACGGCACCCGCATCATTCCGCCGCCGATCGCGATGCTGGCCGAGCTGACGCATCGCTGTCCGCTGTCCTGCCCCTATTGTTCCAATCCCCTCGACCTGGCGCAGCGCGAGTCAGAGCTGTCGGCGGAGGAGTGGTCCGAGATTTTCCGGCAGGCGGCGGCGTTGGGGGTGTTGCAGGTGCATCTGTCCGGGGGCGAACCGGCGTCGCGGCGGGACCTGGAGGTGATCGTGGCGGCTGCGCGGGGAGCCGGGCTTTACGCGAACCTGATCACCTCGGGCATCGGGCTGACGGCGGATCGGATTGCGGCGCTGGTGACGGCGGGGGTGGATCATGTCCAGTTGTCGGTGCAGGGGACAACGCCCGCTACGGCGGACCGGGTGGGGGGGTACAGGGGCGGCTTCGCCCGGAAGATGGCGGCGGCCGAGGCCCTCGCGGCGGCGGGGGTCGCACTGACCCTGAACGCGGTGATGCACCGGCACAATCTGGGGGAGTTGCCGGAGGTGTTCGATCTGGCCGAGAGGCTGGGAGCGCGGCGGGTGGAGGTGGCCTGCGTCCAGTTCCAGGGCTGGGCGCTGGAGAACCGGGCGGTGTTGCAGCCGACGCGGGAGCAGGTCGAGGAGGCGAAGCGGCTGGTGGCCGAAGCCCGCGCGCAGCGGCGGGGGCGGCTGGTGATCGACTTCGTCCCGCCAGACTACTACGCGGACCTGCCCAAGGCCTGCATGGGGGGCTGGGGGTCGACCGGCCTCAACATCGCGCCGGACGGGTCGGTGCTGCCCTGCCACGCGGCGCAGACGATTCCGGGGATGAGGTTTGCCAACGTGAAGGACACCCCGCTGGAGGAGATCTGGTATCGCGGGCCAGCCTTCGCGGCGTTCCGGGGGACGGACTGGATGCCGGAGCCCTGCCGGTCCTGCGATCGGCGGGAGGTGGATTTCGGCGGCTGCCGCTGCCAGGCGCTGGCCGTCCTTGGCGACGCCTCGGCCCCCGATCCGGTCTGCCGACGGACGCCGGGGCGGGCGCGACTCGACCTGCTTCTCGCGGCCGAGGGGAATGGCCCGGGACTGGAAGCGGCGCGGTGGCGGCGGATCGGGGGGTGATGTGTCCACAGTGGACAGATTTTGAAAACCGAATAAAAACAATCAGTTGAGTTTTTTCATTCAGGGATTCTTAACCTCTGCGACTGGGTCGACCTGATGCGGGCAGTGCCCATCAGGCCGGGGCATTCCGCACCTTGCGCAAGAGGAAAAGCGCGTAGAACAAGTTCGGCATGACGATGGTCAGCGGCACGAGATAGGCTTCCAGCGGCAGGGGGCCTTCGGGCAAGGGCTGCTGCGCTGCCTCGTAAGTCACGAGCAGAAGGCCGAAGTTCCAGAACATGTGGAACACGATCGGGGGCCAGAGCGAGCCGGTGCGCAGGAGAAGCGCGCCGAGAAGGAGGCCGGTCATCGTCGCGGCAACCGCCTGACCGGTGGCTTGCCCCAGATCGCCCATGGCGAAGACGTTCAGCACATGCACGGCGCCGAACAGAAATGCAGTGAGCAGGATCGCGGGCCACAGTCGCAGGTGGGCAGACAGCGCCCGGAAGACGATGCCCCGGAACATCCATTCCTCGGACAAGGCGACGAGGGCCGTGTTGATCGCCAGATACCCGATGGCTCGGTCGGGCGGCAGGCCGATGGCGCAGGCCAGCGCGAAGATCGGCAGGAGCGTCAGGATCGGGAACCACATCAGCCGCAAGGCCACCCTGCCGTCCGGCCGATTGAAGCCAAGGTCGGTCCAGCGGAAGAACCGCGTGAGACACGCGAGCACCGCCAGACCCAGAACCACGTTCCAGGCGATGCCGGTCGACAGCCCGGCGATCAGTTCAGCCATGGAGGACGGGCGTTCGCGGCGCAGCGCGGCACCGACCAGGATACCTGCCACGAGCCAGATCACGAGGGACAGGCCGCCCTGGCGCAGGCGCTTGTGCGAAGGGGTGACGGAGGTATCCATGCTGTCGCGGTCTGCCCGATGTTCTTCCGAATTGTCGCCCGGATGGCCCCGGTCCTTCCCGCGCCAAGTCCCGCTTGCCCCGGCCACGCACTGGACTACGACCATATGACCCGGTTTTCTACGACCATAAGGCCCCGTTCGCTTGACGCATGTCAAACCTCTTCCGGGCCAGCGAGGCGCAATTTGGCGGCGTTTTCAATCGCCAAGGAGAACCCTCATGCATCGCATCGCCAACCGCTCTGTCATTCTGGCCCTGTCGCTTCTGACCCTGACCGCACTGCAGACACTTGCCGACGACGCCGGCTCCTTCGACCAGATCAAGGTCGGGGCCGGCAAGGCGCTGTTCGAGGCGGAGTGCCGCCGCTGTCACGCCACCGATGCCAGTGACCCGAGTTACGGGCCGCTGCTGGAGGGTGTGGTCGGCCGCGAGGCTGGCACGTTCGCGGGCTATCCCTATTCCGAGGCGCTCAAGGCAGCCGGGTTCGTCTGGACCGAAGGTGCGCTCAAGGCCTGGATGGAGGACAATGACGGCTTCGTTCCCGGCACCAAGATGCGCCATGTCGGGATCGAGGATGCGACCGTGCAGGACTTCATCCTGGCCTACCTCCAGTCGATCTCGGGGTGAGGCGGGGCTTACGACCATTGGCCAATACCCGCCCGGCCGGATCGGTCGCAAAGTGACTATGGACAGGTGCCCGGGGGAGGGACCGGCGCGCCGTCCTGTCGCGAAAACCCGAGGGAGGGATCCTGATGAACCGTTTTGTCGCTGCCGTTTCGGCGGCCCTGATGCTTGCTGCCCCGGCTTACGCGGGGATCACCGAAGAAGACCTGGCGGGGGACAGCGCCTCGACCGGGGACGTCCTGACCAACGGGATGGGGCGCGACCTGCAACGGTTCAGCCCGCTGACGCTGATCAACAAGGACAACGTCGGAAAGATGGTTCCGGTCTGGGCCTTTTCGCTGGGCGGTGAGAAGCAGCGCGGGCAGGAAACGCAGCCCCTGGTGCATGACGGGATCATGTACATCACCGGGTCGTACAGCCGGTTGTACGCCATCGACGTCCATACCGGGAAGGAGGTCTGGCAGTTCGACGCCCGCCTGCCCGAGGGGATCCTTCCCTGCTGCGACGTGATCAACCGGGGCGCGGCGATCTATGGCGACAACATCTATTTCGGCACGCTGGATGCCCGGATCGTCGCGCTGAACCTGAAGACCGGCGACGTTGTCTGGAACAAGAAGATCGCGGAGTACAAGGAAGGCTACAGCTATACCGCGGCGCCGCTGATCGTGAACGGCCTTGTCATCACCGGCAATTCGGGTGGCGAGTTCGGCATCGTCGGCGAAGTGCAGGCGCGGAACGCCGAGACGGGCGAGCTGGTCTGGACCCGGCCGACCATCGAAGGCCACATGGGCACCTTGAACGGCAAGGAATCGACGATGACCGGGACGCTGAATGCGTCCTGGCCCGGCGATCTGTGGAAAACCGGCGGCGGGGCGACCTGGCTGGGCGGGTCCTATGACATCGAGACCAACACGATCGTCTTCGGCGCGGGCAACCCGGCGCCCTGGAACAGCTGGCTGCGCAACGCGGGCGACAAGAACGACGGGACCGGTGACAACCTCTATGCCGCCTCGCGCCTGGGGCTGGACCCGGCGACCGGCGAGATCAAGTGGCACTACCAGACGACCCCCCGCGAAGGCTGGGACTATGACGGGGTGAACGAGGTCGTCGCCTTCACCGACAAGGACGGGAACAAGAAGTTCGGCACCGCCGACCGCAACGGGTTCTTCTACGTCCTGAACCGCGAGGACGGGAAGTTCCTGAACGCCTGGCCCTTCGTGAAGGACATCACCTGGGCCAAGGGCATCGATGAGAACGGTCGCCCGATCTACAACGAGGAGAACCGTCCGGGGAACCCCGCCGGTGCGGCGGATGGCGCGAAGGGCGAGGTGGTCTTTGCCTCGCCGTCCTTCCTGGGCGGCAAGAACTGGATGCCGATGGCCTACAGCCAGCACACCGGACTTTTCTATGTGCCCTCGAACGAATGGGGCATGGACATCTGGAACGAGCCGATCACCTACAAGAAGGGCGCGGCCTATCTGGGCGCGGGCTTCACCATCAAGCCGAACTACGAGGACCATATCGGCAGCCTCAAGGCGATCGACCCGGCAACGGGCGAGTGGAAGTGGGAATACAAGAACGAGGCCCCGCTTTGGGGGGGCGTGATGACCACGGCGGGGGGACTGGTGTTCTTTGGCACGCCCGAGGGCGAGTTCAAGGCGCTGGATGACGAGACGGGGAAGGAGCTGTTCAGCTTCCAGACCGGGTCGGGGATCGTGGGCCAGCCCGTCACCTGGGACGAGAACGGCGAGCAGTATGTCGCGGTGGTGTCGGGCTGGGGCGGGGCAGTCCCGCTCTGGGGTGGCGAGGTTGCGAACAAGGTCAACTACCTGAATCAGGGCGGCATGGTCTGGGTGTTCAAGCTGCCGAAGGAACTGGCGATGGCGAACTGACCCCCTCTGGTCAGGCCATCCGTCAAGGCCGCGCGCGTCCGGGGAAACCCGGGCGCGCGTGTGCTTTTGCCCATAGGACTTTTGGCCTGTATCGGGCGGGGGCGGCGCGCGATACTCTTGGCCAAGACCCAACCCGGAAGGCGCATGATGATGATGGTTCCCGCAAGCGACCCCCGGCCCCTGCATTCGGCGCTGATCGTCGATGACCATCCGCTGTTCTGCGACGCCCTGTCGATGACGCTGAAGTCGGTCGCCGGGATCGAGGAGATCGAGACGGCGGATAGGCTGGAGACGGCGATTCACCGGGTCGACCTGAACCCGGCGCCGGATGCGATCGTGCTGGACCTGAACCTGCCGGACGTGAACGGCATCGACGGGCTGATCCGGTTGCGGCAGGCGGCGGGGGAGGTGCCGGTGCTGGTGGTGTCCTCGCTGGCCGACAACCGGGTGATCGGGGCCTGCATGGCGGCGGGGGCGGCGGGCTTCGTGCCAAAGCATTCCCGGCGCGAGGTGTTCCGGGCGGCCTTCGACGCGCTGCGGGAGGGCAAGCGCTATCTGCCCGAGGGCTATGAGCCCCTGCCCGAGGGCAAGATGAAGGGAACCGCGCGAGAAGAGGCGATCGGTCGGCTGGGGCTTCTGACCCGGCAGCAGGCGAAGATATTGCAGCTGATCTGCGAGGGCCTGTTGAACAAGCAGATCGCCTATGAGCTGTCGATTGCCGAGACCACGGTGAAGGCGCATGTCACGGCAATCATGCGCAAGCTTGGGGTGCAAAGCCGGACCCAGGCGGTGCTGATCGCGCGCGAGACGAACTTCACCTCGCTGATGCCAGAGGATGGCTGAGAGCCGAAAGGCTTGCCCGGACTGGGAAAGCCGCCGTAGCATCGGGGCCGGGAGAAGGACATGATCGCCGCAGATGACACGGCCCCTGCCGCGGCGGGGGCATTGCCCGATGGCCTGTCCGTCATGCCGCGCGCCCATGCCGAGGCACGCGATCCCGAGGCTTTTGCAAAGCTGGTGAGGGGCCTTGGACCGGGGCCCTTTGTGGCAGTGATCCTGTTCATCTCGCCTCAGGCCGACCGCGCTGTGCTGGCGTCAGGGCTGTCGGCCGCGTTTCCCGGCGTCCCGGTGATCGGCTGCACCACGGCAGGGGAAATCTCGCCGGAGGGCTATTCGGAGGGAGAGATCGTCGCGGTCGCCCTGCCCCGCGCCAGTTTCGCGGTGGACTGCCTGGGCGTCGACCTTGGCGCACTGGACCAGCAAGAGCTGATCGGGCGGCTGATCCGGGCGCGGGCCGGGCTGGCGCGACGGCATCCCGACTGGGAGGACGAATTCGCCTTCGTCCTGGTCGACGGGCTGTCGATCCGCGAGGACGAGCTGACCGCTGCGCTGGGGCCGGGGCTGGGTCCGGTGCCGCTGTTCGGCGGCTCGGCCGGGGACGGCACGCGGTTTGCCGAGACCTTCGTCTTGCAGGACGGGCAGTTCCGCCAGGGCTGGGCAGTGCTGATGCTGGTGCGCACCGCCTGCAAGGTGAAGGTGTTCAGCCTGAACCACCTGACGCCCACCAACCGCCGCATGGTCGTCACCGGGGCCGACCCCGCCCGCAGGGTGGTGCACCAGATCAATGCGGAACCGGCGGCGCAGGAATACGCCCGCCTTCTGGGCAAGGATCCGGCGCAGCTGACCACCTTCACCTTTGCGGCGCATCCGGTTGTCGTCCGCATCGGCGGCAGCCACCATGTCCGGGCGATCCAGCAGATGGCGCCAAACGGGGACTTGGTGTTCTTCTCGGCCATTGACGAGGGGCTGGTGCTGACACTGGCGGAGCCGCAGGATATGGCGGTGCATCTGGATTCGGCGCTGAACGCGCTGTCGGAAGCGGGAAAGCCAGCGGCGATCCTGGCCTGCGACTGCATCCTGCGGCGGATCGAGGCGATGGAGAACCAGCGGTTCGGGGCGGTGTCCAGCCTGTTGAAAAGCCACGGCGTCGTGGGCTTTTCCACATACGGCGAACAGCTCAACTCCATGCATGTGAACCAGACGATGACCGGGGTGGCAATCTACCCCCCGAAAGCCTGACATGATCGAGACGCTGATCAACCCGGCGGACAGCGCCGAGCGGCGGGCCGAGAAGCTTCTGACCATCGCCGAGGCGCTGATGCGGCGCGTGGAGCAGGCGACGGACGACAGCGGCGCCGCCTATGCGCAGTTCCAGCGCGCGGCGCTGCTGGAGGATCAGGTCCGCGAGCGGACGCATGATCTGGGCCGGGCGCTGGACCTGCTCAATGAGTCGAACGCGCGACTGGCCGAGGCAACGCGCGAGGCCGAGACCGCGCGGCAGAACCTGTCGAACGCCATCGAGACGGTGCAGGAAGGCTTTGCCCTGTTCGACCGCGAGGACCGGCTGGTGATGTGCAACTCGCGTTTCGCCATGCACATGCCGGATGTCCATGCCCAGTTGCAGCCCGGCCTGTCGTTCCCGGATTATGTGGCCAAGGTCAGCCGCTCACCCCATCTGGCCTTGCCCGACGGCGAAGGTGGGCCGGACTGGGCGCAGGGGCGGTTGCGGCGGCACAAGGACCGGCACGTCATCTTCAACGTGCGGATCACGGGCGACAGCTGGGTGCAGGTCAGCGAGCACCGCACAGCGGATGGCGGCACGGTGATCCTGCAGACCGATGTCACCGACATCATTCGCGCCGAACGGCACGAACGCGGCAAGCTTCTGGACGATCAGGCACGGGTGATCCGGGCGACGCTGGACCACATCAACCAGGGGATCAGCATCTTTGACGCCGAGGCGCGGCTGGTCGGCTGGAACCAGCGGCTGGGCACGCTTCTGTCCTTGCCGATGGGGCGGCTGCGGATCGGAGCCTCGTTCGAATACCTGTTCAGCCGGTTCCAGACCGAGATGCAGTTCGACACCGGGATGAGCTTTGGCGCGCTGATGGCCTGGGTTGCGGGCGCGGGCAGCAAGGCACCGCTGGAGTTCGAGGTGCGGCGCGGCGAGGACATGATCCTGGATGTCTTCGCGCAAGGGATGCCGGACGGTGGCTTCGTGTTCAGTTTCACCGATGTCACGGCGGAACGCGCGGCGCTGGAGGCGCTGAGCCGGGCAAACGAGACACTGGAAGCCCGGGTGATGGAACGGACGCTGGAGCTGGAGGACGCGCTCGCCCATGCGGAACGGGCCAACGCCAGCCGGTCGCGCTTTGTGGCGGCGGCGAGCCATGACCTGTTGCAGCCCCTGTCGGCGGCGAAGCTTTTCATCAGCTCCATCGGTGGCGAGGGGCTGGACAGCGGCGCGCAGGTGGCGCTGGACAAGGCGCAGAACGCGCTGATCTCGGTCGAGGGGATCCTCGACGCGCTTCTGGACATCTCGAAGCTGGAATCGGGCAAGGCGGCAGTCAGCGTGGGGGCCGTCAACCTGGACCGGCTCTTGCGGACGCTGGCCGAGGAGTTCGCGCCGATGGCTGCGGCGAAGGGGCTGGCGCTGAAGGTGGTGCCCTGCGGGGTGGTGGTCGAAAGCGACCCGGCCTATCTTCGGCGCATCCTGCAGAACCTGATCGGCAATGCGATCCGCTATACGGCCAGCGGCCGGGTCCTTGTGGGCGCGCGGCGTCGGGGCGGCCTGGTGCGGCTGGAGGTCTGGGACACGGGGCCCGGCATCCCCGAGGAAGCGCAGAACGACATCTTCAAGGAATTCCACCGCCTGAACGCCCGTGCCTCGGCCAGCGAGGGCATGGGTCTGGGGCTGGCGATCGTCGAACGCGCCTGCGCGCTGCTGGGGCACCCGCTGGGGCTGAATTCGGTCGTCGGACGCGGCACCTGTTTCATGGTTCAGGTGCCGTCTGGCGCGGCGGGACCGATGCTGCCACTGCCCGCCGAACTGCCGGAGCGCCGGGGCGTGCAGATGCTGGCAACCGAGAAGATCGCATTTCTGGTCGAGAACGACGCGGAATTGCGCCGGGCGCTGGGGCTGTTGTTGGAAAAGTGGGGGATGACGGTGCTGGATGCCGCCTCGGGCGAGGAGGCGCTGGCACTGATCGAGGAGATCGGCATCCTGCCGGACATCTTCCTGGTCGATCACCAGTTGGGCGACGGGATCACGGGGATCGAGTTCCTGGGCCGGATCAGGGCGGCGCATGGCGAGGTGCCCGCGCGGCTGATCACCGCGAACCGCGGGCTGGACGTGCGGGCAGCGGCGACGGCGGCGGGGATCGAAATCCTGTACAAGCCCATCGACCCCCGCGCGCTGGAAGCGGTGGTTTCGCGGCTTTAGCCCTTGGTGCGGGTGAAGCCGCGGGCGGGGTCATAGCCGTATAGTGCTGCCGCAGCGAAGACGGCGGTGGCGAGCAGGGTCCAGCCAAGGGCGGGCCAGTTTGGCGTGAGGTAGAGCGAGAAGCGGATCAGCTCGACCCCTTGCGTGAAGGGGTTCAGCGCGCAGGCGTTCGCGAGGGCTGGGCTGGCCTCGGCCATCTTCCAGAGCGGGTAGAGCGCGGAGGAGAGGAAGAACATCGGGAAGATGACGAAGTTCATCACTCCGGCAAAGTTCTCCAGTTGCCGGATGAGGGAAGAGAGGAGGAGCCCGAGGGCGCCGAGCATCAGGCCGACAAGGAGGAGGGCGGGGATCACGGCGACAAGGCCCACCAGGGGGGGCCGGATGCCCCAGGCGTAGCCGATGCCAAGGAAGACCCCGCATTGGAGGAGGCTGATCAGGGTTCCGGCGAGGAGTTTGGCGAAGAGGAGCCAACCGCGCGGCAGGGGGGCGGTGAGGAGAAGCCGCATCGAGCCCATCTCGCGGTCGTAGACGAGGGAGAGCGAGGATTGCATGCCGTTGAAGAGGCAGATCATGCCGAGAAGGCCGGGGAGGATGTAGGTCTCGTAGGTGATGTAGGTCTGGTAGGGGGGCGTGATCGAGAGGCCGAGGGCCGCACGGAACCCGGCGGCGAAGACCAGGAGCCAGACGAGGGGGCGGACGAGCGCGGCGACAAGGCGGCTTTTCTGGCCGAGGAAACGGGCCAGTTCGCGGTGCAATATGGCGGTGAGGGCGGCGAGGTAGCGGCTCATGCGGGGTCGCCCGTAAGCGTGAGGAAGCGGTCGGTCAGGGTGCTGCCTTCGGCCAGGGTGGCGGCGGGGGCGTCGGCGAGGAGGCGGCCCCGGTGCAGGATCAGGCAGCGGTCGGTGGGGGCGACTTCGTCGGTGAGGTGGGTGGCCCAGAGGACGGTGGTTCCCTGCCGGGCAAGCGCATGGGCGTGATCGGTGATCGTCCGGCGTGAGGCTGCGTCGAGGCCGACCGTGGGTTCGTCGAGGAGGAGGACGGCGGGGCGATGGATCAGCGCGCGCGCCAGTTCGACGCGGCGGCGTTGCCCACCGGAAAGGCTGCGGGCGGGGGTGTCGGCGCGGTCGGCGAGCGACAGGGTGGCCAGCGCCTCGTCGGCAGAGGCGCGGGCGGCGGGGCCGGTCAGGCCGTGGAGTGCCGCGTAGTAAAGCAGATTGCGGCGGGTGGTGAGGTCGAGGTCGAGCGTCGGTTGCTGGAACACGCAGCCCAGCGCAGCGAGGGCCTTCAGGGGCGCGCGGGTGAGGTCGTGCCCGGCGATGGCGATCCGACCCTGCGGCGCGACGAAGAGCCGGGTGAGGAGGGAAAAGAGGGTGGACTTGCCCGCCCCGTTCGGCCCCAGAAGTGCTGTGAAGCTGCCGGGGGCGAGGGTGAAGGTCAGCCCGTCCAGCGCCTTGCGCGGGCCATAGGCGAAGGAGAGGCTTTCGACGGAGAGGGTCATTCAGGGCGGGTCCTGACCTGCTCGGGTGATCGTGTCCCGGTCGCAGTCCCCATATCCCCTCCCCGCCGGGGGAAGTGGAGGCACATTGACCCGGCCGCCTGACCTGTGCGTGCCCGGCTCATTCGATGGTGATCTGCAGGGTCTGAGTCTCGCCGCCTTGCGGGGTGCGCAGGGTGTAGCTGCCGGGCTTGATGGCGATGAAGCCCACGTCCATCGTGCCCGCCTCGTCGAATTCCACGCTGTCGAGGCCGAGGGGGCGGATTTCCAGGCCCTCGATGACGATCTCGTCGATCCAGACTGCACGCAGGAAATCGGCCCCGGCCAGCGCGAGTTCCTGACTGCCGTCGGAGGTGATCTCGACCTCGTAATAGGTGCCGGATTTCAGATGCCAGGCTTCGCCGAGCGGTTGGCCGGCGGAAAGCATGATTTCGGGCAGGTCCTGCTTGTTGGTGGCGGCAAAGAGGCCAGCGGGGGCACCCATGCCGGCCGTAGCTTCGTCGTTGTCGGCAAAGGCGGGGGTAGCAAGACTGGCGAGCAAGGCAAGGGTCAGGCGCATGGGATCACTCCGTCGGCCGGAAGGCGGCGCCCCAGGGGAAGCGACCGACCTTGATGGATTTGAGCGCGCTGCGGGAGGCGACGTCGATCACGGTGACATCACCCGACACGCCGTTGGTGGTGAAAAGCTGGCTGTGGTCGCGGTTGAAGGCCATGTGCCAGACGCGGCGACCGACGAGGATGTAGGTCTCGACCTCATGGGTCTGCATGTTGATCACGGCGACATGGTTCGCCGGGCCGAGGGCGACGAAGGCGGTGCTCTGGTCGGGGGTGAATTCGAAGCCGACCGGCTGGATCAGGTCGTCGTTGACGCCGGGAATGGCGAAGCGGATCTTCGCCTTCTCGGCCTTGGTCGCCACGTCGAAGACCGTGACCGTGCCGCCGACTTCGGAGGACACCCAAAGTTCACTTGCGGTGAATTCAGCGTGGCGCGGGCGGCTGTCGACCAAAGTGTTGGCAATGATCTGGTGCGTCCTGGTGTCGATCCAGTGCGCCATGTTGGTGGTTTCCGACGTCGTCACCACAATGGCGCCATCCGGCGAGACGCCCATCCCTTCCGGCTCGATCCCGACGTTGATCTGGGCCACGACCTTGCGGCTGTCGACATCGACGACGGTCGTCACCGCATCGTCTTCGTTGGCGATCCAGAGATGCTTGTCGTCGGGATGCAGGACGAACTGTTCCGGGTCCTCGCCGGAGGGCAGCTCGTGCAGGATTTCGCCGGTGGCCGGGTCCATCACCTGCACCGTGTCGCTGTCCGAGGCGCAGATGTAGACGCGGGAATAGTCGTGGCTGAAAGTGATCCCGCGCGGGCGTTCGCCGGTGGGGATCGTCCGGGTGACTTCCAGCGTCGCAGTGTCGATCACGCTGATCGTGTCGTCCTTTTCGTTCGTCACCCAGATTTCGTCGGCCAATGTCGGGGTGGCGAGGAGGGTCAGGAGAAGCAGGCGGATCATGGGGCCCCCTTGAAGGCGGTGCAGGCGGATTCGGGTTCGTCGAGGCCGAGGGTGTCCATCTCGTTCCGCTGGTGCAGGAAGCCTTCGACCGGGGCCAGGGTCACAAGCGCGCGGGAGTTCACCACGGCAATGGGCTGGCGAAGCTGGCCATTCCAGGCACGGAACGACAGGCCGCGGCCCTTGAAGCCGTCCATCTGGAAATCCGGGTTGAGGAGGAACGCGCGGAGCGTGGCCGGGTCGCTGGAGCCGGTGCGGGTCACGGCCTCGCCGATGGCGCGGATGGCAGCCCAGGCGGCGTAGTCCAGGCCGCGCATCGGGCGGAGGGCGTGGTCCTCGAAACGGTTCTGAAGCTGGACCGCGCCCCAGCTTTCGATGACCGGGGCCCAGGCCGTGGGGACCATGCCGTCGGACCCTGCCACGGGGCGGGGGAGCCAGGCGTTGTGTTCGATGTAGCGGCCGAAGTCGTCGGTTTCGTCAGCGACAAGGATGACGTCATGGTCGGGGAACCCCTCAGTGAAGCGGGGAATTTCGTCCATGGTGGACTCGCGCAGGTCGGTGTCGAAGGTCCAGTCCTTCTCGGCGGCGATGGTGATGCCGAACTTGGTGGCAGACCGCCGGAGGGCTTCGGCGAAGGCCTGGTCGGCGGGATGCGAGCCGGTGACCAGGACGGTCGTCTGCCACTGCTTGCGCTGCAGGACCTGCATCAGGGCATCGGTGCGCGCGGCGTCTTCGGGGATCGTGTGGAGAAGGTTCGCCCGGCAGTCGCCAGAGCGGAGATTTTCCGCGCCGGAGGAGACGTTGAAGAGAAGCGCCCCTTGCGCCTCGGGCAGGTCGGCGACCGACAGGATCGTGGCGGGATCGGCGTCGATCAGGATCAGGCGGGAGGTCTTCAGCGCCTCGCGCGCGGCTGTGGTCAGCTCGCCACCCGGGGGGATGGAGGCGAGGGTCAGGCTGTAGCTGTGGCCAAGGAAGCTGCCGGTGGTTTGGGTGTCGGCAATGGCGATTTCAGCCCCGGCGATGCCAAGGTCTTCCGGCACGGGGTCGAGGTTCGAGAGGACCGGGGGGCGGTCGACCTCCAGCCGCAGGTAGGTGATCGCGACGGGCAGCTCGGCCCAGGCAGGCGCGGCTGTCGCAAGGATCGCGATGGTCAGGACGATGCGGAACATGGAGCCCTCCCTCCAGGCCCAAGACTGCGACCGGGGGCAGCGATGGCCAATACGACCATGGTCGGACGGCGCGGAGGGGCGGGTTGCACCTTGGTCGAATGGCGGGGGGCGGGGGTCAGGGTTTACCCCTTTGACCCAGACCTTGAGGGAGGACCCCCGAATGATGCGCAAGACCCTGGCGGGCCCGGCCCTGCTTCTGTCCCTGGCCGTGACCGCGACGCTGGCCTTTGCCCACGGTGACGTGGCGCCGCAGCCGGTAAACACCGATGCCCTGCCCGAGGTGGGCGAGGAATGGCTGGTCGAGAACCCCTACCGCGCCGACAAGGTGGGCGACGAGGTCTGGTGGCAGGCCGTCATGATCGGCGACAGCGGGTTCAACCAGAACTGCGCGCGCTGCCATGGGCTTGGCGCGGTGTCGGGTGGCCTTGCCCCGGACCTGCGCTTCCTGGAGGCGGCGGAATACGGGGACGAGTGGTTCGCCGAGCGGTTCCAGCACGGCTACACCCAGGACGGCACGACGAAGATGCCGGCCTTCGGGGAGATCCTGGGCCAGAAGGCGGGCTGGGCGATCCGGACCTATATCGAGACCCGGCCCGAGGACGGGGCGCTCGACGCCCACAAGGACCGGCTGGGGGCGATCCGCGACGAGCTGATGGCGGGGGGCGGCGACGATGCGGCGCTGAAGGCGGAGCTGATGGAGATCGCGGGTTCGGTGGTGACGGCCTCGGGCGCGCCGAAATCGGATTCGGCGGCGCTGCGGGCTGCGCTGGCGCTGGACGGGACGGAGGCGGCGAAGAAGCACGCGGCCGAGATGCTGACCATCGGGCTTTCGGCGGCGCATTGAGATGCTGCGGGCTGCGGTCCTGGCGGTGATGCTGCTGGCGGCGGGCATGGCGAATGCCCGCTGCGAAGGCCAGGCTCCGGGGGCAAAGCCGCAGAACACCCCGCGCGAGGATGTGGGCCAGACGCTGGACGAGATCGTCGAGCGCGGCTGGATCGAGATCGCTGTCTACGAGGACTTTCCGCCCTACAGCTGGGAAGAGGGCGCTACGCCGAAAGGGGTGGACGTCGAGGTTGGCAAGATCATTGCCGAAGGACTGGGGGTCGAACCCCGGTTCCGTTTCGTCCAGTCGGGCGAGACGCTGGAGGCGGACCTTCTGAACTATGTCTGGAAGGGCGCGGCGGTCGGCGGGCATGTGTCGAACCTGATGATGCGGGTGCCCTACAACAGCGATTTCACCTGCCGGGTGGAGCAGGCCGTGTTCACCGGGCAATACGCGGGCGAGAAGGTGGGCATCGCCTACCGGATCGAAGCCTACCCCGACGCGGTGCAGGTGGCGAATGCGGACGGGCGGCATCCGGATGCGCCGGTGCCGTCGTTCTTTGTCTATGACCCTGTCGGGGTCGAAAATGATTCGATTTCCGATTTCTACCTGACCTCGGCCTTCGGCGCCTCGGCCAAGATCACGCGCTACAAGACGGTAGCGGCGGCGATGGCGGGATTGAAGGCGGGGGAGGTGATGGCGGTGATGGGACCCCTGTCGCAGCTTGAGGTCGGCGCGGGCGAGGGCGTGGCGGTTCATGCGCCGCTTCTGCCGGGTTTTGAGCTGTCGCGCTGGACGCTGGGGGTGGCCGTGCACCAAAGCCACCGCGACCTTGGCTATGCGGTGGACGACGCCATTGCGGCGGCCCTGGCGGATGGCCGTATCGCGGAAATCTACGCGGAGTACGGACTGGAGTTCACCCCGCCCGAGCGTTGAACAATACGACTTAGGAATCATAGCCGCCCGTTGCGTCAGCCGATATGCTGATTATGCTACAACGGGGGAGAGGCCATGAAGCTCAGTGACACCCGCGACATCAAGGCCACCCCCGGCGAGGTCTGGACCGCGATCCTGAACCCCGAGGTGCTCAAGGAATGCATTCCGGGTTGCGAGAGCCTGAGCGGGTCGGTCGCCGAAGGATACGAGGCCGTGGTCAAGCAGAAGGTCGGGCCGGTGTCGGCGACCTTCACCGGACTGGTGCAGCTTTCGGACATCGTCGAGGGCAAGTCGCTGAAGATTTCCGGCGAGGGCAAGGGCGGCGTCGCGGGCTTTGCCAAGGGCGGGGCCGACGTGTCCTTCGAACCGATCGAGGGCGGCACCCGGCTGACCTATGTGGCCGAGGCCAGTGTCGGCGGCAAGATCGCCCAGCTGGGCAGCCGGATCATCGACAGTTTTGCCAAGAAACTCGCCGACGAATTCTTCACCCGGTTCCAGGAGGCGGTGGAGGAGCCGGAGCCTGCAGAAGTGGCCGGAGAAGAAGGTGCCGGGCCGGAGGAACAGAAGAAAGGTTGGTTCAAGCGACTGCTCGGCGGCTGAACGGGCCGCAGGGAAGTACCTAGGAATACCCAGGGAGGAGCAAGAATGACGAAAGTCTCGATGACCGTGAACGGCCGCGCCGTTTCCGGAGAGGTGGAGGGGCGGACGCTTCTGTCCTCCTTCCTGCGCGAAGGGCTGGGGCTGACCGGCACCCATGTCGGCTGCGACACCAGCCAGTGCGGCGCCTGCGTGGTGCATGTCGACGGCCAGCCGGTGAAAAGCTGCACGGTCTTTGCGTCGGATGTGGCCGGAGCACAGGTCAGGACCATCGAGGGGATGGCGAATGCGGATGGCTCGCTGGGGGTGATCCAGCAGGCGTTCCAGGACCATCACGGGCTGCAATGCGGCTTCTGCACGCCGGGCATGGTGATGTCGTCGGCGGCGCTTCTGGCCGAGAACCCGAAGCCGACCGAGGCCGAAGTGCGGCACTATCTGGACGGCAACATCTGCCGCTGCACGGGCTACCACAACATCGTCAAGGCCGTGATGGCTGCCTCGGGGCAGGATGTCAGCGCCTTGGCTGCGGAATAGGGGGGCGAGATGCCGAAGGATCACGGGATTGGCGCGCCGATGAAGCGCCGCGAGGATGTCCGCTTCCTGACCGGGCGCGGAGTTTATACGGACGATCTGGCCCTGCACGGGCAGGCGGCGGCGGTCTTTGTCCGCTCGACCGTCGCGCATGGGCGGATCAAGTCGATCAATCCGACCAAGGCGGCGGCGATGCCGGGCGTGCTGGCGATCTTCACCGGCGAGGATTTCAAGGACGTTGGCGGCAACCCGGCAGGCTGGCTGATCAACAGCCGCGACGGCACGCCGATGCGGGAACCGAAGCGCCCGGTCTTGGCGCATGGCAAGGTGCGGCATGTGGGCGATGCCTATGCCGCCGTGATCGCGGAAACGCTGTCGCAGGCCAAGGATGCGGCGGAACAGCTGGCCGATGACAGCGTGATCGAGGAGCTTCCGGCCATCGTCGACATGAAGGCGGCGGTGGCGGATGCAACGAACCGCGTGCATGACGAGATCCCGGACAACCTGTGCTTCGACTGGGGCTGGATCGAGGACAACCGCGCCGCTGTTGACGCAGCGATGAAGGCGGCGCCGCATGTCGTCACCCTCAATCTGGTGAACAACCGGTTGGTGCCGAACGCGATGGAGCCCCGGGCTTCGATTGGCGAGTACAACCCGGGAACGGGCGACTACAAGCTGACGACGACCAGCCAGAACCCGCATCTGACACGGCTTCTGGTGGCGGCCTTCGTGCTGGGCATCCCGGAGAACAAGCTGACGGTCGTGGCCCCGGATGTGGGCGGCGGCTTCGGGTCGAAGATCTATCATTATGGCGAGGAAGCGCTGGTCCTGGCGGCGGCGAAGAAGCTGGGCCGCCCGGTGCGCTGGACGGCGGAACGCAGCGAGTCTTTCCTCACCGACGCGCATGGCCGCGACCATGTGACGAAGATCGAGCTGGGCTGCACCAAAGACGGGCAAATCCTTGCGATCCGCACCGAGACGCTGGCGAACGTGGGGGCCTATCTGTCGAACTTCTCGACCGCGACGCCGACCTTCCTGCACGGCACGCTGATGGCCGGGCCGTACAAGGTGCCGCATGTCTATGTGAACGTGAAAACCGTTTTCACCAACACCGCCCCGGTCGATGCCTATCGCGGTGCGGGACGGCCCGAGGCGACCTTCAGCCTGGAGCGGGTGATCGACAAGATGTGCCGCGAGCTGAACCTTGACCCGTTCGAGGTGCGGCGGAAGAACCTGCTGACCCCGGACCAGTTCCCCTATACCACGCCGGTTGGCCTTGTGTATGACACCGGCAACTATCAGGCGACGCTGGACCGCGCGATGGCGATGGCCGATGTGGCCGGGTTCGACAAGCGCGCGGCTGCTTCCAAGGCGCGCGGCAAGCTGCGCGGCATGGGGCTTTCCACCTGGATCGAGGCTTGCGGCATTGCGCCGTCGCATCTGGTGGGCATCCTGGGGTCGCGCGTCGGGCTTTATGATGCGGCGACGGTGCGGGTGAACGCGACCGGGAACCTGAGCGTGATGGTCGGCGCCCACAGCCACGGTCAGGGGCACGAGACGGTGTTTGCGCAGATCGTGGCCGAGAAGCTGGGGGTGCCCGAATCTTCGGTGGAAATCGTGCATGGCGACACCTCGAAAATCCCGTTCGGGATGGGGTCCTATGGCTCGCGGTCGCTGGCGGTCTGCGGGGTGGCGGTGACCAAGGCCATCGACAAGATCGTCGCCAAGGGCAAGAAGATCGCGGCGCATATGCTGGAGGCGTCGGAGGGTGACATCACCTTCGAGGACGGCAAGTTCAGCGTGGCGGGGACCGACAAGGCCAAGACCTTCGGCGAGATCGCCTTCAGCGCCTATGTCCCGCACAACTACCCCTTGGAGACGCTGGAACCGGGGCTGGAGGAGACTGCCTTCTACGACCCGGCCAACTTCACCTATCCCGCAGGCGCCTATATCTGCGAGGTCGAGGTCGACGAAGGGACCGGCAAGGTCGACGTGGTGGCGTTCCACTGTGCCGACGACTTCGGCAACGTGATGAACCCGATGGTGGTCGAGGGCCAGGTGCATGGCGGGGTGGGCCAGGGGATCGGCCAGGCCCTGTGCGAGTTCACGGCCTATGACGAGAACGGCCAGCTTCTGACCGGGTCCTACATGGACTATCCGATGCCCCGGGCCGAGGATGTGCCGTTCTACAACGTCGATTACAGCTGCCAGACGCCCTGCACGCACAACCCGCTGGGGGTGAAGGGCTGCGGCGAGGCTGGGGCCATCGGGTCACCCCCGGCGGTGGTCAACGCGGTGATCGACGCGCTGCATCGCGGGGGGCACGCCCATGTGACGCATATCGACATGCCGGTCTCGCCGTCGCGGGTCTGGCAGGCTGTGAACGGCTGAGGGGAGGACGATCATGCACAACTTTGATTTCGCGAAACCCTCGACGATTGCCGATGCGGCCAAGGCGTTGGCGGCGGACGGGGCGCAGGCCCTGTCGGGCGGGCAGACGTTGATCCCGACGATGAAGCAGCGGCTTGCCGCCCCGGCCACGCTGGTCAGCCTGACCGGCATCGCCGAGATGCAGGGAGTCTGTGTCGGCGATGGCGGGCTGCATATCGGGGCCGCAACGCCCCATGCGGTCGTGGCGAAGGAGGCCGCGAAACACTACCCGGCGCTGGCGGACCTGGCGGGGGGCATCGGCGACCCGGCGGTGCGGTCGCGGGGGACGATTGGTGGCAGCATTGCCAACAACGATCCGGCGGCGTGCTACCCTTCGGCGGTTCTGGCGTCCGGCGCGACGGTGGTGACCAACAAGCGCAAGATCGCGGCGGATGACTATTTCCAGGGGCTGTTTTCCACGGCGCTGGAGGAGGGGGAGTTCGTGACGAGCGTGGTCTTCCCGATCCCGCAGAAGGCGGCCTATGTGAAGTTCAACCAGCCCGCCAGCCGCTTTGCCCTGACCGGGGTCTTCGTCGCGAAGTTCGCGAACGGCGTGCGGGTCGGCGTGACCGGCGCGGGCAACGACGGCGTCTTTCGCTGGGCCGAAGCGGAGCGGGCGCTGTCGGCGGACTTCTCGGCCTCGGCTTTGTCGGGGCTGAAGGTTGATCCTGCGGGGATGAACGCGGACCTGCATGGCTCGGCCGCCTACCGGGCGAATCTGGTCAAGGTGCTGACGGGTCGCGCGGTGATGGCTGCGGGCTGACCCGTTCAGCAATTGAGAAAGGCCCGGTGGAGCGATCCGCCGGGCCTTTCGTTTCAGACGGTTTGCAGGTTGCCGTCGAAACCGACCAGCGTGACGCGGATCAGGCCCGGGTGGCGCAGGGCCGCGATCCGGTCGGCGGTCAGGAAGACCAGCGCCGTGGAGAGGGCGTCGGCGAGGGCAGCAGTCCTGGCCTCGACCGAAACGGTGGACCACAAGGGCGGCAGGCCCATTGGGTGGAGGATATGCGGCTGGCCGTTCACCAGCGTCGCCATGGGCGAGGAGGTGGCGATGGCGGTGCCGGTCAGGGTCCGGGTGGCAAGGTGGCCGTGGACCGGGTCTTGCAGGCCAAGGCGGAAGGGGCCGCCAAGCGCGGCAGTCTCGCCCATGTCGATCAGGGCGTGGTCGAAGCCGTGGGCGGCAAGGTGGGCTTTCACCGCATCGGCGCCGAAGCCTTGGGCGATGCCGTTGAAGGTCAGCGCCATGCCGGGTCGCAGGGTGATGCCAATGACGCGCTGGACGTGCCGCCAGCCGATTGGGGAGGTGTTGGCCCGACCCTCGGCTGCGGCCTGCCAGAGGGGCTGGACGGTCGGATCGAAGGCTCCGTCGGTCAGGCGATGGATGGCATCTGTCAGGTCGAGGACGGAGTTGAAGGCGAGCGATGGGGCGGCAAGCCGTCCGGTCGCGTTAAGGTCGGTCAGGGCCGAGGGGCGGTGGAGCGAGAAGTCGGCCTCGATGGCCTCGATCAGGGTAGGAAGGCTGGCGAGGGCGGCCGCGGCGGCATGAATGGGGCCGCGGAGGCTGAGGGCGCAATCGGCACCGAAGGCCCGGCCCTGCCAGCGGGTTTCTGCTTCGGCAGGCGTCGCAAGGGCGGCGGCGGAGAGGGCGAGGAAGCGGCGGCGGTTCATGTCCGGGCCTCGCGCAGGACGGGCGGGGCCAATGGGCGGCCCCTGGCGGCAAGGACCAATGGCACGCAGGCGGCGGGCGAGTTGTGGATCGTCACGCAATCGAGGCACTGGAAGCATTCGGAGTACTGGATCTGGCCGCTGGCCTTGATCGCCCCGTACTTGCAGCGCACCCGGCAAAGCTGGCAGGGCGATCCGCATTCCCGGCGCCGGGCGATCCAGTCGCGGCCCCGGATCACCCCGCCGATGGCCATGAGTGCGCCCAAGGGGCAGACCCAGCGGCAGAAGCCCTTGAAGGTGAAAAGGCCAAGGACCAGCCAGAGCGCGGCATAGGCGACGTAAGGCCAGTCGCGCAGGAAGACCGTCGTGATGGCCGTCTTGAACGGCTCGATTTCGGCGGCGGTGTCGAGGTGGGTCGGGGAAAACACGGCGACGCAGATCAGGGCGCCGAGGAGGAAGTATTTCAGGCTCTTGAAGCGGGCATCCCAGCGGGCCGGTGGCTCCCATTCCGGAAGGCGGAAGAAGCGGCCTGCGTGGTGGGCGAATTCCTGGAGCGCTCCGAACGGGCAGAGCCAGCCGCAGAAGAGCCCCCTGCCCCAGAGCACGAAGCCGAGGATGGTGACGGCCCAGATCAGGAGCGAAAACGGGTCGTAGAGGAGGAAGGCGAGCGAGCCATCGTCTAGCGCGGTGCGCAGGGTGGCGAGGGGAGTGACGATGGAAAGCTGGCCCTGCCCCCAGAAGCCGATGAAGCCGGTGACGAAGGCGAGGGCCGCGAGCCGGATCGGCGTGCAGAACGGGTGATCGGACAGACGGTTGATGCCGGGGCCAAGGGCAGCCAGAAGCAGGGCGAGGACGCAAGCCAGCAGCAGCAGGTCGGCCTGCCGGTTCAGGATCGCCTCGCGCCACGGCGCCAATTTTTCCGGCGGGGCCTCGCGCAGGAAGAAACGTTCGGGCGTCGCGAGTGTCAGGCGGAAATGGGCGCTGCCGACCTGCGGCTGGAACTGGCCGTGCGCGCGCAGCGCGGTGGCGGACAGCTCCCAGTCGGCGGCGGGATCGAAGCCAAGACGACGGTCGGTGCGCAGGATCATCGCCGTGCCCTGCGGGACCCCGGGCAGGGTTTCGAACAGGAGATCGGCATCGCGGAGCGCCAACGGCAGGCCGCCTTGCGTGGCGGACAGGAGGTCGGGTTCGGTGTTGCGGACAAAATCCGGCGAGACGAGGCCATGGCGGGCGGTGTCGATCACCAGGATCGGTTCGTCCTGCGGCGAGACGGTCAGGAAGCGGTTGAGGTCGGACAGGCTTTCCGGGGTCAGGACCGCGCGGGCAATGGAAGCCGGGCCAAGGTCGACGGCCCAGAGATCAAGGTAAAGGCCCTGCGGGTCGGCCTGCGCCTCGGGGTCGTCATGGGTCCAGAGCGTCCCGGCAAAGGCGGCATCTGCCTCGGCATTGGTGACGCGGAGGTTGCGGGCGATGCCTTGGGTGACGAGGTCGTCCCAGTTGAGGGCTTCGTCCACGGCAGGGTCGGGCCGGGCGGGTGGCGCGGACTGGATGCCCTGCATCCGTTCCCGCGCCACGGCCAGCGTCGCAGCCAGGATCGATTCATGCGCGATGCGGACCGAGGCGGTCGCCTTCGTCACCCCGTCGAGGTAGACCAGATCGGTGCCCGAGCCTTCGCCGTAGGGGTTGCCGACGACGAGGGGTTCGTTGATCGAATGCCCCCGGTACTGTTCGAGAAACTTCAGGAACGGCGCCTCGCCCAGACCCGAAACGAAGATTGGCTCGTTGTGATCCAGGAGGCGCACGTCGATGAAGGTGCCCTGCAGGTCGAGCAACACCAGCATGTTGATCGGCCCGCCCGAAAAGCCGGGCAAGGGGGCAAGCGGGCCGGTCTCGAACACATAGCCCGCCTCGGCCCCGCCGGAGTTCAGAAGGCTGTAGACCCCCTTGTCGTCCAGCGCCTCGCCCAGCGCGTAGGGTGGAAGGATCAGGGGCGCGATGCGGTCACGCGGGCTGGGGTCGGCAGCCGCAACCGCAACCGTCAGGCAGAGCCACAGCAGGGCAAGGACCACGCGCATGCGTCAAGGATAGGCGCGTGACGGCCCCGCGCGTATCCGACCAAAGTCGGCTTTCAGACCGGGAAGAAGTCGCCCCGCGCCGGATCGTAGTTTTCCAGCAGCCCCTCGCCGGTATTGTTCCAAAGGCCGTGCAGGGTCAGCCGGTCATCCTCGACCGCGGATTTCACGAAGGGGAAGGTGAGGAGGTTCTCCAGGCTGGTCAGCACGGCCTCTTTCTCCAGCGCCTGCAGGATCTCGGCGTCGGGCAAATGCGCGACCTTGTCGAAGCCGGGGCGCAGGATGTCCATCCAGCGGCCGACGAAGCTGGTCTTTTCCTCCAGCGCGGGAGCATGGCCGCGGCACATGTCGTGGCAGCCCTTGACCCCGCCGCAGTTGGAATGACCGAGGACCACGATATGCGCCACACCAAGGCTGGTGACGGCATATTCCACCGCAGCCGAGGTGCCGTGGCGTTCGCCGTCCGGAGTATAGGGCGGGACGAGGTTGGCGATGTTGCGGTGGATGAAGAACTCGCCCTCGTCCGCACCGAAGATCGAGGTGACATGCACCCGGCTGTCGCAGCAGGAAATCACCATGGCGCGGGGATGCTGGCCGCTTTCGGCCAGGCGGCGATACCAGGCGCGGTTGTCCTGGTAGGTGGTCGCGCGCCAGCCATGGAAGCGCTGGACCAGATAGGCAGGCAGGGGGCGGATGAAATTCATGGGCATCGTCCTCTGTTGTCGCACCCTCCCTATGCTGCATTTGCGGAAAATTCGAGGGGCAAAATCCGGGCCGAGGCCGAGGCAGGCAACCAATTCTTCAGCATGCGGGTCCAGGCTGGCGGCGGGTGTGATGAAACTTGGGTGTCTATGATGGGAGAGATTGCGACTCTCAGGCCACGAGAGGTCGTGCGCCAGGATGTCGAGGCCATTGCCGTGATCTACCGAAACCTCGGCGCGCCGGTCGCCGAACAGATGGTGACGCGGGCACTTGGGCAACTGGCGCTGACCATGGCCGGGATCGCCGAGCAGGTCCGCTCGCAGGAGTTGCGGGACCTGGCGCGGCAGCTGGCGCGGTTCGGGCGGCTTGCTGCCGATCTGGGACTGCTGAGCCTGGCCGCTGTGGCGAGCGACGCCGGAGCCTGTCTGGAAAAGGCGGACAGCACCGCGTTTGCGGCGGTCTGGGCGCGGCTTCTGCGGGTGGCAGAGCGCTCCCTTGCGGCCGAAACCGGGCTGGCGGACCAGTCGGTGTAGCGGATGAACCGCAAGTCTGGCTGGAATCGCTCAATGACGGGTTGAGAATACGATTGACGCTACAATTTCTTGGCGAGGACGGCCAACCCGCACCTGCGACAGTCGGCACCGGGTGGCGCAGATTGGGGGGGAAATCACGGCAATTCGGCGCAATCCTCTGGAAACGCTTGCTAACTGGCCCGAATATCCGGCAACTGATGGCAGGAAACGGGACCCCGACCGCCATATGTCCAAGAGCTTGATTTTTGCCTTTGCCACTGCGTCACCGAGCACGCGGCCGCTGTATGTCCTGCGCCCGGATGAAATCGCGACCTTCCAGGCCGAACGGGGTGCTGCCTGGGCGGAATGGCTGACGGCCACCGACTTCGAGGCCGGACTGGGTGAGGTGCGACTGCTTCCGGGCAAGGATGGTGGCGTGGCCGGGGCCGTGGTGGGCTATGGCTCGGCCCAGGCGCGGCGGCGGACACGATTTGGCCTGGCAAAGGCGGTGGCTGGCCTGCCCGCGGGCGACTGGGCTTTGCAGGGAACGCTGGATCAGGGCGAGCGGACCGAAGCCGCTCTGGCCTGGCTTCTGTCGGCCTACCGCTTCGACCGCTACCGTCCGGGTCGAAAACCTGCCGCTGAGACGCGTCTGGTGTGTCCCGAGCATGTCGACCCGGAACGCCTGATCGCGATGGCCGAGGCCGAGGCGCTGACCCGCGACCTGATCAACACCCCGGCCGAAGACATGGGACCGGCCGAGCTGGAAACCGCATTCCTTGACCTGGCGGCCGGGTTCGGCGCCACGACCGAGGTGATCCGGGGCGAGGATCTTCTGACCCAGGGCTTCCCGATGATCCATGCCGTGGGACGGGCCAGTCCCCGGGTGCCGCGTCTGCTGGACATGCGGTGGGGGTCCGCAGGGCCGAAGCTGACGCTGGTCGGCAAGGGGGTCTGCTTCGATACCGGCGGCCTGAACCTGAAGCCTTCCGCCGGAATGAGCCTGATGAAGAAGGACATGGGTGGGGCCGCGACAGTAATTGGACTGGCCCGCATGATCATGTCGCTGGGCCTTGCGGTGCAACTGCGCGTCCTGGTTCCGGCGGTGGAGAACCTGGTTTCGGGTACGTCGATCAAGCCGAAGGACATCCTGACCAGCCGCAAGGGCCTGACGGTCGAAGTGAATGATACGGATGCCGAAGGGCGGCTGATCCTGGCGGACGCGCTGGCCTATGCCTGCGAGGGGAACCCGGATATCCTGATCAGCATGGCCACGCTGACCGGGGCCGCGCGGGTCGCCGTCGGGCCGGACCTGGCGCCCTACTACACCGACGACGCAGGACTTGCCGCCGCACTGGAGGCGGGCGCCAAAGCCGGTTTTGATCCGGTCTGGCGGTTGCCGTTCCACGACGCCTATGAAACCGTGATCGAGCCGGGGATCGCCGACCTGGACAATGCGCCGGGCTATGGTTTCGCCGGTTCGATCACGGCTGCGCTGTTCGTGCGGCGCTTTGTCGAGGGGCCGCGCTACATGCATTTCGACATCTATGGCCACACCCCGAGCGACCTCCCGGCCCGGCCGAAGGGCGGGGTCGGCCAGGGCGCGCGGGCGCTTCTGGAGGCGCTGCCTGCGATGCTGCGACAGTGAGGTGCTGCTCCGACGACGCCGGGGCAGAAGCGGGGAGAACGAGTTGAGGAGAACGCGATGGACAGACGGCTGACGCCCTTTTCAGGCCGGGTGGCGCATGTCTCGCTTTCGGGGCTGGTAAACGCACCCCTGACGGAGGGGCTTCGGGCGCAGGTCATTGTGCCGGTGGCAAATCTCTGTGTCAGCGTGGGCGGTGCGCGCGACCGGCAACTGCTGATGGGCGACGCCGTGACGGTGATCGACCGCGATCAGGGCCATGTCTTCGTGATGTCGGACAAGGACGGGTATTGCGGCTGGATGGCGGAAAACACGCTGGGCCAGGGCCCCGAGCCGACGCACTGGGTCGCGTCGCCCGGCACCCATCTTTATGCCGAGCCACAAGTGCAGGCGCCCGACAAGATGGCGCTGAGCATGGGGACGCGATTGACGGTGATCGGGTCCTGGGGCGCATGGGCCAACACGCCACACGGCTTCGTGCCGCTCCGCCACCTGCGGGCCCTGGGTGACTGGGAGGAGGATCCGGTCGCGGTGGCCGAGAGCCTTTTGGGCACGCCCTATCTGTGGGGCGGCAATTCGCGCTTCGGGCTGGATTGTTCAGGTCTGGTGCAACTGTCGCTGATCAGTTGCGGCAAGCCCTGCCCCGGGGACAGCGACATGCAGATGTCGCTCGGTCGGCTTCTGGCCCCGAACGAGCCGATGAAACGGGGCGACCTGATCTTCTGGAAGGGCCATGTCGCGATGCTGGTCGACCGCGACCGGATGATCCACTCCAACGGGCATACGATGTCGGTCGCCTATGAAGGGCTGAAGGACGCCATCGCGCGGGTTTCTGCCGGGGGCGGTGGGCTGGTGACGGCGCGACAGCGGCTTTGACCGCGGCCGACGGCTGGCCCCTCGGGGAAACAAGATCGAACCAGATGGCGCTGCGTCAGACCGGACCGATCAACCGGCGCTCCAGCACCTTCAGCACCTGATCCAGATCATGCCCCCGCCGCAAGACGCGGCCGTCCATGCCGACGACCGCGTAGAGCCCCTGACGGGCGCGAACCTTCGGACGCTTTTCGATCCGGTAAAGCGGCGTTTCCGCCGTGCGTCGGAAGACCGCGAAGACAGCAAGGTCACGCATGGCGGCGATGGCATAGTCACGCCACTCCCCGGCCGCGACCATCCGGCCATAGACCCGCAGGATCAGGCCAAGCTCCTTTCGGTCGAAGCGGACCTCCTCGGCGATGCGGGTGGTCTGCGGAAACGGGATCGGCGCCTCGACATTCATGGGGAAAGCTTACGCGATGTCGCCCTCAAATCAACCGGGAAAGCCGTCGGCCATGCGGTAGAAGCCGGTTTCAAGGCCCCGCCAGTTGCGCTGGACACCTGCCATCCGCTTGACGGCCGCCGGATGCGCGGGGTCAAGGACGCCGATCTTTGCAAGAAGGGCCGTGACGGCAGCCTCGGACGCGCGATAGCCGCCATCGACCACCTTGAGCGCTATCCCGAAGCCCTTTTCCGGCACGATGGCGACATAGACCGCCTCGGCCCCGCCCTTGATCGCGACGCGTCCGTCCATCGCACGCATCAGTTCGGTGCAGGTCTCGCCCTCGCCCGAAATCAGGTGCGGATGGGCGGCCATCGCCCGGGTCAGCCGGAACATCGCATCCTCACGCGCGCCGTGACCTTCGCGAGCGGTGGCATATTTCGCCATCGCGCGGGCCAGCCCCTCGACCGTCATGGCGAAGTTCGGGGCGGAACAGCCGTCGACGCCCCAGCCCGCGACCGTCTCGCCCGTGACTTCTTCCGTTGCCAAGCGGACTGCCTTTTGCAGCGGGTGGTCGATTTCGACATATTCCGGCCCGGCTTTCAGATGCTGGGTCACCGTCAGGAAGCCGGAATGCTTGCCCGAGCAGTTGTTGTGCAACTGGCAGGGTTTTTCATGGGCCTCGACCAGCCGGTTGCGCTCGGTCAGGTCGCCAGGTTCATGCGCGCCGCAGCGCAGGTCGGATTCGCCAAGACCGAGGTCAGCCAGCCAGCGCCCCGCAAGGTCGACATGCACATGCGCACCCCGGTGGCTGGCGCAGGCAAGCGCCAGATGCGCCTGCGACAACCCCCGCGCGTCAGCGGCGCCGGTTTCCAGCAAGGGCAGCGCCTGCATCATCTTGGCCGACGACCGCGGGAAGATCACCGCCTGCGGATTGCCCCAGGCCGCGACCACACCCTTGGCATCGCAGATCACCGCATGGGCCTGATGCACGCATTCCAGGAGGCCCCCGCGCCAGACTTCCATGACCGGAACCGCGCCGTCGCTGACCTTTGCCATTGCTCTCCCCCTTATTCTTCCGTCACATATGCGCGAATTCCCGCCCAGCGGGCTTTCGCGGCATGGCCCTTTTGATTATGGCTGGAATATCGGGTAGAACGACGCCGCGCCAGTCAAAAGCCTGCCCCGGGGCAGCGCGACATGGCAAGGCACGAAGACAGCTTGGAGGCTGCGTCAACGATGACATCCCTTTTCGGTCGCACGCTTGCGCTTGCCGCGATCACGTTTGCCGGGGCTGGATCCCTGGCCCCCGTTTCGGCTCAGGAATCGACCAATCGCGTCGCCACGATGACGGACTGGAACGTCTTTACCGAGGAAAGCCCCAAGGAATGCTGGGGCGTATCGAAGCCGAAGGAAACCGTGAACAGCCGTGACGGCCAGCCGGTTTCGGTTCGGCGCGGCGATATCCTTCTGTTCGTCACCTTCCGCCCCGGCAAGCCGGGCGAGATCAGCTTTACCGGCGGCTACCCCTTCGCGGGCGGCTCGACGGTGGAAGTCGCGATCGACGGCAGTGCGTTCCAGCTGTTCACCGATGGCGAATGGGCCTGGCCGGGCAGTGCCGAGGATGACGCGAAGCTTCTCGCGGCCTTGAAGGCCGGGACGAACGCCACGCTCACCGCGCGGTCGGGCAAGGGCACCGAGACGAAGGACACCTTCAGCTTGCGGGGCTTCACCGCCGCAATGGAAGACGCCGGGAAGCGCTGCCAATAACGGCGGCCTGCCCTGCCCTGAAGCGCCCCCTCGCGGGGCGCTTTGCATTTTCCGGGGAATCGCCTATATGCGCCCCACATCCAGATCGCCTGTGACAAGGCCCCGTGAAAGGATCTGCCGCCATGACTGCCCCCATCACGCAAGACGTGCTGACCATTCCGCGCAAGCTGCCCGAGGGTGGCAAAACGAACCTCGTCGGGTTGACGCGCGACGGCCTGCGCGCCGCGCTGATCGCTGCCGGGACACCGGAGAAGCAGGCGAAGATGCGGCTCGGTCAGGTCTGGCAATGGGTCTATCACTGGGGCGTCCGCGACTTTGCGCTGATGACCAACCTCGCCAAGGATTACCGCGCGCTTCTGGCCGAGAACTTCGTGATCGAGATTCCCGAAGTCGTCACCCGGCAGATTTCGGAAGACGGCACCCGCAAGTACCTGGTCCGTATCGCCGGGGGCCACGAGGTCGAGGTGGTCTATATCCCGGAAACCGACCGGGGGACCTTGTGCATCTCCTCCCAGGTCGGCTGCACGCTGACCTGTTCCTTCTGCCACACCGGTACGCAAAAGCTGGTGCGCAACCTGACCGCAGCGGAAATCGTCGGCCAAGTGATGCTGGCCCGCGATGACCTTGACGAATGGCCCGTTCCCGGAGCACTCAAGGAAGAGGTCCGCCTGATCTCGAACGTCGTGCTGATGGGGATGGGCGAGCCGCTTTACAATTTCGAGAACGTCCGCGACGCGATGAACATCGTGATGGACGGTGAGGGGATTGCCCTTGGCCGCCGCCGGATCACGCTGTCGACCAGCGGTGTGGTCCCGGAGATTGCCCGCACCGCCACGGAAATCGGCTGCCAGCTCGCGGTCAGCTTCCACGCCACGACCGATGAGGTCCGCGACGTGCTGGTGCCGATCAACAAGCGCTGGAACATCGCCACGCTCTTGGAGGCGCTGAAGGCCTATCCGGGTCTGTCGAACTCGGAGCGGATCACCTTTGAATATGTCATGCTGGACGGGGTGAACGACACCAAGGAAGACGCCTACCGTCTGGTCAAGCTTCTGGAGGGCATCCCCGCCAAGGTGAACCTGATCCCGTTCAACGAATGGCCCGGCGCGCCCTACAAGAGGTCATCGGGGAACCGGATCCATACCTTCGCCGATATCATCTACAAGGCCGGCTATGCCTCGCCGATCCGCACCCCGCGCGGCGAGGACATCATGGCCGCCTGCGGGCAGCTGAAATCCGCGACCGAGAGGGAGCGGAAGTCGAAAGCCCGGATCGAGGCCGAGGCGGGCCTGTCCTGACCCCTTGCGGGCCGGGGCGGTTTTGGCTTCTCTGGCGGGACATGGATGAAGGACAAACCGATGGCGAAGGCCGCAGCGAAGACCCCTGCCCCGAAAAAACCCGTCGCAGGCAAGACGGCTGCGAAACCTGCGGCGGACCGTCCGAAAAGCCCCGCCGAATGGGCGCATGACCGGCTGGTCATGTATATCCGCAACTTCGAAAGCCAGCTCGATGCGCAGCAGGAAATCGCGATGGGCTTCGCCTCCGACGAATCCGGTGTCTTGCGAATCGAGGGGCTGGGCTTCTTCGACCCCGACATCATCACCTTCTACGGCCGCGACGAGGAGGGGGCAAAGACCCAGCTGATCCAGCATGTGACCCAGCTTTCGGTGACGCTGCGCGCCGTGCCGAAGGAGGCCAGGGCCGAAGCTCCGCGCCGGATCGGGTTCCAGCTCAACTCGGGCTGGGTCGGTGGGGATTCGGGGGACGCATCAGCCGGTTAGGCTGCCGCAACCCCGTGACAGGGCCTGGCGAATAGGCTATGGCCAACGAAAGATGAAATTCCAGGGAACGGAAACATGGCCGATCACCACCACGCCGAACATGTACAGGGCTCGATGGACATCCGCGCGCAGGAAAAGACCTTCGCGGGTTTCATCCGCGTGTCAGTCTGGGTGGCCGGGCTTGCCATCGCCGTGCTGATCTTCCTCGCACTCGCCAATTCCTGAGCGTCTGGCTCCGCGCGGGATACAGCCGATGCGCCTTTTATTGTGCCTGATTGCGCTTCTGGGTCTTGCGGCATGCGCGGAACCCAAGTGGGCGCCGCAGGAACAGGTGGATGCCGTCCGCTATGTCGAAGGGCCGCCAAACTACATCACGCTCTATACCGTGGTGAACAAGTCCACCGGCTCGGGCGCGCATTCGGCGATCCTGGTCAATGCCTCGCAACGGGTGATCTTTGACCCGGCAGGCACCTGGTATCACCCCAAGCTGCCGGAACGGAACGATGTCACCTTCGGCATGAACGACAAGGCGCTGGCCTTCTACATCGACTACCACACCCGCAAGACCTACGACACGATCGAGCAGAAGGTCTATGTCTCGCCCGAGATCGCGGAACTGGTCTTGCAGCGGGTGCTGAACAACGGTGCGGTGGCCAAGGCGATGTGCACCAATGCGACCTCGTCGATCCTGGCGGGCGTTCCCGGCTTCGAATCCTTGCCGCGGACATTGTCGCCGAAGCGGCTGTCGAAGGCCTTTGGCGAGTTGCCGGGTGTCACGACACGGGTCATCACCGATGATGACGACGACAACAACCACGGCGTCCTTCTGGTGCAGCACGACGGCACGCCGCTGGAGTGATCGACCCGCCGTCGCTTGAACCGGCTGCGTGATGCGGTAGGCTTTCGCCGCAGCCCCGGGCCAGTGGAAAGGCAACTCTTGCAAATCTTCGGCGTGATCCTTGCGGGCGGCCAGGCCCGGCGGATGGGCGGGGCGGACAAGGCCTTCGTCGCGCTGGCCGGTCGCCCGCTGATCGCCCATGTGCTTGCCCGGCTGGAACCGCAGGTGGAGCGGGTGTTGATCTCGGCCAATGGCGATCCGTCGCGCTTTGCCGGGTTCGGCTGTCCGGTCGTGGCGGATGACAGGCCGCAGGGTCCGCTGTCGGGGGTGCTGGCAGCGCTGATCGCCGCATCCGGGATGGGGGCGACACATGTCGTTTCCACCCCTGTCGATACGCCCTTCCTGCCGGGCGATCTGGTGCCGCAACTGCTGCTCGCCGCCGAGGCCTCGCTGGAAGGCCTGGCGCTGGTGGCCGCCGGGGACGGTGATCACCCGGCGACCGCGCTCTGGCCCGTGGGCCTGGCCCCTGCCCTTGCGGCCTACCTGGCTGCGGGCGAGGCGAAAGTGACCCGCTTTACCGACGCGCATGCCGCGGCGCGCGCGTATTTCGCCGATGCCCGTGCCTTCCTGAACCTGAACACCCCCGAAGATCTCGCCGCCGCCGAGGCCTTGCTGAGAGGCGCGGCATGAGGGTCTACGGCGTCATCGGCTGGAAGAACTCCGGCAAGACCAGCCTGATGGAACGGCTGGTGGCCGAGATCACCGGGCGGGGCTATTCCGTCTCGACCGTCAAGCATGTGCATCATGCCGTCGATCTGGACCATCCTGGCAAGGACACGTTCCGGCATCGCCAAGCGGGCGCGCGCGAGGTGGTGCTGGCCTCGGCCGACCGCTTCGCGCTGATGGTCGAACACCGGGGTCCGGAACCCGAGCTGACCACCGTGCTGGCCCGCCTCGCCCCGGTCGACCTCGTGCTGGTCGAGGGCTACAAGCGCGACGCCCACCCCAAGGTCGAGGTCTGGCGCGAGGAGACCGGCCATCCGCTGATCCAGCCCCATGACCCGCTGGTGCGCGCGGTGGCGACGGATGCCGGGCTGAAGCTGAAAGTGCCGGTCTTGGACCTGAACGACACCGGCGCCGTGGCCGACTTCATCCTGCGCGAGGTGGGGCTTGTTTGACCGGGTGATCGTGGTCGACTGGTCGGCGGCGAACCTGCCGACCAGTGCCACCAACCGGGCCAATGCCGTCTGGATCGGCTGCCACGATGCCGAGGGCGGCGCCGAGTGGCACCACCGCACCCGTGCTGGTGCCGAAGCGCAGATCGTGGCCCTAATCGAGACCGCGCGCGCCGCAGGGATGCGCCTGCTGATCGGATTCGACTTCGCGATGGGCTACCCGGCAGGCTTCGCGGCCCGTCTGACCGGAGAGGTGTCGGCACCGGCAGTCTGGCGCTGGCTTGCGGGCGCGATCACCGATGTCGAGAATCGCAACAACCGCTTCGAGGTCGCCACCCGGATCAATGCCGCCTTTCCCGAGGGTCCGGGTCCGTTCTGGAGCCATCCCACGGGCCAGGTCTGGCCCGGCCTGCCCTTCCGCCGCGCTGGCATCGACTACGCCGCGCTGGGACTGGCCGAAACGCGGACGGCAGAAACCGTGGTGCGCCGTGCGAAGAGCCCCTGGATGCTGTTCAACCCGGGATCGGTTGGGTCGCAAAGCCTGCTGGGGCTGCCGATGATCCACCGGCTGAGCCAGATGCCCGGCGTCGCGGTCTGGCCCTTTGCCGCCCCTGACGCCCCGGTGGTGCTGGCCGAGGTCTACCCCTCGCTCCTCGCCGGGCCCGTCGCAATCCTGGCGAACGAAGAGGGGCTGACCGCCGACCAGGCGCAGGTCCGGCTGCTGTCGCGGGCACTGCACCGGCTTTCCCGGCACGACCGGCTGGCGCCCCTGTTCGACGCCCCTCCCGAAGCCGCCGAGGAGGGATGGATTCTTGGTGCCGGTCACGCGTCCCTTCTGGCCGAGGCGCTGGCATGGGCGTGACCATCTACCGGGGCCTGCATTCCAGCCTCCGCCCGCAGGCGGCGCGGCTTTACTGGGAGGCGTTCGGGGGCAAGCTGGGGCGGGTGCTGGGGCCGGACGAGCGGGCCTTGCGGTTCTTCCAGCGGGTGATCCGGGGGGACCTGTGTTTCGCTGCGGTCGATGAGCGGGGCGAGCTGGTGGGGATCGCGGGATACAAGACCCCGGCGGGGAGCTTCGCGGGGGGAAGCTGGGATGACCTGGCCGAGGTCTACGGGCGCTGGGGCGGGCGGTGGCGGGGCGGCGTTCTGTGGGCGCTGGGGCGGGAGGTCGACAACGACCGCTTCCTGATCGACGGGATTTGCGTGGCAAAGGCCCACCGGAGCAAGGGGGTGGGGTCGATGCTTCTGGGCGCTCTCTACAGGGAGGCGGCGGAGCGGGGGTATCGCTCGATCCGGCTGGACGTGATCGAGGACAACTTCCGGGCGCGGGCGCTCTATGAGCGGCAGGGGTTCCGGGCGGTGCGAACCGAGGAGCTGGGGCTGCTGAGGTTCCTGTTCGGATTCGCCTCGTCGACGACGATGGTGCGGCCCCTGCGCGGGCCGGGGGACTGAAGTGTCCACGGTGGACAGAATTTTCGATCGTTTGGAATCAATAGGTTGCCCGCGGACATTAAGGGTTTGGCAAGGTTTGCCTCTGGCACTTGTGGCCCCGTCCAGCACCTGTCAGAATATGATCAAATTCCATATCTCGGAGTCCGACCATGATCACGAAGCGCGAATTCTACATCGACGGGAACTGGGTTGCGCCGCTGGAGGCGCGGGATTGCCCGGTGATCGACCC
>NZ_JAEULP010000017.1 GCF_016792905.1 Tabrizicola sp.
GCGACCATCGCCTCGACAGCGGGGGAGTTCACCCCCATCCAGTTCCGCGTGCCGGGCTCGGTCACGCCGCCCGCGCCCCAGTAGAGCAGTTGCTCGTTCCCCGGCGACAGCGACAATGACCGGATGTAATGCGTCATGTCGAAATCATAGGCGTTGGTGCGTTCCTTGTACTGCGCGTCGTCGACCTTGTTCAGCGTCGCGGTGATGCCGAGCGTCTTCAGTGCCTCGATGTAGACCTGGGCTGCGGACGCCATCTCGTCCTGGCCCGTTACTAGCAGGATTTCGAAGGTGAAGGGTTCGCCCCTGGCGTTCTTCAGCACGCCATCCTCGCCCACGGTCCAGCCCGCCTCCTCCAGCAGATTCGCTGCCGCGCGGATGTTCTTGCGGTTGCTCTGATCACCGTTCGAGACCGGCAGCGCGTAGCCCTCGATCGCGCCGGGAGGCAGTTCGGCCCTGAACGGCTCCAGCAGTTCCAGCTCGCGCCCCTCTGCGGGCTTGCCGGGCTCCATCCCCAGCGAGGAATTGCCGAAATAGGACGGAATGCGGGGCAGGGCGCCGCCGTTCAGGGTCTGGTTGATGAATTCGAAGTTGAAGGCGAGGATCAGCGCCTCGCGCACGCGCCAGTCGGCGAAAAGCGGTTTGCGGGTGTTGAACGCGAAGCCCTCGATCCCCGAAGGTCGGCCATGCGGGATTTCCGCCTTGATCACCGCTCCGGACTGCACGGCGGGGAAATCGTAACTCGACAGCCATTTCGCAACGTTGGCCTCGCGGTAGGCCGAGACCTGGCCCGCCTTGAACGCCTCGAAGATCGCCTGGGGATTGGCATAATAGTCGTAGCGGATCTCGTCGAAATTCCACTGGCCCCTGTTGAAGGGCAGGTCCTTTCCCCACCAGTCCGGGTTGCGCTTGTAGGTCACTTGCACGCCAGGATCGGAGGACGCGAGGCTGTAGGGACCCGATCCGATGGGAACCTCCATCGTGGCCTCGGCGAAATCCTTGCCCTCCCACTGCGCCTTCTTGAGGATCGGGCGCAGCCCGATGATCAGTGGCAGCTCGCGGTCTTCCACGTTGAAGGTGAAGCGGACCGAGCGTTCCCCGGTCTTCTCCATCGAGGCGATCTTCGTCCAGGCGGCGGCGTAGCGCGGGTTTCCTTCCGTGCCGAGCGTCTCCATCGACCACATGACGTCCTCGACAGTCACCGGCGAGCCGTCGGAGAATCGGGCCTCGGGCCGCAGGGTGAATTCGACGTAGGTCCGGGCCGCGTCGGTGTCTATCGATTCGGCCAGAAGACCGTAGAGCGTGAAGGGTTCGTCATAGCTGCGCCCCATCAGGGTCTCGACCGTCAGGGTCGAGATGCCGAGTGCCGGGCGCCCCTTTGTGACATAGGGGTTGAAACTGTCGAAGCTGCCAGCCTCGCCCCAGCGGAAGGTTCCGCCCTTGGGCGCGTCCGGGTTCACCTGTGGCAGGGACACAAAATCCGGGGGGAGAGCGGGCTCGCCATACATAGCTATGCCGTGCATCGGCTCGGCTTGCGCGCCTGCGGCAAGAACTGCCAGCACGACCGAAAGCCCGATCCTGCGCAAAGCGGCCCTGCTTTCCCTGATCATCCCCCGATGCTCCCGTTCCCAGCGGTTGTGTTGCCGGACACTAGGACGGAGATCGTGGCAATTCAAACTTTTAGCTTGGCCATCGGCGGAGAGGGGACTATATATGACTTACTGCTCGATAGGTTTCTTGCCTGTATGAAACCTGCCTCAAAGACTTAACGCCGGCCTTGTGCCGGCGTTTTTTTCATTCGGGCTACAGGCTTCCGTTTCGCGGTTTCGCATGGCATTCATTCGCAGATGCAGCATTTGGGGGCGTGAATGACACTTTCGGGCAAGCGGGCGATCATCACCGGGTCGAACTCCGGCATCGGGCTGGGTGTGGCCGAGGCGCTGGCGGCGGCAGGGGCCGAGGTGATTCTGAACAGCTTCACCGACCGGGCGGAAGATCACGATCTGGCGCGCGACCTGGGTGCCCGCCATGGCGTTGCGGCGCGCTACATCGCTGCGGACATGTCGAAGGGGGTCGAGTGCCGCGCGCTGGTCGAGAAGGCCGGGGGCTGCGATATCCTGGTGAACAACGCGGGCATCCAGTTCGTCAGCCCCATCGAGGACTTCCCGGTCGAGAAATGGGATGCGATCCTGGCGATCAACCTGACCTCGGCCTTCCACACCACCGCTGCGGCCCTGCCCGGGATGCGGGCGCGGGGCTGGGGTCGCGTCGTCAACATCGCCTCCGCCCACGGGCTGACGGCCAGCCCCTACAAGTCGGCCTATATCGCCGCCAAGCACGGGGTCGTGGGCCTGTCGAAGACCGTGGCGCTGGAAACGGCGGGCCAGGGGATCACCTGCAACGCGATCTGCCCGGGCTATGTGCTGACCCCCCTGGTCGAGGCGCAGATCCCGGAGCAGATGAAGGTGCACGGGATGGATCGGGACACCGTGATCCGCGAGGTCATGCTCCTGCGCCAGCCCTCGCGCCAGTTCGCGACGGTGGACCAGATCGGCGGCACCACGGTCTATCTGTGCAGCCCGGCGGCGGACCAGGTGACGGGAACGACGATCAGCATCGACGGCGGCTGGACCGCGCTTTAGGCCGGGTCCTTCGGCAGGGGATAGACGAGGCCGCCCGAAACGATCAGCTTGGCGGCATCGTCGACGCCCATGTCCATCATCACCAGGTCTTTGGTCGGCACGAAGAGAAGCATTCCGCTGGTAAACGGGGTAAGCCCCACGAAAACCGCCGACATGTCAGGTCCGAGGGCGGCAAGGCGTTCGGCAAGTTCGCCCTTGGGGCGGGTCGACATGAACCCAAGCGCCCAGCTTCCGGGGCGGGGAAATTCGACCAGCACCACCTTGTCGAAGCTTTTCTCCTTCTTGTTGAAGAAGGTTTCCGCCACCTGCTTGATCGCGCTGTAGACCGAGCGGACGACCGGCATCCGTTCGACCAGGTTCTCGCCCGACCGGATCACCGAGCGGCCGATCAGCCCCTTGGCCAGCCAGCCGACGATGATGGTGACGATCAGGAAGACGAGGACACCGACGCCACGCACCGGGAATTCGTATTCCGGGCCGAACCAGCGGCCGATCAGCATGTCGGGCTGGTAGTAGGCCGGGATCAGCGGCAGAATCCAGCCGTCGATCCAGCCGATCACCGCCCAGACGAACCAGATCGTCAGCCCGATGGGCAAGACGACGACAAGACCCGTCAGGAAGCTGGCGCGCAGACTTCCCAGGAAGCCGCGGCGATGGTGCGATTGCGGTTCGGTCACGAGTGGTTGTCCCCTTCGCCGCCAATCTAGGTGTTCCCGCTGCGCTTGTGCAATGGCGTGCAGGGCCGGACACGGGAATTTCAGGGCTTCGCGGCCAGTTCCATTGCAATGGCGGCCCCGAGGCGCGCGTTGTTCAGCACCAGCGCGATATTTGACGCCAGCGAACGGCCCTTGGTCAGCTCGAAGATGCGTTGCAGAAGGAAGGGGGTGACGGCCTTGGCGGCGATGCCCTGCGCTTCGGCCTCGGCCAGGGCGGCCTCGATATGCGGCATGATTTCGGCGCGGGGAATCTCGGCGTCCACCGGGATCGGGTTGGCGACAAGCTGTCCACCGGGCAGACCCAGTCGGGTGCGCATCGAGTGGGCGGCGGCGATGTCGCGCGCATTGTCCATGCGCAGGGGCGCCTTGAGGCCCGAGGAGCGCGACCAGAAGGCCGGGAAATCGTCCTGGCCATAAGCAATAACCGGGACGCCCAGGGTTTCCAGCACTTCCAGCGTCTTCGGCAGGTCGAGGATCGCCTTGGCCCCGGCGGCGACCACGGTGACGGGGGTCTCGGCCAGTTCGCGCAGGTCGGCAGAGATGTCAAAGCTGTGCTCCGCCCCGCGATGCACCCCGCCGATGCCGCCGGTGGCGAAGACGTGGATCCCGGCCAGATGCGCGCAGATCATCGTTGCTGCGACAGTCGTGGCGCCCGTGCCGCCGGTGGCAAGACAGGCGGCGAGGTCGGCACGGGACAGCTTGGCTACACCCTTCGCCTGCCCAAGGGCGTCAAGCTGGGCCTCGGTCAGGCCGACATGGATGTGCCGGTCAAGGATCGCGATGGTCGCGGGCACGGCGCCATGCGCGCGCACCTCTGCCTCCACTTGCCGCGCCGTTTCCACATTCTGCGGGAATGGCATGCCGTGGGTAATGATCGTGCTTTCAAGCGCGACAATTGCCGCTCCGTCGGCACGCGCTTTGGCCACTTCGGGGGAAAGGATCAGGGGCAGGGTCATGAGCCGATGTCTCCGGAAACGTAGGTGGCGGCAGCGCGCAGCGCTTCGTCCAGCGCCTCTTGCCGGGGGGTGCCGCGCCGTTCGGCGACCAGATGCGCGGCCATGAACGTGTCGCCCGCCCCGGTCACGCGGGTGACAAGCACCTGCGGCGGCTGGCCTTCGATCACGCCTTTCCCCTTGCGGCCCTCGGCAGCGGGTTGGCCGCCGTTCGTGACCAATACCCGGCCCGCGCCCCGGGCGAGGAGGGCTGCCGCGGCCTCGGGTGCGGTGGCGTGGTCGGTGCAGGCAAGGATGTTGGCTTCTGCAAGGTTGACGTAGAGCGTGGCCGAGGGATGGGTGAGCAGCGGCAGAAGCCGCCCCGCCTTGCCCGGCGAGGCCGGGGCGACGCGCAGATCGGCCTTCGCGAAGTGCGGGGAGGCGGCGATCTCGGCCAGAAGGGCTTCGGTCAGGTTGCCGTCCAGCGCGATGGGCCCCGACCAAGGGGCGTCAGGACTGCCCAGACGACCATCGGCCAGCGGACGCAGGATCTTGTCGCCCGCCGCCTCCAGCGAATGCGCGTCGGCGATGGCGGCGATCAGCCCGTTCGCCCCCTCGACGCCCATGTAGCGGTCGGTCGGCAGGTCGTCGGAACGGTAGACATGCCCCGTCACCAGCCCCAGCCGGTCACAGGCGGCGATGAGTTCATCCCCCTCGGCATCGCGTCCGATGGCGGTGAGGAGGGCAGGGGTCATCCCGAAGCGGCGGAGCGTCATCGCGATGTTCATCGCCACCCCGCCTGGCAGCCGGGTGATCCGCCCCGGCACATCCGCACCGAGGTGCATCGCCGCAGGCGAGCGGCCGATGATGTCCCAGAGGACTGAACCGATGCAGAGGATGTCGGGCGCCATGCTCCTCCATCGCCGAAAGCCGCCAGCCGCGCAAGGTTGGAACTGCGGGGGCTTGCACCGGCCCGAGCGCTCGTCTATACGCGCGCCACTTCACAGGTGTCGTCGGGGCCGATGCGGGGAGAAATCCCGTGCGGTCCACCGGTTGCCCCGAAAGGGGTGAAGACGGCGGCGCCGAGGTTCAAACCGGAAAAGGATATGGCATGGCTCTTCCCGAGTTCTCCATGCGTCAGCTCCTGGAAGCTGGCGTTCACTACGGCCACCAGACCGCGCGCTGGAACCCCCGCATGGGCGAGTTCATCTATGGCGACCGCAACGGCATCCACATCATCGACCTGACCCAGACCGTGCCCATGCTGGACGCGGCTCTGAAGGTCGTGCGCGATACGGTGGCCAAGGGCGGTCGCATCCTCTTCGTCGGCACCAAGCGCCAGGCCCAGAAGCCGATCGCCGAAGCCGCCGAGAAATGCGCGCAGTACTACATGAACCACCGCTGGCTGGGCGGCACGCTGACCAACTGGAAGACCGTGTCGCAGTCGATCCAGCGCCTGAAGCAGCTGGACGAGGTTCTGGGCGCGGGCGGCGAGGGCCTGACCAAGAAAGAGCGTCTGGGCATGGAACGCGACCAGGCCAAGCTGCAGGCCAGCCTTGGCGGGATCCGCGAAATGGGCGGCACCCCGGACCTGATCTTCATCGTGGACGTGGGCAAGGAAGACCTTGCCGTCCTGGAAGCGCAGAAGCTGGGCATCCCGGTCGTGGCCGTGGTCGACACCAACTGCTCGCCCAAGGGCGTGGACTATGTGATCCCGGGCAACGACGACGCCGCGCGCGCCATCGCGATGTACTGCGATCTGATCGCCCGTGCGGCGCTTGACGGCATGTCGGCGCAGATGGGTGCGGCGGGCGTCGATCTTGGCGCGCTGGAAGCGGCCCCGGAAGAAGAAGCGGTCGCCGAAGCCGAGGCCTGAGCCCGCGGCTGTCACCAGACTTTCACCCGGCGGGCCTATCCCGCCGGGCTATCCATTCCAAGGAGTGAAACCATGACGATCACCGCCCAGATGGTGAAGGAACTGCGCGAAGCGACCGGCGCAGGCATGATGGACGCGAAGAAGGCCCTGACCGAAGTTGCGGGCGACATGGAAGCCGCCGTCGACTGGCTGCGCACCAAGGGTCTCGCGAAGGCCGCCAAGAAGGCCGACCGCGTCGCCGCCGAAGGCCTGATCGGCGTGGCCGTGTCGAACGGCAAGGGCGTCGCCGTCGAGATCAACTCGGAAACCGACTTCGTCGCCAAGAACGAGGATTTCCAGCAGCTGGTCCGCGAAGTCGCCAACGTGGCGCTGACCACCGGCGACTCGGTGGAGGTCGTCAAGGCGGCCGACCTGAACGGCAAGTCGGTCGACACCGTGATCCAGGAAGCCATCGCCCGCATCGGCGAGAACATGACCTTCCGCCGCCTGCACGTGCTGGAGGGCGACACCGTCGTCTCCTACGTCCACAACGCGGCGACCGCGGGCATGGGCAAGATCGGCGTCCTCGTCGCGCTGAAGGGCGACAAGGCCAAGGCGGAAGAGATCGGCAAGCAGTTCGCGATGCACATCGCCGCGACCTCGCCGCTGTCGCTGTCCGAAGCCACGCTGGAGCCGTCGGTGCTGGAACGCGAGCTGGCGGTGCAGACCGCCAAGGCGCTGGAAGAGAATGCCGCCTCGGCCAAGCCGAAACCCGACCAGGTGATCCACAACAACATCATCCCGGGCCGGATGAAGCGCTTCCTCGCGGAAAACACGCTTCTGGGCCAGGCCTTCGTGATCAACCCCGACCTGACCGTGGAAGCCGCGGCCAAGGAAGCGGGCGTGGAAATCACCGGCTACGCGCGCGTCGCCGTGGGCGAGGGGATCGAGAAGAAGCAGGAAGACTTTGCCGCCGAAGTGGCGAAGGCGCTTCAGGGCTGATCTGCCGAAGGGCAGGGCAGGGGGCCGGTGCAGCGATGCACCGGCCCTTTTGTCTTGGGGCAGCGGTTGTTCGGGCGTCCGCGAAATGAAGGCGGCGCGGTTCCGGGGACGAACCGCGCCGCGTGATCCTGCGCGCCCTAGGGGATGAGACGGGCGGCAGGACATGAAGTCGGCCGATTGAAAACCCGGCCTTGGGAACTAGAAACCGGAGACAGCCAGAACCCGCTGATCCGCATGACCGCCGGTTTCCCATGGGTCACTTTTCCTTCTTCCCATGCCGCCGGGGCAGGGGCGAGTGGGGAAAACCCTACCTAGCGTGCAGCCTGCGCAACCTCGGGCAGGCGCTGGAAGATCATGTTCAGAAGCGCGCCCTTGGCCACCGCCTGGGCCGTCGTCTCCACCGCCAGCGCGTCACGCGCAAGGCGCAGGTGCTTTTCCACCATCGCCGGGCTGACACCCATCAGAAGCGCCACGTCCTGCGTGGTCTTGCCATCCGCCACCCATTCCAGCGCCTCGCGCTGGCGCGGGGACAGCGCGCGGTGGCGCGACAACTGCGGCAGATGCACGATTGTCAGGTGCATCATGTTCGCCACCGCCATGATCTCCTCCTTGCGGGCGGCGAATAGCGCGTCGACCACGGCGGGGGTGACGCCCGGATCGGCGATCAGCCCAAGCGCGCCTTTCGAACGTGAGGAAACCTCGGGGAAGCTGACAGTGATCCCCGCCACAATCCCGGTCGCCGCATTGTGCCGCACGGTTTCGGCTTCCTCCGCCGACAGCCGCCCGGCCTCGAAGGCATCCTTCACCCAGGACCAGGTGCAGGCGCCGGAATTGTGCTCGGCCCAGCGGAAGACCGGGGTCTTGGCGTAGAAACCACCCTGGAAGTAGCGCTTCACATAATCGGCGTCGCAGGTCGACAGGAACAGTGCATCCTCCGGGTCGCCGATGGTCTTCAGGTGCTTGAACCTGGTGAAGCCGTAGTTCACCCGGCCGAACCCCAGCTTGGCGAACCAGGAGGTGGCGACCGCCCAGGCATCGTCGATGCTGGAGGAGGCGGCGATGCGGTTCAAAACTGCAAGTATGGTCTCGCTCATCTGTGTCTTCCCTGTTGCCCGAAGCCCTATCAGGAGGCCCTGACCTTGCGGCATTCGGAACTTGGACGTGAGATAAGGCCGGTTTCCTTGGCTTGTCTATGCCTGCCACCGTGATTTGGCCGTCAAAACGGCCGGATGACGGAAGTTGTCATCGATTCCGGGCCTTTGCGGGTCAGAGAGCAGGTGCAAGCCGGGCGATCAGCCGGGGCAGGGCGGCGTGATCGTGAAAAATGATCCTGGCCCCAAGCGCTTCGGCTGCCGCCTTCCGGTAGCCTCCGGAGTAAAGCGCCAGCGGCACCTCTGCGGCGCGCGCGGTTTCGGCATCGACCTCGCTGTCGCCGATGAAGAGCGCCCTGCCGGGCCCGAGCGCCTTCAGCGCGGCATGCAGCGGCGCCGGGTCGGGCTTGCTCTGCGGCAGGCTGTCGCCGCCGATCACCACCGGGAACAGCGGGGAAAGGTCGAAGTGTCGCAACACCGCCCGCGTCGCCCCGAGCGGCTTGTTGGTGCAGATCGCCAGCCGATGCCCGGCTTCGGAAAGGGTTGCAAGCACTGTAGATACACCCGGATAAAGCGTCGTCATATCAAAGGCTTGTTCGTAGATGCTGGCAAAGTTTTGCATCAGGTCGCACTGCAAGGCGGCATCAGGCTCGATCCCCAGATGCGCCATCGACCGGCTGACAAGCACGCCCAGACCGTTGCCGACAAACCCCCGGACGGTTTCCTGAGAAAGCGGCTGGAAGCCCTTGTTTCCGAAGACGATATTGGCGGCAGCATGGATCTGCGGCGCGCTGTCGATCAGGGTGCCGTCCAGGTCGAAGACCAGGTTCAGGGGCTCAGCCAAGCGCCGCCTCGGCTGCGGCACGGATCGCCCGGATGTTCGCACCATAGGGTGCCGGATTGTCAGCCGAGCCACCCTTGAACACGGCCGAGCCCGCCACCAGCACATCCGCGCCAGACTTCGCGGCCCAGGGCGCCGTCGTCACCGTGATCCCGCCGTCGATCTCGATATGCACCGGCCGGTCGCCGATCATGGCCCTCAGCCGGGCGATCTTCGGCAGCTGGCTCTCGATGAAGCTCTGGCCACCGAAGCCCGGGTTCACCGTCATCACGCAGACCATGTCCACCATGTCCAGAAGCTCGGCCACCGCCTCGACCGGCGTGCCGGGGTTGATGGCGATACCAGCCTTTTTCCCTAGGGCACGAATGGCTTGCAGAGTGCGGTGAATGTGCGGGCCGGCCTCGACATGGGCCGAGATCACATCGGCTCCGGCCTTGGCGAAAGCCTCAAGATAAGGATCCACCGGCGCGATCATCAGATGTACATCCATCACGCCCCTGATATGCGGTCGGAGTGCGGCACACATCGCCGGGCCGAAGGTCAGGTTCGGCACGAAATGCCCGTCCATCACGTCGACATGCACCCAGTCCGCGCCTTGCGCCTCGATCGCGCGGCATTCGGCACCGAAGTTGGCGAAATCGGCGGCGAGGATCGAGGGGGCGATCTTGATCGAACGGTCGAACATGGGGCAGGCTCCAAGGGCTCGCAGGCCTCATATAACGGCGGTTGCGGCCTTTCCAGAGCGCTTTATATTACATAATACCGATTATGCGATAATTCACTTTGCCCGTGCCGCCCTCTCCCTCAAACGAAAACGGCCCGGTCAGCACGACCGGGCCGCATTCGATATCAGCGCCAGGTTCAGCCGACGAGTTCAAGGCCCGAGAAGAAGAACGCGATCTCGCGGGCGGCCGAAGCCTCACTGTCCGAGCCGTGGACCGAGTTCTCGCCCTTCGACAGCGCGAAGTCCTTGCGGATCGTGCCGGCGGCAGCAGCGGCCGGATCGGTCGCGCCCATCACCTCGCGGTTCTTCGCAATCGCGCCTTCGCCTTCCAGCACCTGCACCACGACCGGCTCCGACGCCATGAAGGCGCACAGCTCGCCATAGAAGCCGCGCTCCTTGTGCTCGGCGTAGAAGGCACCGGCCTGGGCGGGTGTCAGGTGGATGCGCTTGGAGGCCACGACCCGCAGGCCCGCCTCCTCGAACTTGGCAACGATCTTGCCGGTCAGGTTGCGCTTGGTCGCATCGGGCTTGATGATCGACAGGGTACGTTCGGTGGCCATCGGGCTCTCCATCATTTGGGGCCTCGATGGCCCTTTTCGGATGGTCGGGCTGCTATCACGCGCAGGCGGGGTTGAAAAGATGGGCTGCGACAGGCTGCCGCCTTCCCCTCTCGGTTCCCGATTGAAATACTCGGAATATATCCACAGGAGATCGCCGTGCTTCGTCCCGTCCTGCTTGCCCTGAGCCTTGCCACCCCCTGCCTGGCCGCCCCGGAAGACCCGATCCCGCTGACCTACGCGGATTTCGAGGCTGCCGTGCCGCACATCGACTTGGCTGTCTGCCCCGAGCCGCTGGCCGCCCCGGGCCGCTTCTGCCGGATGACCAGCCATGCCGACCAGCTGAACGTCTTCGCCTTCTCCGAGGAGGGCGACCAGCCGCTTGTCGCCTTCCGCAGCTGGTCTGCCGACCTGCTGGTCGGGCTGATGGACTGACCTTGGGCGATTGACGCCGCCCGCGGCATGGTGCAATCCGCGCGCCATGCTGAAGATCGAGGACATCACCTACAATGTCGAAGGCCGCCCCCTGTTCGAGGGAGCGACTGCGACCATCCCTACCGGCCACAAGGTCGGCCTTGTCGGGCGCAACGGTGCTGGCAAGACCACGCTCTTCCGCCTGATCCGGGGCGAGCTGGCGCTGGAGGGTGGTGCGATCACCCTGCCCCAACGCGCCCGGATTGGCGGCGTGGCGCAGGAGGTGCCGTCGTCGGACACCTCGCTCTTGGACACCGTGCTGGCCGCCGATACCGAGCGCGCGGCGCTGATGGCCGAGGCGGATACCGCGCATGATCCGCACCGGATCGCCGAGATCCAGCACCGGCTGGCCGACATCGACGCCTGGTCGGCGGAAGGCCGGGCTTCCAGCATTCTCAAGGGTCTGGGCTTCGATGCTGACGAGCAGCAGATGCCATGTTCGGCCTTTTCCGGCGGCTGGCGGATGCGGGTGGCGCTGGCGGGCGTGCTCTTCGCCCAACCCGACTACCTGCTCTTGGACGAGCCGACCAACTATCTCGACCTCGAAGGCGCGCTCTGGCTGGAAAGCTACCTGCAAAAATACCCTCACACCGTGCTGATCATCAGCCATGATCGTGGCCTGCTGAACCGCGCCGTGCAGGGCATCCTGCATCTCGACAACCGGAAACTGACCTACTGGCAAGGCGGCTATGACCAGTTCGCCCGCCAGATGGCCGAACGCCGCGCGGTCCTGCAGGCCGAGGCGAAGAAGGTCGAGGCGCGGCGGGCGCATCTGCAAAGCTTCGTCGACCGCTTCAAGGCCAAGGCGTCGAAGGCGGTGCAGGCGCAAAGCCGGGTGAAGATGCTGGAAAAGCTGACCCCGATCACCGCGCCCGAGGAGGCGAAGAAGGTGGTCTTTACCTTCCCCAAGCCCGAGGAACTGGCGCCGCCGATCATCAACCTCGACGGCGCGGCGGTGGGCTATGGCGGCCCCCCGGTGCTGCGGCGGCTGAACCTGCGGATCGACCAGGACGACCGGATTGCCCTTCTGGGCAAGAACGGCGAGGGAAAATCTACTCTTTCCAAGCTTTTGGCTGGCAAACTTCAAGCATCCGAGGGCAAGCTCAACCGATCCTCCAAACTGCGGATCGGCTATTTCGCCCAGCACCAGGTCGACGAGTTGCACCTGGACGAGACGCCGCTCCAGCACATCATGCGCCTGCGCCCGGCCGAGGGTCAGCCGAAGCTGCGGGCGCGGCTGGCGGGATTCGGCCTGATGGCCGATCAGGCGGACACGGTGGTTGCCCGGCTTTCCGGCGGCCAGAAGGCGCGATTGTCACTGCTTTTGGCGACAATCGACGCGCCGCATCTGTTGATCCTCGACGAGCCCACCAACCACCTCGACATCGAAAGCCGTGAGGCGCTGGTCGAGGCGCTGACCGAATATCCCGGCGCGGTGATCCTGGTCAGCCACGACATGCACCTGCTGGGTCTGGTGGCCGACCGGCTCTGGCTGGTGAAGGGCGGCGCGGTCACGCCCTACACCGAGGACCTGGAAGCCTATCGCCGTCAGCTTCTCGCGGGCGAGGACGAGGTGAAGATCGCCGCGAAACCTATTGAAAAACCGAAGAAAGCAAGCAGAGACGAGATGCTCGCCCTGAAGGCCGAAATCCGCAAATGCGAGGAGCGGTTGGATAAGCTGAACGGCATGCGCGACAAGCTGGCCGCGAAGCTTGCCGATCCGGACCTGTACGAGGATGCCCGCAAGGGCGAGCTGGAAACCTGGAACCGGAAGTATGCCGAGCTGATGGAGGCCCTGGACAAGGCCGAGGCGCTGTGGATGGCCGCACAGGAAAGGCTGGAACTCGCCACCGCCTGATGTGTATATATTGTCGTATATACATGGAAAAGTGAAGTATATACATTCTGTTTCGAGGGCAAGCACAATGCCGATGCCGTGGACCTACCGACAGGCGACCCGCGAATGGCAGGCCTTCCTGGCCGAGGCGAAGGCCGCCATGGAGATGACGTCCGACAATGCCGCCTTCACCGCGGTCGAAGGCGTGCTGCGCGCCTTCCGCCACCGGCTGACGCCGCAGGAAGCGGTGGACTTCGCGCAGGTTCTGCCGTCGGTGCTGCGGGCGCTGTTCATCGCCGACTGGCGGCTTGACGAAGGGCCGGTCGCGCCCGGCATCCGTGCCGACTGGACCGCCGAGGCGATGGCGCTGCGGCCCGACCACAACCTGACCCCGCCGAATTGCGTCGCGGCGACCGCGCTTGCCCTGCGGAAATCGGTGCTGCGCGCGGATATTGACCGGGTGCTCGCCACCCTGCCCGCGTTTGCCGCCGACTTCTGGTCCACACCCGGCATCGACCCGGCGACCCTTGGTCCCGGGATCGTCTAAGGTTCCGCTTCCCAAAGCCCCGGTCCCCGCCTACCCTGCGGGAAACCGGAGGCCAGATGCCCGAGACCGCCTTCCTGATCACCGCTTTCGCCACGCTCTTCGTGGTGATCGACCCGCCGGGCCTTGTGCCGCTCTTCATCGCGCTGACCCGAGGCATGGGCGACGAGAAGCGCCGGGCGATGGCACGGCGGGCCTGCGTGATTGCTGCGGCACTGCTTCTTCTCTTCGGGCTTGCGGGCGAGGCGATCCTGACCTTCATCGGCATCTCGATGCCTGCCTTCCGCATCGCGGGGGGCATCCTTCTCTTCCTCACCGCGCTCGACATGCTGTTCGAGCGGCGGACCCAGCGGCGCGAAGGGCAGCAGGCGGAGCCGGACCATGACCCTTCGGTCTTCCCGCTGGCGACGCCGCTGATCGCCGGGCCGGGGGCGATTGCCTCGGTGATCCTCCTCGTCGGCCAGTCGGGGCCGGGCTGGGGCGGGACGATTGCGGTGCTGGGGCTGATGCTGGCGATGATGGCCGTGACCTGGGCCTTCCTCCTCGCCTCGCCGCCGCTGGAGCGGATGCTGGGCCGGACCGGCGTGATCGTCATCACCCGGCTTCTGGGGATGCTGCTGGCCGCGCTCTCGGTGCAATTCGTGATCGACGGGGTCAAGGGGACGGGGCTGATCGGCTGACCTTTCCAAGCGGGCGCCCTGCCCCCATATTTGCCGGAACCGGAGGTGCGGATGGACGGCGAGACCACGGCCCGGGTGGGCTATCTGGCTATCATCCTGGTCGCGCTTGGCGGCTGGGTGATGGTGGAGTTCCGGCAGCGGATGGGCCAGGCGCTGCGGATGGCGATGGCCTGGGGGCTGATCTTCGTCGGCATGATGGCGGGATACGGGCTCTGGTCCGACATCCGCCGCGACGTGATGCCGATCCAGGAGGTCGCACAGGACGGGGCGGTCGAAGTTCCCCGTTCGGCAGACGGGCACTATTACCTGACCCTGATGATCAACGGGACCGGGGTGCCGTTCATGGTCGATACCGGGGCCTCCGGCATGGTGCTGGCGGCGGGGGATGCGGAGAAGCTGGGGATCGACCCGGCGGGGCTGAGCTACATGGGCCAGGCCACCACGGCGAACGGGGTGGTCCGGACGGCACGGGTGACGCTGCCGCTGGTCGAGCTGGGGCCGTTCCGGAACGAGGATTTCGGGGCCTTCGTGACCGAGGGGGAGCTGGACCAGTCGCTGCTCGGGATGGACTACCTGGGGCAGTTCCGGATGGAGTTCGACGGGGGAAAGCTGGTTCTCCGGCAATAGTGTCCACGGTGGACAGATTTTTGGAGCCAATGTTTTCAATGCCTTGCCTGCGGACATTAACCCGATCTTCACAAACGGATCACGCCTGACGCGGCGGACTTTCGGCCTTCTTTTCCCAGCGGCCCGTCTCCTCGGACCAGTATTGCGCGGGGTGACCTGCGGTGGTCACCGTCTTCCACTGCACGCGGGCGGCTTGCAGGCGGGCAGTATCGTTGCCGTCGAACAGGACCCAGACCCGTTCCATCGCGGCGATCTCGGCATCCGTCGCCTCGGCCCCGTCGACCAGCGCCAGCACCTTCGCGCCGTTGACCGGCCCCCCTTGTCCAAGAAGCACAGGTTGGTCGGCATCCTGCGGGCCGCCCTCCAACCCGTGCGGCAGGAAACTTTCGTCCCCACCCTTGAGCCAGAGCGCGGCGTCAAGCTGGTCGAGGGCGGCGGGATCGGTGCCGCGCACCATGACGCGCCAGCCCTGCGCCAGCGCGCGCGGCGCGTTGATCGCCAGCGTATCGGCGGGGGCCGACTGCATCAGGTGGAAGAACATCACCGTGCCCATCAGCCCGTGCCCTGCCTCACTTCTCGAACCGGTCGCGGATCAGCCGGTCGAGCGCCATCACCCCCCAGCCGGTTGCACCTTTCGGCGCAAGCGTGGTGTCGGCCTTCAAAAGCGCGGTCCCGGCGATGTCGAGGTGGCACCAGGGTACGTCCGGCTTGACGAAGCGTTGCAGGAACTGCGCGGCAGTGATCGAGCCACCGTCGCGACCGCCGACGTTCATCATGTCGGCGATCCGCGACTTCAGCTTCTGGTCATAGGCATCGCCCATCGGCATCCGCCAGGCGCCCTCGCCTTCGGCCTTCGCGGCGGCAAGGAAGGCGTTGCAGAGATCGTCGTTGTTGGAGAAGACGCCGGTATTCTCATGGCCCAGTGCCACGATGATCGCGCCTGTCAGCGTGGCAAGGTCGATCATGCCGGTCGGCTTGAAGCGTTCCTGCGCGTACCAGAGGACATCGGCCAGGACGAGGCGGCCTTCGGCGTCGGTGTTGATCACCTCGATCGTGTCGCCCTTCATCGAGCGGACCACGTCGCCCGGGCGCTGCGCGCGACCGTCGGGCATGTTTTCCACCAGCCCCACGAGGCCCACGACATTCGCCTTGGCCTTGCGGAGCGCCAGCGTGCGCATCACCCCGGCGACGGTGCCCGCGCCGCCCATGTCCATCGTCATCTCTTCCATGCCCGCGGCCGGCTTGATCGAGATGCCGCCGGTGTCGAAGACCACGCCCTTGCCGATCAGCGCGAAGGGGCTCTCGCCCTTCTTGCCGCCATGCCATTGCATGACGACGACCTTGGATGGGCTTTCCGACCCCTGCCCCACGCCCAGAAGCGCGCGCATGCCGAGCTTGGTGAGGTCTTCCTCCTCGAGGATCTCGACATCAAGGCCAAGCTCCTGCATCGCGGCCAGTCGGGCGGCAAAGTCGTGGGTGGTCAGGATGTTGGCCGGTTCGTTCACGAGGTCGCGGGTGAAGAACACGCCTTCCGCCACGGCAGCCATCGGGGCGGCGGCTTTCGCGACAGCCTCGGGGTTCGTGGCCATGAGCGTGACCGGGCCCGGCACGGTCTTTTCGCCGGTCTTGTGGCTGTCGAACTCATAGGCGCGCATCGCGAGGCCGAAGGCGATGTCGGCGGCGCGGTCGTGCCCCTCGGCCAGCACCAGAGAACCGCCCGCCCCATGGCTGCGCCCCACGGCGGCCCCGGCCTTGCGGGCCTGCGTCTGGTCGGCCTTCTTGCCCAAGCGGATCAGTTGCACCGCATCGGCGGCAACGCCCGGAGGATAGGCGAGGTCCATCGCCTCGCCCGGTTTCAGCTTTCCGAAGGCTTCCGACCCCGTTGCCCGGGCCAGCGCACCCTTCGTCAACCGGTCCAGGCGACGGAAGCCGGGGCTTTGCGGCTGGCCCGCGTCGGCCAGGACCGCGATGCGGCCCTTCTGGCTGGCAAGCGCTTCAAGGTCGGTGGCCTGGAACTGGATCGGCAGGGGTTTCGGCATCATGCACTCGCTGTCAAGGTGAGGGTGCCACGACTTCGGCGGCGACTTGCCGGGACGCTACAACCGGGCGGGCAGATTGGCCAGATAGCAGTTTTCGCGGTCGGCGAATTCCGTTAGGGTCGCCGCAACATCTTGTAGGGGCCGGGTCGGGCGTGTCTAGATTCGACAGATATCTCTTGTCGCAACTGCTCGCGCTGTTTGGCTTTTTCGCCCTGGTGCTGGTTGCGGTCTACTGGGTGAACCGGGCGGTGGGGCTGTTCGACCAGCTGATCGGCGACGGTCAGTCGGCCCTCGTCTTCCTGGAGTTCTCGCTTCTGACCCTGCCGAACGCGATCCGGCTGGTGCTGCCGGTCGCGGCCTTCGCTTCGGCGGTCTATGTGACGAACCGGCTGATGCAGGAAAGCGAGCTGGTGGTGATGCAGGCGACGGGGTTTTCCGCCTTTCGCCTGGCGCGGCCGGTCTTCTACTTCGGGCTTTCCGTCATGGTGATGCAACTGGTGCTGGCCAATGTCCTGGTTCCGGCCAGCCAGCGCATCCTGAGCGAACGATCCGAGGAGATTTCGCAGAACGTGACGGCGCGGTTCCTGACCGCCGGGCAGTTCATGCACCCGTCCAAGGGGATCACGCTTTACATCCGGGAAATCAGCCCGCGGGGCGAGCTTCTGGACCTGTTCCTGTCCGACGAACGCGCCGAGGGGGTGCGGGCGATCCATTCGGCGCGCAAGGCGTTCCTGGTGCGCGGCGAGGTGGCGCCGAAGCTCGTCATGGTCGACGGCTCGACCCAGACGCTGACGCGGGCGGACCAGCGGATGGCGGTGACGCGGTTTTCCGACTTCACGCTGGATCTCGCCGGGCTGGTGCAGGTCGACGAGACCGGGCAGATCGCGCTGAACGCCCTGCCCACACGGGCGCTGCTGGAGGCTTCGCCCGAGGCGATGGCGGCGACGGGGTCGACCGAGGCGCAGCTTCTGGAGGAAGGCCATACGCGGCTTGCCGGGCCCATGATGGCGGTGGCCGCGCCGCTTCTGGGCTTTGCGGCGCTGATGCTCGGCACCTTCTCGCGCTTTGGCCTCTGGTGGCAGATGGCGCTGGCGGTGGGGATGCTGATCGGGATGCAGCTGGCCTGGACCTGGGGCGGCAGCGTGGCCGTGGCATCGGCCGCCGCCTGGCCCGCGGTCTACCTTGCGCCGGTCCTGGGCCTTCTGGTGGCGACGGGTCTTCTGTGGCAGGCGCAGCGACCGCGACGGCGGCGGAGCGTGGCGGCATGACGCTGAACCTCTACATCGCGCGGCGGTTCCTGGGCACGGTGGGGCGGGTGTTCCTGGCCTTCTTCGCGATCCTGATGCTGATCGACATGATCGAACAGCTGCGCCGGTTTTCCGATGCGGGAATCGGGCTCGCGGGGGCGGCGCACCTGTCGCTCCTGAGCGTGCCCGAGACGATGTACCGCATCCTGCCGCTGATCATGGTGATGGGAGCGATCGCCAATTTCCTGGGGCTGGCGCGGTCGTCCGAGCTGGTGGTGGTGCGGGCGGCGGGGCGGTCGGGGCTGCGGTTCCTGCTGACGCCCTTGCTGGTGTCAGTGGCGCTGGGGCTTCTGGCGGTGGCGCTGTTCAACCCGCTGGTCGCGGCGACGTCCAAGGCCTATGACGACATGCGCTCGGAACTGAGCCAGGGCGGGCGCTCGGTCCTGTCGGTGGCGGATACCGGCCTGTGGCTTCGGCAGGGCTCGACGGACGGGCAGACGGTGATCCAGGCGGCGCGGTCGAACCTGGACGGGACCGAGCTGTTCGGCGTGACGTTCCTCGGGTTCGACACCGATGGCAGGCCCACGCGGCGGGTGGAGGCGGAGAGCGCGAAACTGGTCGAAGGCGCCTGGGAGCTGACGGGGACCAAGACCTGGGACCTCGCCAGCCCGAACCCGGAGCTGACGGCGGTGGTGGCGGAGGGGCCGCTGGCGCTGCCCTCGGACCTCACGCCCGAGCGCATCCGCGACAGTTTCGGCACGCCTTCGGCGATCGCCTTCTGGGACCTGCCGGGCTATATCGGCGATCTGGAACGCGCGGGCTTCTCGGCGCGGGCCTACAAGCTGTGGTACCAGATGGAACTTGCCCTGCCGATGCTGATGGCCGCGATGGTGCTGGTCGCGGCGGGCTTCACCATGCGGCATGTCCGGCTGGGGGGCACCGGCCGGATGGTGCTTTATGCGCTGCTGGCGGGCTTCGGCTTCTATTTCCTGCGCAACTTCGCCCAGGCCCTGGGCGACAGCGGGCAGATTCCCGTCCTGCTGGCGGCCTGGAGCCCGCCGGTCGCGGCGGTGATGCTGTCGCTGGGGCTGCTTCTGCACCTGGAGGACGGCTGAGATGGCACGTCTTCTGGCGCTGGTCGCCCTGCTGATCGGCCTTGTCCTGCCCGCCCTCGCGCAGGAGCGGGCGACGCTTGTTTCGGACAGCCTTCAGATCACCGGCGACACCCGGCTGATCGCGGACGGCAATGTCGAGGTGTTCTTCAAGGGCCGCCGCCTGAAGGCCAGCCGCATCGTCTTTGACCAGGCGACCGACCGGCTGGAGATCACCGGGCCCATCGTGCTGACCGAGGAAAGCGGCAACACGCTGATCCTGGCCAGCCAGGCCGACCTGTCGGCGGACATGTCGGAAGGCATCCTGACCAGCGCGCGACTGGTGCTGAACCAGCAGTTGCAGCTGGCGGCGAGCAAGATGATGCGCGTCGCCGGGCGCTATACCGCGTTGCAGACGGTGACGGCATCGTCCTGCAAGGTCTGCAAGGGCGACCCGACGCCCTTGTGGGAAATCCGCGCACGCCGGGTGGTGCATGACGAGGTCGAGCGGCAGATCTATTTCGACCGCGCCCAGTTCCGGCTGGCCGGGGTGCCTGTCCTTTATATCCCCCGTCTCAGGATGCCCGATCCGACGCTGAAACGCGCGACCGGCTTCCTGATGCCCACCATCCGCACCACGTCGGATCTGGGGACCGGGATCAAGCTGCCCTATTTCATCGTGCTGGGGAAATCGGCCGACCTGACCCTGACCCCCTATGTGACCACCAAGAACAGCGAAACGCTGGACCTGCGCTACCGCCAGGCTTTCGCCACCGGCCTGATCGAGGCGACCGGGTCGGTCAGCCGCGACGATCTGATCCCCGGCAAGACGCGCGGATACCTGCGGGTCAAGGGCGCATTCACCCTTCCCGAACGGTTCCTGCTGACGTTTGACGGCCAGACCGTGACCGACCCCGCCTACATGCTGGACTACGGGATCGGCAACGAAGACCGGCTGGACAGCCGGGTCGAGATCAAGCGCACGCGGCGCAACGAGCATATCTCGGCCAGGGTGATCAGTTTCCAGAGCCTGCGCGACGACGAGGACAATACCACGATCCCGACCGTGGTCGCCGACCTGACCTTCCACCGCCGCTTCTCGCTCGGGCCGCTTGGCGGCGAAGGCGGGCTTCGGTTGCAGACCCACAACCACTATCGCAGCTCGACCGACCCGCTTGATGCCGATGGCGACGGCATCGCCGACGGCCGCGACGTCGGCAGGATCTCGGCGCGGATCGACTGGCGGCGCAGTTTCCTTCTGCCCCTGGGGATCGAGGGCACCGTGCTTGGCGAAGTCACCGCCGACGCCTATTCGATCGCCGACGATGCGACCTATGCCGGCAATACCACCCGCACCCACGGCTCGGCCGGGGTGGAACTGCGCTGGCCCTGGGTCAAGAGCGGGGCAAACGGCGCGACCCATGTGATCGAACCGGTGGTGCAGCTCCTGTTCTCCTCCTCGACCGCGGAAAGCCTGCCGAACGAGGATTCCGCGCTGGTCGAGTTCGACGAGGGCAACCTCTTTGCGCTGGACCGCTTTCCGGGGTCGGACGCGGTGGAGCGGGGCCCGCGCGCGAATGTCGGCGTGACCTGGACGCGCTTTGATCCGCAGGGCTGGTCGATGGGCGTGACCGTCGGTCGGGTGTTCCGCGAGGCCGATCTTGGCCAGTTCGGGGTCGGCTCCGGGCTGGCGGGGGCGCAGTCCGACTGGCTGGCGGCGGTGAATTTCACCCTGGCCGACGGGCTGGCGCTGACCGGGCGGCTGGTCATGGATGATGACATGAGCCTGACCAAGGGTGAAGCAAGGGTGACGTTGAACGGGCCGAAGACTTCGGTCGCGACCTCGATGATCTGGGCGGTGGCCGACCCGCTGGAGAACCGGCCCGATCCGACGCGCGAGCTGTCGGTGGATGCCCGGCGCAAGCTGAACCCCAACTGGACCGCCACCTTCTCGGGCCGCTACGATTTCGTCGCCGATCAGGGCACGGTGGCCGGGCTCGGTCTGGAGTTCCTGAACGAATGCGTGCGGTTTGATGTTTCCCTCTCGCGTCGCTTCACGTCATCCACTAGTGTGAACCCGACGACGGATTTCGGCCTGTCGCTGGATCTTGTGGGCTTCGGCAGCGGCGTGACCGGCGGTCCGGCACGGACCTGTCGGCAATAGGGCTGGCGACGGAAACGGCGGGCAAAGACCCGCGGGTTGAGGAAGAGCGACGGAAACGATGCGATTTTCGGTTCTGAAACGGCAGGCGGCGGCGATTTTGATCAGCTTGACGCTGGGGGCGCCCGTCCTGGCGCAAGACCTGTTCGCGCCGCGGGTCTATGTGAACGACCGGGCGATCACCACCTACGAGGTCGAGCAACGGGCGCTGTTCCTGCGCGTGCTGCGCGCTCCCGGCAACCCCGAGGAAGAGGCGCTGAAGGCGCTGATCGAGGACCGGCTGCGCCAGACCGAAGCCGAGCGGCTTGGCCTGAAGCTCTCTGAAAAGGACCTGACCGCAGGCCTGACCGAGTTCGCCTCGCGCGCGAACCTTTCGGCTGATGAGTTTACCGCCGAGCTTGGCAAGGCGGGCATCGCGCCGGAAACCTTCCGCGATTTCGTCGCGGCCGGGGTCCTGTGGCGTCAGGTCGTGCGGGCGAAATTCCTGGGGCAGGTGCCGATCAGCGAGAACGACATCGACCGGGCCATGGAAGCGGCGACCCGGCCGAAGGCGCTGCAGGTTCTGGTCAGCGAACTGGTCATTCCCGCGCCCGAGGGCAAGGAAGAGGCGGCACTGGCGCAGGCGCAGGACCTGTCGGACACGCTGAGCGGCGAAAGCGCCTTTGCGGCGGCTGCCCGGCGCTATTCGGCCTCGGCGACGGCAGGCGCGGGCGGACGGCTGGACTGGCTGCCGCTCGCGAACCTGCCTGCGGCCATCGGCCAGAAGATCCTGGCGCTGGACGCGGGCGAGGTTTCGGACCCGATCGCGGTACCCGGTGCGGTGGTCCTGTTCCTTCTGCGCGACGTGGCCGAGGACAAGACCGCCGAGCCGATCTCGGTCTCGGTGGAGTGGGTGGAATTCCTGGTGCCGGACGATGCGGCGGAAATCGCCCGGCTGCGCGCAAGGGCGGATGACTGCGACATGCTGCAGGGCGAAGCCAAGGGCCTGCCCGAGGACCGGATGACGCTGACCAAGGCCGGGATGGAGGCAGTGCCGAACGACGTGGCGCTGGAACTGGCCAAGCTTGATCCGGGCGAAACCTCGGTTGCGCTGACGCGCGGCGGGTATCGGCGGATGCTGATGCTTTGCAGCCGCGAGCCGGTGCTGGAACCGATGCCGACGCGCGACCAGATTCGCGAGCAGGTGATCAACCAGAAGCTGGAAGGCATGGCCGAGGGCTATCTGGAGGAACTGCGCTCGGCCGCGATCATCCGCGAGCCGTGAGCGGGCCGGTCCTTCTGACCTGCGGCGACCCGGCGGGCATTGGCCCGGAAATCGCGGCAAGGGCCTGGGCCGCGGGCGAGCGTTTCGTCTGGATCGGCGATCCCCGGCATCTGCCCGCAGGCACTGCCTGGCGCTTGGTGGCCGAGGGTGAGGGTCCGGGCGAAGGGGCCATGGCGGTGCTGCGGCATGATTTCGCGGCCCCTGCCCTGCCGGGCCAGCCGGTTGCAGCCAATGCGGCGGGAGTGGTGGAAGTGATCGCCCGGGCGGTGCGTCTGGTCCAGGCGGGACTGGGCGGCGCGGTCTGCACGGCTCCGATCAACAAGAAGGCATTGAAGGACGGCGCGGGCTTTGCCTTTCCCGGCCATACCGAGTTCCTGGCGCATCTGGCCGGGGTGGAACGGGTGGTGATGATGCTCGCCTGCCCGGGGTTGCGGGTTGTGCCGGCGACGATCCATATCCCGCTTTCCGAGGTGCCGGCCGCGCTGACGGAGGAGTTGCTGGAAACCACGATCCGCATCACCCGCGCCGGGCTGGTGCGGGATTTTGGCATTGTCTCTCCGCGAATTGCGGTCGCGGGACTGAACCCCCATGCGGGGGAAGGCGGGGCGATGGGTTGGGAGGAGGAACGGATGATCCGGCCCCTGATCGCGCGGCTGAGGGCCGAGGGATTGGACGTCACCGGCCCCTGGCCCGCCGACACGATGTTCCATGCGGGCGCGCGGGCGGGATATGACGTGGCGGTCTGCGCCTATCACGACCAGGCGCTGATCCCGATCAAGACCATCGACTTTGCCGGGGGCGTGAACGTGACGTTGGGACTGCCCTTCGTGCGCACCTCGCCCGACCATGGCACCGCCTATGACATAGCGGGCAAGGGCATCGCCGACCCGTCCAGCCTGATCGCGGCGCTGCGGATGGCGCGAGAAATGGCAGCGGCGCGCGGGCGGTAAGGTCGGCTGCCTCCGGCGGGGATATTTTTTGCCAGTATGAAAGCTGGAGGGTTTGTTGGGGACGATAGACGGGCTGCCGCCGCTGCGCGAGGTGATCCGGGCGCATGACCTGGTGGCCAGGAAGCAACTGGGGCAGAACTTCCTGCTGGACCTGAACCTGACCGCCAAGATCGCGCGGGCGGCGGGGGACCTGACGGGCTGCGACGTGCTGGAGGTCGGGCCTGGCCCCGGCGGCCTGACGCGGGGGCTTCTGGCCGAAGGCGCGCGGCGGGTGGTGGCGGTGGAGAAGGATGCCCGCGCCCTGCCCGCGCTGGCCGAGATCGCGGCGGCATATCCTGGGCGGCTAACAGTATTGCACGGCGATGCGCTGGACATCGACCTGGCCGCGCATCTGGCGCCGCCGGTGAAGATCGTGGCCAACCTGCCCTACAACGTAGGAACCGAGCTTCTGATCCGCTGGCTGACCCCTCCCGCCTGGCCGCCGCTCTGGTCCTCGTTGACGCTGATGTTCCAGAAGGAAGTCGCCGAGCGCATCGTGGCAAAACCCCGCACCGAGCATTACGGTCGGCTGGCGCTTCTGGCGCAATATCGCTGCGAGGCGCGGATCGTGATGACGCTGCCGCCCGAAGCCTTTACGCCCGCCCCCAAGGTGCATTCCGCCGTCGTCCAGCTGACCGCCCTGCCCGAGCCACGATTTCCATGTGACTTCAATCAGTTGCAACGCATAACTGCCATGGCGTTCAACCAGCGCCGCAAGATGCTGCGGGCCAGCCTGAAGGCGCTTGGCCCGGAGATCGAGACGGTGCTGCAATCGGTCGGCATCCCCCCCACCGCGCGCGCCGAGGAGATCGGCCTGGAAGCGTTCTGCGCCCTCGCCCGCGCCCTTGCCGCGAAGCCGTAGGGCGGTCAGCGGGTGGTGGCCAGCGCCTGCCGGTAGGTGTCGAGGTACTCGGCGGTATAGGCCTTGTAGTCGAAATCAAGCTGGGAATGGATTTCCTGCACCATCGACCACATGGCCTCGCGCAGGGCCGCCGCCGCCTTCATCGCCCGGTAGCGTCGCCAGAGCGCGGCATCGGGCGGGGCGCCGAAATAGGCTTCCAGCACCCAGGCCTCCTGCGCGGCATCAAGCCCGCAGTTGGCGGCCAGCCCGCCCAGATCAAACAGGGGCGAGCCCCAGCCGGCATAATCCCAGTCAATCAGCCACATGCGCTGGCCGTCATGCAGGAAATTGCCAGGCAGAAGGTCGTTGTGACCGAAGACCATCTCGATCCGGCCGACCGTGCGTTCCAGCGTGGCAGCCTCGTCCAGCAGGCCCGCCAGCGCCGGACGGTGGCGAGACTTGCCGTCCTGCAGCGTGGCAGCATAGTCGCGCACCACCTGGAAGACCCAGAAGGTCAGCGCCGGGCCGCGGAGATGGCGCGGAATGTCGCGATGTGCATGCATGACCAGTGCAAGCGCCTGCTCCAGCATGTCCTGCTCGCGCAGGTCCGCCGCCGTCATCGTCCGCCCGTCGACGAAGTCGATCACCAGCGCCCCGGGTTCGTGATGGATCACCCCGGGCGACACCCCTGCTGCGTGGGCGGCACGGCTGGCGGCCAGTTCGTTGAACCGCATGATCTGGTGGACGGGGATGTCGTCGCCGATCCGCACCACGGCGCGGCGCTTGGCATCCGTCACGAGGACGTTGAGGTTGGTGATTCCGCCGCCGAGCGCCGTTGCCGTCGCCTCGCCCTGCCAGATCGGCAAGGCCAGCGCCCGCGCCAGGGGATCCAGACGTTCGCTCATCCCGGCCTCCCCCCGCCAGTGACGTAACGCACGGAAGAATGCGGCCAAGCCCATGGCCTGTCAAAGGTATTTTCTGGTCGCAGCCGGATCAGGCGGGGACGGATTCCCCCAGACATTTCCAGAGCGCCCGACCGAGCATGTCGATCCGGATCGGCTTGGCGACGACCGCCGTGAAACCATGGCCGAGGTAGTCGTTGACCTGGTGCGTCATCACGTTGGCCGTGACGGCAACCGCGCGGGGCGGGTCGATCCCCATCGCTTCAGCCAGATCGTTCAGCGCGTTCAACGTGACCAGCCCGTCCATTCCGGGCATGGCGATGTCAAGGAGCACGGCATCAAAGCGTTCCGCCAGGAAACGGTGCAGCGCCGCCTGACCGTCGGCGACGATCACGGTTTCGACACCAAGCGCCTGCAGCATGCTTTGCAGAATGATCCGGTTCGTTGCATTGTCCTCGGCGGCAAGAACCTTCATCGGCGGTAGCTGCGCCGGGACAGCATCGCTTTCGACGGTTGTCCGCCCCGCCAGGACCGGGATCATCAGATCGACGCGCGCCGTCACGCCCTCGCCCTCGATCGAGGCCAGCGTGACATCTCCGTGCATCAGCCGCGCCAGCCTGCGAACGATCGGCAGGCCAAGGCCGGTGCCGACATGGCTGCGCCGCGACCCGCCCATGCCTTGCGTGAACTCTTCGAAGGCGCGCGCGATCTCGGCCTCGGACATGCCGATGCCGGTATCGCGCACCTCGATGCCGATGCGGTCGGGAAGAGAGCAATCGACCTGCACGGTGACGCTGCCTTCGTCGGTGAACTTCAGCGCGTTGCCGATCAGGTTGTGCAGGATCTGGATGACACGCATCTCGTCGCCAAGCCGCACTTCGCCCGGCGCGCCGCCGATGCTGCCGGTGATCAGTCGCACATCCTTGTCGCTGGCCGTGACCTGGTGCAGCGAGGCGACGCGCGCCAGGATTTCAGGCAGGCGGATGGGCCGCGGATCAAGGACAAGGCGTCCCGCCTCGATCTTGGCCAGATCGAGAATGTCGTTGATCACGCCCAGAAGATGTTCGCCGGAATCGCGGATCACGCGGACCATGGACTGTTCGGTCGGGTCCGACAGGCGGCTGGCCAGCACCCCCGCCATGCCGAGAACGCCATTCAGGGGCGTGCGGATTTCGTGGCTCATCGCGGCCAGGAAGTCGGACTTCGCCCGGTTGGCGGTTTCGGCGGCAGTCATCGCGGCGCGCAGGCGGGCCTCGTTCTGCACTTCGTCGGTGACGTCGGTGAACGTCGCAACCACCGCAAGGTCGGTGCCGGGCGCCGAGAGCCGGGCCGACGTGACGGCGACGGCGCGGCGTTCGCCGTTTGGCCAGATGATCTCGTGCCGCATTTCCTGCATGCCCGGCTGCCCGGATAGCGCGCGGACCACCGGCAGGTCTTCCGTCGCGATCCGGCTTCCCGCAAGATCCGTGACATCGGCCGCCCCGAGCAGCGCCAGCAGGCAGTCCCCGGCCGAAAGGCGGCGGCCGAGCACCCGTTCGGCGGCGGCATTGGCGAAGACGACACCGCCGCGTTCATCGACCACGACGATGCCCGAAACCGAGGATTCCATCACCCTGGCCAGCGTGTCGCGTTCGCGCGCCAGCGCCGATTCCAGCGCCTTTGCAGCAGTGATGTCCAGGTTGATGCCGCTGGTCTTGACCGGACGACCTGCCTCGTCCCATTCCTGAACCTGGGCACGGGTCAGGACCCAGACCCAATAGCCCTCGCGATGACGCAGCCGGACCTCGTGCTCGACCTGCCATTGCCCGGCCTCGAAGGCGTCGCGTTCGTGGGCGATCAGGCCTTCGGTATCGTCGGGGTGCAAAAGCTCCAGCCAGCGCTCCAGCGGCATCGGGTTCAGTTCCACCGCCTTGTAGCCAAGGATCTCGGCCCAGCGGTCGCTGACCAGCGTGATGCCGCTGCGCATGTCGTGTTCCCAGGTGCCGACCTTGGCGCCGTCGATCACCTGGCCAAGCCGCTGCTCCGCTTCAGCCTGGACGGTGACGTCGAGCGTGATCCCCGAGATGCGTCGCGGGCTGCCATCGGCCCAACGTGTTGCGACATGCCCGCGCGAGAGGAGCCAGACCCAGCCACCGTCGTAGTGCCGCATCCGGCAGCGCAGGGAGAAATCCTCGCTACCTTGCAGAAACAGATCGCGCTGGGTGGACGCCACCGCCATCCGGTCCTCGGGGTGGATCAGCTCGACCAGCGCGTCAAGGCTCGCCGCCGCGTCGAGCCCCAGCATCGCACCCCAGCGGTCGTTGATCGTGCTGAAGCCGTGGTCGGCCTCCCAGTCCCAGACCGCGATCTCGCCGCCATCCACCACCTGTTGCAGCCGCCGGTCGGCAAGGCGGCGCGCGGTCACGTCCTCATAGAGACCCACCGTCTCGCGCGAGGGAGTAGCGCGTTCGCGCACCCAGATCAGGCGACCGTCGGCCAGTTCGTCCTCGTTGTCCCAGACCTCGGTCAGCGGCCGGTCAAGCCGACGCTGCAGGTTGGCATTGTCGCGTTCACCCTCGGCACCAAAGACGCCGCGTTCGATCGCCGCGCGCAGGAGGTCGTCATAAAGCGCGCCCTCGCGGATCAGGTCGGCGATCTGGGCGAAGGCGCGGACATAGGGCGTGTTCCACAGGACCAGCCGGTCATCGGCGTCAAAGACGGCAAACCCGTCGTCCAGGGCTTCGATGGCCGCAAGGAAGCGCTCCTTGGTCGCCTGCAATTGCGCGCTTTCACGCTTCAGGGCGGCTTCGTTGGCGCGGATGTCGGAGATGTTCTCGATCAGCGACCAGACCAGACGGCGTCCGTTGGGGTCGATGCTCATGAAGCAGCGCACCACGGCGGGAATGTCCCTGCCGTCGCGGCTGCGGAACACCGCTTCGGCCGGTCCGTAACTCTGCGTCTCGCGCAGCGCCACGGTTGCGCTTTCGATCAGCCAGTTGCCACCTTCGGGCACGATCTCCTGGACCCTCACGGCGACGCCCAGCTGCGGGCTGACACCGAACAGGTCCTTGAACGCCCGGTTCACGTCGACGATCTCGCCGGTATCGAAGTCCAGCAGCAGGATCGGGTGCGGGCACATCTCGAAAAAGGCGGTGAACTGACCCTCGCGGAACGATGTCATTTCGCTCGATCGGTCCGACGCGGCGACGTCCCGGATCACCGCGATCAGGTTGGTCTTCTGGTCCGGTTCGACGCCCGACAGCCGGGCGACCGAAACCTCGTAACGGTGCGGGGTCACAAGGGTCGGAATTCCCACGCGCCGGGTCAGCGAAGTATCGTCGTGCGGCGGCGCGGCCAGCATCTCGCCAAGCGAGGCGGCCAGGGCCTCGGGAAGGATCTCTCCCAGCGGCCGACCGATCCCGGCGCGGACGAGGCTCGCGAGCCAGGGCAGCTTGTCGCTGTGGCAGGCGACGATCCCGCCTTCGGGCGAAAGCTCGATCACCAGGTCGGGCAGAGCATTCAGCGTCGCCTGCAAATGGCTGCGCGAGGCGGCTTCGGCGCGCTCGGCCTCGACCCGCAACAGGACGGACGAGATCGCCCGACCGAGCGACGTCAGGAGGAACACCACGTCCTGCGCCCAGCTCCGGTCCCGACGCCCGCAGTCGAAACCGATGACGCCGAACAGCCGGTCGCCGTCGCAGAGCGGCACCATCAGCGTGGAATGCACGCCAATTTCGGTCAGGAACCGTCGTTCGGGCGATCCGGGCGGCAGAGCGTCGCGGTCGCGGACAGAGACGATCCGACCCTCGACAAAGGCCTGGTGCCAGTCGGGGCGCACAACCTGGCCCGAGCCCTGCATCTGGGACTTGAGGGCGCGAATGCCCGGCGCCACCCATTCATGCGTGTTGGTGTAGCCGGCTGCCGGCGCGTAGTGGAACAGGAAGGTCCGGTCGAACCCATAGGTCTGCCCGACCGCCATAAGCACGGCATCGATTTCCGTGTCGATCGTGTCATGGGTCACGTCGAGCAGCCGATTCATCAGCTCGACCACGCGGAATTCCACCCGCGCGGGTTGTGCGGTCACAGGATCAGGCTGGCCTGCGTGTCCCATTCATCCTCGATTTAAGGCAACCAAAGTATCGGCCAGAAGCACCGGTCCCGCAAGCCAGCTTGTCCCGTGTCGCCGCGAGCTGCCTCTACGGTCCATGGGGCGGTCAGAGCCCCACCAGGACCGCGATCAGGGCCAGGACTGCCGGCAGGGCCTGGACATAGAGGATGCGCCGAGCCGCAGTTGCCGCACCGTAGAGCCCGGCGACCACGACGCAGGCCAGGACGAAATGGGCCAGGCTTTCGCCCTGTCCCGGCACCCCCCGAAGCAGCGCCAGGATCAACCCCGCCGCGAGGAATCCGTTGTAAAGCCCCTGGTTCGCCGCCAGCACCCGGGTATTGGCGGCAAACTCGGGCGAGGTCCCGAACAGGCGCCGAACCTGCGGCGTTTCCCACAGGAACATCTCCATCGCCAGGATCCCGAGATGGATCAGCGCCACCAGCCCGATGAGGGCCGCCCCGATCATGCGGCGGGCATCCGGCTTTCGGCCATTTCGGCGTACCAGCTTGATCCGAAGGGAATGGCCGTGTCGTCGAAGTTGTAGGCCGGATGGTGGACCATCGCCGTGTCGCCGTTGCCCAGGAAGATGTAGGCTCCGGGACGTTCGTTCAGCATGAAGCTGAAATCCTCGGCTCCCATGAGGGGCGGCGTGTCGCTGTCGACGACGCCCGAGACCTTGCGCGCCACGTCGGCCGCGAAACCGGTGTTTTCCGGCGTGTTGATCGTCACCGGATAGCCGCGCTGGTAATGCACTTCGGCCCGTGCGCCCAAGGCCAGCGCGGTGCCCTCGACGATCTGGGCGATGCGGGCCTCGACGAAATCCTGCACCTGATGGTCCATGGTGCGGACGGTGCCCTTCATCTTCACCACCTGCGGAATGACGTTGTGGGCGGTCGAGTCGGTTTCCACGGTACAGACCGAGACGACGATCTGTTTCAGCGGATCGACGTTGCGGCTGGCGACGGTCTGCAAGGCCACGATGATATGCGCGCTGACCACGGTGGTATCGACGCACTCGTGCGGCTTGGCGGCATGGCCGCCCTTCCCCGTCACCACGATCTCGAACTGGTCGGCGGCGGCCATCATCGCGCCGGGACGGATCGCGAAATGCCCGACGGGGATGCCGGGCATGTTGTGCATCCCGTAAACTTCCTGCACGCCCCAGCGCGACAGCATCCCGTCCTTCACCATCTCGCGTCCCCCGCCGCCGCCCTCCTCTGCGGGCTGGAAGATGCAGATGACGGTGCCGTCGAAGTTCCGCGTCTCGGCCAGGTACTTGGCGGCGCCGAGGAGCATCGCCGTATGTCCGTCATGGCCGCAGGCATGCATCTTGCCGGGCGTCTGCGAGGCATAGGGCACGCCGGTCTGCTCGATGATCGGCAGCGCATCCATGTCGGCTCGCAGCCCGATGACCCGGCCCTGGCTGTCGCTGCGCCCCTTGATGACGGCCACGACGCCAGTACGGCCGATGCCTTCCACCACCTCGTCGCAGCCGAACGATCGGCAAAGCCCGGCCACCTTCCCGGCCGTCCGGTGGACGTCGAACAGCAGTTCCGGGTGCTGGTGGAAATCCCGGCGCCAGGCGGTGATCTCGGGCAGCAGCTCGGCGAAACGGTTCTTGACGGGCATGGCGGGTCTCCTTTTGCGACAGGGTGGACCCGCCGCGGGGAAACGGCAAGCCCTGTGTCGGGCCCGTTGACCCGCGGTAATGGGGTCGGGAAAACCGGAATGTGATCAAACACCTGTTGCCGATGTCGCACGTTTTCGCCATATCGTCGCAAAATCGTCATGAACCCGGCTTGTTGCGGCCAAAGGCCCGCGCAATATGGGTGAAAGGCAGCAAATAGCCAGGAACGGAGCAGTAGAATGGCCACGAAACCCAGCCAGCCCCAGCAAGGCGGCAGCGGCACGCCCACGCAGCAGCAGCAGGGCCAGCAGGCGGGCGGCTCAACCCAGCAGGCGGGACAGCCGATCTTCAAGGACTGGGCGTCGATCTGACCTGATCCGCCTGTCGCACCGGACCCATTGACAAGACACCGGCCAGCCGCGAGGCTGGCCTTGTTTTGTTCTCATCCGGCCCTTCCCATGGCGCAGCCCGTCTCCTCGATCCCGAACCTCGGCCCGGCGTCGGAAATCGCCTTCGCGCGCGCGGGCATCACCACTGCCGAGGAAATCCGCGACCTGGGCGCGGATGAGGCCTACCGCAGGCTTCTCGCCACGGGCTCGCGCCCGCATTTCATCGGTTACTATGTCCTGGTCATGGGCCTGCAGGGCCGCCCCTGGAACGACTGCAAGGGCGAGGAGAAGAAGACGCTGCGCAAGCGCTTCGACACGCTCTGCGCCGGGTTCAACCGGTCGGACGCCAAACTGCGCGCCGATCTTGAGCAGACGCTCAGCTTTCTGGGCGTGGTGGAACGCGGGTGACGCGGGCCGATTGCGGGCGCCGCGGATGCCGTGCTTTCGGAATGTGGTGCCCCCAGAGGGACTTGAACCCCCGACCCTCTGATTACAAATCAGATGCTCTACCAGCTGAGCTATAGGGGCCACGCGACCTTTCAGATACAGGCCCCGCCCCTGCCACGCAAGGGCTCAATCCGGCTGGCTGCGGGCGAGGACGAGGACGGCGACCAGCCCGACCGCCATCACCAGAAGGGCGGCCGGGGCGGCTTCGGACAGGCGCTCAAGGCTTGCCAGTTCGAAGACGCGGGTGGAGAGGGTGTTGAAATTGAACGGGCGGAGGAGCAGCGTCGCGGGCAGCTCTTTCACGCAATCTACGAAGACAACCAGCAGCGCGGTCAGGACCGAGCCGCGCATCAGCGGCAGGTAGACCGCGGCCAGCGTGCCCGAGGCCGACCGGCCAAGCGACCGCGCGGCCATCGAGAGCGAGGGCGAGACCCGCCCGAAGGCCGCATCGACCGCGCCCTGGGCGATGCCGAAGAAGCGCACCATATAGGCAAGCCCCAGGGCGACGGCGGTGCCGGTGATCATCAGGCCCGGGTCCCAGCCGGTGAGGGCAAGGATCCCGTCGGCCAGCCGGTGATCCAGCGCGGCGAGCGGCAGGAGAAGCCCCAGCGCCAGCACGGCGCCGGGGGCGGCATAGCCGACAAGCGTCAGCGGCAGGAGCCATTGCACCGCGCGCGACCCCTTCATCCGCAAGGCATAGACCAGGAAGACCGCCGCCCCGACCGTGACCAGCGCCGACAGGCCCGCCACCACCAGCGTGTTCTGCAACGCCTCCAGCAGTCCCGGCGCCAGCCAGCCCCCGGGAGCCGCGGCCGAATGCACCAGCATCACCCCGACGGGCAAGAGGAACCCGCCGGTGAAGGGGATCAGGCACAGGCCGGTGGCATACCAGCGCTTCCGCCCGACGATCACCACCGGTTCGACCGGCTGCGCATTGCGCCCAAGCCGGTGGAACCGCGCGCCGCCCCGCCCTGCCCGCTCGAGCCCGACAAGCATGAGGATCAGCACCAGGATCACTCCGGAAATCTGCGCCGCCCCCCCGGCATTGCTGCCGTTCAGCCAGGTGGAGAAGACTCCGGTCGTCAGCGTCTGCACCCCGAAATGCAGCACCGTGCCATAGTCCGCCACCGTCTCCATCAGCGCCAGCGCCACCCCGGCGGCGATGGCCGGGCGGGCGAGCGGCCAGCCGATGCGCAGGAACAGCGCCCAGGGGCCGCAGCCAAGGGCGCGCGCAACCTCGTAGGCGCGGCCCGACTGCTCGCGATAGGCCGAGCGGGCGAGGAGGTAGACGTAAGGGTATAGCGCGAAGGACAGCACCAGGATCGCCATCGGCAGCGAACGGGTCTCGGGGAACCAGTAGTCGCGGGCCGAGGTCCAGCCGAAGGCCGAGCGCAGCGCCGATTGCACCGGGCCGGCATAGTCGAGGAGGTCGACCAGGGCATAGGCCCCGACATAGGCCGGGATCGCCAGCGGGAAGAGGAGGGCATTGGCCAGCCAGTCGCGCCCCGGAAAGCGGTACTGGCTGACCAGCCAGGCCGCCCCCGTTCCCATCGCCGCCGACAGCCCGGCGACCCCCGCCATCAGAAGAAGCGTCGTGCCCAGATAGCGTGGCAGCACGGTCGCGATCAGGTGGGGCCAGATGTTCTCGGTCGGGTTCAGCGCGATCCAGGCGATCGACAGGATCGGCGCCAGCACGACCGCCGCGATCAGCACCGCGCCGATGGTCCAGGCATCAGGCAGGGACCAGATCCGGCGGCGGGGCAGTTGAGCGAAACGGTCGGACATCTTGCCCTGCCGGTTACAGGAAAGCGGTTTAACTGTCCAGAAAAGCCCGTATAGTCCCGGCGTCGGGCCCGGATTGCCCGGCCAGACAAGTCAGGCCCGATGCGCATCGTCTACCACCTTGGTGCCCATTGCACCGACGAGGACCGCCTGGTCCGCTGCCTTTTGAAGAACCGCGCGGTGCTGGCTGAACAGGGCATCGTCGTGCCCTCGCCCACCCGCTACCGCAAGCTCTTGCGCGATACGGCAGTGCAGTTGCGCGGCGCGGCAGCCTCGCAGGATACCGAGGCGATGATCCTTGACCAGATCATGGACGAAGCTGCCGCCGACCGGCTGATCCTGTCCTGGACCAGCTTCCTCAGCTTTCCCGCCTATGCGGTCAGCGAGACGCTCTATGCCAGCGGCGGCGATCGGCTGCGGGCCTTCACCCAGATCTTTCCCGACATCGAGGCCGAGTTTCACCTTGCCATCCGCAACCCGGCCACCTTCCTGCCCGACCTGCGCGACCGGGCGCAGTCGAAGGGCCACGCCGACATCCTCCATCAGGTCGAGCCCTCCCGGTTGCGCTGGTCCGACACCGTCCGCCAGATCAAGGACGCCAATCCCGGCGTGCCGTTGACGGTCTGGTGCGACGAGGACACGCCGCTCATCTGGCCCGAAGTCTTGCAGGCGGTGTCCGGCCACGGACCGGATACCGTGCTGGAGGATGACGACGAGCTTCTGTCGCGGCTGATGACAGAGGCGGGCCTTGCACGCTACCACGCCTATTGCCGCGAACACCCACCGCAATCGGCATCGCACCGGCGGCGGATCGTCACCGCCTTCCTGGAAAAATTCGGTCGACCCGACCAGCTTTCGGCCGAAGTCGTCGTCCCCGGCTGGACCGGGGACCTGGTCGAGGAGATGACCCGGTCCTATCTCGCGGATGTCGATCGGATCACCCGCATTCCGGGCGTCCGGCTGATCGAGCCGTGATCAGCTCATGCCGAGGGCGGCCTTGTAGACCTCGAGCACCGCTTCCTCCTCGGCCAGCTCGTCCGGCTTGCGCTTGCGCAGGGCGATGACCTTGCGCATGACCTTGGTGTCGTAGCCGCGGCCCTTGGCTTCGGCCATCAGCTCTTTCTGCTGTTCCGCAACATCCTTCTTTTCCGATTCCAGCTGTTCGAAGCGTTCGATGAACTGGCGCAGCTCGTCAGCGGTGACGGCATAGGGATCGGTCGCGTCGGCCATGGCGGTCCTCTGGTCGGAATGGGTTCGGGGGGTTCCTACCCCGTGGCGGGGGGCGGGTTCAAGGCGCGATCGGAGAGCGGCGGCCCTTTGCTTGCACGACGGGGCAAGACCGGCTAGCTCAGGCGCGGCACAACGGGGGAATGGCGATGCAGGCATTGATCTGGGCGGGGGCAGCCTTGACCGTGGTCGGACTGGTCGGGCTTGGCTACTGCATCCTGCGCGCGGCGCGGGCCAAGCGCGCGGGACTTGACGAGGCCGCGATGCGGACCGAACTGCAGCGCGTCGTCGTGATCAACCTTGCCGCAGTGGGCGTTTCGGCGCTTGGCCTTGCGGCGGTGGTGACTGGCATCCTTCTGGGCTGAACCCGGCCTCAGGTGTCAAGCGCGGCCAGGCTTTCGCCATCGCGGATCAGCCGGTCGATCAGCGCTGCCGGGCTCCAGAGGGCTGCCTCGACCCCCCAGGCGCGCAGGTCGTGGCGCAAGACCATCAGTCCGCGCTGGGCGGCCTGATGCATCGGGCCGCCGCGCGCGCGCGGAAACTGGTATCCCGCAACCATCAGGTAGTCGATGTCCGAGGGCCGCCGGGCGATGCCTTCGTCCACCAGCCGGGCGCCCTCATTGGCCAGCGCCGAGAGCCAGCGGTTCAGGACCTCGGTCGTCGACATCGCCCGCAGGATCGTCGGCGCCTCGATCGAGACCGGGTCCGGCGGGCGGACGCCGAATTCGTCCAGCGCCTGTGCGATCACCCGGCGCGGCACGCCGCGCGCCACCATCCAGGCCAGCGCCGTGCGGCCCGCATCCGCCATCCGCGCGCCGATCACCGGGCGCTCGTCGACCAGAACCGGCGCGAGACCCATCCGGCGCAGCCCGGCCAGCGCGGTTGCGCGGGCCAGGGGCAGCGCATCCGGTGGCAGCGTCACCTCGCAGACCCGGCCGGCCGGGGCCAGGGCCAATCCCGTCTCGCCGTCCTGCCCGCCCAGCACCAGCCGCGCGGCTCCGGGAAGTCCGGTCCAGCCGGCGCGGGCGCCGGGCGAAGAATCGCAGATCACAAAGGGCAGCGGCACCGGAAGCGGGCCTTCGACCGCGGCAACCCGCTCCTCCATCGCCTTGGCGCGCTCTGCCGACAGGTGCCCGGTCCGCAAGCCCTCCTCCATGCCGAGGGCCAGTGCCGCCAGCCCGGCCTGCCGCGCCGCTGCGTCCGGGAAAGCCCAGGTCACGGGAAGCCCGCGCGACAGCGCAGCCACGGCGACCCGCGCCAGATCGGGGGCGGCGCCCGCCAGGCCGATGCGGTCAACCGACAGGGGTTGCAGCCGCGCCAACACCGGCGGCAGCGCCAGCGCCCTCCGCTCGGCCCGGGCTGCGGCCGCAAGTCCGATGGCCTCGGGCGTCTCCTGAAGGTCGGCGCGCGCCACCGTCTCGAAGGCGAGCGCGTTCTCCGGCAGCAGGACGAGCGCCGCCTCGACGCAATCGACGATCCGCCGCGCCGCGGGCATCCGCTGCCCGGGCGCGGCCCGCGCTTCGGTCACGGCCTGGGTCCAGGCCACCGGATCAGGTTCTGCCCGCCGCAGAAGATCGCCGACCGAAAGCGCTGCCGCCAGCCGCACGGCCGAGGCGATGGGGGCGGTTTCGGTGATGCCGTCGACCAGCCCCAGCGCCAGAGCCTCGGACGCCGGAACCAGACGACCGGAAAGGAGAAGCCGCAACGCCGCCTTCGCCCCGATCAGCCGCGGCAAGCGTTGCGTGGTGCCGCCGGAGGGGCAAAGCCCCAGCGTGATTTCGGCAAAGGAAATCCGCATCGCGGGACTGGCCAGCCGCGCCCGCGCCGCCAGCGCCAGCTCGGCTCCGAGGCCCGTCGCCAGCCCCTGCAGGACGGCGACCACCGGCACCGCGCTTTCCGCGATGGCCCGGCACAACTCGCCAGGCTTGGGCTCATCGGCGTCGGGCGAAATCGGCAGGTTGCCCGAGAAATTCGGGCCCTCGGCCGCCAGGACGATGCCCCGGCAGGCATCGCCGGGTGCGGTCAGGGCCTCAAGCAGTGCGGCCCGCAGCCCTGGGGTCAGGTCATTCAGGGGCGGATTGGCCAAGGTCAGGATCCTGATCCCGTCCCGCAGCTCAACGCTCAGCCCGTCTGCGGACATTTCCGTTCCCTTGCCCGGATTTCTGCGCAAGTTAGAAACAACCGCAGGCAGTTTACAAGGGCCGCGCGCGGTGCCCGTCTCAGATCGGCATGTTGTCGAAGCCGGCCTCGACTTCGGCATCGGTTGGCAGGCTCGAATCCTCGCCTGGCATCAATGCCGCAAGCGCGCGCATCTCGGCGAGCAGGAGTTCCAGCCCCTGATGCTGCAATTCAAACCCGGCGGCGAGGAGTTCGGCCTCGCCTCGCATCAGGTCGCCCGGCTTCGGTTGAGTCTTGCGGGCGGTCATTGCGCGCAACTCCTGCAAAGGGGGGTCCAGGGCAGCGCGTCAAGCCGCGCCTCGGCGATGGGTTCGCCACAGCGGACACACTCGCCATAGGTGCCGTCCTCGATCCGCTTCAGCGCGGCGCGAATCTGGGTGATCTCGGCCAGCCCGGCATTGCCGGTGGCTTCCAGCACCTCATCGCCCTCGCGTTCGGTCGCAAGCTCCTCCCAGTCGCGGTTCTGGTGCGAATCCAGCTCTTCCTCGATGGCCTCCAGCCGCGCGCCAAGCTCGGTCAGGCGTTTCTTCAGCTGCGCCTTGCGGGCGGGGATCGGGGTAATCGGCGTTGCCTGCATCGGTTTCTCCTCTGTCCCGCAAAGTCTAGGCGCAATACTCCGGGCTGGCCTTGACCCAAGTCAACGGTGCTTTCGCTTTCCTGCCAAGCTGGCTATGGTCGCGCCGATTTCACACCGCGCCCGCGACGGCGCCGCCCAGTGGAGAGGCCGATGGACATTCGCGCGATCACCCCAGACTACGCCGTTTCGCCCCAGATCGAACCGGGCGACCTCACCGCCGTCAAGGCGGCAGGCTATGTCACGGTGATCGACAACCGGCCCGACGGCGAAATCCCGCCGCATCTGCACACTGCCGAGATGCGCAAGGCGGCCGAGGCGCTCGGGCTGACCTTTGTCGCCAACCCGGTGATCGGCGGTGCTCTGACCATGGACAATGTGACGGCGCAGGGCGCGGCAATCGCCGGATCGACGGGACCGGTCTTCGCCTACTGCGCCTCCGGCAACCGCTCTTCCATCGTCTGGGCCCTGGCCAATGCCGGCAAACGCCCGGCGGATGAGCTGGTCGGCCTGCCGGCCCGGTTCGGCTATCAGCTTGACCACCTTCGCCCGCAGATCGAGGTTCTGGCCAAGGGCTGACGCCCCCCGCAGACCCTGCCCCGCCTATCCCGCGGCGCGCAGTTCGGGCGGCGGGCCTTCCGGCGCGGCACGGCTGAGCGGCGCCTGACTGGCGGGCCGTACGGTCGCCTCGGTCAGCTTCAGGGCGCGCATGCCGCGGTGCTGGCCAAGGCGCGCACCGGCGATATGCCGACCCTCCACCGTTTCCAGCGACACCGCATCGAGGGCGGCCGAGGGCAGCAGAAGCGTCTCGCCCACCGTCAGCGCCATGATCTGCCGCAGGGGAAGGATCAGCCGCCCGACAATCGCGTCCAGTCGGCAATCAGCCTGCATCACCCGAGCGGAGAGTGCGGCGGTGAATTGCGGCGCCTCTGCCTCGCCCACATCGGGACCGGGCGCCTGGGCCTCGCCGCGGCCAAGGGCGGGCAGCACAAGGATCACCTGGCCCGCCCGCCCGCCGCCGCCGAGCAGCACTTCGGCGGAAAGCACGCGATAGGCTTCATCCTCCAGCATAAGGGCCAGCGGGCGCGCGTCTTCAAGATAGCTGGCGTAGCGGAAGCCGCCGGCCCAGGCGAGGTCCGCCTCCTCGGCCAGCGTTTCGTCCAGTCCCGCAAGGGCCCGGTCGATCACCCCCGCGACCATGGCCGCGTCGATCCGGCTGGCTTTTCGCGGGGCGGGGGCCTGCGCGGCAAGGCGGCCCAGCGTCTGCCGTTCGATGAAGGTCGCCGTGACCGAGGGCGCCAGCATGATCACCCCGAGCCCGCCCGCAGGCCCGTCGAGCAGCGCGAGCAGCGCGCGGTCCGGCACGATCTCCAGCACCTCGGCCAGGCTTTGGCGGGCGATCGTCAGGCTGCGGAAGTCGAGGTCGAGCCCCATGGCATCGCGCGCCGCACGGGCCAGCGCCAGCCGCCAGCCCCGGTCGGCCCCCGGGGCGCCATCCGCCTGCGCCGGGCGGGCACGGTCGATCTTGCGGCGGATCACGTCGGTCATCGCGGAGGTCATGGTGGCCCTGTCCCAATAACAGGACCCTAGCGCGCGTTTCCTTCACAGAAGGTTAAGCCGCCAGCGTTTCCAGCCGCAGGGGCACCGTCACCCGGAAGGCCGCACCACCCTGCCCCGGCAGATAGGCGACCGAGCCGCCGAGGTTGGCCATGATCTCGCGGCAGATCGCCAGGCCCAGCCCCGCGCCACCCGCCCGGTTGGCATCGGTGAGGCGGGAAAACTTCTCGAAGATCAGCGCTTGCGCCCCCTTCGGAATGCCCCTGCCATTGTCGATGAAGTCCACCGTGACCCGGCCTGCCTTGTGCCGCACGGCGATGCGCAGTTCGGGCCGGGCCGCATCGCAGTATTTCCGGGCGTTCGAGATCAGGTTGATGAAGACCTGGGTCAGCCGGTCGGCATCGGTCTTGATGTAGATGGTTTCCGACGGCAGGTCCCGGACCACCTGGAATTCGCGCTCGGGCCGGGTCGCCCGGGCCGCCGTCAGCGCGGTGTCGATCATGCCCTGCAGGCTGGCGAGGCCCAGGGTCAGCTGCACCGCGCCGTTTTCCAGCACCGAGAGGTCAAGAAGATCATCCAGGAGCCGCGTCAGCCGCTTGGCCTCGTCATGGATGATCCGGCCATAGCGGATGACCAGCTCCGGTAGAAGGTCGCCCTCGGTCAGGATCTCCGAGAAGGCCCGGATCGAGGTCATCGGCGTGCGCAGCTCGTGGCTGATCTGGCTGAGGAAGGCATCCTTCTGCAACGAAAGCTGGGTCAGTTTCTCGTTCGCCTCGCGCAGCGCGCCTGCAGTTCGGGTCAGTTCCGCCTCGCGCGCCTCCAGCCGGGCGGAATATTCCAGGATCTGCGCCGATTCCGAGGCCACCGCCATCAGGTCCTCGACCGTGACCGTCGCCCTGCCGACAAGCTGGCTGATCATCGCATGCGCCGTCGCCGCCCCGACCGAGCCGGACAGCCGCGCCTCAAGGCTGTCGAGGAAGGCGGGCGTCGGGTCGGGCAGGAACCCCTCCTTTCCTTGCGCGCGTGCCGCCACCTGGAAGAGCGAAAGAGCCGCCTCCTCGCCCAGGATGCGCTGTGCCATGCCAAGAAGCGCCTCGGGTTCCGCCCGCCCCCGCGCCCAGCGTTGCGGTCCGACGGCGCCTTCGAACACGTTGACGAAGGCCGCGCCCTGCAGGCGTTCGACCGGACCGGGGAAGGTGAACAGCGAGCCCAGGCAGAAGGCCAGCCCGTTCAGGGTCATCGACCAGAAGAGCGCATGGATGATCGGGTCCATGGCCTCGGTCCCGAAGAGCGAATGCGGCCGCAGCCAGGCCTGGCCGAACAGGCCCTGGGTGAAGACCGACTCGGGCAATACCGCGCCGGGCCCGAACGAGGGCAGGAACGACGCAAAGGCCCAGACCGCCAACCCGGTGATCAGCCCCAGGATCGCCCCGGTCCGCGTGGCACCCCGCCAGAAGATGCCGCCCAGCATCACGGGCAGCACCTGCGCCACGCCCAGGAAGGCAATCAGGCCGATGGACGCCAGCGCCGCCGACCCGCCGGACAGCTGGTAATAGCCGTATCCCAGCGCCAGCACCGCCGTGATCGCCAGCCGTCGCGCCATCAAGACGACCGAGCGCAGATCGTCCGCCGCCGCCGCCGCGGGCCGCAGCCGCAGCCACAAGGGGATCATCACATGGTTCGAGATCATCGTCGCCAGCGCGATGGATTCGACGATCACCATCGAGGTGGCCGAGGAGAAGCCGCCGAGGAACGCCAGCATCGCCAGCGCCCCCTGCCCCTCGGCCAAGGGCAGGGTCAGCACGAACATGTCCGGGTTGGCGCCCACGGGCATACGCTCCAGCCCCACCACCGCAATCGGCACGATGAAGAGGCTCATGCCCAGAAGATACAGCGGGAAGGCCCAGCTGGCGCGGGCAAGGTGGCCCTCGTCCTCGTTCTCGACCACCATGACCTGGAACATCCTGGGCAGGCAGATCACCGCCGCCGCGGACAGGAAGATGATCCCCGTCCAGCGCCCCGGCTGGACCTGCCAGGCGGCAAGGTCGGCCGCGTCGATCCGGGCGATGACGTCGGCCAAGCCGCCCGCGATGCCCCAGACGACGAAGCTGCCGACCGCCAGCAGCGCCACCAGCTTGACCACCGCCTCGACCGCGATGGCCGTCACGATCCCGTGGTGCTGTTCGCGCGCGTCGAGGTTGCGGGTCCCGAACAGGATGGTGAAGAACGCAAGGCCCACCGCCACCCAGACCGCGATCTGCCCAGGGTCGAGCGGGCGCGAGCCATCGGGTGCGGCACTGGCAAAGACGCCGAAGGACAGCACGACCGACTGCAACTGAAGCGCGATGTAGGGGGTTGCCGCCACCACGGCGATAACGGTGACGATCACGCCCAACGTGTTCGACTTGCCATAGCGCGACGAGATCAGGTCGGCGATCGAGGTGACATGGTGCTGCCGCCCGATCCTGACCAGCTTGCGCAGAAGCCACCACCAGCCGACGAAGACCAGCGTCGGGCCGAAGTAGATCGTCAGGAATTCAAGGCCCGACCGCGCGGCATAGCCGACCGCGCCGTAGAAGGTCCAGGCGGTGCAATAGATCGACAGCGACAGGGTGTAGACCACGGGCGAACGCAGCCAGCCGAGCCGCCCCTTCGCCGCCCGCCCCTCGACCACGAAGGCCACGGTGAACAGAAAGGCCACGTACAGGAAGCAGGCCAGGACCAGGAGGTTGAAGGGCACCTCAGTCCTCCTCCTCGTCCGCGCCATCCCCGCCGCGCAGGCCGGGGGCAAAGGCCGCGGCCAGGCCGATCAGCACCAGCCAGACCGAGAAGAAGTAGATCACATCGCCCGATGACAGCGACATGCGCGAATCCGGGGTCCAGAGCAGCGGCAGAAGCAGCAGGAACACCCCGAACACGGGCAGAAGCCGTGCCGCATCACGCAGCCGCCTTCGCCGGTAGGGAGCCCGGGCCAGGAACAGCGGACGCCGCGGACGCCTCATCCGCGCCCCAGCATGCTGCGCACCTCGGCCACGATCTCGGCGTTGGCGAAGGGTTTGGTCATGAAGCGGTCGGCACCGGCGCGCTCGGCCATCTCGCGGTCGCGGCCTCGCGCGGTCAGCATCATCACCGGCAGGTCGCGGCTGGCCGGATCGGCGCGGATCGCGCTCAGGATTTCCAGTCCGGACATGCCGGGCAGCATGTGGTCGAGGATCACCATGTCCGGCGGATCGCGGTGCAGAAGCGCCAGAGCGGCGGCGCCTTCGGCGGCATGGCTTACCCGCAACCCGTCCCGGGTCAGGAGAAAACGGATCGCCTCGGCGATGTTCGGTTCGTCCTCGATGAGAAGCACATGCTGTGCCACTGGTTCCCCCCGGGGCCCTGCGTCCCCCTGCCCGCACTATCGGCGCAAAGCGAGCCGCCTGTCAAAGCCTTGCCGAGGAGATGCCGCCACCATGGTCTTCCGCGGCCACTGCGCCGCGTCGCGGCGGTCAACGGCGTTCCTCCCCTCATGCCACCCCTTCGGAAGCGAGGATCGAGGGCTCGCGCCGCGCCGGGCAGTCGCCGCGGGCGCAGACGCGGCAACTCGATCCGATCCGCGTGACCGGCCCGTCCCCGTCGTCCGGCAGGATCAGCATCGCCGCCTCCCGCAGTTCCGGCCCGCGCAGCCCCTGCGGATGCCGTACCTCGCCCCAGGCCACGACCCGGTGCCGCCGGTCGCTCTGCCCGGCCATCTGCACCCGCGCCTCGACCGGCTGCATCGGGCGGCCAAGGGCGGCATAAAGCGGCCAGAGCGGACAGGCCGAGCCGAAGCGCGGCAGCGGAAAGCCGGTGGCGGGCTTGCGGAAGATCAGCGTGCCCGAGCCATCGCAGGCGACAAGGCCCGCCTGCATCCCGGCGGCCCCGGCCATGCGCCGCATCGCGGCCAGCGGCGAGCATCCGAAGCGGTCGGCAACGGCCAGCGGGTCCGATCCCAGATCCTCCAGCGCCGCAGCGAACTCGGCCTCGGGCAGCCAAGCCGCATCTTCCCGCGCGCGGGCGACATGGGCGCGTGCAAGGCTTCTTGCCGCGCTTGAGGCCAGCCGCGCGATCTCGTCCTCCAGCCCTGCGGTCGGTTCGCCATCCGCAAGCGCCCAGCCCCGACCACGCAGCCAGTCTTCCACTTCCTCCTGCGGGGCCGCAATGCCCTGCTCCTCGATTCCCTGCCCTGCATCCAGGAAGCCGACCAACGCCTCGGCCCCCGCCGCCAGCCGTTCGCTGTCCTGATGCAGGTTCCGGTGGAACCGCGCCGCCCAGTCCGGTTCCAGGTCGGGCGTTTCCGCCAGGATCGCCGCGGTGGCCCGCACCGACGACAGCGAGGACAGAAGCTCGTGCAGCGATTGCGACAGGTGCGGGTCATGCGTCATCCGGTCGTTCAGCGCTTCGACCGCGCGCTCCAGCGCCAGCCCGCGCGCATCGAGCGTGACCAGAAGTGCCGCCCAGCCGGGAAGCCGGTGGACGAACTCGTCGACCCGCTCCACCTCCACGCCCTGCTCGCCCCCCCGGGCCGCTGCGGCCCGCAGATCCGCGACCAGGACCGCGTCCTTGCCCTCGGCCAGCGCCTGCCGGTCGATCGACAGGGCATCGGCCAGCCGCTCCATGACCTCGGGCGTGACCTTGCGGCGGTTGTGCTCGATCAGATTGAGATAGGAGGCAGAGATCCCGGCCGTCGCCGCAACGTCGGACTGCCGCAGGCCTGCCGCCAGTCGACGCTCGCGCAGCTTGGTTCCGGTCAGGGCAGGCAGCGGCATGGGGTCCTCCGCCGCAGACTTTACAAGTCTTGTGAAGCTTTACAACCTGTCGAGCGTCGGCTCATTCGGGCAGCAGTGTTGCAAGCTCGGCGATCAGACGCGGATCGCTCCCCTCGGCGGCAAGCGCCACGCCTTCGGCCACGTCGCCATTCCTGACCAGAAGCCGTGCCAGCACGGCGCGGAAATCGCCATGCACCCTGCCCGCCGCACCCAGCGAGCGCAGGCGCGACAGTGTCGATCGTGCCGCTTCCATGTCGCCCGCCCGGCTTTGCTGCAACCCGAACGCATTCAGGGCAAACGGCAGATGGTCCGCCGAAAGGCGCCCGAACACGGGTTCAAGGTCGCCCTGCCCCGCCTGCATCGCTGCCAGCACGGCAACCTTCACCCAGTATCCACCTTCCGTGGGCCGTTCCGCCCGGGCGATCACCGCAAGGAATTCGTCCACATCTCCTGCAACCAAAGCGGCCGTGGCCTCCACTTCGCCGATGCGCCGGGGCGGGATCAGGCCTTCGGGGCTGCGGGCAAGCTCTTGCAGGGCTGCGTCGCGCTGGCCCAGGCGCGCCAGCACTTCGGCCTTGGCAAAGGGCAGGTAGTCTTGCGACGAGGCGGGCCCGGACAGCCTGTCCACCGCCGCAACCAGCGCTTGCGCTTCCGCCGACCGACCCTGCTCGGCCAGGGCGCGGGCGACCAGCAGCAGCGACATCATGCGCGTGTCCCGATCCGCAGTCGTCACGGCCGCGATCCGCGCGGCGTCGATCCGGTCCCCGCGCAGCAGAAGGATCACGGCCGTCCGGTCCAACAGTGCGCGGAAATCATCGGAGCTGATCAGATCGCCAAGTGCGTAGGCGCTGGCGTAGGCATCCGCCTCCATGAAGCCGGTGGCTGCGAACAGGGCAATATCCGCCCGGACACCCGGGTCCGCATCCATGATCGACTGTCGGACGCGATCCTCCTGGCCCGCAATGGCCCGGAGACCGACTTCCAGATTCGCGCGGTCCGTCGGGTCATCGGTCGCGGTCTGGCTGACCAGGTCGGCCAGTACCGCCGAAAGCCTGGGCGCACCGGCCATGTCGACACCCGCCGTCCCGCTGGACAGAAGCTCGATCCGCTTTCCGCCCGCCGGTTCACGCGCCGCCAGCAGGTCCGGAAGCCTCCGCACCGTCGCGTCGGCCCGGGCCGATCCGGCGCGCTCCTCGATCGCGGCAATCGCCAGCAGATCGCCGACCGTGTCCCGCACCTCCTCCTGCGCCAGAGCGCGCGCGGCCGCGAGGTCAAGGAGGCAGGCCTGATCCGGGGAGGCCAGACAGGCGGCCTCATCGGCGCGGACGGGGGTCAGAAGGGAAAGCCAGAGGAAGAGCATCCAGAAACGCATGATGTAATCCCGACCTGAAAGGAACTGGTCGAGACTATCCCGAATCCTGCTGCGGACAAAGTCAGGAACCGTACCAAATGAAATGCACCCCGGACCGGCCGGGGTGCACTCGTCGAAAGCCGAACCTGTCAGTTGGCCAGCGCCTTGTCGGTCACGGCGTGGGTCCAGGCGCCTTCCGGGGCCTTGGTGATCACCGCATCCGACCCGCCCGCCATCAGCGCGTCGACCGTGTGCTGGTAGTCCGCCTCGTCCAGCGCGCCGTTCGACCCGGCGGTCAGCTTGGCGATCTCGCCCATCATGCGCTTCTGGTGCGCTTCGGTCTGGGCGCCGGTCTCGTCGTTCTCCAGCACGATCATCGCCGCCTCGTCCGGGTTCTCCTCGGCATATTTCCAGCCCTTCATCGAGGCGCGGACGAATTTCGCCATCGTGTCGACGAAGGCCGGATCGGCCAGCTTCTCCTCAAGCACGTAAAGCCCGTCTTCCAGCGTCGCCACGCCTTCGGTGGTGTAGTTGAAGTTCACCAGCTGCTCGGGCGTGATGCCCGCGTCGATGACCTGCCAGTATTCGTTGTAGGTCATGGTCGAGATGCAGGCGGCCTGCTTCTGCAACAGCGGGTCGACGTTGAAGCCCTGCTTCAGCACCGTCACCCCGTCGGGCGAGCCGTCGGTCTTGTAGCCAAGCTTGGCCATCCAGTTCAGGAACGGATATTCATTGCCGCCGAACCAGACGCCCAGCGTCTTGCCCTTGAAATCGGCCGGGGTTTCCACGCCGGATTCCTTGAGGCAGGTCAGCTGCATCCCCGAGGATTTGAACGGCTGCGCGATGTTGACGAGCGGCAGGCCCTTTTCCCGCGCCGCAAGGGCCGATGGCATCCAGTCGACCACGACATCCGCCCCGCCACCCGCGATGACCTGGGTCGGCGCGATGTCCGGCCCGCCGGGAAGGATGGTGACGTTCAGCCCCTCTTCCTCGTAGAATCCCTTGGCCTGCGCGACATAGTAGCCCGCGAACTGTGCCTGCGTGACCCATTTCAGTTGCAGCTTCACATCCTCGGCGCTGGCGCCCGTCGCCATCGCTGCCAAGGCCGCCGCCATCAGTAGCTTCTTCATCGTCTTCTCCCGTGTTGTGCCCAGCTCTCGGGGCCTTGTTAATGCCGTTGCGACGGATGCCAGAAGGTCACCCACCGTTCGATCAGCGCGACCAGCCCGTAAAGGACCGATCCCGCCAATGCCGCCACCGCAATCTCGGCCCAGACCATGTCAAGGCCAAGCCGACCCACCTCGGTCGAGATGCGGAACCCCATGCCGTAGATCGGACTGCCGAAAAACTCGGCAACGATGGCGCCGATCAAGGCCAGAGTCGATGCAATTTTCAGCCCGTTGAAGATGAAGGGCATTGCGGCCGGAAGCCGCAGCTTGACCAGCGTCTGCAGGTAGCTCGCCCCCCAGGTCGCCATCAGGTCGCGTTGCATCCGCTCGCTCGCCTGCAGGCCCGCGACGATGTTGACGAGCATCGGGAAGAACACCATCACGACGACGACCGCCGCCTTCGACTGCCAGTCGAAGCCGAACCACATCACCAGGATCGGCGCGAGGCCGACGATGGGCAGGGCCGCGACGAAATTGCCGATTGGCAGAAGGCCGCGCTGCAGGAAGGGGCTGCGGTCGATGGCGATGGCGGTCAGGAAGGCCGCGCCGCAGCCGATCAGGAAACCGGGGATCGCGCCCTTCAGGATGGTCTGGGCGAAGTCCTGCCATAGCATCGGCAGCGAGGTCGCGATCTTCGCCGCAATCGCGCTCGGCGCGGGCAGGATCACCGGGGCGACCCCAAGCCCCCTGACCAAACCCTCCCACAGGACCAGCACGGTCGCGCCGAAGATCACCGGCACCAGCACCTTGCCTGCCCGCGTCCGGGACACCGGGCTCTCTGCCAGCCAGACGTTCAGCGCCCAAAGCGCCAGCCAGACGACAAGGGCGATGACAAGCGCACTCATCCCGGCACCCCCATCCGCCGCCGCGCCAGCCGCTCGACAAAGCCCACCGCCACGATCAGCATCCCTGCCAGGATCGCCGCGGCAAACAGGCTGGCCCACATGATCAGGGGTTCCCCGAATTGCGAGCCGATCAGCATCCGCGCGCCCAGGCCTTCGATGGCCCCGGTCGGCAATTCACCCACGATGGTCCCGACCAGCGAGGCCGCAATCGCCACCTTCAGCGAGGCGAAGAAATACGGCATCGAGGCCGGAAGCCGCAGCTTCAGGAAGGTCGCCATTTCCCCCGCGCCGTAGGTTTTCAAGAGGTCCAGCTGCATCTGGTCCGGGCTGCGCAGGCCTTTTACCATGCTGACCAGCACCGGGAAGAAGCTGAGGTAGGCCGCGATGATCGCCTTCGGCAGGTCGCGCCCCTCCAGCCCCAGCCTGCTGGACAGCGTGATGATCATCGGCGCCAGCGCCACGATGGGAATGGTCTGGCTGATGATCGCCCAGGGCATCACCGACATGTCCATGACCCGGAACCGGACGATCGCCATCGCCAGCAGCACCCCGGCGATGATGCCAAGGCCAAAGCCCATCATCGTGCCCTTGAAGGTGACGTAGCCATGGTAGATCAGGCTCCGCTTCGAGGTGACGGCCTGCCCGAACAGCCCCTTCCCCAACTCCGCCGCCACCTGATGCGGCGGCGGCAGGACGGGGCGGTCCTGGTCCATGGTCTGCGCAACCATCTCGGAGAAGCTGACCGTGGTCCCGGTCCGTTGTGCCTGATCATAAACCCAGGCCGAGTTCAGCCAGACCGTGCCTGCGTACCAGAGCACGATGATCCCGGCGAGGATGGTGAGGATGGGAAGGAGGTTACGCATCAACTCTCCAACTCCGTATGCACACGGAATTTGATCTCGACCGTTACCGAGTCAGCCGTCCGCGCATCTGTGAACTGAACTTCCGTGATCCATAGCCCCGGAGCATCAGTCGGAAATACCGTAAACCCGATGGAGTACTCTCCGCTGGCTCCAACCGCGCCGAACGGAACCCGGGCGGGACTGCAATCCCTTTCCAAAGTGACGCCGCTTGGTTGATGATCAAGCATCAGACAAGTCACATCGGCCTGGTCGCCAAACACCTTGGCTCCACTGTAGGTCAATCGAAGCATTGCCCTGTCGCCGATGTAGAGATCGCCGTCTCCAGCGGTCGTGGCTGCGGATGTATTGCCTCGCGAGACCACTGAAAAACTTGCTGAGACTTCCAACGCTCCAGAAACTTTCGAGTCCGCAGTCTGAATCACTTGCGAATCCGCAAATCCCGCGACTGGCCCAGAAACGGCGACAACGAGCGGGGCGAGAGCTTTCCCGAATTTCATCCCTTCGCCCCCGCAGGCCAGGCGATCATCGCCACCGCCACGCAGCCGAGCGCCATTCCGGCCAGTTGCAACCCCGTGGGCCGCTCGCCGAAGACAAAGATCGCCATGACGGAAATCGCCACCAGCTGGAAGATCGCCGACAGCGCGATGGCAAGGCCAAGTCCGTTCGCCTTCATCACCTGCACCATCAGCCAGTTGCCCAGACAGAACAGCGCCAGCGCGCCGAACAGGATCGGCAGGCCGCCCTTCACCGCATAGACCTTCAGCACCGCATTGGCTCCGACGAAGACCCCGGTCGCGAGGCCAAGCCACAGGAAGGTGACGCCACTCATCCCCCTACCCTTTCTTCCGCGACTTCCGCTTCGGCTTTGGCGCCGCGGCGGCCTCGGCGATGGCCGCCGCCCGCGCCTCGGGCGTCATCGCCGCCCAGTCCCTTGCCGCCTTCAGCCCGTCGCGCAAGTCGCCCCACCAGACCCAGAGCATCGCCGGGTAGAGAAGCACGATCACTCCAAGCCACCAGAGCGTCGTCATCATGTCGATCCCGGCACGAGCGTCCATCGGCATGCTGCCAAGCGCCCAGAGCGCGACCCAGATCACCCCCAGAGTGCCAACGACCGCCAGGGGGACACCCAGCACCCAGGCCCAGAAGGTCAGCCAGCATTGTGCCACCGTGGGTGGGGGCAGTTTCGGCGGCGTGGGCGGGGGCTTAGCCATAGCGCTTCACCGCTGTCCCCGCAGATCAGGCCGTATATACATCGTATGGCCGGTTTCCATACGCTTTCCATACGCTTTCCAGACACCTGCCCTACTCGTCATGATGCCCGGCCCGAAGCCCCTCCCGCACCCGATGGGCGATCTCGATGAACTCCCGGCTGTCGCGGATGTCGAGCGGCCGGTCCCTCGGCAAGGGCGAGTCGATCACATCGGTGATCCGTCCCGGACGGGGGGACATGACGACGATCTTGGTCGACAGGTACACCGCCTCCGGGATGGAATGTGTAACGAATCCAACGGTCTTGCCGGTGCGGGCCCAGAGCTTCAGCGTCTCCTCGTTCAGCCGGTCGCGCACGATCTCGTCCAGCGCACCGAAGGGTTCGTCCATGAGGAGGATATCGGCATCGAAGGCCAGCGCCCGTGCAATCGAGGCCCGCTGCTGCATCCCCCCCGACAGCTGCCAGGGAAACTTCTTGCCGAAGCCTTTCAGCTCCACCAGCTCCAGCACATGACTGACCCGATCATCCTGAGCTTTACGGTCGAACCCCATGATTTCCAACGGCAATCTTATGTTCCCGGCAATCGTCCGCCAGGGATACAGCCCCGCCGCCTGGAACACGTAGCCATAGGCCCGCTTCCGCCGCGCCTCGTCCGGAGGCATTCCGTTGACCGTCAAGGTCCCGGAGGTCGGCGTCTCCAAAGCCGCAATCGCCCGCAGGAAAGTCGTCTTCCCGCAACCGCTTGGCCCGATGAAGCTCACGAATTCCCCTTGGCCGATGCTCAGGTTCACGTCCTTCAACGCCTGCACCGGCCCGTCCGCCGTCTGGAAGACGAGGTTCAGCCCCTTCGCCTCGATCACCGGCTGGCTCTGGCTTGCCGTATCCTTCAAACCCGTCGTCCCTTCATCTTCCCGTTGCAACCGGGTGGCATTCTGTGGCCTTCCCAAACATGAGGACCGCCATGCCGACGACCCTCGCCTTTCGCCCGCTTCCTTCGGATTTCGAAGAGGATTTCTTCGGAATCCCGGTGCTTTGCTGGTCCGACCCTACACCCCCGTCGCCGGAATCCCCGACCGCACCACCGGCCTCGGCGCCGTCAAATCCTTCCACTGGCTCAGCGCCCGGTTGACCGCAGGCCGTGGTTCCCGTGCGACGAACTGGCCGTGGCCTTCCTTGGTCCGCACCTCGCCGTCATGGATCGCCACCATCCCCCGCGTCAGGGTAAACCGGGGCAGGCCCTTCACCTTCTGACCCTCGAAGACGTTGTAGTCGATCGACGACTGCTGCTTGTCCGCGGTGATCGTCTTCTCCTTCTCCGGGTCCCAGACCACAAGGTCCGCATCCGCGCCCACCAGAACCGCGCCCTTCTTCGGGTAGCAGTTCAGGATTTTCGCGATATTGGTTGAGGTTACGGCGACAAATTCATTCGGCGTCAACCTGCCCGTCGCCACGCCATGCGTCCAGAGCATCGGCATCCGGTCCTCCAAGCCCCCCGTTCCGTTCGGGATCTTGGCGAAGTTGCCGACACCAAACCGCTTCTGCGCGGTGGTGAAGGCGCAATGGTCGGTGGCCACGACTGACAGCGAGCCGGATTGCAACCCGGCCCAAAGGCTGTCCTGATGCTTCTTGTTGCGGAACGGCGGCGACATGACGCGGCGGGCGGCATGGTCCCAGTCGGGGTGGAAGTATTCGCTTTCGTCCAGCGTCAGGTGCTGGATCAACGGCTCGCCCCAGACCCGCTTGCCTTGGCTCCGCGCCCTGCGGATCGCCTCATGCGCCTCCTCGCAGGAGGTATGGACGACGTAAAGCGGCACCCCCGCCATGTCGGCGATCATGATCGCGCGGTTGGTCGCTTCGCCCTCCACCTGCGGGGGGCGGGAATAGGCATGGGCCTCCGGCCCGGTGTTGCCTTCGGCCAAGAGCTTCGCCGTCAGTTCCGCCACCACGTCGCCGTTCTCGGCATGGACCATCGCCAGCCCGCCAAGGTCGCCCACCCGCCTGAACGACTGATACATCTCGTCGTCGTTCACCATCAAGGCGCCCTTGTAGGCCATGAAATGCTTGAAGCTGGTCATGCCCGCCTTGATCGAGTCGGCAATGCCGTCAAACACCTTCTCGCCCCACCAGGTCACCGCCATGTGGTAGGAATAGTCGCAATTCGCCCGCCCCGACTTGTTGTGCCACATCTGGGCGGCATCCATCAGCCCCTGCCCCTGCCCCGGCAGCACGAAATCGACCACCATCGTGGTGCCGCCGGACAGGGCCGCCCGCGTGCCGCTCTCAAAATCATCGCTGGAGTAGGTGCCCATGAACGGCATCTCCAGATGCGTATGCGGATCAATCCCGCCGGGCATGACATAGCACCCGGTCGCGTCAAGCTCCGTCCCGCCCTTGAGGCCCTGCCCGATCTCGGTGATCACCCCGTTCTCGATGCGGACGTCGGCCTTGTAGGTGAGGTCGGCGGTGACGACGGTGCCGTTCTTGATGATGGTGGTCATGGGGTTCCTCGCTTCGAATTCTGTAGCGACTGTCCAAGTGAAATCAGCAGATCGCTCAACTGTTCTGGCTCTATCCTTAGCTTGCCATCCCGAAGTGCTTTCGAGAGCAGGCCCAAGAACCTGTCCAACCCTATTTCTACGGTTAGTGTCCGGTTCTCGCTATTAATGGGATCAACGTCATCAATGTGAGGGGCAGTTATCTGTGCTCTTAAAACGTGATTTTTCGTGGTCGATCCTGTCCATTCAAAAAAAACGCCAAGCTTTGGCTCACTAGGAATACCCTCTGTAGGTTCCCCCAAGTCCTCAATTTCATCGAGTTCGATCGTGTTGAACTCATACGTCGAAGCATTTCTTTCCGAGCGCTTCGGATAGTCGATCAGAACCTTTATGCCTTGTGTCTTTCTCACCCCACCACCCCCGCCACCTCAAGCACCGAGTGCAGCAACACATCCGTCCCCGCCGCCGCCCACTCGGGGCTGATCTTCTCCGCCTCGTTGTGCGACAGCCCGTCCACGCAGGGGCACATCACCATCACCGTTGGCGCGACGCGGTTGATCCAGCAGGCGTCGTGGCCGGCGCCGGAGACGATGTCCATGTGGGAATATCCCAGCTTTTCAGCGGACTGGCGGACGATCTTCACAAGGCCTGGGTCGAAGGTAACCGGGTCGAAGTGGCCCACGTCTTCGATCTCGCAGCCCAGCCCCAGTTCCTTCGCCACCGCATGGGCGGCGCGGATCACCTCACCCTTCATCGCATCCAGCTTGGCCTGTTCCGGCGAGCGGATGTCGACCGTGAACACCACCCGCCCCGGGATCACGTTGCGCGAGTTCGGGAAGACCTTCACCTGCCCCACCGCGCCCACGGCGTTTGGCTGGTGGCTCATGGCAATCTGGTGGACGCGTTCGGTGATCCGCGCCATGCCGAGGCCTGCATTCACCCGCATGTTCATCGGGGTGGAGCCGGTATGGGCGTCCTTGCCGGTCAGCGTGATCTCCAGCCACCACAACCCCTGCCCGTGGGTCACGACGCCGATGGACTTGCCCTCGGCCTCCAGGATCGGCCCCTGTTCGATATGCAGCTCCAGCATCGCATGCATCTTTCGGGCGCCGACCGCCTCATCGCCGACCCAGCCGATGCGCTGAAGCTCCTCGCCGAAGAGCTTGCCGTCGAGGTCCTTCCGCGACTTTGCATAGTCCTCGGTATGGATCCCCGCGAAGACGCCGCTCGCCAGCATCGCAGGTGCAAACCGCGCGCCTTCCTCGTTGGTCCAGTTGGTCACCACGATCGGGTGCTTCGTGCGAACACCCATGTCGTTCAGCGTGCGGACCACTTCCAAGGCTCCCAACACACCGAGAACCCCGTCATACTTGCCCCCGGTCGGCTGGGTATCGAGGTGACTGCCCATGTAGACCGGCAGCGCATCGGGGTCGGTCCCGGCCCGCGTGGCGAACATGTTGCCCATGCTGTCGACGCCCATGGTCAGGCCCGCCGCCTTGCACCAGCCCGCGAAGAGGTGCCGCCCCTCGCCATCGGCATCGGTCAGGGTCTGGCGGTTGTTGCCGCCCGCGACGCCCGGGCCGATCTTCGCCATGTCCTCAAGGCTCTGCCAGAGGCGTTCAGAATTGATCCGCAGGTTGTCCCCGGTGGCTGCCATGGCCTAGCTCCCTGTTCGCGCGGGGCCATCCTGCCCCTTGCCGCGACTCATTTCCTGACCGTATGGTCAAGGTGAAGCGCACCACAACCTGACCAGACGGTCAACGAAAATCCAAGGCACGATGAGCGGCGACGCCCAGATTTCCCGCCTGAAGCCCGGCCGCCGCACGGACATCCGGCGCGAGAATGAACGCGCCATCCTGGACGCCGCCGAAAAGGTCTTTGCCGAGGCGGGATTCGGGGGTGCCACCATGCAGCTGATCGCCGACATGGCGGGGCTGCCGAAGGCCAACCTGCACTACTATTTCGCCACCAAGGAGGACCTCTACCGCCGGGTGGTGCAGCAGATCTTCGAGATCTGGCTCGATGCGGCCTCCAGCTTTGACGATGCCCCCGGCCCCGTCGAAGGCATCGGCGCCTATGTCGACGCCAAGATGGACATCAGCCGCACCCATCCGCATGGCTCCAAGGTCTGGGCGTCCGAGGTGATGCATGGCGCGCCGGTAATCCAGGATTATCTGGAAACCACGCTGCGCGACTGGACCGAGGGGCGGATCGGGGTGATCCAGCGCTGGATCGACGAGGGCAAGATGCGACCGGTGAACCCGCGGCATCTGCTGTATCTTCTCTGGGCGACGACGCAGCACTACGCCGACTTCGGCCACCAGATCCAGACCTTGAACGCGGGGCGACCCCTGAGCGACAAGCAGTGGAAGGACGCCAAGGCGAGCGTCAAGGACATGGTCCTGCGCGGGATCGGGGCAATCTGAGGAGATGAGGATGGACGTGGCTGACCTTGAGGCCGAATTCGCGCGGCTGGAGCTTGACGGGTTCGACGAATCCCGCGCCCTGCGGCTGGGGCAGATCCTGGTCGAGCTTGCGCAGGCCGGGAAGATGCCGGTCGTCGTGAACATCCGCACGGCTGACCGGGTGCTGTTCCACGCGGCCCTGCCCGGTTCGGCGCCGCTGAACGATCTCTGGGCGAGGCGCAAGTCGAACGTGGCGCTGGCGTTCCAGTTGCCCTCGCTGCTGGTCGGCCAGCGCAACCGGGCCAAGGACGAGAGCCTGGACCGCCATGGGCTTCCGGCCGGGGACTATGCCGACAGCGGAGGCGCGGTGCCGATCCGGGTCAGGGGCACCGGCGTGGTGGCTGTAGCCACTGTCTCGGGCTTGCCGCAGGTCGAGGATCACAAGCTGGTGGTCAGGGCGATCAAGGTCCTGGCGGCAGAATAGGGCGGTCACCCGCCGTCAGGGCCGGGGAGGCGCCTCTTTCAGCTCCACCTCGACGAAGCTCATCGGTGCTGTGCCGTCGTTGACCACGTTATGCTCCACGCCTTCCGAACGCCGGTAGGCGGTACCCACAGGGACCAGAACCTGCCGCGTGCCGCCGCCGGGGTCTTCCAGCAACATGTGGCAATCGGTGATCGCGGTGATCACATAGTCATGCCCGTGGCGGTGCCAGCCGGTTTCCGCCCCCGGCGCGAAGTCGAACCGGGTGACGCGCACCCTTTCGTCATCGACCAGCACCGTCGCCGTGCAGGATGCGCGCATCAGCTGTGCCCCGCGCCAGTCAAGGACGTTCGGTCTGCGGCCATTGCTCCCTCCCGCTGTTGTCCGGGTCGTTGCGCGTAAGCGCATGACGGCGAATGATTTGACCTAGCATTGCGGCCCGCGCTATCCAAGGGGTCCGGCAATCTGACCAGGTTCCATGTCGCCCACCGCCCGCCCACGTTCCCGCATCCAGCAGCGCAACCGCGAGCTTATCCTTGACGCGGCGCTGAAGGTGTTCTCGCAGCAGGGCTTTCGCGGCGCGACGCTGGACGAGATCGCCGAGGGCGCGGGCCTGTCGAAGCCGAACCTCCTCTACTACTTCCCCTCGAAGGAGGAGGTGCACAAGGCGCTGCTGACCGGGCTCCTTGACACCTGGCTTGACCCCTTGCGCGCAATGAACCCCGGTGGCGAGCCCTTGGCCGAGATCATGGGATATGTCCGCCGCAAGCTGGACCTCGCGCGCGACTATCCGCGCGAAAGCCGCCTGTTCGCCAACGAGATCCTGCAAGGCGCCCCCCGGATGCGCGACGCGATCGAGGGCGACCTGCGGCACCTGGTGGCCGACAAGGCGCAGGTCCTGACCCGCTGGATGGACGAGGGCCGCATCGCGCGGGTCGATCCGGTGCACCTGATCTTCTCGATCTGGGCCCTGACCCAGCATTACGCCGATTTCGACGTGCAGGTCCGGGCCGTCCTGGGGCCGGGGCATGACCCGTTCATCGAGGCCGGGCGCTTCCTGGAAACCCTGTTCGCGCGGCTTCTGGACCCAAAACGCTAGAATCTTACACAAACTTCGGCTGAGAACCCGTTGCTTTTGCGTTAAGATATGTCCGAGCGGAGCTTGGATCAGGAGGGCGACACCATGGGCATGATCACCGGCATCCGGGCGGCTCTTCCGGTGGCGGAGGCGCCCGCAGCGGCACCGGCCGAACCACCGCAAAAGGGTGCAGTTGACGCGACCGCGCCGGTTGCGGCGCCGGTCGTCGAGCGGGCCCTGCGGGAGGCAGGGGCGAGATCGGCCACCAGTGACCCGCAGCTCATGGAGGCGCGGATGACGGCCGAAATCAGCGCCGCCGCAGCCGCCGAGGCCGCACGTCTCGCCTATATCAGGGCAAGTATCGTGGCCGGACTCAACCCCCTGCCGCTGGGCTGACGGCCCCGCGTGCCGCGCGCGAGGGGATGCGCCCCGCGCGCGGGCCTTTTCGCGAACCGGACCCTTCCCGCCTAACCCACCGGGTTCAGATCGCCCACGAAGTTCAGCAGGTCGACCATGGTGAACTCACCTGCCACGGCGCCCGGCAACTCGGGCTTCCAGTTCGCCGTCTTCCACATGAAGGACTTCTGGTCGCCATGCACGAGGCCAAGGAAAACCTCGGCCACGATCGTCGATCCGACCGGCCCGAGGCGCGTGCCGTTGTGCACCACTTCCGCCTCTTTCAGGATGTAGTACCACAACGGCGTCTTCTTGTGCATGCCGTGCGCCTTCGCGATGGCGCCATCCGCCCCCTTGGACAGATCCTGTTCGCTCAGGGGTGCGATGCTCATCGCCTTCGCCACATCCTGCCCCGAGGGCAGCCCCAGGATCACGCCCCGGCGCAGGTTGCGGAAGGCCAGCACGGCCGAACGGTCCGTCTCGCCCGGCAACAGGCTCAGCGTCGGCACCAGCTTGGGATCGAGCTTCCTTGAAAGGTTCAGTGGCACGCCGGCGATGTTGAATTCATACCACCGGCGCCAGTCGATCGCCCAGTTCGAGGGCAACTCCTTCATCGGGCCGATCGGCAGCATCGGCCCGAGCTGCGGCCCGAGCACCGGATGGCCCAGCATGTCGCCGACGATCGAGCCCGACTTGCCGGTGAAGGCGAAGAGCAGGCCCAGATTGGCGGGCGCGAACGTGCCCGGCCCGAAACCGAACAGCCGGTTGTGACTGTAAGCCTCGCGGATCATCGAATGGCCCAGCCTGTAGGCCGCCGCCGAAAACTCGGCGGGGATATAGGGGCGCGTCTTGAACCGATAGAACCGCCGCCCGTCACGCTTGATCTTCGCAATCAGACCCTTTTCCGTCAGGCGCTCGACAAAATCGAACAGCACAATCCACTGGTAATGCCAGGTCGTGATCCGCCGTGCCTCGTCGAACAGGGCGCCGCCTTCCAGGCCGGGTTTCGTGGTCTGGAGATGTTCGACGACCTTGTTGTGGAACTTCAGGAAGGCGAGGTGGGTCTGCGCCACCAGAAGGTTCTCGTCGTTCCTCTCGTCGCCAATGGAGGCGCGGCCGAAACGGGTCCGCGGCAGGTCGTTCTCGATCCGCGGAATCTTGGTGCCGTCGGGCGGCGACCTTCCCTCGGATTCGGCGGTTGTCCCGACCAGCAGCTTTGCGTTGATCTTTCCGGTCGCGGGATTGCGCTGGTAGAGGTAGGGCGCCAGGGACGGCCCCGGCCCGTACAGCGCATCGAGGTCGAGGCCCGGCGTTCGGAAATTCTGGGTGGCAAGCGGATCGGCTTCGGCCTGTTCAAGCGGCGTCAGATCAAGGGTGATGTCATGGTCGACGAACTGGCCGAGGTAGGTGAATCCCGCCGGGATGCCGGGGTTGTTGCCCGAAGGATCGCCAGGGGTTGCGTCGACCATGGCCTGCGCAAGCTCGAAAAGCGCGTCGTCACCAACGACAAGCGGATCGAGCATCGGGAACATCCGCCCGAATTTTCCGGGGTCGCCATGTCCGCTCAGGGCATTCAGGGAAGCACGGCTCATTTCGCGCGGCACGTCGCCGTGGCGCACATCCAACTTCGTGGTCATGTGACTATCCTCGTGAATGAATTCGTTCTGAAAGCAGTCGGGGCAAATGAAGAATCTAAATTTCGGGCAACCCCGACAGGCGCGCAGGGTACCACAGATCCTGCGGGTGTTTCAGGTCAGGGATTCCCCTTGCGGTCAACCTTTGCCAAAAGTCGCGTGTGAGACCAGGACCAGTGCAGGCTGTCGCCAACCGGCCGGATCCTCATGAAGCCAGGTGAGGCCGGGCTATCAGTGCCCTTGCCTCGCCAGGGCAGCAGATTTGCTTACTCCGCCGCTACGCTGGGGTTGTTCGGATGCGTGGTCCAGTTGGCATAATCGCCAACCTTGCGCCCCGTGCGTGGATCGACCGCGCCTTTCGCCATCGGCACCATCGTGATGCAGTCGTCGACCGGGCAGACATTGACGCAGAGGTTGCAGGCCACGCATTCCTCGTCCTTCACCGTGAACACCCGATCCGGCGACATGGCGATGGCCTGATGGCTGGTGTCCTCGCAGGCCGCATAGCAGCGCCCGCATTTGATGCAGTCATCCTGGTTGATATGCGCCTTGGCGACATAGTTCAGGTTCAGGTACTGCCAGTCGGTCACGTTCGGCACCGCACGGCCCACCAGATCGTTAAGGCCGATCTGCTTGTCGTCCAGGTACTGCGAGAGCCCTGAGATCATCTCGTGCACGATCTTGAAGCCGTAGGTCATCGCGGCCGTGCAGACCTGCACGTTGCCAGCACCAAGCGCCATGAACTCGGCCGCGTCGCGCCATGTCGTGATGCCGCCGATCCCGGAAATCGGCAAGCCGCGGGTATCCGCGCTGCGCGCAATCTCCGCCACCATGTTCATCGCGATCGGCTTCACTGCCGGGCCGCAATAGCCGCCATGCGTGCCCTTGCCGTCGATCATCGGCTCGGGCGAGTAGTCGTCCAGGTTGACGCTCGTGATCGAGTTGATCGTGTTGATCAACGACACCGCATCCGCCCCGCCGCGCTTGGCGGCCTCGGCAGGCTTCCTGACATCGGTGATGTTCGGCGTCAGCTTGACGATGCAGGGCATGCGGGAGTGTTTCTTCACCCAGCGCGTGACCATCTCGATGTACTCCGGCACCTGGCCCACGGCCGAGCCCATGCCGCGTTCCGCCATGCCGTGCGGACAACCGAAGTTCAGCTCCACCCCGTCGGCTTCCGTATCCTCGATCCGGGACAGGATGTCTTTCCACGAGTCCTCGTCGCAGGGCACCATCAGGCTGATCACCAGCGCCCGGTCCTTCCACTTGCGCTTGACCTCCTTGATCTCCTGCAGGTTCACCTCCAGCGGGCGGTCGGTGATCAGTTCGATGTTGTTCAGCCCCAGAAGCCGCCGGTCCGCCCCCCAGATCGCGCCGTAGCGCGGGCCGTTGACGTTGACGACCGGCGGCCCCTCGCTGCCGAGCGTCTTCCACACCACGCCGCCCCAGCCCGCCTCGAAGGCGCGCTCCACATTGTATTTCTTGTCGGTCGGCGGGGCCGAGGCCAGCCAGAAAGGGTTCGGGGATTTGATGCCGATGAAGTTCGAGGAAAGGTTAGCCATGGGAAACCTCCTTGGCGAAAGCTGAGAGAGGATGCGGTGGGCGGGGTTTCACCCCACCAAGCGTCAGAACAGCGACCAGATCCAGCCGATGAGGTCGCCGCCGACCTGGCCGAGTTTCGGCACGATGAAGGCCCAGGCCACGCAGCCCAGACCGTTCCAGAAGGCGAAGCGGGGCACGGTCATCCCGCTCATCCCGGCCATCAGGAAGACCACCGGGCGGAAGATCGTGGTGAAGTGTCCGATCAGGATCGTCACCGGCCCGTATCTGTCGAAGGCTCCTTGCGCCTTCTCGACCCATTCGGGATGGTCGCGCAGGGGGCGCATCTTCAGGACGGTCGTGCCGTAGCGCCAGCCGAGCCAGTAGCTGAAACTCGACCCGATCAGCGCGCCGATGGTCGCGCCGACCCAAAGCTGCCAGAAGGACAGCGCTCCGGTCGCCGCAAGCGCGCCCACTGCCGCGAGAACGGGAGTCGAGGGAATCAGGATGGACAGGAAGGCCGTGGTTTCGGCCGCCGCGAACAGCACCATGATCACCGGGAACCAGCCCTGGTGCGCCTCGATGAAGGCGATGATGCTTTCGGCGAACGCTTCCAAGAGGGGCCCCTTCCGGCGCCCCTTCTGGCTCGGGTGCCCGGACAAGGCAAGGGGAATGCGCCCGCATCACGCGCCCGTCAGCGCAGCGTGGATCGCCTCGGCGGCATCGCGCCCTTCGGCCACTGCCGTCACCGTCAGGTCCTCGCCGCCCGCCGCGCAGTCGCCCCCGACCCAGACCTTGCCGGAATGACCCGCAAGCTTGCCGCCCTCGACCGCCAGCCCGGCGGGCGTTCCGGACAGCGTCTGGCCGATGGCCTTGAACACCTGGTCGGCCTTCAGGGTGAAGGTCTCGGCCGACAGCTTCAGCCCGCCCGGCCCGTCCGAAGTATAGGCAAACTCCACGCCCTCGGCATGGCCATTGCCGATCACCCGGACCGGGGCGGCATTGTGGATGATCCTGACGCCGGTCTGCACCGCATGGTCCTGCTCGTAGCCCGAAGCCGACATCTTCTCCTGCCCGCGCCGGTAGACGATGGTCACCGTCTCGGCCCCCAGAAGCTTGGATTGCACCGCCGCATCGACCGCCGTCATCCCGCCGCCGATGACCACCACATCGCGGCCCACCGGCAGCTTCGACAGGTCCGCCGCCTGGCGCAGCTCGGCGATGAAATCCACTGCGTCGCGGACGCCCGCCTTGTCCTCGCCCTCAGCCCGCAGCGCGTTGACGCCCGCAAGACCCACGCCGATGAAGACTGCGTCATAATCGGCTTTCAACTGGTCCAGCGTCACATCGCGGCCCAATTCCATCCCGGTCCGGATCTCGATCCCGCCGATCTGCAACAGCCAGTCGACTTCCCTCTGCGCAAAACCGCCGGTCGCCTTGTAGCTGGCAATGCCGTATTCGTTCAGGCCCCCCGCCTTCGGGCGCCGCTCGAAGACCACGACGTCATGGCCATGCAGCGCCAGCCGGTGCGCACAGGCGAGGCCCGCCGGCCCCGCCCCGACCACCGCCACCCGCTTGCCCGTGCGGGCCGCGCGTTCGAAGGGGTGCAGCCCCTTGGCCATCGCCGTATCGGTGGCAAAGCGCTGCAACTGGCCGATCTCGACAGGCTTGCCCTCGGCCGCCTCGCGCACACAGGCCTCTTCGCAGAGCGTCTCTGTCGGGCAGACCCGCGCGCACATGCCGCCCAGGATGTTCTGGCTCCAGATCGTCGCCGCCGCCGCCTCGGGGGTGCCGGTCGCGATCTGACGGATGAAGAGCGGGATGTCGATCGAGGTCGGGCAGGCGGTGATGCAGGGCGCATCATGGCAGAAATAGCAGCGGTCCGCCGCAACCTGCGCCTCGTGCCGATCAAGTGCGGGCGTGTGGTCGGCGAAGTTCCGGGCATAGCTTGCCTCTGACAAACGCGCCGGGACAATTCCGGGGGTAAGCGGGCTGTTCGACATGGGCTGGGGGCCTCCCTGGCTTATCGTTGCAGACAGGCTGGCACAGGTCCATTTTTTTATCAAACGGTAAATTTTCCTCGGGACAACTTTTCCACCCCTTTTCAGGGCCAGAATCCCGCCCGATCTCGGCGCTAGCCGCTGAGGCCCTGCCGCCCGATCCGGCCGCCGCGGCGGCGCGGGGTGTCCGGCTGGGCCAGGGCCTGAACCAGCACGGCGGACATCGGATGGCCGGGCTCGGCCGCCGCATAGGTCGCGATCAGGACCCGCACCGCATCCGCCACTGACCGACCGACCGGGATCGACAGGGCCCAGTCCATGAAGATCGACCGGCATTCACCGGGGGTGATCCCCTCGATCCGGTAGCTTTCCCGCACAAGTCCCTTCGGGTCGGCCTCAGCCAGTTCCATCGCCCGTCTCCCCATCGGCCTTCCCCACCAGCCGCGTCACCGCGGCCCCTGCCCCTGTCACCGCCCGCGCCAGATCGGCCGCAAGCGCGCTTTCATCCGCGGCGCCGGTCTCGCGCAGGATGAAGGCACGACCGCCCTCGCCCAGGCTCTCCCAGTCCAGCGCGCGCTCGCTGAGGAGCCGCGCCGCCGCATGCAGCCGCCACATCAGCCTGTAGGCGGAGGCGAGGGTCTGCGCGTCGGAATCCGGCATTATCCGGCCTGCTCCCGCCGCGATCTGCCGTTCGACGCTGCGCGCGGGGCTGGCTGCGATCAGCGCCATGGTCTGGGCGGCAAGTTCGATGTCCATGATCCTGCCGGGGCCGTTCTTTGCGTCCCAGTCGCCCTGCGCCGGTTTTGCGGATTGTAGGCGGGCGCGCATCTCGGCCACGTCGGGCTTGACCCGTGCGCCCTGCCCTTTCGCCGCAAGCAGCGCGCGGCGGAAGGCTTCGACCTCTCCGGCCAGCGTGGCCTCACCCGCCAGCACCCGGGCGCGGGTCAGGGCAAGGTGTTCCCAGGTCCAGGCTTCGTTTTCCTGATAGGTGGTGAAGCTCGGCAGGCTGGTCGCCACCGGCCCGGCCCGGCCCGACGGGCGAAGCCGCATGTCGACCTCGTAAAGCCGCCCCTCCGGCATCTGGGCGGTCAGCGCGGTGACAAGCGCCTGGGTCAGGCGCGAGTAGTAGGGGCGCGTGGCAAGCGGGCGCGGGCCGTCGGATCCTTCGACGCCCTGATCGTCGTAGATCACGATCAGATCGAGGTCCGAGCCCGCGTTCAATCGCGCGGCTCCCATGCTGCCCATGCCGATGACCACAGCCCCGCGCCCCGGCATGGCCCCGTGCTTGCGGATGAAATCGGCGGAGACCTCGGCCCAGATCACCTGCACCACGGCTTCGGCAAGGTCGGCATATTGCTTGCCGGCCTCGAACCCGTCGATCAGCCCGCGCAGATGGTGGACGCCGATACGGAAATGCCATTCCTTCATCCAGCGCCGGGCCATGTCGAGCCGCCCCTCGTAGTCCGGCGCCGGGGCGAGGCGGGTCGCGAGTTCCGACCGCAGGGCAGCGGTGCCCGGCCAGTCGCCCCAGAAGCTGCCGCCGATCACCCCGTCCAGCACGCTGGCATTGCGCGAGAGGTAGCGGGCGAGCGCAGGGGCCGATCCTGCAATGTCGACGATCAGTTCGACCAGCGTCGGGTTGGCCTCGAAGAGCGCGAAGATCTGCACCCCTGCCGGAAGCCCCGCAAGGAAGCCATCCAGCGCCACCAGCGCCTCGTCCGGGTTGGCGGCCCTGGCGAGTTCCTTGAGGAGCCTCGGGCGAAGGCGGCGGAAGATCGACTGCGCCCGGTCGGAGCGGAGCGCGGGATAGCTTTCCCAGCCCTTGGTGATCTCGCGCGCCATGTCGGAGAGTTGCGGACCGTCCTCCACGTCGCCCGGGGCGAAGAAGCCCTCGGTCAGTCGGTCGGTGCGGGCGAGGCGATCCAGCAAGTCGCGGCGGAAATCGGCCTCGCTCTGGCCGCAGAAGGCGGCGATGCGGGCGACGCCTTCGGGGGTCGTCGGCATCGAATGGGTCTGGGCGTCGTTGACCATCTGGAGCCGGTGTTCCACCTCGCGGTGGGCGCGGTAGAGGGTGGTCAGATCCCTCGCCACCTCGGGCGGGACCCAGCCCTTGTCGGCCAGCGCCGCCAATCCGCCGACGGTGGTCCGGTCGCGCAGCGAGGGGTCGCGGCCCCCGGCGATGAGCTGGCGGGTCTGGGTGAAGAACTCGATCTCGCGGATGCCCCCGGCGCCGAGTTTCATGTTGTGGCCCTCAACCGTGATCGGCCCGTGCAGGCCCCGGTGGTCGCGGATGCGGAGCCGCATGTCGTGGGCGTCCTGGATCGCGACGAAATCCAGGTGCTTGCGCCAGACGAAGGGGGTGAGGGCCTTCAGGAACCGCTCGCCTGCCTGAAGGTCGCCGCCGCAGGGGCGGGCCTTGATATAGGCCCCGCGTTCCCAGGTGCGGCCTTCCGCCTCGTAATAGGCCTCGGCGGCGGCCATCGACAGGCAGACGGGCGTGACGGAGGCATCGGGCCGCAGGCGCAGGTCGGAGCGGAAGACATAGCCGTCGGTCGTGTCGGAGAGGATTGCGGTCATCCGGCGCGTGACCTTGATGAAGCTGGCGCGGGCCTCCTGCTCCTCGCCCGGATAGCGGGTTTCGTCGAAGAGGCAGATCAGGTCGATGTCGGAGGAGTAGTTAAGTTCGCCCGCCCCCATCTTGCCCATGGCAAGCGCGACCATGCCGCCCGCAGTGGCGGCGTCGCCCTCGGTGGTACCGGGCAGCTTGCCGCGACGGATCTCCTCGGCGACAAGGGTGGTGAGCGACAGGTGGACCGCGCGGTCGGCGAGGCGCGTCAGCGCGCCCGTCACCTGCTCCAGCGGCCAGACCCCGCCCAGGTCGCAGAGCGCGGCGAGAAGGGCTGTACGGCGCTTGGCCTCGCGCAGGGCCAGCGGCAGGGCCTCGGCGGTGGCGCCTTCGGGGGCGGCGAGGGTGGATTCCAGGGCGGTTTCCGGGGCAAGGGCGGCCTCGCGGAGCCAGTCGGCCTCGCGCAGCATGAGCCCGCGCAGGTAGGGGCTGCATCCAGCCGTGGCGGCCATCAGGTCCATGACCTCGGGTGCGAAGCCTGGCAGATCGGCGCGCAGGTCGGCGGCGGCGGCGGGGTCGAAGGCGATGGGTGTGCGGGTGATGCGGGCGGCAAGGGTCATGGTGCGACCTTGCTGCGGCAGGGCCGAAGGGTCAACCGCTTCAACGGATTGACCCGATTGGGCCGGGGTGGTTGGCTCGGCTGAGCAATTGGGAGGCGAGATGTCGAAATCATTGGCCCGAGTGGCGGCGGCGCTGCAGGCCGCGGGGATTCCCTCTGCTCCGGTGGAGGCCAAGGGGGAAATCCGGACGGCAGAAGCGGCTGCGGAGCAGGCGGGGGTCGGGGTCGACCAGATCGTCAAGTCCATCCTGTTCCAGGGCGAAAGCGGGCGGCTTTACCTGTTCCTGACCGCTGGGGGAAACCGGGTGGACCCAGGCAAGGCGGCTGCAGTGGCGGGGGAACCCCTGTCGCGGGCGGAGGTCGAGGTGGTGCGGCAGGTCACGGGTTTTGCCATCGGCGGGGTCGCGCCTTTGGGCCACCTGACACCGGCGCCGACGTTCCTTGACCCGCGGCTGATGGAGTTTGCCGAAGTCTGGGCCGCGGCCGGCACGCCCCGCCACATGTTCCGCGCCACTCCGCAGGACTTGCTTCGGACGACCGGGGCCAAGGTGGCCGACTTCACCGGATAGGCGGAATCTGGCTCAACGCCGATTGATGTAAAAAACTTTCACATCTTCCCTTGCGAGACCGCCGGACATGCTCCATCTTCCGTCATGTGAAAAGACTTCACATCAAATGGAGACCCGCCGATGTACACGACGACCGACACCGCCCGGCCTGGCGGGATCCGCAACGCCTTCCGCCGCTCGGAGGCCTGGCTTGACCAGCGCGGCAAATGGGCCTGGATCGCCGCAATGGTCCTTGGCTTCATCATCTTCTGGCCCGTGGGGCTTGCCCTTCTGGCCTACATGATCTGGGGAAAACACATGTTCGCACGTTCCTGCGGCCACCGCCGCCACCATGACCACCACCACGCCTGGGGCCGCCATGCAATGCGCGCGGGCCAGCCGACCGGCAACCGCGCCTTCGACGACTACAAGGCCGAGGCGCTGCGTCGCCTGGAGGAAGAGCAGGAGGCGTTCGAAACCTTCCTGCAACGCCTGCGGTCGTCGAAGGACAAGTCCGAGTTCGACAGCTTCATGGACGAACGTGCCCGCACCACCGCTGCACAGGACGCCGACGAAGCCGGGGCGGACACCGCGACCAAGCCCGAAACGGGCGCACGGCCGGGCGAATACTGATCCCGCCCGCCGCGAAGCCCCCAGCCCGCCCGTGTCCCCGCACGGGCGGGTTTTCATGTCAGCCGCAGACGACCCTTGGCGGAAGCGCTTTGCCTTGCTAGGCTCCTGCGCATTCCAACCCAGTTTCAAAGCAGATGCGCCACTCCCTTCCCCTGACGCCCCAGTTCTACGTGACGGCGCCGCAGCCCTGCCCCTATCTTCCGGGGCGGATGGAGCGGAAGCTGTTCACCGCGCTTCAGGGTGAGCATGCGCAGAAGCTGAACGACACGCTGTCGAAGCAGGGCTTCCGGCGCAGCCAGAACGTGCTTTACCGCCCCTCCTGCGCCGAATGCTCGGCCTGCCTGTCGGCGCGGATCCGGGTGGCGGATTTCCAGCCCTCGCGCACCCAGCGGCGCGTGCTGAAGCGCGCCACGGCGCTGAAGCGCAACGCCACAAGCCCCTGGGCCACGGAAGACCAGTTCCAGCTGTTCCGCCGCTATCTTGACGACCGCCACGCCGATGGCGGCATGGCCGACATGGACATCTTCGAATTTGCCGCGATGATCGAGGAAACCCCGATCAAGAGCCGGGTCATCGAATACACCCGCCCCGCCGATGAGGGCGAGCGCGGCCGCCAGCTGGCTGCCGTCTGCCTGACCGATGTCTTCGACGACGGGTTGTCGATGGTCTACAGCTTCTACGACCCGGCCCTGACCGACATGAGCCTTGGCACCTATGTCATCCTCGACCATGTCGCCATCGCGCGCGAGGCGGGGCTTCCTTACGTCTACCTCGGCTACTGGGTGCCGGGCAGCCGCAAGATGGGCTACAAGTCCGGTTTCTCGGCGCTGGAGATCTACAAGGGCGGCGAATGGGTGGCGATGGGCGATGCCGCAGCCCATGTCGCCGACCTGCATCCGCTGTCGGTCGACCCGATCGCCGAACAGGTCGCGCGGATCAGCCTGCCCGACACCCGCCTCTGAAATGCCCGCCAGCATCTCTGCCATCGCCCTCGTCGTGCCGGATTATGAGGCCGGGCTCGCATTCTATGTCGGCAAGCTGGGGTTCCGGCTGGTCGATGACATCGACCAGGGCCGCAAGCGCTGGGTCGTGGTCGAGCCACCCGGCGGGGGCACAAGGCTGGTGCTGGCCCGCGCCGAGGGGGCGGAGCAGAAGGCAGCCATCGGCAACCAGGCCGGGGGCCGCGTGTTCCTGTTCCTGGAGACCGACGACTTCGCCCGGGATCATGCCGCGATGCTAGCCGCCGGGGTCAGGTTCGAGGAGGCGCCCCGGCACGAGCCCTATGGCAGCGTCGCGGTCTGGCGCGACCCGTTCGGCAACCGCTGGGACCTGATCGGCCCGGCCACAGCTGCCGCGCAATCGCGCTGAAAAGCCATCGGGTTACTTGCGGTAACGGGTGCGGGACGCTATCTCAGGTCTGTCCACCACTGGCACCGCCATGACCCTGACCCCGCGCAAGAACCGCATGCCGCATCCGCGATGTCCGCTTTCGGACTGCATGGCCTTCATCGGGGGTGCATGGACGCCGAACATCCTGTGGTATCTCTCGACCGGGCCGCGCCGGTTCTCGGAGCTTCGGGGCGACATTCCGCTCGTCTCGGCCAAGGTCTTGACCCAGCGCCTGCGGGAGCTGGAGGATCACGGCCTCTTGTCGCGCCGGGTGCTGGAAAGCGCTGCCCCTTCCGTGGAATACGCACTGACCCCGTTGGGGCAGGAGTTCCTGCCGGTGATCCGGGCCATCGCGCTGGTCGGCCAGAAGCTCAAGGATCGGGCAGTCGCCTGACCTTGCGTCAGGTATTTTCACCTCTGGCGGTTGAGTTCTTGGCGAGCGGCGCCTGATCGCTTAGCCTTTCCCATGGCACGCCGAACCAAGGGCGGCCGACATGGGAGGGGTAACGGGATGCAGGCATTGCTTGCTGTCTCACGCGGGATCGACCGCGTGAACGAGATAGTCGGAAAATCGGTGATGTGGCTGATCCTGCTGGCCGTGCTGGTCAGCTCGGGCAATGCCATCGTCCGAAAACTGTTCAACTGGTCGTCAAATTCGCTGCTGGAATTGCAGTGGTATCTGTTCGGCGCGGCCTTCATGGGGGCGGCGGCCTATACGCTGCAACAGAACGAACATATCCGGATCGACGTGTTCTACGGCACGCTGAAGCGCAGCACGCAGCACTGGATCGACCTTCTGGGCCATCTGTTCTTCACCCTGCCCTTCGTCGTGCTGATGACCTGGCTGCTGGTGCCCTACACGCTGCAGGCCTACCATTCCGGCCAGATCTCCACCAACGCGGGCGGGCTGATCATCTGGCCGGCCCGGGCGATCCTGGCGCTGGGCTTCGCGCTCCTCATCGCGCAGGCCGTCTCGGAGATCATCAAGAAGATTGCCGTCATGCAGGGGCTGATCGAGGACCCCCACCCCTTCGTCTCGGCGCATGAGGCGGCGGAACTGGAAGGCGCGCAACTGGCCGATACGGTCACGAAGCTGGCCGCGGACGACCTGGCCGGGGAGAAGCGCTGATGCTGGAATTCATCGCCATCAACATGGCTCCGATCATGTTCGCGAGCCTGATCGTGTTCCTGCTGCTCGGCTATCCCGTGGCCTTCTCGCTGGCGGCGAATGGCCTGGTGTTCTTTGCCGTCGGCGTCTGGCTGGCGCCCTGGTCGGCCGGGACGATCACGCTCGACTGGTCGCTGATCGGCACCATGCCGCAACGGGTCTGGGGGACGCTGTCGAACGACACGCTTCTGGCCATACCCTTCTTCACCTTCATGGGGATCGTGCTGGAGCGATCCGGCATGGCCGAGGACCTTCTGGACACCGTGGGCCAGCTCTTTGGCCCGATCCGCGGTGGCCTTGCCTATGCGGTGATCATCGTGGGCGCGCTTCTGGCCGCCACAACGGGGGTCGTCGCGGCAAGCGTGATCGCCATGGGGCTGATCTCGCTGCCGATCATGCTGCGCTATGGCTATGACCGGCGGGTGGCGTCCGGCGTCATCGCCGCATCCGGCACGCTGGCCCAGATCATCCCGCCGTCGCTGGTGCTGATCGTGCTGGCCGACCAGCTCGGCCGGTCGGTCGGCGACATGTATGCCGGTGCCATCATCCCGGGCCTCGTCCTGACCGGGCTTTACATGGCCTATATCTTTGCCGTCTCGATCCTGCGGCCCGACTGGGTTCCGGCGCTCCCGCCCGAGGCACGAACGCTGGGCCATGGCGTGACCTCGCTTCTGGTCGCGATCCTGGTCTGCATCGGCATCGGTTACGCCGCGCATGTCCGGCTGTCCCCTACGCAGGGCGCCAATGCCGACATCCTGGGGGCGACCGTGGGCGTCCTGGTGATCTATGCCTATGCGGTTCTCGACAAGTCCCTGAAACTGAACAGCATGTCGCGGCTGGCGCAGCAGTTCATCATCGTGCTGATCCCGCCGCTTGCGCTGGTGTTCCTGGTCCTTGGCACCATCTTCCTTGGCATCGCCACCCCGACCGAAGGCGGCGCGATGGGCGCGCTTGGCGCCATGGTGCTGGCGGCGATGAAGGGGCGGCTCAACTATTCGGTGATCACTCAGGCCCTCGCCTCGACCACCCGACTGTCGGCCTTCGTCATGTTCATCCTGATCGGCGCGCGGATGTTCAGCCTGACCTTCTACGGCGTGAACGGCCATGTCTGGGTCGAACACCTGCTGGTCAGCCTGCCGGGAGGTGAGACCGGGTTCCTGATCTTCGTTTCGGTCCTGGTGTTCTTCCTGGCCTTCTTCCTCGACTTCTTCGAACTCGCGTTCATCATCGTCCCCCTGCTGGTCGCCCCGGCCGAGGCGCTGGGGATCGACCTGATCTGGTTCGGGGTGATCCTGGCGGTGAACATGCAGACCTCGTTCATGCACCCCCCCTTCGGCTTTGCGCTCTTCTACCTGCGCTCGGTGGCACCGCGCGCGCCTTACGTCGACAAGGTCACGGGCGCGCGGCTGGCGGGCGTGTCGACGGGGCAGATCTACTGGGGGGCGGTGCCCTTCGTTGTGATCCAGGTCGTGATGATCGGCATCACCATCGCCTTCCCCTCGATGGTCATGCACTACAAGGGGGCGGTGGTGGACCCGTCGACCATCGAGATCAAGGTGCCAACCCTGACACCTCTTGCCCCGAGCGGCGGAGCAACCCTGGGCGGGCCGACGCTCGGCGCGCCGAAACTGGGCGAGCCGAACCTTGGCGGGGCGCCTGATCCGGCACCGGCCGAGGGCGGCACGGCCCCTGCCCTGCCGAAACTGGGCGCGCCGGTGGTGAACCCCTGACGACACAGCCGAAACGCAAAAGGCCCCGGAGCGATCCGGGGCCTTTCCTTTTCCCGCGACGCGATCAGAGTTTGCCGGCCTGCTGCTGGCTCATCATGAAGACGTCGTAGTTGTATTCGGCGATCTGGGCATTCAGGTAGGCATCGCGGCGGAAGGCGTCCTGGCTGTCCTTGATCTTCTTGAAGGTCGCGTTGGTGGCCGAAACCTCGTCATAGGTCGCCTTGGCCGCGTCGAAGGCCGCCGAAAGCACGTCCTGCGGCAGGGGCCGCAGCTGGGCGCCATTGGCCACCAGCGATTTCAGCGCCGTCGGGTTCTTCCAGTCGTAGTTCGACAGCATGTCGGTGTTCGCCACCACGCAGGCCGCCTTCAGGATCGACTGGTAGGCCGGGGTCAGCTCGCCCCACTTGGCCAGGTTGATCATCGTGGCGATCGCCGGGCCGCCTTCCCACCAGCCGGGATAGTAGTAGTAGGGAGCGACCTTGTAGAAGCCGAGCTTCTCGTCGTCATAGGGGCCGACCCATTCGGCAGCGTCGATGGTGCCCTTCTCCAGCGACGGATAGATGTCGCCGCCCGCGATCTGCTGCGGCACGACGCCCAGCTTCTCGATCACCTTGCCGGCGAAGCCCCCGATCCGCATCTTCAATCCCTGAAGATCGGCGAGGCTGTTGATTTCCTTGCGATACCAGCCCGCCATCTGCACGCCGGTGTTGCCCGCCGGGAAGGCGATCAGGTTTTGCGTCGCGTAGAACTCGTTCATCATGTCGATGCCGCCACCGTGGTAGAACCAGGCGTTCATCATCCGGGCGTTCAGCCCGAAAGGCACAGCCGCGCCAAGCGCAAAGGTCGGGTCCTTGCCCCAGAAGTAGTAGGGCACGGTATGGCAGGCCTCGACCGTGCCGTTCGAGACCGCATCCGCAGCCTCCAGCCCCGGCACCAGTTCACCCGCCGGGAAGACCTGCAGCGTGAACTTGCCGTCGGTGGCTTCCGAGACGTACTTCGACATCGTGTCGGCGGCGCCAAAGATCGTGTCCAGCGACTTCGGGAAGGACGACGTGACCCGCCAGGTCACCGTCGGGGCCTCTTGCGCGATAGCCGGGGCGGCCAGGGCCGTTGCCCCCGCGGCCAGTCCCCCGACCGAAGCCTTGGTCAGAAATGAGCGTCGATCCATGCAGTTCTCCTCCGCTGTTTCCCGCCCCAGGACCGCACTGGCCCTCGGCCGGCTTTAATCGTGGGCAAAGCCTAAAGAGCCTTCTCCGCCTTGAGAACCCAAAACTGACGAAGCTGAGGAAAACCGTAGCCTTCCCTTGGGTCAACCATGCGCGGGCTTGGCCAGGACGCCCGGCTGGCGCTATCCTTTGTGCTGCACATGCCTGCCGCGTCGGCACTGCCTGTTTCCTGGGCGGGCCGATACAACCGCAAACAGAATCGGCCCATCCATGTTCAGCTACGTCTCGCTTGGCACCCGCGACATTGCCCGCGCCACCCTGTTCTATGACGCCGTGCTGGCTCCGCTCGGCCACGCCCGGATTGCCGATTACGACCCCGACGGCACCAGCGCCGCATGGGGCACCGACGATCCCGGCCCGCATCTCTGGGTCACGCAGCCGTTCGACGGCAATCCCGCCAGCGCGGGCAACGGCACGATGGTGTCGTTCCTGGCCGCAACCCGTGCGGCGGTCGACGCTTTCCACGCAGCGGCGCTGGCCCATGGCGGCACTGACGAAGGCGCGCCGGGCCTGCGCCCGCAATACGGGCCGTCCTTCTATGCCGGATATGTCCGCGACCCCGATGGCAACAAGCTGAACGCGGTCTGCTACAGCGAGGAAGACGCGGGTTGAGGCGATGGAGACATGGTTGCAAAAGTTGCGCATCGCGGCATCGTGCCGCAACAAAAGTTCAAAAATCACGCCGCACTGCGACATTTTCGTATTGCAAATCCGGTTGACGCCCGGCATATCCCCCCATACTGTTCCGACCGAACGTCAAGGGATGGGCCAATGGCCAGAATTCTTGTCATCGTAGGAAGGAAGCGCATGGGCCGGTAACGGTTGACCATAGTGGTTCCCATGCGCCCCCGAAGGAAACCTCGGGGGCTTTTTGTTGCGCTAAGGAGACGGACATGACGAAGCAGATGACCGGAGCAAGGATGGTGATCCAGGCCCTGAAGGACCAGGGCGTCGAGGTCGTCTTCGGCTATCCCGGCGGCGCGGTGCTTCCGATCTATGACGAGATCTTCCAGCAGAACGACATCCGCCATGTCCTCGTCCGCCACGAACAGGGCGCGGTCCACATGGCCGAGGGCTATGCCCGTTCCACCGGCAAGCCCGGCGTGGCGCTGGTGACATCGGGTCCGGGAGCCACCAATGCCGTGACCGGCCTGACCGACGCGCTGATGGATTCGATCCCGATCGTTGTGCTGACCGGCCAGGTCCCGACCTTCATGATCGGCACCGACGGCTTCCAGGAGGCCGACACGGTGGGCATCACCCGGCCCTGCACCAAGATGAACTGGCTGGTGAAGGACACCGCCAAGCTTGCCGAGACCATCCACCAGGCCTTCCACGTCGCCACCCACGGCCGCCCCGGCCCGGTGCTGGTCGACATCCCGAAGGACGTGCAGTTCGCCACCGCCGACTATGTCCCGGCGGAAAAGGCCCGCGTCACCCATTACCAGCCGCGCACCGAGGGCGATCCGGATCGCATCGCGCAACTGGTCGAGCTGATGGAACATGCCGAACGCCCGATCTTCTACACCGGCGGAGGGGTGGTGAACTCCGGCCCCCGCGCCAGCCAGCTCTTGCGCGAACTGGTGGCCGAGACGAATTTCCCGATCACTTCCACCCTGATGGGACTGGGGTCCTATCCGGCCTCGGGCAAGAACTGGGTCGGGATGCTGGGGATGCACGGGCTGTACGAGGCCAACCTCGCCATGCACGGCTGCGACCTGATGATCAACATCGGCGCGCGCTTCGACGACCGGATCACCGGGCGGGTGAAGGATTTCTCGCCGAAGTCGAAGAAGGCGCATGTCGACATCGACCCCTCCTCGATCAACAAGGTTATCCATGTCGACGTGCCGATCGTCGGCGACGTGACGAAGGTCCTGGAGGAAGTCCTGCGCCAGTGGCGCGCGCGCGGGTCGAAGACCGACCAGCGCGGGCTGGCCAGCTGGTGGAAGCAGATCGACGATTGGCGGGCCGTGAAGTGCCTGACCTACAAGCCCTCGACCACCACGATCAAGCCGCAGTATGCGCTGGAGCGGCTGGAGGCCCTGACCAAGGGGCGCGACCGCTACATCACCACCGAAGTGGGCCAGCACCAGATGTGGGCGGCGCAGTTCCTGGGCTTCGAGGACCCGAACCGCTGGATGACCTCCGGTGGCCTCGGCACCATGGGCTACGGCCTGCCCGCCAGCATCGGCGTGCAGGTCGCCCACCCCGAGGCGCTGGTGATCAACGTCGCCGGTGAGGCGTCCTGGCTGATGAACATGCAGGAAATGGGCACCGCGATGCAGTTCCGGGCACCTGTGAAGCAGTTCATCCTGAACAACGAACGCCTCGGCATGGTGCGCCAGTGGCAGGAGCTGTTGCACGGCGAGCGCTATTCCTCGTCCTGGTCGGAAAGCCTGCCGGATTTCGTGAAGCTGGCCGAGGCTTTCGGCTGCAAGGGCATCCAGTGCAGCGACCCGAAACACCTGGACGACGCCATCTTGGAGATGCTGGACTACGACGGCCCGGTGATCTTCGACTGCCGGGTGGAAAAGCACGAGAACTGCTTCCCGATGATCCCCTCCGGCAAGCCGCACAACGAGATGCTCTTGTCGGCGGATGCCGAGGCCTTCCGGTCCGGCGCGGTGCTTGTCTGAACCCTTGCGGCGGGGGTTTTGCTCCCCCGCACCCCGCAGGATATTTGTGCAAAGATGAAAGACAGAACATGTCCGCACTGAACATCAAGAAGGGCTCGACCAGCCATTCCGCCTATGACCTCCGCTCGGCCCTCTCCGAGGTCGAGGAATCCCACACCCTCGCGGTGATCGTGGAAAACGAGCCCGGGGTCCTCGCCCGGGTCATCGGCCTCTTCTCCGGGCGCGGCTACAACATCGACAGCCTGACCGTCGCGGAGGTCGACCACACCGGCCACCGGAGCCGCATCACCATCGTCACCCGCGGCACCCCCGCGGTGATCGACCAGATCGAGGCGCAGCTTTCCCGCATGGTCCCGGTCCATGCCGTGCAGGACCTGACGGCCGAGGGCCCCTCGGTCCAGCGCGAACTGGCGCTGGTGAAGGTCGCGGGCCGCGGCGACCACCGGATCGAGGCCCTGCGCCTGGCGGAAATCTTCCGGGCGAACGTGGTCGACTCGACGCTGGAAAGCTTCGTCTTCGAGATGACCGGCACACCGGAAAAGATCGACGCCTTCGCCGAGCTGATGCGCCCGCTGGGCTTGGTGGAAATCGCCCGCACCGGCGTCGCGGGACTGAAGCGCGGGGCCTAGTTCCGCGCCGGATACAGGTAGTCGCGCGTCATCGGCACGGTGCCGCGCGCCTTGGCGAGTTGCAGCTGGTGAATCACCATATGCGCCTCGGAGAAGCTCAGCTCGGCCGATTGCAGGTAGTAGCGCCACATCCGGACGAAACGGTCGTCCTGCAACTGGCGCACCCGGCCGATGTTGCGGTCGAAACGCTTCAGCCATTCCTGCAGGGTGCGCTCGTAGTGGCCGCGCCAGACCTCCAGGTCCGAGAGGATCATCCCAGTCTTCTCCACCACCCGCATCGCCTCGGAAATCGAGGGGCAATAGGCGCCGGGAAAGATGTACTTGTTGAACCAGGGCGAGATCGTGTCGGGGGGCGACCAGCGCCCGATATAGTGGATCAGCGCGACGCCATCCTGCGGCATCAGGTCGGCGACCTTGCGGAAATAGGCCCCGAGATGCGGCAGGCCGACATGTTCCATCATGCCGACCGACACCACCCGGTCATAGCTTTCGCTGACGGCCCGGTAGTCCTGCAAGCGGAACTCCACCTGCCCGTCCAACCCCGCCTCCCAGGCCCGCCGCCGGGCCTCCGCGATCTGCACCTCGGAAAGCGTGATCCCGGTGACATGCACGCCGTGGTCGCGCGCGAGGGTCAGCGCCAGCGTGCCGAAGCCGCAGCCGATGTCGAGCACGCGCATCCCGGGCTTCAGCAGAAGCTTCGTCGCGATATGCGCCATCTTCGCCGCCTGCGCCTCTTCCAGGGTCATGTCCGGACGGCGAAAGTAGGCGCAGGTGTACTGCTTCGTCTCGCCGAGGAAGAGGTCGTACAGCTCGGGCGAGATGTCGTAGTGATGCGCCACGTTGCGCCGCGCGACCCCGATGTGGTTCCAGATCGCCCAGGACTTCGCCCGTTTCCACAGGGCGGCCAGTTGCGGCAGCGGCGGGGGCAGCCTGCGGCCCTTGCCGTTCCGAAGCGCGAAAGTGATGAAGCTGCGGATGTCGTCATCGCGCAGGGTCAGCCGCCCGTCCAAATAGGCCTCGCCCATGGCCAGGTCGGGCCGCATCAGGAATTTGCGCGGCAGGTCGGGGTCGTGCAGCGTGACGCCCACATCCGGCGCGCCTCCGGGCCCGAAATGCTGCACCGTGCCATCGGCCAGCGTCAGTTCCAGTGCACCGGTGCGCACGCCCCGGCGCAGCACAAAGGCAAGAATATCGTTCCAGCTCATTCGTTCCCCCCACCGCCGGACGGCGACCCGGAGACTGCAACTCGGCTGGCGGCGAACGGTTCCTAGAAACCCTGAAATCTGGGAGCCCGCTTCTCCAGAAAGGCCGCCACACCCTCGCCGAAATCCGCGCTGGCGCCACATGCGCCCTGCAGCCGGGCCTCGATGGCGAGTTGCGCCTCCAGCGGCTGTTCAAAGGCCCCGCGCATCGCCTGCTTCAGCGCGGCATAGGCCCCGGTCGGGCCCGCCGCGAGCTTTGTCGCCCGCGCCGACACGACCGAGGCGAACCGGTCGTCCGGCACGGCTTCCCAGATCATACCCCAGCTTTCGGCCTGCCGGGCAGTCACGGGTTCCGCCAGCAGCGCCGCCCCCATCGCCCGCTGCAACCCAACCCGGCGCGGCAGGAAGCTGGTGCCGCCCGCATCCGGGATCAGGCCGATCCGGGTGAAGGCCTGGATGAAGACCGCGCTTTCCGCCGCGATCACCAGATCGCAGGCCAGCGCGAGGTTCGCCCCTGCCCCTGCCGCGACCCCGTTGACCGCCGCGATCACCGGCACCGGCGCTTCAGTGATGGCACGGATCATCGGGACGTATTCGCCGTTCAGCACCGCCTCGAAACCTGCCTCGTCCAGCCCGCCCGCGTCCGACAAGTCCTGCCCGGAACAGAAGCCGCGCCCGGCCCCGGTCAGCACGATCACCCGGGCGGAATGCCCGGCGACGAGGGCGGCGGTCAGATTCCGCCGCAAGTCGCGGTTGAGGGCGTTCATCACCTCCGGTCGGTTCAGCGTGATCCGGTGGATGCCGCCCTCGATGTCGACTTTGACCAGATCACCCATCCGCCACCCTCCCTGCGTTCCGGGCCACCGTAGCGGGAGGAGGGTCCGGCCCAAAGGCGAACGCAGCGTCACGGTCTAGACGGGCTCGCAGGGTGGGTGCCAACCCACCGCTCCGTCACTCCTTCAGGATGTCGCTTACCCGGGCCTCTTCCTCGGCCGTCAGTACCACCTCGGGCGCCGCACGACGCCGCCCTGCCGCCACCGCAACCGCGATCCCGGCAAGGAGAAGCGCCGGACCAGCCAGCCAGAGGACCAGGTTCACCCCCGTGGCGGGCGGGTTGAACAGCACCCCCTCGCCATAGCGGGCAACGATGTAGTCGACGACGGCGGCATCGCTATCGCCCGCCACCAGCCGCTCGCGGATGATGATCCGCAGGTCGCGCGCGATGGGGGCGTTCGAATCGTCGATGGTTTCGCCCTGGCAGACCGGGCAGCGGATGTCATGGCTGATCGTGCGCGCGCGCGCCTCCAGCACCGGGTCTGCCAGCATCTCGTCCGGCTGCACCGCCCAGGCCGGGGCCACGGCAAGGAACAGGGCAACGATGTAGGGTGCCTGCTTGCATGCATTGGCCTTCCGAAACGCCTTCATTCCGCAGGCACTCCCGCTGGCACCCGCCGCGCGCCCGCCGCCACCCGGTAGCGCCGGTCCGAAAGGCTCAGGCCGCCGCCGAAGGCCATCAGCAGCGCCCCGCCCCAAAGCCAGTTGGCGAAGGGCTCGATATAGCTGCGCACCGCCCAGCCCCCGCTCTTCTGCTTGTCGCCCAGCACCAGATACAGGTCGCGGGTGAAGCCGAAGTCGATGGCGGCCTCGGTCGTCGGCATTCCCGCCACCGGGTAGTTCCGCTTCTCCGGGTTCAGGACGGCCACCAGCGCCCCGCCCTTGGTCACCGTCATCGTGCCCATCAGCGAGGTGTAGTTCGGCCCCTGAACCTCCTCAACCTTGTCGAGCCGCACCTCATAGGCGCCAAGGGGGAAACTGTCCCCCTCCTGCACAACGCGGATGTCCTCGACCTTCCAGGAATGCATTGCCGCCACCGCGAAAAGCGTGACGCCAAGCCCCAGATGCGCCGTGGCCTTGCCCCAGTCGGCCCGCGGCAACCGGGTCAGCCGAGACAGCCGGGCGCTTATCCCTTCGCGTCCCGTCCGCGCCCAAAGGTCGGCCAGCGCCCCGAACACCACCCAGGCGCCAAGCGAAAGGCCGATTGGCCCCAGCGCCGAAGTCCCGGTCTGCATCGCGAAGGCCAGAAGCCCAAGCGCAACCGCCAGCACCAGGACCGGCACCAGCCCGCGCAGGGACCGCCCGATCGACCCCCGCTTCCAGGCCAGCATCGCGCCCACCGGCAGGATCAGCGCCAGCGCCACCATGAAGGGGGTGAAGGCCGCGTTGAAGAAAGGCTCGCCCACGCTTAGATCGCGCCCGAGGAGCATCTGCCCGACAAGGGGCCAGATCGTCCCGATGAACACCACCAGCGCCGCGACCGACAGAAGGATGTTGTTCGCCACCAACGCGGTTTCGCGGCTGACCATGCTGAACACGCCCCGCGCCTCCATCACCCCGGCGCGCAGTGCGAACAGCACCAGCGCGCCGCCGATGAAGAGGCCCAGGATCATCAGGATGAACACCCCCCGCTCGGGGTCGTTGGCGAAGGCGTGGACGGAGGTGATCACCCCCGAGCGCACGATGAAGGTCCCGATCAGGCTGAACCCGAAGGCCATGATCGCCAGAAGGATCGTCCAGGCCTTCAGGCTTTCCCGCTTTTCCACCACGATCGAGGAATGGAGAAGCGCCGCTGCCAGGAGCCAGGGCATGAAGCTGGCATTCTCCACCGGATCCCAGAACCAGAACCCGCCCCAGCCCAGTTCGTAATAGGCCCACCAGGACCCCAAAGCGATGCCAATGGTCAGGAAGATCCAGGCCGCCAACGTCCAGGGCCTGACCCAGCGTCCCCAGGCCGCATCTACCCGCCCCTCGATCAGCGCGGCGACGGCAAAGCTGAACGCCATGCTCAGCCCGACATAGCCGAGATAGAGGAATGGTGGATGAAACGCCAAACCGGGGTCCTGCAGCAGCGGGTTCAGGTCTTCCCCGTCCAGGGGTGGCATCGCCAGCCGCCAGAACGGGTTCGAGGTGAGGAGGAGGAAGGCCATGAACGCCACCCCGATCAGCCCCTGCACCGCCAGCACCCGCGCCTTCAGCCGCACCGGCAGCCCGCCGCCGAACGCCGCCACGGCCGCGCCGTAAATGGCCAGGATCAGCACCCAGAGAAGCAGCGAGCCCTCATGGTTCCCCCAGACGCCGCTGATCTTGTACAGCATCGGCTTCAGCGTGTGCGAGTTCGACACCACCACCGCCAGCGAGAAGTCCGAGACCACGAAGGCCCAGGTCAGCGCGGCAAAGGCCCCGCCGATCAGCAGAAGCTGCAACCCCGCCGCCGGCCCCGCCAGCGCCATCAGTCGCCGGTCGCCGGTATGCGCGCCCCACATCGGCAGCGTGGCCTGCACCAGCGCCACCATCAGCGCCAGGATCAGCGCGAAATGCCCAAGCTCGACGATCATCAGCCTCTCCTGTCGTTCGCCCCATGATAGGCCTCCCGGCCATCAGGCGAAAGCCCTGCGCCCTTCCGCCACGCCCGGTGGCAGAATGCATGCCAGAACCCGCCAAACCCGCCGATTTGCCGGTTGCCAGCAGCTGCGCTGCCCCGTTACACCCGGATGGAAGGCCCTGACGGCACCCTCAATCCGGGAAGAACCATGATCGCCGAGTTCACATCTGCGTATGTCGGGCACATCGACGGCGGTGCGTCATGACGAAGCAGGCGCTCAATGCGCTGCATGCCCGCATGGTCTTCGGTCGGCGCATCCGCGTCCTGTCCGAACATATCGCCTCGCAGCTTTCTGGCGGCAGCGTGCTGGACGTCGGCTGCGGCGACGGCACGCTGGCGCAGGCCGTGATGCGCCTGAAGCCGGAAACGCAGTTCCAGGGGATCGACGTCTTCCTGCGTCCGAGCGTCGCGATTCCCGCTCAGGTCTATGACGGCCGGACCATTCCCTTCCCCGACGCTTCCTTTGACTGGGTCACGATCTGCGACGTGCTGCACCACACCGACGATCCCGCCCTGGTTCTAGCCGAATGCGCGCGCGTCGCCCGCCGGGGCGTGGTGATCAAGGATCACCTGCGCGAAGGTCCGCTGGCAGGCCCCACGCTGCGCCTGATGGATTGGGTCGGCAACCGCGGCCACGACGTCCGGCTGCCCTACAACTACCTCTCGCGCAGGGAGTGGACTGCCATCTTCGCCCGTCTCGGTCTTGCGCCATTGCGATGGGAGCAGTCCCTTGGCATTTATCCGGCCCCCTTCGGGCTGGTCTTCGACCGCTCCCTTCATTTCGTTGCCACCGTGGCGAAGGCTTCCACCGGGCAAGTGTCCCGGCCTTCGCTCCAGACCGTTTCCGCGGCCTGAGTCGGGAAAGGACAGATCCATGCCCAAGACCATCCTGATCGGCGCCCCCATCGACTGCGGGCAGAAGCGCGCGGGCTGCCTGATGGGGCCCGCTGCCTATCGCGTGGCCGGGATTGCCCATGAAGTCTCGGCCGAAGGCCACGGGGTCGAGGATTGGGGCGATCTGACCCTGCCCGAACTGCGCGACGTCACCTGCCCCAATCCGGTCGTGCACGATCTACCCGAAACCGTCGGCTGGGCGGAAATCCTCATGGACCGCGTCGACGACGCCCTCAGCGAAGGCGGTTTCCCGATCATCATGGGCGGCGACCATTCGCTGGCCCTGGGCTCTGCCGCCGGGGCCGCCGCCTTCGCCGCCCGCCAGGGCCGCCCGCTGTTCCTCCTCTGGCTCGACGCGCATTCCGATTTCCACACGCCGCTCACCACGACCAGCGGCAACCTGCACGGCACGCCACTGGCCTATATCGCGGGCCGCGACGGGTTCGACGCCTTCCCGCCCTTCCCGCTGGCGGTCCCAGCGCACCGGATCTGCATGTTCGGCATCCGCTCGGTCGACCCGGCCGAACAGGCCGCGATGCAGGAACGCGACATTGCCGTCAACGACATGCGGGTGATCGACGAACGCGGGCTCGTCGCCCCCTTGCGCGAATTCCTCGACCGGGTCCGCGCCGAATCCGGGATGCTGCACGTCAGCCTCGACGTCGATTTCCTCGACCCCTCGATCGCCCCCGCCGTCGGCACCACCGTTCCCGGCGGCGCCACCTTCCGCGAGGCGCATCTGGTGATGGAGCTTCTCCACGAATCCGGCCTCGTCACCTCGCTCGACCTCGTCGAGCTCAACCCCTTCCTCGACGACCGCGGCATGACCGCCCGGCTGATGGTCGATCTGGTCGGCAGCCTGATGGGCAAGAAGGTCTTCGACCGCCCGACGCGGAGCAAGTGATGGCACTCAACCTCGTTCCCTTCGTTTCCGTCGACAAGATGATGAAGCTTGTCCTCCAGCTTGGCATCGAGCGCGTGATGCGCGACCTCGTCGCCGAGATCGAGGCCGACTTCCGCCGCTGGCCGCTGTTCGACAAGACCCCCCGCATCGCCTCGCATTCCGATGTCGGGGTGATCGAACTGATGCCCACCTCGGACGGCGAGACCTACGGGTTCAAATATGTGAACGGCCACCCCTCAAACATGAAGAAAGGCCTGCAAACCGTTACAGCCTTTGGACTTCTGGCCGATGTATCTACAGGCTATCCGGTGCTTCTGTCCGAGATGACCATCCTCACCGCGCTGCGCACCGCCGCGACCAGCGCGATGGCCGCGAAATGGCTGGGCCCCAAGACCGACACCATGGCGCTGATCGGCAACGGCGCCCAGGCGGAATTCCAGGCGCTGGCCTTCCGCGAGGTCTGCGGCATCCGCGAAGTCCGGCTCTATGACCTCGACCCCGCCGCCACCGCCAAATGCGCCAAAAACCTTGCTGGCCGCGATCTGCGTGTCACCTCCTGCCGCACGGCGGAAGAGGCGATCCAGGGCGCAGGCGTCATCACCACGGTCACGGCCGACAAGCAGTACGCGACGATCCTGACCGACAACATGGTTGGCAGCGGCGTTCACCTGAATGCGGTCGGGGGCGATTGCCCGGGCAAGACCGAACTTCACCGCGACATCCTGCTGCGCTCGTCGATCTTCGTCGAGTACCCGGCGCAAACCCGGATCGAGGGCGAAATCCAGCAGCTTCCCCCCGACCACCCGGTCGTGGAGCTGTGGCGGGTGATCGCGGGCGAAGCGCCGGGCCGCACCTCGGCGACCGAGATCACGCTCTTCGACAGCGTCGGCTTCGCCATCGAGGATTTCTCCGCGCTGCGCTACATCCGCGGCAAGCTGGCGGAAACCGGGCTTTACGACGATCTCGACATGATCGCCGACCCCGACGATCCGCGCGACCTGTTCGGGATGATCCTGCGCGCGGCCGGGGCCTGAGACGCTCGCCTGAGACGCTCGGGCGGATCCGCAGTCAGATAGGCAGCCGCCAACAGTCAATCAACGGAGAGCTGGGACAGCCCCACATATGGCTGGTCCGCAGGAGATGGCTTCAAGCATCTTGCGATGTATATACGCAACGTAGATTCATTGTAGCTACATGCCGCACAACCTGAACAAGCATCGCGAGATTGTTTCCAACCGAGGCGCCTTGTATATTTTCTGCCCTGGCAACGGGTGCCAGTCATCGTCCGAATTGTTTCTGACCTGACCGATCAGTGAATCCGGAACTCCCCCACCACGTTCCGCCATTCCCCCGGTGCGATCAGCTTGCGGTGGGTGAAGCGCACCGAATGCAGCGGGCCGTCGATCTTTTCCTGCCAGAACTCGATGAACTTGAAGAGCTGAGGATAGTCCGGCGCCAGGTCGTATTCCTGCCAGATGAAGCTGTTCAGGACATGGCGATAGTCGGGCATCCGGTAGTACAGTTCCGCCGTCGTCAGACCATAGCCCTTCAGCATCAGTTCCGTCTCGCGACCGACCATTGATACCTCCTGTCCGGTGGCACATGCGGGAATCATGACAAGGGCAGTTTAAAAATCAATAAAAGCAGAATGTTGGCGCGCAGATGGCGCCTCTGCCTTGGCATTTCGGCCACGCCATTGCACCCCATAGCTTGGATGGTGTATCGTCCCGGCAGCTAAATCTTGATCCCGCACGGAAGGCGCCTGCCCCTATGGCCGACATCCCGGAAGACACTGATAAAAAAGAAGAAAGCCCGGAGCGTCCCAGCTGGCACGGCCCCCAGGTCGACATTTCGGCCGAGATGAAGACCGCCTATCTCGACTATGCGATGAGCGTGATCGTCTCCCGCGCGATCCCGGACCTGCGCGACGGGTTGAAACCTGTCCACCGCCGCATCCTGTTTGCGATGCACGAAAGCGGCAATACGCATGACAAGAGCTACCGCAAATCGGCCCGTCCGGTCGGCGACACGATGGGGAAATACCACCCCCATGGCGACAGCGCGATCTATGACGCGCTGGTGCGGATGGCGCAGCCGTTCTCCATGTCTTTGAAATTGCTGGACGGCCAGGGGAACTTTGGCTCGATGGACGGCGATAACGCCGCCGCCATGCGCTATACCGAAGTCCGCATGGACAAGCCCGCCGCTTTCCTTCTGTCGGACATCGACAAGGAGACGGTCGACTTCCAGGACAACTACGACGGCAAGGACAAGGAACCCACCGTCCTTCCGGCCCGCTTCCCGAACATGCTGGTCAACGGCGCAGGCGGCATCGCGGTCGGCATGGCCACCAACATCCCGCCGCACAACCTGGGCGAGGTGATCGACGGCACGCTCGCCATGATCGAGAACCCCGACATCAGCATGGAAGCGCTGATGGAGATCATCCCGGCCCCCGACTTCCCCACGGGTGGCCAGATCCTCGGCCGCTCCGGCGCACGCAAGGCCTACCTCGAAGGGCGCGGCTCGGTCATCATCCGCTCCAAGACCCATATCGAGGAAGTCCGCAAGGACCGCTGGGCCATCGTCATCGACGAGGTGCCCTACCAGGTCAACAAGGCCACGATGATCGAGAAGATCGCCGAACTGGTGCGCGAAAAGCGGGTCGAGGGCATTGCCGGGATCGCCGATGAGTCCGACCGGATCGGCGTCCGCGTGGTGATCGAGTTGAAGCGTGACGCGACGCCCGACGTGGTGCTGAACCAGCTTTTCCGCTTCTCCACGATGCAGGTCAGCTTCGGCTGCAACATGCTGGCCTTGAACGGCGGGCGTCCAGAACAGCTGACGCTTCGTGATTTCCTCAGCCATTTCATTACCTTCCGCGAGGAAGTTGTTGCCCGCCGCACCGCCTTCGAACTCCGCAAGGCCCGCGAGCGCAGCCACATCCTCTGTGGTCTGGCCGTCGCCGTGTCCAACGTGGACGAGGTGGTCCGCACGATCCGCGCCTCTGCCGACGCCGCCGAGGCGCGCGACAAGCTGATGACCCGGCGCTGGCCCGCCCAGGACATCGCCGCGTATATACGCCTGATCGACGATCCGTCGCACACGATTAACTCGGACGGGACCTATAACCTGTCCGAGGTCCAGGCCCGCGCGATCCTCGACCTCCGCCTGCAACGCCTGACTGCGATGGGCGTCAAGGAAGTCACCGACGAGCTGGAAGAATTGGCAGGCAAGATCAAGGACTTCCTCGACATTCTTGGCAGCCGCGACCGCATCATGGCGATCATCTCCGACGAACTCCGCGAAGTGCGCGCCCTCTTCGCCGTCCCCCGCCGCACCGAGATCGCCGACTGGTCCGGCGACATGGAGGACGAGGACCTGATCGAGCGCGAGGACATGGTCGTGACCATCACCTCCGGCGGCTACATCAAGCGCACGCCCCTTGCCGAATTCCGCAGCCAGAACCGCGGCGGCAAGGGTCTGGCGTCGATGCAGACCAAGGATGACGACGTCGTCACCACGCTTTTCGTCGCCAACACCCATACGCCGCTTCTCTTCTTCACCACCGACGGCATGGTCTACAAGCTGAAGACCTGGCGCCTGCCGCTGGCGGGCCGCACCGCCAAGGGCAAGGCGCTGGTCAACATCCTGCCGATCGAGACCGGCATTTCCATCGCCGCGCTGATGCCGGTCGACGTGGCCGAGGACGACTGGGGCAACCTCCAGATCGTCTTCGCCACCTCGGACGGCGATGTCCGGCAGAACGACCTTTCCGACTTCACCAACGTCATGCGCAACGGCAAGATCGCGATGAAGCTGCCCGAAGGCATCACGCTGGTGAACGCCGCCATTGCCGACGACCAGGACGACGTGATGCTGGTGACGGAAGCCGGCCGCGCCATCCGCTTCTCCACCACCGAGATCCGCGTCTTCAAGTCCCGCGGCTCCACCGGCGTGCGCGGCATCCGGCTCGCAGCAGGCGACCATGTCGTCAGCATGTCGATCATCCGCCATTTCGAGGCCACGCCCGAGGAGCGCGAAGCCTACCTGAAACAGCGCCGCCTGATGGCCGGGATCACCGAGGAGGAGACCGACGACGAGGAAGAAACCATCGCCGCGGGACAGCTTTCCCCAGACCGCTATGCCGAAATGTCGGCGGCGGAGGACCTGATCCTGACCGTCACCAAGGGCGGCTCGGGCAAGCTTTCCTCCAGCCACGACTACCCCGTGCGGGGCCGAGGCGGCATGGGCGTCAAGGCGATCTCGCCGGGTCCGCGCGGCGGCCGCATCATCGCCTCCTTCCCGGTCGACCTCTCCGACCAGATCATGCTCGCCACCTCCACCGGCCAGTCGATCCGCACCCCGGTCGAACAAGTGAGCTTCCGCTCACGTAGCGCGGGCGGGGTCCGGGTCTTCGCCATCGGCGCGGACGAAGAGGTGGTCTCGGTAGCCCGTGTGGCCGATCAGGGCGACGACACCGGCAATGACTCCGCTTGAGACCCGGCTCGCAGCCCTGGCGGCTGCGGGCGAAACCATCGCTTACGGCGATCTGGCGCGTGAGCTTGGCCTGCGGATCGCCGATCTCACCGCGCAACTCGAAACCCTGATGGAGAAGGATGCGGCTGCCGGAAAACCCTTCCGCGCCGCTCTCCTCCGCCAGCGCCTCTCATCCGACCGCCTCCCCGCGCCGGGCTTCTTCCAGAAGGCCGCCGCTCTTGGCCGCGCCACCGACGACCCGGCCGCATTCACTGCCTCGGAACGGCAGGCCAATTTTCTGTCCCCAAATATCCCGGGGTGAGCGCGCAAGCGCGAGGGCAGCGCCCCTGCTTGCAACGCCCGCCCCGCAAAGCTACATCCGCCCCATGACAGACCCCCTTCACATCATCGGCGGCGGCATGGCAGGCTCCGAGGCCGCCTGGGCCGCCGCGAACCTTGGCGTCCCGGTGGTGCTGCACGAGATGCGACCGAGCGTCAAAACCTTCGCCCATCGCACCGGCGACTTTGCCGAGATGGTCTGCTCCAACTCGTTCCGCTCGGATGACGACGAGCGTAATGCCGTTGGCCTTCTGCACTGGGAAATGCGCGCGGCGGGCGGCCTGGTGATGGAAATGGCCGAGCGTCACCGACTGCCTGCAGGTGGAGCATTGGCGGTGGACCGTGATCCCTTTGCCGCTGCCGTGACTGCCAAGCTGAAATCCCATCCGCTGATTTCCACGTCTTATGAGGAAGTTACCGACCTTCCCTCATCCGGAAACTGGATCATCGCCACCGGCCCGCTGACCAGCCCTTCGCTGGCGGAAAGCATCCGTGCCGCCACTGGTGCCGAGGCGCTGGCCTTCTTCGACGCCATCGCGCCGATTGTATATACGGAAAGTATAGACATGTCGATCGCCTGGCTGCAAAGCCGCTATGACAAGGGCGAGACCGAGGACGAACAGAAGGCCTATATCAACTGCCCGATGACGAAGCCCCAGTACGAGGCCTTCATCGACGCCCTTCTCGCCGCCGAGAAGACCGAGTTCCACGAAGGCGAGACTGCCGGTTACTTCGACGGCTGCCTGCCCATCGAGGTCATGGCCGAGCGCGGGCGCGAGACGCTGCGTCACGGACCGATGAAGCCGGTCGGGCTGACCAATGCGCACAAGCCCGATGAAAAGGCCTATGCCGTGGTGCAGCTCCGCCGCGACAACAAGCTTGGGACGCTGCACAATATCGTCGGCTTCCAGACCAAGATGAAATATGGCGCACAAGCCTCTGTTTTCAAACTGATTCCCGGGCTAGAAAACGCCAGCTTTGCGCGCCTTGGCGGCATCCACCGCAACACGTTCATCAACTCGCCCACGCTTCTCGACGCGCAGATGAGGTTGAAGTCGCATCCGTATATACGCTTCGCCGGGCAGATCACCGGGGTCGAGGGCTATGTCGAATCCGCCGCGATGGGCCTTCTGGCGGGACGAATGGCCGCGCACGAGCTTCTCGGGCGCGATCTTGCCCCGCCGCCCCCGGAAACCGCGATGGGCGCGCTTGTCACCCACATCACCGGCGGGGCCGAGGCGAAGACCTTCCAGCCGATGAATGTCAACTTCGGCCTCTTCCCCCCGATCGACGCCAAGGGCGGGCGCCGGGGCCGCAAGGACCGCTACAAGGCCTATACCGACCGCGCCAAAGAGGCCTTCACGGCATGGCTGGTAGGCTAAGCGGCCGCCAGGGCAGACCCCGCCCCGGGCTTGACCCGGGGCCTCCCCGTCCACGCGCCCGCCCGTCAGCGATGGAGGTACCGGGTCAAGCCCGGGACGGGGCCGCATGTTTGTAACCCGCTTCGCCCCCTCGCCGACCGGCCCGCTCCACCTGGGCCACGCCTATTCCGCGATCCTCGCGCATGACATGGCACGGGCCGCCGGAGGCCGATTTCTCCTGCGGATGGAGGATACCGACCTTGAACGCTGCCGCGCGGACCATGACGCTCAAATCCAGGATGACCTGGCCTGGCTGGGCCTGACCTGGGACGGGCCGATCCACCGCCAGTCAGAGCACATAGACAGCTACAATGCCCGACTTGAAGCCCTTGATGGGAAAGGCCTTCTCTACCCCTGCTCCTGCTCCCGTTCCGACATCCGCGCGGCCCTTGCGGCGCCGCAGGAAGGGGTTGCCTTCAATCTCTACCCCGGCACCTGTCGTCACCGGAGCATGGCCAGTCGCCAACCCGGCGACGCCTTGCGCCTGAACCTCGCCGCCGCGCTGGACAGGCTTGCAACGGCGGACCTGGGCTTCACCGAAACCGGCCCGGCTCATGCCGGGCACCACCGGGTCGACCAACCGCGCGCGCTGGACCAGATCGGTGATGTGGTCCTCTGCCGCAAGGGCGAGGAGATCGTGGCCTATTTCCTGGCCTCGACCTTCGACGATGCCGACCAGGGCATCACCCATGTGATCCGGGGCGAAGACCTCCACGACTTCACATCCGTGCAGGTGATCCTTCAGCATCTCTTCGGCCTCCCCACGCCCATCTACCACCACCACCGCCTGATCCGCGATGAGTTGGGCAAGCGGCTGGCCAAGCGGGATGACGCGCGTGCGCTGGCGAAATACCGTGCCGAGGGTGCAACACCTGCCGAAGTCCGCCGGATGGTCGGATTACCAAACCCTTAACACCCGCGAACAAGCTATTGAAATCTCTCGACTCGTCAACCCTGTCCACTGTGGACAGGCGCCATGATCTCTACCTCTTCACCCCCCCTGACCGCCGTATAGAAACAGGACCGCCGGTTGGTATGACAGGCCGGACCCACCTGCTCGACCAGCGCGAGCAGGCAATCCCGGTCGCAATCCAGCCGCAACTCGACCAGCTTCTGATGATGCCCCGAGGTCTCTCCCTTGACCCAGAACGCCCCGCGCGAGCGCGACCAGTAGGTGACGTTCCCGGTCTCCAGCGTCCGCGCCACCGAGGCCGCGTTCATCCAGGCGACCATCAGCACCTCGCCCGAGGCATGATCCTGCGCCACGCAGGGGATCAGCCCCGCCGCATCATACTTCAGTGTCGCCGGATCGAAGGGCATGGGCTTCTCCTTGGCAGGCAGGCTTGCCGGGATTACATACGGGGTCAGCTAAGGGATTTCCATGAGCGAAGGCGACTCTTCCAAGTGAGCGACAGCGAACTCATCAAACTCTACTCCACCCGCATCCTTGCGCTGGCCGCCGACATTTCCCATCTTGGTCGGCTTCCGGCGCCGCAAGGCACGGCACGCCGCCGCTCTCCCCTCTGCGGGTCGACGGTGACAGCGGATGTGGTGGTCAAGGACGGTCGCATCGCCGGGTTTGCCCAGGACGTGAAGGCCTGCGCTCTGGGCCAGGCTTCGGCGGCAGTCCTCGGGCAGGTGGTGATCGGACGGACCCTGCCCGAGTTGCAAGCCGCGCGCGAGGACCTGCGGGCGATGCTGAAGGACGGCGGCCCGGTCCCGGCTGCCCCGTTCGACGGCTACGAAGTCCTGCTCCCGGCCCGCGACTACAAGAACCGCCATGCCTCGATCCTGCTGGCGCTGGAGGCCGCCTGCGAGGCGATGGAGGCCGCGCAAGCCGCCGCATGAAAAAACCGCCGCGCATCCGGGGGGATGGCGGCGGCAGTGGCGCGTCTGGAAATGGCGGACGGTGGGCCAGGCAAGGCGGACCGTCACCCTCGGGGGACAGAGCGCGGGGCAGAAACTCAGGCCATGCCGGGCAACGACAGCACGGCAAACAGAATCACGAACAGCGCGGCGAGCCCGACCAGATCTTCTACGGCACCCTTGGGCGTACGGGTCAGCAGGGTCTTCATGGCGTCTTTCATCGCGTCCTCCATGATTTGTTGCCGAATTGTTCTCATAAACGGTTAACGCTGTAAAGAACTTTTTAAGAACATTCGCGAACAAAGCGCGACAGCGCAGATTCGACCCTCAACCGACGCTCATCAGCCGCAAGGCCCGGTCCTGATCCATCAGCCATAGAAGTGCCCGCGCCGCCTGCCCGCGCGGGCCGGTCAACTCCGGGTCGTCATGCATCAGCTTGCGCGCATCAGACTGCGCCAGCGCCATCAGCGACGCCTGCCGTTCGAGGTCCGCCACACGAAACTTCGGCAGGCCGGATTGCGCCGTGCCGATCAGGTCGCCCGCCCCGCGCATCGCCAGGTCTTCCTCGGCGATGCGGAACCCGTCCTCGGTGTCGCGGATCGTGGTCAGGCGGCGGGCGCCGGTCTCGTTCAAGGGAGGCTGGTACAGCAAGAGACAGGTCGAGGCCGCCTCGCCCCGCCCGACCCGGCCCCGGAGCTGGTGCAGCTGCGCCAGGCCGAAGCTTTCTGCCTGCTCGATCACCATGATCGAGGCATTGGGCACGTTGACTCCCACCTCGATCACTGTGGTCGCCACCAGGACCGAAGTCTCCCCCGCGACGAACCGCGCCATCGCGGCGTCCTTCTCGGCCGACGGCATCTGGCCGTGCACGAGACCCACCTTGTCGCCAAGCGCAGCCCGCAGGGAGCGGAACCGCTCTTCGGCGCTGGCATAGTCGACCACCTCGGATTCCTCGACCAGCGGGCAGACCCAATAGGCCTGCCGCCCCTCGGCCACCGCATTGCGCAGATGGTCCACCACCTCGTCCAGCCGCTCGGCAGAGATCATCGCCGTACGGATTGGCTTCCGGCCTGCCGGTTTCTCGTCCAGCACCGAGACATCCATGTCGCCATGCGTCGCCAGCGCCAGCGAGCGGGGAATCGGCGTCGCGGTCATCACCAGCACGTCGACCGCCGCGCCCTTGGCACCCAGTTCCATCCGCTGCGCCACGCCGAAACGGTGCTGCTCGTCCACCACCGCAAGCCGCAGGTCGTTGAATTCGACGTCTTTCTGGAAGACCGCATGGGTGCCGACCAGGATCGGGATCCGCCCCATCGCCAGATCCTCCAGCTTCATCGCCCGCTCCGCCCCGCGGTCGCGGCCAGTGAGGAGTTCCAGCCGCACCCCCGCCGCACGGGCCAAAGGTGCCAGGCCTTCGAAATGCTGGCGGGCGAGGATTTCGGTCGGCGCCATCATAACGCCCTGCCCCCCAGCCTCGACCGCGATGAGCAGCGCCTGGAAAGCGACCAGCGTCTTTCCAGCCCCCACGTCGCCCTGCAGCAGCCGGTTCATCCGCAGGGGTTGCGCCATGTCGGCCTCGATCTCGGCCACCGCCCTGATCTGCGCGCCGGTCGGCGCATATGGCAGGCTTTCCAGGACCTTGGCGCGCAAAGCTCGCGTTCCCCTGGTCTCCACGCCCTTCGCGCGCCGCAGGCGCGAACGCGCGATGGAGAGCGTCAGCTGATGCGCGAAGAGCTCGTCATAAGCCAGCCGCTGCCGCGCGGGATGGGTGAAGGCGAGGCCCGCCGCAGTCTCGGGGCCATGCGCGGCCTTGAGCGCGGCTGACCAGTCCGGCCAGCCCTCCCGCACCTTCAGGCCGGCGTCGATCCACTCTGCCAGAATCGGCAGCCGGGTCAGCGCACCCGCCACCGCCTTGCCGACCACCCGCTGTGTCAGGCCTGCCACCAGCGGATAGACCGGCTCATAGGCCGGAATTTCGCTCGCCTCCTCCACACGCAGGACATGGTCGGGATGCACCATCTGTGCGATGCCGTCGAAGAGTTCGACCTTGCCCGAAACGAGGCGCCGCTGCCCGGTCGGAAGCAAGCGTTGCAGGGCCTCGGCGCGGGCATGGAAATAGACCAGCAGAAATTCGACCTTGCTGTCGCGGACATGCACCCGGTAGGGTCGACCCTTGGCGCGGGGGGGCACATGCTGGCCGACCTCGACCTCGACCGTCAGTGTCGCGGGCGGCACGACGTCGCGCACCGAGGCCCGCAGCGCCCGGTCCACTCCGGAATGCGGCAGGAGGTAGAGAAGGTCCTTCGGGCGCGTGACGCCCAGGCCTTCGAACGCCTTCGCCGCCTTCGGCCCGACGCCCGGCAGGGTTTCAAGGCCCGCGAACAGCGGAAACAGGGCCTCGGGCCGGCTCATCCGCCGATCAGCTCCAGCCAGCCGTCCTCGTCGATCATCCGGACACCCAGCCGTTCGGCGTCCTTGGCCTTCGATCCCGCGCCGGGACCTGCCACCACCAGATCGGTCTTGGCGCTGACGCTGCCCGCCACCTTGGCCCCCAGCGCCTCGGCCCGCGCCTTGGCCTCGGCCCGGGTCATCTTCTCGAGCGTGCCGGTGAAGACCACGGTCAGGCCCGCGACCGGGCTGTCCACCAGCCCCCGTGCCTGGACGGGCAGGATCGTCAGCTCTGCGGCCAGCGCGTCAATGGCGGCACGTTCGGCGGGGTTCTGGAATGCCTCGACGAGACTTTGGGCCATCACATCGCCCACACCATTGATCGCGGTCAACTCCTCCCATTCCGCGCTGCCGGGACTGGCATGGGTGATCGCCGCCTCGAAGGCCTCCCAAAGGGAATAATGCCGGGCGAGCAGCCCTGCCGCGACTTCGCCGACATGGCGGATGCCGAAGGAAAAGATCAGCCGGTCAAGCGGAATGGTCCGCTTCGCCTCGATCGCGGCGAACAGCTTGGTGGCGGAAACCTCACCGAAGCCGTCGCGATTCCTAAGCTTCTGCAAAGGGTTGGCGGCGTCTCTTGCAGAAAGGGTGAAGATGTCGGCGGGGGTTTTCACCGGCAGGGTGGCGTCGTTGAAGAACATCTCCACCTGCTTGGCGCCCAGCCCCTCGATGTCGAAGGCCGAGCGGCTGACGAAGTGCTTCAGCCGCTCCACCGCCTGCGCCGGGCAGATCAGGCCGCCGGCGCAGCGACGGACAGAATCGCCCTCCTCGCGATGGGCCGGGCTGCCACATTCCGGACAGATGTTTGGGAAAACATAGGGTTGCGCGCCATCCCTGCGGCGGGAAAGATCCACATCGGCGACCTTCGGGATCACGTCCCCGGCGCGGTAGACCTGCACCCAGTCGCCGACGCGGATGTCCTTGCCGCCGCGGATCACCTCGCCCTTGCTGTCACGGCCTGCGATGTAATCCTCGTTGTGCAAGGTCGCGTTCGACACAACGACGCCCCCAACCGTCACCGGCCGCAGCCGCGCGACGGGCGAGAGCGCCCCGGTGCGGCCGACCTGGATGTCGATCCCCAGCAGCTCGGTCCAGGCCAGCTGGGCCGGGAACTTGTGCGCGATGGCCCAGCGGGGCGTGGAGGAGCGGAAGCCGAGTCGGGCCTGGAGCGCAAGGTCGTTGACCTTGTAGACGACGCCGTCGATGTCATAACCCAGCGTCGCGCGCTGCGCCTCGATCAGGCGGTAGTGGGACAGCATCGCCTCGGGCCCGTCGCAGAGGACGGTCAGGGGGTTTGTCTGGAACCCCAGGGCCCTGAGCCGCTGGATGGCATCGAACTGGGTCGCGGCAAGCGGGGCCGAAAGCTCGCCCCAGGAATAGGCGAAGAAGCGCAAGGGGCGGCTTGCCGTGATGCGGGCATCCAGCTGGCGCAGCGACCCGGCAGCGGCGTTGCGGGGGTTGGAAAAGGTCTTGTCGCCGCTTGCTTCCTGCCGTTCGTTCAGGCGCGCGAAATCGGCGTGGCTCATGTAGACCTCGCCGCGGACCTCCAGCACTTGCGGCGCGTCGCCGGTCAGCTTCCGGGGGATGTCGGCGATGGTACGGGCGTTTTCGGTGACATTCTCGCCCACTTCCCCATCACCCCGGGTCGCGGCCTGCACCAGCATTCCGTCCTCGTAGCGCAAGCTGAGCGACAACCCGTCGATCTTGGGCTCGGCGGTGTAGTCGATGGCTCCGGCGTGGCCCAGGAACTTGCGCACCCGTTCGTCGAACTCCGTCACCTCTTCGGCCGCGAAGGCGTTTTCCAGCGACAGCATCCTGACCCGGTGCGCGACCTTGCCGAAACCCTCGGCTACCGCTGCCCCAACCTGGTCGCTCGGCGAATCCCCCCGCTTGAGGTCCGGGAACCGCGCCTCGATGGCGGCATTCCGCCGCTTCAGCGCGTCATATTCCGCGTCCGAAATCTCGGGTGCGTCGAGCGTGTGATAGGCGGTGTTCGCAGCCGTCAGAGCGGCGGCCAGCCGGGCGAGTTCCGCCCGCGCCTCGGCCTCTGTCAGTGTCTCGACCGCCGTTTCGGCCATGCCCGCCCCCCACCGTTCCGGGAAAGGTTAGGCGGCGGGGGCGCGAAGGTAAAGATCAGGCGCTGGCCGCAAGCCGGGCCTGCGTGGCGGCGGGATCGCGCAGCACATAGCCCCGGCCCCAGACGGTTTCGATGTAATTGTCGCCGCCCGTCGCCTCGGCCAATTTCTTGCGCAGCTTGCAGATGAAGACATCAATGATCTTCAATTCCGGTTCGTCCATCCCGCCATAAAGATGGTTGAGGAACATCTCCTTGGTCAGGGTCGTCCCCTTGCGCAAGGAAAGCAGTTCCAGCATCTGGTATTCCTTGCCGGTGAGATGCACTGACTTGCCCTCGACATCCACCGTCTTCGCGTCCAGGTTCACCGAGACCCGCCCGGTCTTGATCATCGACTGGCTATGCCCCTTGGACCGGCGGATGATCGCGTGGATGCGCGCCACAAGTTCCTCGCGGTGGAAGGGCTTGGTCAGGTAGTCGTCGGCGCCGAAACCGAAGCCTTTCAGCTTGTTTTCCGTGTCATCCGCGCCCGAGAGGATCAGGATCGGGGTTTCGACCCGGGCCTGGCGCACCTGGCGCAACACCTCGTGCCCGCTCATGTCCGGCAGGTTCAGGTCAAGGAGGATCAGGTCGTAATCGTAAAGCTTCGCCAGGTCGATCCCGTCCTCGCCCATGTCGGTGCAGTAGACGTTCAGGTTGGCATGGGTCAGCATCAGTTCGATGCTGCGCGAGGTCGTGGGATCGTCCTCAACAAGCAGAATGCGCATTCGTTAAATCTCCGCTCCGATGGTTCATCGTTAACAACTTTGAGGATCAATGGTTAACGTAGGGTTACTATGCCATAGGGAGATTGCTATACTATCTAAAGTTGTCTGTATTTCTGGATGGCTGTGACTTTCAGGCCATTCTCGCCATGCTTCGTCACGGCCGCGCGCCAGAGCGCGAACTCTTCCTCCGACAGCGCGTAACGCTCCAGCGCCTCCTTCTCGGGGATGAGTCCGTAGACCACCGCCTTGACGACCACCGCCTTGCGGCTCGCAACCCAGCGGCGGGTGTCGGCAGGCGGCAGGTCCGCCCTGGTGAGAATGCTGCCGTCCGGCAAGGTGATCTGCCGGGGGCCATCGACACGCTTCAGAAACATTGCCCTACCCTCATTGCTTTCACGGCAGAATGATCGAACAGGCTTAATCAATCCTGAAACTGGGGATTGAGAGTAGACAGCATTTTCATGTATTCCCCATCATTCCCGTAACCCGGACAATCCCGCGAAGGACTAGCCCGATGCCGCGCGACCTGGCCCTCAACTCCCTCGGCTTCGCCAAGCCCCCGTCCGAGACGCGGGTCGTTGTCGCCATGTCCGGAGGTGTCGACAGCTCGGTTGTGGCCGCCATGCTGGCCGAGGAAGGCTATGATGTCGTCGGCGTCACGCTGCAACTCTATGACCACGGCGCAGCGCTGTCCAAGAAGGGGGCCTGTTGCGCGGGCCGCGACATCCATGACGCCCGTCGAGTGGCCGAGACGATGGGCTTCCCGCATTACGTTCTCGACTACGAGAATACCTTCCGCGAGGCGGTGATCGAGGAATTCGCCGACGCATACCTGGCGGGCGCAACCCCGGTGCCCTGCATCCGCTGCAACGAACGGGTGAAGTTCAAGGACCTTCTGGCGACCGCCAAGGATCTGGAGGCCGACTGCATGGCCACGGGGCACTACATCCAGCGCAAGCTTGGCGGCCACGGACCAGAGCTGCACCAAGCCGCCGACCCCGCGCGCGACCAGTCGTATTTCCTGTTCTCGACCACGCCCGAGCAACTGTCCTACCTGCGCTTCCCGCTGGGGCATCTGGCCTCGAAGGCCGAAACCCGGGCGCTCGCGGCGAAGTACGGCCTGCCGGTGGCGGACAAGCCCGACAGCCAGGACATCTGCTTTGTCCCGAACGGCAACTACGCAGCGGTGATCGAGAAGCTGCGCCCCGGAGCCGCCGATCCGGGCGAGATCGTCGACCTCGACGGCAACGTGCTCGGGCAGCATGGGGGCGTGATCCACTACACCATCGGCCAGCGCAAGGGACTGGGCATCGGCGGGCTTGGTGAACCGCTGTATGTCGTGAAGCTCGACCCGGCGACTCGGCGGGTCATCGTCGGGCCAAAAGCCGCGCTCTCCACCCGGATCATCCCGGTGCGCGAGATCAACTGGCTGGGCGACGCCCCCTTTGACTCGCGTCCCGAGTGGCACCTGAAGGTCAAGGTCCGCTCCACCCGGCCCCCGCGCGAGGCGATCCTGCGCCCGACTGGCCCGACCACGGCGGAGGTGGAGCTTCTGGCCCCCGAGGACGGGGTGAGTGCGGGCCAAGCCTGCGTCTTCTACGCCCCGGAAGGCAGCCGCATCCATGGCGGCGGCTGGATCTGGAAAGGATAGACCTTTGAAATCCCTTGCTTTCGCCGCGCTCCTTGCACTGCCCCTTCCCGCCTTTGCCGAAACCCGCGAGGAGCGCGTGGCCGCCGCTTCGGAATATGTCGACCTTGCGTTGCAGGGCTTTGACATGCCGAAGATGATCGAGACAATGTACCAGCCGATCCTGCAACAGGTCGCGGCGGGCGGTCAGGCGCTGAGCGAGGATCAGGTCGCAAAAATCCGCCAGCTCTATCTCGATACCTTCACCGAGCCGCTGACCAAGCTGATGCATGACCAGTCCGGGATCATGGCCGACATGATGACCCTGGCCGAAATCACCGCGCTGCGCGATTTCTACGCCACGCCAGAAGGCCGCTCGGTGATGGCGAAACTGCCGCAGCTGACGGCGGCGCAGCAGCCGGGAATGGTGGCGCTGATCAACGACAAGATGACCGGGCTGATGCCGCAGGTCCTGGCCATCGTCAACGGCGAGGCGCCGCCCGCAGCGCCGCCAGCACCGACCGCGCAGCCCTGAGGCCGGGGGGCTCGCCGCCCCGCCCGAGCCGCTCCATCGTCAGCGCCATCGCCGCCCGTTGCGCCGAGGGGTCGGCCAGCACCGCCTCCAGCGCCGGGGCGATCAGGTCGGCCCGGCAGTCGGGGCCGATGAACTCCGGCACCACGCGGGTTTCGCTGACCAGATTGACCAGCGTCACCGTGTCGACCAGCGCCGCCCGCCGCATCAGCCACAGCGTCAGCGGGTGCATGTCATAGGCGATGACCATCGGGCGGCCATTCGCCGCCAGTTCCAGCGATACGGTGCCAGAGGCCGCCAGCGCCACATCCGCTGCCGCAAAGGCCCCGCGCTTTAGGGCCGCATCCTCGATGATCTCCGGCTTCACCGCCCATCCCGCCGTCAGCTCGCGCACCAGCCCCGCCACGCCCCGCACGGTGGGCAAAGCCACCTGCAGGCCCGGGTGCGTGGCCTTCAGCCGCCCCACCACCGCGCCGAAAACCGGGGCGAGCCGCGTGACCTCTCCCCGCCGCGACCCCGGCAGGGCCAGCAGAAGCGGCCCTTTGCCCGCGAAAGCCGCCTTCTCCTCCGCCGTTGCCACAGGCTCCGCCACCACTGGATGCCCGACGAAATCGCAGGTCATGCCTGCCGCCGTCATGTAAGGCGGCTCGAAGGGCAAGAGCGCCAGCACATGGTCGATCACCTTCGCCATCTTCGCCGCGCGACCGGGGCGCCAGGCCCAGACCGAAGGCGCGACATAGTGGATGGTGCGAAACTCCGGCCGTGCCGCCTTGACCAGCGTCGCGACGCGCAGGCAGAAATCGGGCGAGTCGATCGTCACCAGCGCCTCGGCCCCGCTTGCCAGCACCGCGTCCGCCGTCTGCCTGATCCGCCGCTTAAGGGCAAAGTACTTAGGCAGCACCTCGGCGATGCCCATCACCGACAGCTCCTCCATCGGGAACAGGCTTTCCATCCCCTCGGCCTGCATCAGCGGCCCGCCGATCCCGGCGAACTCCACCGGGGCGAGCGCCCTCAACCCCGCCATCAAAGCCGCTCCAAGCCGGTCGCCGGAAGGTTCGCCCGCGATGAGGAAAAGTTTCAGCAGCTGACTGTCATCCCTCATCCCCTGGCCCAGAGGAACAGTCCCAGCTCGCTCGCCAGACGCTGCATCCGGTCCAGGTCGAGGCAGATCACCGATCCAGCCTCGAACGCCACACCGCCCAAACCCGCCGCAGCCGCGGCGCGAAGGGTTTCCGGGCCAATCGTCGGCAGGTCGATGCGGCGGTCCTGCCCCGGCTTCGTCGCCTTGTAGATCAGGCCCCGCCCCCGCGCGGGGTCCGGCCGAAGCGCGCCGATCCCGGCCACCTGCGCCAGAAGCGCATCGGTGCCGGGCAGAGCCTCGACCCCGAGGCACAGGCCCTGCGCCACCACCGCGCCCTGCCCCACGTCCACCGCGCCAAGCGCTGCGACGATCGCCGCCGCCCGCGTTGCATCGGCTTCGTCTCGGGGTGTCACGGCCCCCGCCAATACGCCAACCCCTGGCAGAAGCGCGGGCGCGACCTGTTCCACGCCGACGACGCTGAAGCCGAACTCCTCGAACAGCTCGATCACCACCCGCAGCGTCGCGTCGTCGCCCTGCGCCATCGCCGCCATCAGGCGTGGCAGCAGGTTCGCCGTCGCCTCGTCCAGCAGTGCGGGGTCCAGCCGGGGCCGCGAAACCGCACCGGCAAAGATCACCTGCCCGACCCCGTCCCGCTCCAGCGCGCGCAGGAAGGGGACGAGCCGTTCGACCCGGAAGCGCAGGTCAACCGTCAGCCCTTCGGGCGCAAGACCATCCAGCGCGGCCACAAGCGGCGGCTCGTCCATCCCGGCCGCCAGCGCAGCAGGCAACAGGCCCTCCCCGGCGATGATCGCCGTCCTCACCGTCCGCCCTTCGGGGTCAGGAAGCTGCGGTCGGATTTCGACAGGATGAAATCGGCAATCTCGCGCACCAGCGGGCTGTCGCTTTCCTCGGCGAGCTTCCGCGCGCGATCCTGGAAACTGCCGTCCTCCTGCGCCAGCGTCTGATATGCCGCCCGCAGCGCGGTGATCCCGGCCCGGTCCACCCCCCGGCGCTTCAGTCCCACCAGGTTCAGCCCGTCGAGTTCCCCCCTTGGCGCCTGAACCAGGCCGTAGGGAATGACGTCGTTCGTCACCATCGTGACCGCCCCGATGATCGCGCCCTGCCCGATCCGCACCCATTGGTGCACGCCGGACAGCCCGCCGACGATCACGTCGTCGCCCAAGCTGCAATGGCCGGCAATGGCGACGTTGTTCACCAGGATCACCCGGTCGCCGATCTGCGCGTCATGGCCGACATGGGCGCCGGTCATGATCAGGCAGTCATCACCCACCCGCGTCACCCCGCCGCCACCTTCCGTCCCGGTGTTCAGCGTCGCGCCCTCGCGGATACGGCAACGCGCGCCGACGACCAGCCGGGTGCGCTCGCCCTGATACTTCAGATCCTGAGGCACCTCGCCGACCGTGGCAAAGGGCCAGACGGTGCAGTCATCGCCAAGCTCGGTCCAGCCGGTGATCACGGCATGGGACTTGACCGTTACCCGTGCCCCCAGCACCACCTCCGGGCCGATCACAGCAAAAGGCCCGATGTAGCATTCCTCGCCGACAACCGCCCCTTCCTCGACATGGGCCGAAGGGTGGACGACCGCCGTGCCGTGAACCGCCATCTGTCAGCCCTTCGCCACGTCGAACATCGCCATGAAGGTCGCCTCGCAGGCCAGCTCGCCCTCGACCATGGCGCGGCCCTCGAACTTCCACACCCGCCCGCCGCCGCGCAGAGCCTTGACGTGCAGCTCCAGCACATCGCCCGGCACCACCTTGCGGCGGAACTTCACCCCGTCGACGCCCATGAAGAAGACCTTGGCATTCTTGTCGACCAGATCCATCGACAATCCGACCAGCACGCCCGAGGTCTGCGCCATCGCCTCGATGATCATGACGCCGGGAAAGATAGGCATCCCAGGGAAATGACCCTGGAATTGCGGTTCGTTCAGGGTGATGCACTTGATGCCGACACAAGCTTCGTTGACGACGATGTCGCGGACCCTGTCGATGAGCAGGAACGGATAGCGGTGCGGAATGATCCGCTGGATCAGATCCAGATCGGCGGTTGTCACTGCGGTCGCATCCATCTCTACCCCCTTCGCCTTCCCGGCCTTTGGGTCTAGCTAGCAAGTCGCGCCGCAGGAGACAAGTTCACCCGGGGCCGTCCGGCGGCTCACGGGTCAGCGGCCGATTCCTTGGCAAGGGCGGCATTGACAAGCTGGATCGCCTCGTCCGTCACGTCGATGGCCGAGAGCGAGACGATCGTAAGGTTCTTGTCTAGGATTGCCGTCGCCTTCTTCTGGCCCAGAAGCTCGCCCAGGACCGGCACCGCGGCCTTGAGAAATGCCTTGCGGTCGTCGTCCCTTGCATCGGTCAGCTTGCGCGCCTTGGCGTCCTGCTCGGTCCGGATCCGTTCGACCTTTTCATCGAAAGCCTCGGCCTTTGCCGAGAATTCCTTTGCCGGCAAGGTCTTGCGTTCTTCGGTCAGCGCCTGCTCCTCGGCGACAAGCTCGGCCTCGATCCGCTTGTTCTCCTGTTCCAGCGCCGCAGTCGCCACACGCTCGCGCTCGACGGCTGCCTTACCGAAATCGGATTCCAGGAAGAAACGGTCTTGATCCAGCGTCAGGAGCGGCGCAGGTACCTCCTGCGCCGAAACTTGACCCGCCAGCAACAGAGCAGCCGCGACAATCCGAAGCCCGACCCCGGGGCGCCCAGGTCTGCGCCACCGTGCCATGATCAGAACTTGGTCGAGATCGTCAGGTCGAAGGTCTGTTCCTTGTCGTAGTCTTCCTTCTTCACCGCATGGCTGAAGTTGAAGCGCAAGGGTCCGATCGGCGTGGTCCAGAACACCGATACACCCACGGTCGCCCGCGGGATGAAACTGTCGTCCACCGCGCCGCCGTTGGTGTTGTCCAGGCTCCAGACCGAGCCGACGTCAAGGAAAGCGCCGCCGGTGATGCCGTATTCCTCGGGCAGGCCCACCGGGAATTCGGCCTCGAACCGCGCGACTGCGAACATGTTGCCGCCCAGTGCATCATCGTCTGTCGCCGTCAGGTCACGCGGGCCGATCCCGTTGGGCTCGAAGCCGCGGATCTTGCTGTTGCCGAAGAAGCGGTCGGTGACGCGCGTCACGTTGCCGCCAAGCGAGGTGATCGCCCCGCCCTCGAACACGGCGCGGAGGGTCACTTCCTCGTTCATGACCTTGGTTTCGGCCATCGCGAGGGCCGTGGTCTTCACATATTCCGAATCGCCGCCAAACCCGGCGACGTCCTGGCCAAAGCGCAGCAGCACCCCGCCTTTCGGGTTCAGGCCGGTGATGCGGTTGTCGTATTCGTAGCTGTAGCCGAGTGAGAAGGTCGTCTCCGCGCCCCGCGCCTCTTCCGCCGTCAGGATCGGCGAGTCGCCCGTGTAGTTGTAGAGCTTGTCCTCGGCCACGCTTAACCGCAGGTCCAGCGTGGATTCCTCGCCGACCGGGAAGCCGATGCCGGTGCTGAAGCCGATGTTGCGCGTGTCATAGACCGAATAGTCCGATTCCGACGTCCGGTAATACGCCCCGATGTTGAAGCGCAGGTCCCGTCCCAGCAGCGCAGGTTCGGTGAAGCTGAAGCTTGAGCTTTGGTTGGAAGAGGCCGTGGAAACGCTGAGCGCCAGTTTCTGACCACGTCCCAGGAAATTCGATTCCGAGAAGCCAACGTTGAAGCCGACGCCGCTGGCCACCGAATAGGACATGCCGAAGCTGAGCGAGCCGGTCGGCTGTTCCTCGACATCGACATTCACCACGACCTGGTCGGACTCCGACCCTTGTTCGGCATTCACCTGCGCATCGGAGAAGAAGCCAAGCGCGCGGATGCGCTCGGCGGCCTGGCGGATTTCGCGCGGGTTGAAGGGGTCGCCTTCCACCGTGCGGAACTGCCGCCGGATCACCTGGTCCAGCGTCGTCGTGTTGCCCTCGATGTCGATCCGCTCGACAAAGATCCGCTCGCCCCGCACGATCGCGAATTCCACGTCGACCACCTGGCCACGGGCGTTCCGCGTAATCCGGGGTTCGACCCGGATGAAGTTCAGCCCCTTCTTCAGGGCCAGGGTTTCCATCCGGGTGACGTTGTTGTCGATCAGGAGCGGGCTATAGGTCTGGCCCGCGCGGATCTTCTGCACGCCCTCGAACTCGGCCGCGTCGAGCCCTTCGACTTCCGAGACGGTCGTGACCTTGCCGATGTTGTAGGAAAGGCCCTCGCGTACGGTGAAGGTGACGAAGGTCGCATCCCGTTCGCGGCTCAACTCGGCGCTGGCGTCCAGCACCTGGAAGTCGATGAAGCCGCGAGACAGGTAGAAGTCGGTCAGAACCTTCTTGTCCAGTTCCAGCCGCTCTGCGACATAGGTGTCGCGCTGGATCAGGTTGCGCAACAAGCCTGCCTGCTTCGTCTCCAGCACCTGGCGCAGGCGACGGTCCGTGAAGGCCTTGTTGCCGACAAACGAAATCCGCTCGTTCTCGACCACCTTGCCTTCGCTGATCTCGAACACGAGGTCCACGCGATTTCCCGAGCGGCGGATGATCTTCGGGGTGACGCTTGCGGCCAGCCGGCCGGCCGTCCGATAGGCTTCGGCAATCGCCGCGGCATCTGCTTCCGCCATGCTCGGCGAATAGATCCGGCGCGGCTGCGATTTGATCAGCGCGGACAGTTTCTCGTCCTTCAGCCGCTTGTTGCCCTCGATGCTGATGACGTTCACGATGGGGTATTCCACCACCTTGATCACCAGCGTCGAGCCCTGCGGTACCAGTTCCACCGTCTCGAACAGATTCGAGTTCAGGATGCGCTGGTAGGCGTCGTTCAGCTGGGCGGCGGAAACCTCCTGGCCCCGGCTGATTCCGGCATAGTTCAGGATGGTCGCGGCATCGACCCGGTCATTACCCTGAATCTCGACGTTCGAAAACGAAAAGGACTGCGCATAGGCCGGGGTGAGGAAGGGAGCCGAAGCTGTTGCGGCACCGATGAAAACCGCCGTGGCAAGCAGACGCGCCCGAGACGTGGCCCGAAACGACCATCCCCTGGCCGCGCTTTGGGTCATCCGCATGTTGCATCCTCGCCGTATTTATCTGTTTCCGGATAGCTACCCACAAAGCCAAGCTTTGTCAAAAGCCTGCGGTCCCTGTGGATAACTTTGCAAGATGTTGTGGCACCATGGCAAAGCCGGAGGGGTCAGGTATTTCCGACCCTGCCCCGGCCAATGGACGCTACTGGCACATCAGATCGCGGCTGAGGCCGAAGATCATGATCGACAGGACCAGCGTCAGCCCGACCGTCATCAACACGCGCAGCGCCCCTTCCGACGGCTGGCGCCGCGTCATCGCCTCGTAGGCGAAGAACACCAGATGACCACCGTCCAGCACCGGAATCGGGAACAGGTTCAGGATGCCGATGCCCAGGGACAGGATCGCCAGCATGCCCACGAAGCTCTCCGCCCCGTTCCGCGCCGCATCACCCGCCACCTCGGCCATGCCAATGGCGCCCGACAGGTTGCAGCTTGAAATCGCGCCCTGGATCATATGCCAGAGGCCCGAGAATGTGGTCGTCGTCATCGTCCACATACCCGTCAGCGCATTGGTTGCCGCCTCGCCAGGGCCGACCGACCGGGTTGCCGGTTCGAAGAACATGCCGGAGTAGAGGCCCAGAAGGTAGCGATCAGTGAAGCCGCCCTCGCCGTCATCGACAGTCCGGATGCGCGGGGTCAGCGTCTGTTCAAAGGTCTTGCCGTCGCGCCAGACCGTCAGCGTGACCGGCTCGCCCTTGCTGGCCGTCACGATTTCCGGCAGTTCATCGAAATAGCGGACGTCCTTGCCCCCGGCCTTCAGGATGACATCGCCTTCCTGCAGACCAGCGTCCATCGCGGCCGAGCGGAGTTGGACATCGCCGATCACCGGGGCCAGCGGGTGCGGACCGTTGACCACCATCTCCTCGCTGCCGCGCTGCACGGTATAGGCCACCAGGGCCTTGCCCTTCAGCCCGTCCGTCACCGCGGCGAAACGCTCCCAATCCGGTGTCGGCTGACCTTCGACGGCACGGATCACGTCACCCTCCTGCAAGGACGGCCCCTCGAACGGAAAGGCCCGCATTGCGCCGACCGTGGGTTCCTCGCGCGGCACGCCGATGGCCAGCGCCAGCCCGGACAGAAGCACGAAGGTCAGGATGAAGTTGAAAAACGGCCCCGCCACCACCGTCGCGGCCCGCGCCCAAAGCGGCGCCCCCGCCATCGTGTGCCGCCGCTCGGCCGCCGACAAGCCCGAGACATCGGCCTTCCGGACCGACGACCCATCGGCATCGCCGAGGAACTTCACATAGCCCCCGAAGGGAATCGCCGCGACCTGCCAGCGGGTGCCGCGCTTGTCGGTGCGGCTGAACAGCACCGGGCCGAAGCCGATAGAGAAGACCTCGGAATGGATCCCCGACCAGCGCCCGACGATGTAGTGGCCGTATTCGTGCACGAAGACGATCACCGAAAGGGCGATGACGAAGAACGCCACTGTCCAGACCGTCCCGCCCAGGGCCGCAACTATCGTTTCCATCAGCCTGCTCCTGCCCTGCCGCGCGCGACTATGTCCGCCCGTTCCGCTGCCCGTACCCGTGCCAGATGGTCCACCGACTGCACATCCTCAAGGGCCATGACCGTCGATCCGTTCCCGATCGCGTCATCCAGCGCTTCAAGCGTGGCCTCGACGACGCTGGCCATGTCCATGAAACCGATCTGCCCGGCAAGGAACCGGTCCAGCGCCACTTCCTTCGCCGCGTTGAACGCCGCCCCCGCCAGCCCCCGCCGCGCCATCACCTCACGCGCCAGCCGCAGCGCCGGATAGCGTGCCTCGTCGGGCGCGCGGAAGGTCAGCGTCGCCACCTGCGCGAGGTCCAGCCGCGCCACCGGAAGGTGCGACCGATCCGGCCAGTTCAGCGCATAGCCGATGGAATGGCGCATGTCTGGCGCCCCCAGATGCGCCATGATCGCCCCGTCGCGGTAGCCCACCATGGAATGGATCAGGCTCTCGGGATGGATGATCACCTCGATCTGCTCCGGAGCGACCCCGAAGAATTCCCGGGTCTCGATGACCTCCAGCGCCTTGTTGAACATGCTGGCCGAATCGATGGTGATCCGCTGCCCCATCGCCCAGTTCGGATGTGCCAGCGCGTCCGTGACCGTGGCCCGCGCCAGCGCTTCCAGCGGCCAGTCGCGCAGGGCGCCGCCGCTTGCGGTCAGGATGATCCGCTCGACCGCGGCGATGTCCTCGCCGACCAGCGCCTGGAAGATCGCCGAATGCTCACTATCCACCGGCAGGATGCGCGCGCCATGCGCGGCCGCCTCGGCCATGAGCAAAGGCCCCGCCGTGACCAGCGATTCCTTGTTCGCCAGCGCCAGCACCGACCCATGCCGCAGCGCCCGGATCCCCGGCACCAGCCCCGCGGCCCCGACGATGGCGCTCATCACCCAGTCGGCAGGCCGATCCGCGGCTTCCGCAATCGCCTCCGGCCCCGCCGCGGCCTCTACGCCCGACCCGGCCAGCCGCTCGCGCAGTTCCGCCAGGCCCGAGGGCTCGGCACAGACCGCCACCTCCGCCCGCAACTCGCGCGCCATCTCGGCAAGCCGTGCGATGTTCCGGCCCCCGGTCAGCGCCTTCACCCGGAAGGCCCTGGCCCCGCCTGCCCGCCGGATCAGATCCACCGTCTGCTCGCCGACAGACCCGGTCGCGCCGAAGATCGACAGGCTGCGCAATGCTCAGCCCCCGAAAAGCCCGGGGATCGGCGCCACCAGCCCCAGCACCATCACCGCGACCACAGCCCCGATCAGCGCATCGAAACGGTCCAGCACCCCGCCATGGCCGGGAATGAGGCTGGAGGCATCCTTCACCCCCGCCCGCCGCTTGACCCAGCTTTCCAGGATGTCTCCCATCTGCCCGGCAAAGGCCACCAGCGCGGACAGCGGCACCAGAAGCCAGCTCGACCCCGACAGTGCAAAGCCAAGCCCCACCAGCGCCGCACCGATCCAGCCCGCCACCGTACCCGACCAGGTCTTCTTCGGACTGATGCGTTCCCAGAACTTCGGCCCGCCCAGCATCCGGCCAGCAAAATAGCCCAGCACGTCCGAGGCGACGACCACCGCCACCAGCCACAGGATCGCCGTCGTCCCCCCCGCGTTGCGCAGACCTACAAGCCCGAACCCGGCCAGCATGATCGCGACCGAATAAATCGCAGCCAGTCGTTGGTCACGCCGCGACGTTGTCGCCAAAACAATCGCCGGTGCCAGAAGCAGAACCAGCGCCGCCTTGCCCGGAAGGATCAAGGCCAGCAGCAGCGCAGCCGCCGCTATCCCTGCCAGAACCATTGGCGACACCTGTTGCCAGGGCGCAGTCATCCCGGCCAGTTCCCAGATCATCACCCCGGTCAGCACCACCACCAGCGCCGCGAATGCCGTGCCGCCCAGCCAGATCTCCACTGCGCCGACGCCGACCATCACGATGGCCGACAGCAGGCGCGTGCGAAGGTCCGACCATTTGCCTGACGGGGCAGGCGCGGGCTCCATCACCGGGACACCCCGCCGAAGCGCCGCTCGCGGTTGGAGAAGCGCTGCACGATGGCCGCCAGCTCCTCCGGCCCGAAATCCGGCCAGAGCGTTTCGGTAAACTCGTATTCCGCATAGGCCGCCTGCCAGGGCAGGAAATTGCTGGTCCGCGTCTCGCCGCTGGTGCGGATCACCAGATCCGGGTCCGGCAAGCCGCCCGTATCCAGCCGCTCGGCGAAGGCCGCCTCGGTCACATGGCGCGGGTCCAGTATCCCCTGCGCCGCCGCCTCGGCTATCTTGCGCACCGCGCGCACGATCTCGTCCCGCCCGCCATAGTTGATCGCTACCGTCAGGTTCAGCCGGTCAAGCCCCGCCGTCCGCGCCTCTATCCCGGCCATCATGCGTTGCAGCTTGGGGTCAAGGCGGCTGCGGTCGCCGATGAAGCGCATCCGCACCCCGGCCTTGGCCAGCCGGTCGGCTTCGCGCTCGATGTAGCGAGCGAAGATCGCCATCAGGCCCAGCACTTCCTCAGTCGACCGTTTCCAGTTCTCGGTCGAGAAGGCGTAAAGCGTCAGCCAGCGGATGCCGAGGTCCGGCGCCGCGCGCACGATCTCTCGCACCCGTTCCGCGCCCTTGCGATGCCCGACAAGGCGCGCCCAGCCCCGGTTTGTGGCCCAGCGGCCGTTGCCATCCATGATGATCGCCAGGTGGTTCACCGGCCGCGCCGCGACACCCACCTGCAAGTCCTTAGACAATACCCGTTCTCCTGCCGCCGATCAGACGTGCATGATCTCTGCCTGCTTGGCCTCCAGCGCCCGGTCGACCGCGGCAATCGCCTTGTCGGTCAACTCCTGCACCTCGTCGGACCAGAACTTCTGGTCATCCTCGCCCATGCCCTGCGCCTTTGCCTTCTTGATCTGGTCCATGCCGTCACGCCGCACATTGCGAATCGCAACCTTGGCGCTTTCGGCATAATGCGCGGCAACTTTGGTCAATTCGCGGCGGCGTTCCTCGTTGAGTTCCGGGATCGGCAGGCGGATCAGCGGGCCATCCGTCACCGGGTTGATGCCGATGCCGCTTTCGCGGATCGCCTTTTCCACCTTGCCGATCATCGCCTTGTCCCAGACGTTGATCACCACCATGCGCGGTTCGGGCACGTTCACGGTGCCGAGCTGGTTGATCGGGGTCATCTGGCCATAGGCGTCCACATGGATCGGTTCCACCAGCGCCGCCGAGGCCCGCCCCGTCCGCAGGCTGGCGAATTCCGTCTTCAGGGCATTCATCGCTCCGTCCATCCGGCGCTGGATGGCATCGGTGTCGATCTCGATCTCTTCATGTGCCATGGGACATGTCCTTCACTGCCTGCGGGGTTTCCCGCGATTTCGCGCTCTATAGCAGAGCGTCGCCGCCCCGGTATAGGCCAAAGCTCCTGACCTTCGCAGTGCGGAGACCGGGGCGTGTTGCGCAGCTGGCCGCATGGCCGTGCGTATGGCCGACTCCCATATGGTTTCCATATCGGTGCCGGACAGAGGGGCCGACCTCAGCCCTGAACCCTGGTATAGGTCCCCTGCCCGGCCAGAATCCCCCGGAACCCGCCGGGCTCGTCCAGCGAAAAGACGATGATCGGCAGGTCGTTGTCGCGGGCAAGCGCGATGGCCGTCGCATCCATCACGCCCAGATGCTTCTCCAGCACCTCGTCATAGCTCACATGGTCGTAACGCTTTGCGTCGGCATGCTTTTTCGGGTCCTTGTCATAGACCCCGTCCACCTTCGTCCCCTTGAAGATCGCCTCGCAGGCCATCTCGTTTGCCCGAAGGGTCGCCGCCGTGTCGGTGGTGAAATAGGGGTTCCCGGTTCCGGCGGCGAAGATGCAGACCCGCTTCTTCTCCAGATGCCGCACCGCGCGGCGGCGGATATAGGGCTCGCAGACCTGATCCATCGGGATCGCACTGATAACACGGGTGAAAACGCCAATCGCCTCCAGCGCCGACTGCATGGCAAGGGCGTTCATCACCGTCGCCAGCATCCCCATATAATCCGCCGTCGTCCGCTCCATCCCCTGGGCGCTGCCCTGCAAGCCCCTGAAAATATTGCCGCCGCCGATCACCATGCAGATTTCCACCCCCATGTCGCGGACCGACTTCACCTCTTCGGCGATGCGGTTCACCGTCGGCGGATGCAGGCCGTAGCCTTGGTCGCCCATCAGCGCCTCGCCCGAGATTTTCAGCATCACGCGGCTGTACTTGGTGGCCGTTTCGGACATGGCACCCCCCTGCATATCGTTTTGTGTTTGGACTGCGCCGCAAAATGTCGCAAAACGGCGGCAGGTTCAACGGGGGATCGGCGCTGAGGATCGACGGTATTTCGCGCGAGGCGCCGGTGCTGATCGCCGGGCCGACCGCCAGCGGGAAATCGGCGCTGGCGATGGAGCTTGCAGCGCGCGACGGACGGCTGATCGTCAATGCCGATGCCCTGCAAGTCTATGAAAACTGGCGCATCCTGACCGCCCGCCCCTCAGCCGCCGACGAACGGGCCCTGCCCCATGCGCTCTATGGTCATATTGGTCGCGAGCAAGCCTATTCCGTCGGCCACTGGCTACGCGAGGTGGCACCGCTTCTTGACACCCGCGTGGTGATCGTCGGCGGAACCGGATTGAATTTCAATGCCTTGACCCAGGGCCTGGCCGAAGTGCCGGATACGCCGCCCGCTATTCGCCGCGAAGCCGACGCCCGCCGTGCCGCAGAGGGGCATGAGGGCCTGCTGGCCGAACTCGACCCCGCCACCGCTGCAAGGATCGACCGCCAGAACCCGGTCCGCATCCAGCGCGCCTGGGAAGTGCTGCGCGCCACCGGGCGAGGCCTCTCTGTTTGGCAGGACGACACGCCGCAGCCCCTCTTGCCGCTGGTGCGGGCCGATGCCCTTGTCCTGGTGCCCGAGGTCGACTGGGTCAACGCCCGCATCGACCGCCGTTTCAAGGAAATGCTAACCCATGGCGCGCTAGAGGAAGCGCGGGCGAACCTTGACGGCTGGGACCCGAAGCGCCCTTCGTCGAAAGCCATCGGCGGGCCGGAACTGATTGCGCATATTCGGGGCGAACTGACCCTGGCCGAGGCCACCGAAGCCGCCACGCTGGCCAGTCGCCAATATGCCAAACGGCAGCGGACCTGGTTCAGATCGAACATGAAGGCTTGGGTGAAACTTTCCTTGCCATGAGGGGGGTTGCAGCGGGAAGCTTAAGCGGATTGGTGCTTATCCACAGGGTTATACCCATAAAAATGGAACATTTGTGGGTAACTTGCCCGGCAATGGATGAAATTCGCTTGGGTTGCCCCGCGTGCCCTGCTTTACTTCGCCTGTCAGCGCCTCTGCCACAGGATCTGCCCCCAAATGATAAAGCCCGCACCCGTTTCCCAGCTGCGTCTTGTCGCCATTCCCCGCCTCGCCGCTGGCGGCCGCTGGCGGGTCGAGGCGATGCGCTCGCTCTCCGAACCCTGCCTCCTCTGGTTCACCAAGGGCCAGGGCCGCATCACGATCTCGGGGGTGACGCGCGGCTACACGGCACATAATGCGGTCTTCATCCCCGCAGGCGTCATGCACGGGTTCGAGGCGGGATCGCAGGTCTTTGGCACGGCCGTCTTCTTTGGTCGCGATCCGAAGGTCGCGCTGCCGAAGGTTCCGCTGCACCTGCGCATCCGCGAGGTCCATGCCCAGCAGGAGGTCAACGTCCTTCTCGATTCGATTCTGCGCGAGATGGAAAGCGACACCCCCGCCCATGACCGCGCGACCGAGGCCTATGTCGGGCTTCTGGGCGTCTGGCTGGAACGGCAGGCGCGCAAGGCCGACCCGCTGGAAAGCCCGCGGCAGGATGCGACGCGACGCCTGGTCTCCCGATACACCGCGCTCCTGGAGCGGAACTTCCGCACCGGCATGAATGTCGCCGATTTCGCCGCCGCCCTTGGCGTCACCCCCACTCACCTCACGCGCTGCTGCAACACTGCCTGCGGCCGCCCGGCAAGCGCCCTCCTTCAGGACCGCCGCATCTTCGAGGCCCGCAAGCTTCTGGCCGAGACCCGCATCCCCGTCGGCAAGATCGCCGAACAGCTGGGCTTCAACTCGCCCGCCTATTTCACCCGCGCCTTCCAGCACCTGACCGGCAAGTCACCCTCGGCCTTCCGTCGCGCCGGATAACAAAGCTTTGTCCGGTCGGTAAATATTTTCGACACCAGCATGTCGCTTTTGGACGTCAAGCGTCGAAACCAGCCGTTGACGCAACGTCGAAAAAAGTGCGCAATATGTCGTGGGGAAGCGCTGTTCGCGCAGGCTGTCGGGTGTCCTGGCCAAGGCCAGACGGTTCCAGCGGCATGGGGGTCGGTGCTGCCGGATAACCAATGAAAAAACCTGACAGGGAGACCAGAATGAAAGACATGACCCATGAAGGCGGCCTGCATTCCGCAGCGCATATGTATGCGTCGGAATATGCCGAGGGCAAGCTCAGCCGCCGCGAGTTCCTGACCCGCACCACGGCACTCGGCGTCTCGGCCGCCGCCGCCTATGGCCTGATCGGCCTGCCCGCGCCCGCCCAGGCGCAGGAAGCCAAGACCGGCGGGATGATCCGCGTCGCCATGGAAGTGAAGGGCACCAAGGACCCGCGTCTGGCCGACTGGCCGCAGATCGCCAACATCTATCGCGGCTGGCTGGAATACCTGATCCAGTACAACAACGATGGCAGCTTCGAAGGCCGCCTGCTGGAAAGCTGGGAAGCCAACGCCGACGCGACCCAGTACACGCTGAAGATCCGCCCCGGCGTCACCTGGAACAACGGCGAACCCTTCACTGCCGATGACGTGGTGCGCAACTTCGGTCGCTGGACCGACGGCAACGTCGAGGGCAACGCCATGGCCTCGCGTTTCCCCGGCCTCGTGGACGAAGCGACCAAGACCATGCGCGAAGGCGCAGTGGTCAAGGTCGATGACACGACCGTCCAGCTGAACCTGACCGCCTCGGACATCGCCGTGGTGCCGAACCTGGCCGACTATCCGGCTGCCGTGGTGCATTCGACCTTCAAGGACGGCGAAGACCCGTCGACCAACCCGATCGGCACCGGCCCCTATGTGCCGCAGGAAGTCGCGGTCGGCCAGAAGGCCGTCCTGGTCCGTGCGCCGAACCATACCTGGTGGGGTGGCACTGCGCCGCTGGACGAAATCCACTACATCGACTTCGGCACCGACCCGGCAGCGATGGTCGCGCTGTTCTCCTCGGACGAGGTGGACAGGAACTATGAATCGGTCGGCGAATTCATCGACATCCTCGATGGCATGGGCCTGGTGAAGGAAGAGCTTGTCACCGCCTCGACCATCGTGGTGCGGACGAACTCGACCTCGGATCTCTACAAGGACAAGGCCGTTCGCTCGGCCATCCAGCTTGCGGTCGATCCGAAGGTTGTGCTGGAACTGGGCTACAACAACCTCGGCAAGACCGGCGAGAACCACCACATGTTCCCGATCCACCCGGAGTATCCGACCCTGCCGCCGCAGGTGATCAACCCGGCGGGTCTGGTGCCGGCGCTGGAAGCGGCAGGTCTGAAGGACACCGAGTTCGAGGTGATCTCGCTTGACGACGGCTGGGAAGCGGCGACCACCGCTGCGGTACAGGCCCAGCTCAAGGACGCGGGCATGAACATCAAGCACACGGTCATGCCGGGCTCGACATTCTGGAACGACTGGCAGAAGTATCCCTTCTCCTCCACCACCTGGAACCACCGCCCGCTCGCCGTCCAGAACATGAGCCTGGCCTACACCTCGACCGGATCATGGAACGAGACGGGGATGGCGAACCCGGAGTTCGACGCGCTGATGGCCCAGGCCCTGGCGCTGGCCGATGCCGATGCGCGCCGGGAACTGGCGGCGAAGATGGGCACGATCCTTCAGGAAGAAGGCTACATCATCAACCCGTTCTCGCGGTCGCTGTTCAGCCACCACAAGGAAGGTTTCCTCGGGCTGGAGATGCACCCGGCCTTCGAGCACCATCACTACAAGTGGTCGATCGCCTGATCGGTCCGATCAGCTGAATCTAGCTCAATGGGGCGCGCCTTGCGCGCCCCTGCCAGAGACACTTTAGCAAGAGGACCGGCATGGGAAAGTTCGTGCTCCGGCGGCTTGGGGTCATGCTCCTTACAGCCATTGCCCTGACCTTTGTGGTCTTCTACCTGACAAACCTGCCCCCCAATCTTGAGAAACTGGCCCGCACCGAGGGTTCGGTCCGCATGTCCGAAGAGGCCGTGCAGGACTGGATCGAACAGAACGGCCACTCCGGTTCGGTCTTTGGCCGCTACGGCCAGTGGCTGGGCGTCGTTCCCGGCTGGACCTATACCGACGAGAAGGGCGACACCCGTGGCCGCTGCTTCGCGATCGGCCAGGATGCCGCCGCCGCTCCCACGTACTGCGGCCTTCTGCAGGGCGACTGGGGCTATTCCACCTTCTTCAAGAAACCTGTCGCGGACTCGCTGGGTGAAAAACTGGCGGCAACCGGCTGGCTGATGCTGGCGGTGATGCTGGTCATGGTGCCGACCTCGCTGTTCCTTGGCGTGTTGTCGGGGATGCGCGAAGGCTCGGCCACCGACCGGACGCTCTCGACTTTCTCCATCGCCTCGACCGCCACCCCGGAGTATGTTTCGGGCGTCGTTCTGGTCGCGCTGTTTGCCACCGCTGCCACCGGCATCTCGCCGCTCCTGGCGGAATACGGTCTGATCGAGCCGAAGAAGACCCTCTTCCTGGCATCCGCCACCTCGGCGATGGAGGACATCACCTTCTGGAACTTCGCGCTGCCGGTGATGACCATCGCGCTCTACGGCATCGGCTACATCGCCCGGATGACCCGCGCCTCGATGACCGAGGTGATGACCCAGCAATACATCCGAACCGCCCGGCTGAAAGGCGTGCCATTCCGCACAGTCGTCATGAAGCACGCCCTGCGAAACGCGCTGATCGCGCCCTTCACGGTGATCATGCTTCAGTTTCCCTGGCTTCTGAATGGTGTCGTCATCGTGGAAAGCCTGTTCAACTACAAGGGCTTCGGCTGGACGCTGGTGCAGGCGGCCTCGAACAACGACATCCCGCTGCTTCTCGCCTGTTCCTGTGTGGCGGTGGTCGTCGTCCTGCTGACGCAGCTGATCTCGGACATCGGCTATGTCTTCCTGAACCCCCGCATCCGGCTGGCCTGAGGGAGGGCGCAAAATGGATTTCCTGACCTGGACCGGAACTGCCGGAACCACCCTTGTCCCCGTCCTGCAACTGGCCGTTGTCGTCCTGGCCCTGGCATTGCTGGCCCGCTTCATCTTCGCGCTGGCCGGGCTTGACGGCCCCCGCCTGCCCAACCCGGACGGGACCACCACCGGCCGGTCGCCGGGCGATCTGGCAAGCCTGGCCATCCGCTACAGCTTCTACGCCGCGCTTGCCGCCATTCTCTGCATCCTCGCCGCCGGAGCCGTCATGCCTTCGCCAGTCGAGGCCGGGATCCTCGGCGCCATGGCGGTGCGCTTCTGGCCGGTCTGGCTCGCGCTGATCGCGACCTTCGTCCTGTCGATCCGTTTCCGCCGCAAGCTCGGCCTCTATGGCAAGCTGTTCGATTCGACTGTCGGGATGATCGGCTTTGCCATCGTGATGTTCTGGATCTTCACCGCGATCTTCGCCGGAACGATCGCGACCTACGACCCCTTCTCCCAGATCGCCGGGCTGAAGAACGACGCTCCGGGTGTTCTGGTGCCGGACGGCGGCTACGGCTGGTATCTCCTCGGCGGCGACCATCTGGGCCGGGACGTCTTCTCCCGCATGGTGATGGGCGCGCGCGAGGTGCTGAAGATCGCGCCCGCCGCCACGCTCTTCGCCTTCATGGTCGGCATCACCTTGGGACTTCCGGCGGGCTACTTCGGCGGCAAGCTGGACACCGTGATCTCCTTCCTCGCGAACCTCGTCCTCGCCTTCCCGGTGATCCTCTTGTTCTACCTGCTCGTGACCCCGGAAATCCGTGACACCGGCATCCCGATCGTGCTGGCGGCGCTCCTCTTCATCTTCCCGATCATCTTCCTTTGCACCCTCTGGAACAGCCGCTACTACACCAACCCGCCGCGTCGTAACCTCTACGTCGGCATCACGCTTCTGATCGGCCTCTGGGCCTATTCCGGCCTTGCCTTCAACATGGACCCCCTCGGCATCTGGTCGATGGAGCCGAACATGCTGAATGTCTTCGTCTCGGTGGTGTTCGTGAACTCGCCCGGCGTGTTCCGGATCGTCCGGGGTCTGGTGATGGACATCAAGGCTCGGGACTATGTGGCCGCAGGCCAGACCCGTGGCGAAGGCGCCTGGTACATCATGCTCTGGGAAATCCTGCCCAACGCCCGTGGCCCCCTGATCGTCGATTTCTGCCTGCGGATCGGCTACACCACCATCCTCCTCGGCACGCTGGGCTTCTTCGGCCTTGGCGTCTCCCCGGACAGCCCGGACTGGGGCTCGACCATCGACGATGGCCGCAAGCTCCTGAACCTCTATCCCCACCCGGCCCTTGCGCCAGCCCTTGCCCTCATGAGCCTTGTCCTCGGCCTGAACCTTCTTGCCGACGGCCTGCGTGAAGAAAGCCTGAAGGATTGATGCCATGACAGCCCCCACCCCCGATACCCCCTGGGACCCGTCGCAACCGATCCTGGAAATCGAGCATCTCTCGATCAGCTTCTTCACCCGCCTGCGGGAGATTCCCGCCGTGATGGACTTTTCCTGCTCCGTCATGGCGGGCGAGGCGATGGGCCTTGTCGGCGAATCCGGCTGCGGCAAGTCGACCGTCGCGCTGGCGGTGATGCGGGAGCTGGGCAAGACCGGGCGGATCGTCGCCGGTTCCATGAAGTTCAAGGGCCGCGACCTTGCCAAGATGGACGACGAGGAGCTGCGCCATATCCGCGGCTCGGAAATCGCCATGATCTACCAGGAGCCGATGGCCAGCCTGAACCCCGCGATGAAGGTTGGTGCGCAGCTGGCCGAAGTGCCGATGCTGCATTCGGGCATGTCGAAGGCCGATGCCTGGAAGCTGGCTCGCCAGATCGTTGCCGATGTCCGCCTGCCCGACCCCGACCGCATCATCAACTCCTACCCGCACCAGCTTTCGGGCGGCCAGCAGCAGCGCATCGTCATCGCCATGGCGTTGATGGCCAAGCCCGCGCTCCTGATCCTGGACGAGCCGACCACCGCGCTGGACGTGACGGTCGAGGCCGGGATCGTCGATCTGGTCAAGGAGCTGGGCGAGAAATACGGCACGTCGATGCTCTTCATCAGCCACAATCTGGGCCTGGTGATGGATGTCTGCGACCGCATCTGCGTGATGTATTCCGGCGAGGCGGTCGAGACGGGGAACGTCACCGAAGTCTTCGACAAGATGCGCCACCCATACACGCAGGCGCTCTTCCGCTCGATCCCCTTGCCCGGCGCCGACAAGAACGCCCGACCGCTGATCAGCATTCCCGGCAACTTCCCCCTGCCGCACGAACGCCCGAAGGGCTGCAACTTCGGCCCGCGCTGCGACTATTTCCAGCATGGCCGCTGCGACGAGACCGACGTGCCGATGTCGCATGTCCCTGGCGACGACCGCCACGACAGCCGCTGCCTTCGCTGGCAGGAGATCGACTGGTCCGCGCCCCCCGCCGCGCGCGAGGTGAAGGAGAAGGCCGAGATCGGCAAGGTGGTCCTGAAGATGGAGGATCTGCGGAAATACTATTCGGTCTCGACCGGGGCCTTCGGCGGCGGCACAGCGAAGGTGGTCAAGGCGAATGAAACCCTGTCCTTCGAGGCGCGCGAGGGCGAGACGCTGGCCATCGTCGGAGAATCCGGCTGTGGCAAGTCGACCTTCGCCAAGGTGTTGATGGGGCTGGAAACCGCGACGTCAGGCTCGATCATGCTGTTCGATGAAAACGTGCAGTCAACCCCGATCCAGAAGCGCAATACCGACACCGTCTCCCAGGTGCAGATGGTGTTCCAGAACCCGTTCGACACACTGAACCCGTCAATGAACGTGGGGCGCCAGATCATCCGGGCGCTGGAAATCTTCCACTACGGCAGCTCCGATGCCGACCGTCACCAGCGGATGCTGGAACTGCTCGACCTGGTGAAGCTGCCCCGCGCCTTCGCCGACCGGATGCCGCGCCAGCTGTCAGGCGGGCAGAAGCAGCGCGTCGGCATCGCGCGGGCCTTCGCGGGCGGGGCGAAGGTGGTGGTGGCGGATGAACCCGTCAGTGCGCTCGACGTCTCGGTCCAGGCCGCCGTCACCGACCTGCTGATGGACATCCAGCGCGAGAACAAGACGACGCTGCTCTTCATCAGCCACGACCTGTCCATCGTGCGTTATCTCTCGGACCGCGTCATGGTCATGTACCTCGGCCATGTCGTTGAAATGGGCACCACCGACCAGGTCTTTGCGCCCCCCTACCACCCCTATACCGAGGCGCTTCTTTCTGCCGTGCCGATTGCCGACACCAAGGTCGAACGCAAGCGCATCGTGCTGGAAGGCGACATCCCCTCGGCGGTCAACCCGCCGCCCGGCTGCCCGTTCCAGACCCGCTGCCGCTGGAAATCCCAGGTCACGCCCGCCGGCCTCTGCGAGCGTGAGGTGCCACCGGTGCAGATGCTGGAAGGTGGCCATCAGATCAAGTGCCACCTCTCCCGCGAGATACTTGCGACGATGGAGCCGGTGATCAAGATCGCGGCAGAGTGAGGTTGGATGGTTGAGTAGGGTGGGAAATTTGCCCACCTTCAAGGGTGCGTGGGCAGATTGCCCACCCTACCCCAGGATCGCCTTCACATAGCTTTCCGTCTCGGCGAAGGGCGGGATGCCGTCGTGTTCTTCCACCGCCGCCGGGCCCGCGTTGTAGGCCGCCAGCGCCAGTTCCCAGGTGCCGAACTTGTCGTACATCATCCGCAGGTAGCGCGCGCCGCCTTCCAGGTTTTCCTCGGCATCGTTGATGTCGACCCCCAGATGCTCGGCGGTTTCCGGCATCAGCTGCGCCAGCCCCGTCGCGCCCTTGACCGAGGTCGCCACCGGGTTCCAGCCGCTTTCCTGCTGCACCAGGCGCAGGAACAGGTCCTCCGGCACGCCATGCTTGCGCGCTGCGGCCTTGGCGACCTCCAGGTATTCGCCCTTGTAGTTGCCACGGTAGGCGGGAATGCCCTCGGCCGCAGCCGTCTCTTCGCCCTTCTTGTACTTGGGCGTCAGCTTGACCGAGCCGGAGTATTGTTTCTTCAGCTTCTTGTCGATGAGATCGGACTGCGTCTTGAAGATCGCCAACCGGGACTTGGACGATCCCGAAAGGTTCAGGCCCTCGGCCAGGGTACCGGTCGGCGCGCAGACCGACGCGCCGACCAACAGCACCGCAACCGCAATCTGGCCACCGATCCGCATGTCCTCGCCCACACTGTCCCTTGCGCACTCATTGGCGCGACCCGGCCTGACTATAGCCATTCCGCCCGGATTTTCCAGACCGGTCATGACTGGTTTTCCCGACCTGCGGAAGGCCGGTTGCGGCGGGCGGAAAGCACGGTATAGGGTTCCTTAACCATCCGGGAGCGAAACTGCCCCGGACATCTGCAAGGGAGATTCGCATGGCGGGGTCGGTCAACAAGGTCATTCTCATCGGCAACCTCGGCCGCGACCCAGAGGTGCGCAGTTTCCAGAACGGCGGCAAGGTGGTGAACCTGCGTATCGCCACCTCGGAAACCTGGCGCGACCGCACCTCGGGCGAACGCAAGGAGCGCACCGAATGGCACTCGGTCGCCATCTTCAACGAGGCGCTGGGAAAGATCGCGGAGCAGTACCTGAAGAAGGGCAGCACAGTCTACATCGAGGGCCAGCTTGAGACGCGGAAATGGCAGGATCAGTCCGGCCAGGACAAGTACACCACCGAAGTCGTCCTGCGACCTTATTCCGGCAACCTCACCCTGCTCGGCGGTCGCGGCGACGGCGGGTCCGGCGGCGGGAGCGGCGGATACGATGACCGTGGCGGCTATGACGAAGGCGGCCAGGGCGGTGGCGGCGGCTACGGCGGCAGCCGGGGCGGCGCTGGCGGCGCTTCGGGCAGCGGGGGCGGTGGCCGGTCCGACATGGACGACGAAATCCCGTTCTGATCGGTCGGATCGTCGCATCTCCCGAACGCCGGACTGGCGGCACTGGACCTTGACCGGCCAATCCCTATATAATCGGTCAACATCCCTTGGCGCCGAGACGAAGACATGCAGGACCAAACCGTGGGCCAGACTGAGGGCCAGCCGCTCATCAAGCCCTCGACCACCGACCATCCGCTGTATCCGCAGATCGTCGAGGCCTGCCGCACGGTCTATGATCCGGAAATCCCGGTGAACATCTACGACCTCGGCCTCGTCTACACGATCGAGATCGGGAAAGAGAACGAGGTCGAGATCACCATGACCCTCACCGCCCCCGGCTGCCCGGTGGCGGGCGAAATGCCGGGCTGGGTCGCCAATGCGGTGGAACCGCTGCCCGGCGTGAAGCAGGTCGACGTACAGATGACCTTCGATCCGCCCTGGGGCATGGACATGATGTCCGACGAGGCCCGGCTGGAACTCGGGTTCATGTAACGCAAGCCTTCAAGCTTGCTTTCGGCCAAGGCAAGCCAAAAGGGTTGCGTTCGCTTTGGCAAAGGAAAAGGGTTGCAATACACGAAAGCAAGTCATTTCGCTTGCTTTTTGTGATCGCAAGGCAAATACTTTGCCCATGTCACGCATTGTCGCCATCCTGACCGGCGATCTGATCGGATCGACCGCAGCCCCGCCCGAGGCGGTGGAACGCTCCATGCGGATCATTGCCGCCTGTGCAGGCGAGATCGGCCCGGATACGGATTTCACAAGATATCGGGGGGATGGGTGGCAGATCCGTCTCCTCCAGCCCGGCGATTGCCTTTGGGCCTGTCTGTTGATCCTCGCACGGCTGCGGGCCCAGGACGGCGCGCTGGGCTGCCGGATCGCAATCGGCATCGGCGAGGAGTATCCCACCGACACCCGCAACCTCTCCTCCGCAATGGGACCGGCCTTCACCGCTTCGGGTCGGACGCTGGACCAGATGAAGCCCGACCGGCTGCTGGCGCTGGGAAGCCTGCCGAAGCAGCCGGATGCCTTCCGGAATCTGGCCGTCACGGTCGCCTCGACGCTTGCAGCGCGGTGGTCGCGGGAACAGGCGGAAGCGATGGCTTTGAAGCTGGATGTCGACAGCCCGGCGGGCGAACGCGAATCCAACGACAGGATCGCCCGGAAGCTGGGCATCACCCGCCAGGCGGTTGACGCCCGGCTAAAGGCGGCGGACTACCATCTCCTCGACGAGATGATGCTGGCTTTTCTGGAAGCCTATTCGCAGACGGAGGCAAAGCATGACTGAAACCTTCATCGCCCTCCTCTTCGCCCATACGTTCGCCGATTTCGTCTTTCAGACCAACTGGATGGTCGTGAACAAGCGCACCCCCCTCGCACTCGGGCTGCACGCCGCCATCGTCTACGCCACCGCCGTCGCGGCGACCGGATCGGTCCATCCGATGCTTCTGGCCCTTGCCCTGATCCACATCGGGATCGACGTCGGCAAGCTGATCCTCGCGTCGGTCTGGAAGACCTCCGGCGGCCTCGCGCCCTTCCTGATCGACCAGGCGCTGCATCTTGTCAGTCTGATCGCCCTCACCCTCTGGCTGCCCGGTCTCTGGGCGCAGGGCATCTGGGCCCCGGGCGCCATCGTCACCGGCGAGGACAGCGGCATCCTTGGCACCGGCCTCTGGTCCGCGGATACCGCCCTGCCCGTCAGCCACCTGCCTGCGCTCATGGTGCTTGTCACCGGACTGATCCTTGCGACCCGCGCCGGCGGCTTCGCAGTCGGACTCCTGATGGAGCCCTTCAGCCCGCATCTGGGCCGGGGCGATGCCGGGAAAAGCCTGCCCGGCGCCGGGCGTGTCATCGGCAATCTGGAACGCGGGCTGATCTTTGCGCTGGTCCTTTTCGGCCAGTCGCAGGGCGTCGGCCTGCTGATCGCGGCCAAATCCATCCTGCGCTTCGGCGCTGTCAAGGACGACCGCCGCCTGTCCGAATACGTCATCATCGGCACGCTCGCCTCGTTCGGCTGGGCGCTGGTCGTGGCTTTTGCCACCCTCGCGGGCCTCGCCCTTTTGCCGCCGCTTGGAATTCCGGCCGCGACACCTTAAGTTATCGCCAAAGGAGCCTTCCCATGTTCGGCATTCCCGGCAAAGCCGCCGTCACCCTGACCCCCGCCGCCAGCCGCCAGATCACCCGGCTGATGCAGCGCGAGGGCAGCCAGGGCCTGCGCATCGGCGTGAAGAAGGGCGGTTGCGCGGGCATGGAATACACCATGGAATATGTCGCCTCGGTCAATCCGCTGGACGAGGTGGTGGAACAGGACGGTGCCCGGGTGATGATCGCGCCCATGGCGCAGATGTTCCTGATCGGTACCGAGATCGACTATGAGACGGGCCTGGTGGAAAGCGGGTTCAAGTTCCGCAACCCCAACGTCGCCGAGGCCTGCGGCTGCGGCGAATCGATCAAGTTCCGCGACACGCCCGCCGCCTGACCGGCAATAAACCCGCTGCCAACGACAGATTGTTCGCGATCTGAAGGCTTTTCCTTTCTGCCCATACACGCTAGGCGTGTCCGGAAGTGCAGAGGGGAATGCAGGATGAAGAAGCTCGCCGCCGGGAACTGGAAGATGAATGGCACCAGGGCCTCCTTGGCCGAGGTCGCGGCGCTTCTTGCCGCCCATCCTGCCCCGGCCTGCGAAATGCTCCTGTGCCCGCCCGCGACGCTGATCGCCCAGATGGCCGATGCTGCAAGGGGTTCGGCGCTGTTGGTCGGTGCGCAGGATTGTCATGCGAAACCGCAGGGTGCGCACACCGGCGACATTTCGGTCGCGATGCTGAAGGATGCGGGCGCAACTCATGTGATCCTTGGCCATTCCGAACGCCGCACCGACCGTGGCGAAACCGACGAACTTGTCCGGGCCAAGGCCGAGGCGGCGGTGGATGCGGGCCTCGTCGCCATCGTCTGCATCGGCGAGACAGAGGCGGAGCATGACGCGGGCAAGACTCTGGCGGTGATCGGCAGCCAGATCGACGGCTCGATCCCCGGCGGGGCGACGGCGGCCAACCTGGTCGTCGCCTATGAACCCGTCTGGGCCATCGGCACCGGCCGCACGCCCACGCTGGCAGAGATCGCCGAGGTCCACAGCTTCCTCCGCGGCCGGTTGCGCGGCCTGATCGGCGATGAGGCCGAGGGCGTGCGCATCCTCTACGGCGGTTCGGTCAAGCCGTCGAACGCCGGGGACATCTTTGCCGTACCGCATGTCGACGGGGCGCTGGTGGGCGGCGCAAGCCTGAAGGCTGCCGATTTCGGCGCCATCGTCGACGCGCTCTCCGCCGCCTGACGACCCTTGCCTGTCGCGGACAGGCCAGCCCGAAAGGTTTCGCCCGCCTAGGGTGCCGCAATGACTGCTCTTCACCACACCGCTCGGCGACCCCTGGCCGCAGCGAACCTGATCTGCCTCGCCTCGATGGTGGTCTGGGCCGCCGGGTTGCCGGCCGCCGACCTGATTGTTCCGCATATGCCGCCCGTCGCGCTGACCGCTGCGCGCGCGCTTCTTGCCGCCGTGGTGCTGGTGCCGGTCTGGTGGGCGGTCGAGGGGCGGCGCGTAGTCCTGTCGGCCGACTGGCTGACAGGGGCCTGGGTGGGTTTCGTCACACTCGGCCTTGCATCCTTCTTCGTGGTCATCGCGTTGCGATTGAACGACCCCGTGACTGTGGCCATCGTCAGCGCCGTCATGCCGGTCATCGGCATCCTTCTGGAATGCCTGGCCGACCACCGCCCGTTCACCCGCGCCTTGGCCGTCGGGCTGATGCTGTCCGTCGCAGGCGGCCTGATCGCGGTGAATGGGGCCGAGGGGGAACTCGACTTCGGCTACGGCATCCTCGCGGCGCTCGCCTCGGTCGTGGTCTACACCTGGGGCTCACGCGAAACCGTGCGGGCCCTGCCTGACCTCTCCCCCCTGGGCCGCGCCGCCATCACCATCGCGGGGGCTGCCGTGGTCTCGCTGCTGGCGGCGCTCGCCGACGGCTTCCTGCGCGACCAGTGGCCGGATTGGGGCGCGATCGGTTGGAAAGAGTTCGGTGGGCTCGCCGTCTTCGGTATCGGCTCGCTGGCGGTGTCCCAGCTGCTCTGGATTGTCGCCGTCGGGCGGATCGGTATCGGTGCCGCGTCGATGCACATGAACGCCGTGCCGTTCTATGTCATGGTGATGGTGTTCCTGGCCGGGGGCCCGTGGAACTGGGGACAGACGCTTGGCGCCGCCATCGTCGTGACCGGGGCATTGATCGCGCAGGGCCTGATCGGTGGGGGCAGACGATGATCGAGTTTCAGCAATCCCCGACCGATCCCGGTTTCGTCCAGGACCCCTACCCCTTCTACGAACGCGCCCGCGCTGCCGGGCCTTTCTTCCACTGGACCGACTACAACCTGATCTGCACCGGCAACGCAGCCGCGGTGAATGCGATCTTCCGCGACCGCCGCTTCGGGCGCGAGCCGGTGGAGCCCCCGGTCATCCCGCCCCACCTGGCCCCGTTCTACGCGGTCGAGGCGCATTCGATGCTGGAGCTGGAGCCTCCGCGCCACACGCGCCTGCGCAACCTGGTCCTGCGGGCCTTCACCTCGCGCCGCATCGCGGGTCTGGCGCCCGACATCACGGCGCTTGCGACCGAACTGGCGGAAAGCTTCGCTGCGGGGGAGAGTGACCTTCTCCAGACCTTCGCCCAGCCTCTGCCCGTCCGCATCATCGCCCGACTGCTGGGCGTCCCCGAGGAGATGGCGCCCGACCTCCTGCGCTGGTCGAACGCCATGGTCGGCATGTACATGGCCGGTCGCACCCGAGAGACGGAAGACCGCGCCGTCGCCGCGACCGAGGCTTTCGTGGCCTTCATGCGCGCCTATGTGGACGAACGCCGCGCGCGCCCGGCGGACGACCTGATCACCCAGCTGATCGCCGCCGAGATGGAGGGCGAGAAGCTATCGACCGATGAACTCATCTCCACCTGCATCCTCCTCCTCAACGCCGGCCACGAGGCGACCGTCCACACCATAGGCAACGGGGTGAAGATGCTCCTGGAGACCGGCACGCCGCTGTCGGCGCTGGCGCCGGAGGCTGTGGACGGCACGGTCGAGGAAATCCTCCGCTTCGACCCGGCGCTGCACATGTTCACCCGGCACGCCTACGAAGATGTCGAGATCATGGGCCAGACCTTCCATCGCGGCGACCGGGTCGGCCTCCTGCTCGCCATGGCGAACCGCGATCCTGGCGTCTGGGACCGGCCCGACCAGTTCCTGCCCTCCCGCCCGGTCAAGCCGCTGGCGACCTTCGGCGCGGGCCTGCATTTCTGCGTCGGCGCGCCCCTCGCCCGGCTGGAACTCCAGATCGCGCTGCCGATCCTCTTCAAGCGCCATCCGAACCTCGCGCTGGCAGAACCGCCGCGCTACGCCGACGTCTACCACTTCCACGGCCTGCGCGAGTTGAGCGTCACCGTCTAAGTCTTTCACCTGGCACCAAATATCCCCGCCGGAGGCACGCCGAGGAGGAGGGCGCGGGCCCCGACGACGAGACAAAGGACTTGCGCGTCAGCGCTCCATTTGAGAACCGCCCATCACAGGGGAAGGACGGTCGTCGACTTGATCTCTTCCATGCTCAGCAGCGCCGTCACGTTGTAGATCCGCACCTCGGAAATCAGCGCCTGGTAGAAGGTGTCATAGGCCCGGGCGTTCCTGACCCGCACCTTCAGGATATAGTCGATGTCCCCGGCCAGCCGGTGCGCCTCCAGCACCTCGGGGCGCTCGCGCAAGGCTTTCAGGAACTTCCGCTGCCACTCGGCCTCGTGCTCGGAGGTGCGGATCAGCACGAAGAAACAGGCCTCCAGCCCCAGCGCCTCGGGGTCAAGGATCGCGGTCGTCCGGGTGATCACCCCCTGCTCGCGCATCCGGCGGATCCTGTTCCAGACCGGGGTCTTGGAAGACCCCACTTTCCGGGCGATTTCATCCAGCGATTGCTCGGCATCCTGTTGCAGTTCGGACAGGATTTTCCGGTCCAGATCGTCCAGCGCGGCGGTCATTCCTGTTTTTCCCCCTTTCGCGGAAAACGGGTTCTTCCATGCAACAGTATCGGAACAGGTATCCTTATCTGCAAGGGCCACTGGCTTGCACCCGGGAAAATATTCTATATTTGGCACCGGATATCCAGACCTCGAGAGCATCATGAGCCGCCGCTTCACCCCGAAGATCGTGACCGCCAACCGACTGCGCGAGGGCGACGTCGTCTATCTGACCGCCGACGACCGCTGGTCCGCCCTCCACCACGAGGCCGAGTTGATCGAGGACGAGGCCCATGCCCAGATGCGGCTGTTGCATGCGGCGGCGCAGAAACTGCTTGTGGTCGGCGCCTATCTGGCCGATGCCAAGGCGGGACCAAACGGCCCCGAACCGACCCATTTCCGCGAGGAATTCCGCACCCGCGGCCCCTCGAACTATCACCACGGCAAGCAAGCCGACCTGGCCAGCTGAGGCGACATGTATTCCTACTCCGACTTCGACGAAGCCTTCGTCCGCTCGCGCGTCGCGCAGTTCACCAACCAGGTCGAACGGCGGCTGGATGGTTCGCTCACCGAAGATGAATTCCGCCCGCTGCGCCTGATGAACGGTCTTTATCTGCAACTGCATGCCTACATGCTGCGGATCGCCATTCCCTACGGGACCCTTGCGCCACGCCAGATGCGACAGCTGGCCTACATCGCCGACACCTGGGACAAGGGCTATGGCCACTTCACCACCCGGCAGAACATCCAGTTCAACTGGCCGAAGCTGCCGGACGTTCCCGCCATCCTGAAGGCGCTGGCCGATGTGGAAATGCACGCGATCCAGACCAGCGGCAACACGGTGCGCAACGTGACCGCCGACCATTTCGCCGGCGCGGCCGCCGATGAAATCGCCGATCCCCGCCCCTATGCCGAGCTTCTGCGCCAGTGGTCGACCGACCACCCGGAGTTCCAGTTCCTGCCGCGCAAGTTCAAGATTGCCATCACCGGCAGCCCGAATGACCGGGCAGTCACGAAGGCACATGACATCGGGCTGCGCATGGTCCGCAATGCCGCCGGTCAGCCGGGTTTCGAGGTCATTGTCGGCGGTGGCCTGGGTCGAACCCCGATGATCGGGATGACCGTGCGCGACTTCCTGCCGGAAGCCGATCTTCTTCCCTACGTCGAGGCCGTCCTCTCGGTCTACAACACGCTCGGACGCCGGGACAACAAGTACAAGGCGCGGATCAAGATTACCCTGCACGAAACCGGCAAGGACGAGATCACCCGCATGGTCGAGGCCGAGTTCGCGCGCCTGCGCCCCCTCTTCGGCGGGAATGACCAGAAGCTTCTGGCCGACATCCGCGAGGCCTTCGCGCCCCCCGCCTTCCGCGATGCGCCAGTCGACGCCTATGACTCCTTCTACAAGGCCGACCCGGTGTTCCGCGCCTGGGCCGACACCAACCTTGCCCGGCACCGCAACGACCAGTATGCCATCGTGACCATCAGCCTGAAGGCGCATGGCCAGACGCCCGGCGACGCGACCTCGGACCAGATGCGCCTGCTTGCCGATCTGGCCGAGACCTATGGCCATTCCGACCTGCGCATCAGCCACGAGCAGAACGTGATCCTGCCGCATGTCCACAAGTCGGACCTGCCGGTGCTGCATGCAGCGCTGGTCAAGGCGGGCCTCGGCACGGCGAATGTCGGGCTCCTGTCCGACATCATCGCCTGCCCCGGCATGGACTATTGCGCGCTCGCAACCGCCCGCTCGATCCCCGTCGCGCAGGAACTGGCTGCACATTTCGAGGCCTTGAAGCTGGAACATGAGATCGGCCCCCTGAAGATCAAGATTTCCGGCTGCATCAACGCCTGCGGGCACCACCACGTTGGCCATATCGGCATTCTGGGTCTCGACCGGGCGGGGGTCGAGAACTACCAGATCACGCTTGGCGGCGATGGCTCCGAGGACGCGGTGATCGGCGAGAAGACCGGCCCGGGCTTTGCCTATACCGAGATTGTCCCGGCGATCGAGCGCATCCTGCGCGCCTACATCGACCTGCGCACCGAGCCGACCGAAACCTTCCTGCACGCCTTCCGCCGCGTGGGAATGGAGCCATTCAAGGCCGCGCTCTACGGGTCCGAGGGAGAAAAAGATGCCGCGTGACGGCCGCCATGACGGCCCGGTGGCCGAGCGGGTGGCAAGCCTGAATGCGCGCTATCGCCACCATTCGGCGACGGCAGTCTTGGAACATGCGCTGAAAGATGACGACCTGGGCCGCGTCGCCCTCGTCTCGTCCTTCGGGGCGGAATCGGTGGTGCTGCTGCACCTCGTCTCGGTGATCGCGCCCGAGACGCCCGTACTGTTCATCGACACAAGGATGCTCTTCCAGGAAACGCTCGACTACCAGCGCGAGCTGGCCGAGAAACTGGCGCTTTGCGACATTCGCACGATCCGCGCCAACCCCGCCCGGGTCAGCTTCGAAGACCCTGACGGCACGCTCCACCAATACTCGACCGACGCCTGCTGCAATGTGCGCAAGGTGGAGCCGCTGGAACGCGCGCTGTCCAAGTTCGACGGCTGGATCACTGGCCGCAAGCGGTTCCAGAATGCCGACCGCGGCACCATCGACTTCTTCGAAAACGAGGGCGACTTCCGCATCAAGGTGAACCCTCTGGCCCACTGGGGTCGCGAGGATCTTGAGGAATACATGGTGGAAAACCGCCTGCCCCGGCATCCGCTCGTTGCGAAGGGCTACCCTTCCATCGGCTGCGCGCCCTGCACCAGCGCGGTGAAGCCGGGCGAAGACCCCCGCGCCGGGCGCTGGCGCGGCCAGGCCAAGACCGAATGCGGCATCCATTTCATCGACGGCAAGGCGGTTCGGACGGCGCCCGACCTCAAATCAACGGAGAACGCGGCATGAGCGTGATCGTCACCGATGCAGGCTTCGCCCCCGCCCCGGAGGCGGTAATCCCCTCGCTGGCCGAGCTGACGCCGGAGGCGACGGCGGTCGATCTGGCCAACACCGACGACCCGGCCGCGCTTGAAGGCCAGCTCGACCGGCTGACCCTGATCCGCGTCGGCTTTCCGGCCTTCAGCGATGGCCGCGCCTTCACTGTCGCCCGGCGGCTGCGGACGATGGGATATACCGGACAGCTGCTCGCGCTGGGTCCGGTCATCGCCGACCAGTATACCATGCTGCGCCGGGTGGGCTTTGACGGGGCCGAGATTCCGGACGAGATCGCCGCCCGCCAGCCCGCCGAGCAATGGCAGTTCCGCGCCGACTGGCGGGATCACCACTATCAGGCCAAGCTGCGCGCCTGATCCCCTGACCCGATGAATTCGCCGCAGGGGAAAGGCTTCCCTTGCCGCGTCGGCTCGCCTATGGAGGGCGAAACGATGAATGAGACCGTGACGATGGACACCGCCCAAGCGAAGCCGCACCTGCCTGACGCCCAGACCGTGACCAGCGTCCGGCACTGGACCGACCGGCTGTTTTCCTTTCGCGTCACCCGACCTGCCTCCTTGCGCTTCCGGTCAGGGGAGTTCGTGATGATCGGGCTTCTGGGCGAGAACGGGAAGCCACTTCTCCGGGCCTATTCCATCGCTTCGCCCAGCTGGGATGAGGAGCTGGAGTTCTATTCGATCAAGGTGCCGGACGGGCCGCTGACCTCGAAGCTCCAGCATATCCAGCCGGGGGACGAGATCATCCTGCGCCCGAAGCCGGTGGGGACGCTGGTCCACGACGCGCTCTTGCCGGGCAGCCGGATCTGGTTCCTGGCGACGGGGACCGGGATCGCGCCGTTCGCGAGCCTGATGCGCGACCCGGAGACCTACGAAAAGTACGACCAGGTCATCATGATGCACACCTGCCGCGAGGTGGCCGAACTGGAATACGGGCGGCAGCTGGTGGAAAGCCTGAAGGACGACCCGCTGATCGGCGAGATGGTGGCGGGCAAGCTTCTATACTATCCGACCACGACCCGCGAGGCGTCGGCCCGGATGGGACGGATCACCGACAACCTGACCAGCGGAAAGGTCTTCGCCGACCTTGGCCTTGCCCCGATGGACCCGGAGGAAGACCGGGCGATGGTCTGCGGGAGCCTGGCCTTCAATCACGACGTCAAGGCGGTGCTGGAGAAGTTCGGGCTGCGCGAGGGGGCGAATTCGGAGCCGCTGGAATACGTGGTGGAAAAGGCATTCGTGGGCGACGGGATCTGAACCTGTCCACGGTGGACAGATTTTTCGATCAAGCAATATCAATGGGTTGTCTGGCCGCGTTAGGGTGGCCTTAACGTTTCAAACCTTGGGCCGCGGGCAGTGCCTGCGGCCTTGAGCATGGCGCGGCGCCCCTCTGACCACGCGATCGGTCTGCGCAATGAAAAAGGCCGCGAGGGGGAACCTCGCGGCCTTTCCGGTTTCGGCGGATGCCGAAAGATCACATGCCGAGCGCGGTCTTGACCTGCGCGACGGTGTCGGCGACCAGGGCCGGGTTGGCCTTGGCGGCCTCTACAGCGGTCTTCAGCGTGGCCTTGGTCGCGTCGTCGAGGGTCGAGCCGTCGATCAGCGCGGTCACGGCGTCAGCGTTGAAGTTCGCCGGATCAAGCGCGGCAGCGGCGTCGGTGGCCGCGCCGGTCGCTTCGGTCGCGGCACCTTCGACAGCGGTGGCAGCGTCGGTCGCGGCACCCTCGACGGCTTCCGCCGCGTCGGTCGCAGCACCTTCGACGGCGGCGGCAGTGCCTTCGGCAGCCTTGGCGGCATCGTCGGCGGCCTTCTGGGCGGCGGCAGCCGCTTCTTCAGCCGCCTTGGCGGCGGCCTCTTCGGCGGCCTTGGCGTCGGCGGCGGCTTTCTCTTCGGCAGCCTTCATCGCCGCTTCCGCTTCCTGTGCCGGCTTGTAGCTGAACTGGTAATAGCCGCCAGCGGCCAGAAGCACGACGATGGCGCCGATGATTACGGTTCTGTTCATGTCATATTCTCCTATGACCGGAGCTATCGCCCGGATGGCGCTGATATGGCAGCTTGGCCGGGAAATGAAAAGGGTGCTGCATTGCAGCACCGCGAAAAACACCGGAAACATGCGGAATTCTGGCCGGAGGGCGGGCCAGCCGGGTTGCGGAGCCGCCCGCCCGCGTCTAGATTGCCGCCGCGCATTCAACCATCAAAGGACGACTACCATAGCCCGCAGACCGCACAATGCCCCGCCGCAACGCGAAACCGGTCCCCGCATCAACGACCGCATCCGCGCTCCGGAAATCCGCCTGATCGGTGCGGATGGCGAGAATGTCGGGGTCGTG
>NZ_JAEULP010000062.1 GCF_016792905.1 Tabrizicola sp.
GGCATGCCGAGTCGTGCCTGCAACCACGGAGATGGAAATGCCCAAGATGAAGACCAAGTCGGCGGCGAAGAAGCGCTTCAGCTTCACGGCCTCCGGTCGGGTGAAGGCCGGTCCCGCCGGCAAGCGCCACGGCATGATCAAACGCACGACGAAATTCGTCCGCGACGCATCGGGAGCGATGATCCTGTGCGACAGCGACGCGAAGATCGTCAAGAAATACATGCCCTACGACCGGTAAGGAGAGCACCCGATGTCCCGCGTTAAATCCGGCAAGGTGACGCACGCCCGTCACAAGAAGGTCATCAAGGCCGCCTCGGGCTATTATGCCGCCCGGTCCACGAACTTCCGCACCGCCACCCAGGCGGTCGACAAGGCCAACCAGTACGCGACCCGCGACCGCAAGGCCCGCAAGCGCCAGTTCCGCGCGCTGTGGATCCAGCGGATCAACGCCGCGGTCCGGCTGTTCGACGCCGAGATGACCTATTCGCGCCTGATCAACGGCCTGGCGAAAGCCGGGATCGAGGTCGACCGCAAGGTCCTCGCCGACCTCGCCGTGCACGAACCCGAAGCGTTCAACGCCATCGCCGGCCAGGCGAAAGCCGCGCTGGTCTGATCTCGGTCAGGTGCTGAAATTCCGAAAGGCCCTGCGGCGATGCGGGGCCTTTTGCTTTTTGGCCGGCGGCAAATGGATGGGCTAGGTAAGAAAAATCTTGTAGCTGACGCTTGCGTCACGAACGCAGCATAGCTTCGATTTTGCTCCACGCGGGAATAGCATCGAACCGATACTTCCGCAGACCGGATAGCTTCGTGAAGAGATCAAAAGAGTGAAGGGTCTTCAGGATCAGTAGTGGGGCGTTGTAGGAAGCCATTACCACACCGGAGAGAGTGCCGCGATTTTCGACTAGCAGATTCTGCAGGACGGTTCTTTCGTTGAACGGGTCAACAATCCAGGCGTCGCCTTTTAGAACAAATGTAACCGACACAGATTCAGCAGCTGGATGAACAATCTCGCATAACCTTGCATAGAGTTGTTGCACATCAGCTACTTTCATTTTATCTACATAGTCGATGTACTTATATGACGGCATGGCCTTGTGGCTCTCCGGTGCCTCTTCGGACTTAGTAACCTTGCGAGCGTGCGTAAAATGTATAAGTGAGTCTTCGAGTTCCTGCGAAATCATTAATGGTCCTGTGGCCTTTCCATTGATTGCGACTTTCAGCGCGTCCTTATTGTCAGCAAGCGCATAAGCTACCGGGCCCAAACTAAGGCCGATATCGCCCGCTGACTCAATCAGGCTTCGACAAGCGGAAGCGCAGCCATACAAGCTTCGTGCCTCGTACTCACGGATCGCTACCTCGATCCAGCGAGTTGTCCTGAATACCGCTGCGACAGATGCCATATGCGCACGGTATAGGATCTCGGTCCAATAGACACGTCCGGCATGTTCCATTCCAGTTTCTGCGTCGCGGGTGTTGATTTCAAAGTCATCTAGGTCCTCAAAACGGTAACTGTCTTTTGCGAGATCAGACGCAATGTCGCTTACAATTTTTCCATAAACGGCGGCTTCCTTACCAAAGATCGCGACCATTCCAGTATGGTCAAGATTCACGGATATAGTCGGGTTTGAAGCAGCAGCCATAGGTTAGCTCTCTACTGTTGAGTATGGTCAGGTAGCGTTTCGAAGTCGCCGCATAGTTACGGAAGTTGCTTTGCATCATCTCGCAAAATAAAATATTGTCTACTACGGAATATCTACTACAGAATAATCGGTCGCCTACTCGTCAGCATTGCGGCTTCTTCATCCAAGTGCAGCGTTGCCATGAGCCTTCGCCCAAATACTGTAGTCTGGACCTACTCGGCGACTGCACAAGTGAAGGGCGCTGCTAACATTGGATCGGACGGTCACAAAGGCTTCTGATATCTGCCTCTATCTGTTGAACACCCGGCTCGGGTGCAACTCGCCCCCCCGGTAATGCCCCACCGCCACCGCCAGCCCGTCCAGACTGGCCCAGCCCTCGGTCCCCCAGTCGGCGTGCCCGATCACCTGCCCCGGATTGCCGTTGCGAAGCCGCACCGCGCCTTCCGGTGTGGCCGCGAACTCTGGAAGGTCCATGAGCCCCAGCTCCAGCGGCAGGAGGCGCGCATCCAGCGCCTCGGTCTTAGCCTCTGCGTCGATCATCTCCAGCGTCACGCCCTGCTCCGCCCGGAACGGCCCCGACCATTCCCGCCGCAGCCATTCGACATGCCCCAGACACCCCAGCGCCTGCCCCAGGTCGCGGGCGATGGACCGCACATAGCCGCCCTTGCCGCAGACCATCTCAAGATCCACGTGATCCGCATCCGGGCGCCCGGTCACGCGCAGGCTTTCCACCCACAGGGGCCGCGCTGCCAGCTCCATCGCCTCGCCCTCGCGCGCCAGGTCATAGGCCCGCTCGCCGTCCACCTTCACCGCCGAATACTGCGGCGGGACCTGCTCGATCTGCCCCCGGAACGCCGCCAGCGCCGCCTCGACCTCTGCCTCCGTCGGCCGCAGAGCCGAGGTCGCGAGCACCCTTCCCGAGGCATCATCCGTATCCGTCGCCGCCCCGAGGACCACCCGGAAGCGGTAGCATTTCAGCGCATCGGTGATGTAGGGGATCGTCTTCGTCGCCTCCCCCAGCGCCACCGCCAGAACGCCGGTCGCATCCGGGTCCAGCGTCCCCGCATGCCCTGCCTTCTGCGCCGACAACGCCCATTTCACCTTGTTGACCACCGCCGTCGAGGTCACTCCGGCAGGCTTGTCCACCGCCAGCCAGCCGCTGACCGCCCGGCCCTTCTTCACCCGGCCCACGCGATCAGCCCTTCGGAACCACGGTGCCGACGATCGGCCCCATCGGGAAGCCGCCATCGTGCCGGTCCAAAGCCGGCGCATAAAGCCGCGAGATGTTGCCATCGAAATACAGCGCGTCGGGCAACCCAAGTTCATCCCGGAACAGCCGGGCGAAGGCGTGGAAGTTCACCGCCTCGTTGGAAATCGCGAAGACCGCCCGCCGACCATCCTCGCTGACACCCACCCCGTTGCGGACATACAGGCTGTCGCTGTCGGCCAGCAGTTTCGGATGCAGCTTGCCGCCGATCACCAGCATCGGCCCGGACTGCGTCGCATAGCGGCAGCCGGGCTTGGTCTTCTTGTAAGTCCGGCTCTCGATCACCCGGAACCCGTCGGCGATGCAGAACACCCCGTTCGGCAGCAGCCCGAAATTCCCCGGCCCGTCGCTGGTGATCAGCTTCGACACCTCGACCCCGTCCTCGACATACAACCCCACCGGCGCCAGGTCGCGGTGATACATTCCGGCATTCATCGCGAAGCCGAGCGCCTTGCCCTCGGCCCCAAGTGCTTCATCCACATTCCTGAAACTGCCGTAGGCGCCATCCGGCCCGGAATGGAACAGCCGTAAATCCTCGCCCGCCCGCACCTCGCACAGCGTATAGGACGCGCCCTCGAACGTGGTATCCCGGCACTCGGCCGCGCTCGCCGCCACCGGGGCCAGCGCCAGGGCAAGCGCAAGCCAGAGCCTCATTCCGCGTCGTCCGCCGCGTCAAGGTCGCGCTGGACCGAGGGGTCTGCGAACAGCCGCCGTGTCTCGTCCAGCCGGTCGAAGGTCTCGTCGGGGCGGAAGCGCAGGTCCGGCGCGTATTTCAGCGTCAGTTCCGACGCCACCCGGTGCCGCAGCTCGGCCTTGTTGCGCGCCAGCGCCGCGATGGCGTTCTCCACCGGCACCGACCCCATCAAGGGCATCACATAGACCGTCGCCACCTTCAGGTCGGGCGAGCAGGACACCTCGCCCACGGTGATCGACATGGCGTTCAGTTCGGGGTCATGGATTTCCGCCCGGTTCAGCACGTCCGACAGCGTGCGGCGGATCAGTTCCCCCACGCGAAGCTGGCGTTGCGACGGGCCGGACCCGGTATTGAAGCGCTTGTTCGACATGGGCGTTCCCATAGGCCCTTTCGCCCCCGCCCGCAACGCCGGGCTTCTCACGCCTGCGGGAAGCGGCTAGGGAAGGGCAAGGACAAGGGGGCAAGCATGAGCGATCAACCCGGACTGGTGGTGACCGGCACCTCGGGGCGGATGGGCCAGACGCTGATCCGGCTGGCGCAAGGCTCCGACCGCCTGCGCCTCGTCGGCTGCGTCGAACGCGCGGGCCACCCCTGGATCGGCCGCGACGTGGGCGAGGCGATGGGCGGTGCCCCGATCGGCGTCAAAGTCACTGACGACGCGCTGGAGGCGTTCGCGAAAGCGCAGGCCGTGGTCGACTTCACCGCGCCTGCCGCCACGGTGGAATTTGCCGCCCTTGCCGCCCAGGCCCGCGCCGTTCATGTCATCGGCACCACCGGCCTGGAAGCGGAGCACCTCGCCCGGATCGAGGCCGCTTCCCGCCACGCGGTGATCATCCGCGCCGGGAACATGTCGCTCGGCGTGAACCTCCTGGTCCGCCTGACCGAAAAGGTGGCGAAGGCGCTCGACGCCGACTGGGACGTGGAAATCGTCGAGGCCCACCACCGCATGAAGGTCGACGCCCCCTCCGGCACCGCGCTGATGCTGGGCCGAGCCGCCGCCGAGGGTCGGGGCGTCTCCCTCGACGACACCAGGGTCTCCGGCCGCGATGGCATCACCGGCGCACGGGCCCGCGGTGCCATCGGTTTCTCCGCCATCCGCGGCGGCGACATCGTCGGCGAACATGACGTGATCTTCGCGGGCGAGGGCGAGCGGGTGATCCTGCGCCACCTCGCCACCGACCGCGCCATCTTCGCTCGCGGCGCGCTTCGGGCGGCCCTCTGGGGTCAGGGCAAGAAGCCGGGGCAATACGACATGATGGACGTGCTGGGGATCTGAGCCGGATGGCTCAGGGATCGAGCGTCTGCCCCCCGCGCAAGCGGCGTCCCAGACTCGTAGGGTAGGTGCCAACCCACCATCCCCCCGTCGACCGCGCAAGACGGTGGGTTTCACCCACCCTACGGGTCCTTGCCCGCGCGCCTCCCAGGGTGGGCAAATCTTGCCCATGCGCCTTCCGTGAAGCTCCCCCGCCCCCCGCTCAGAAATCGACCGCGAGCCCCTTCTTCTCCCAGTCGCCGTAGCGCACCGGCTCCGGCCCGTCGCGCCCGCCCAATTCCTTCGGCAAGGTCCCCTTCCCCTCGGCAGCCTTCCGGCGGGCCTCGGCCTCGGCAAGCGCCCGCTTCGCGGCGGGTGGCAGATCGTCGTCCATGGCCGACCCTTCCTTGTATGGCGTCCCCACCTGATATAACCCGCATCCCGAACCGGCAAGGGCCCGGACCGGGAAGGGAATCTCAATGGCCGAAGGGGTCGTGGCGCGCGCCACCGCAGTGGCAATCCTCGACGGGGTCCTGGGCGAAGGCCGGATGCTCTCCGACTTCTCCGGCGAAGGCCTCGCCCCCGCCGACCGCGCCCGTGCCCTGCGCCTGGCCGAAACCGTGCTGCGCCAGCTGGAACCCGCCGACAAACTTCTCGACAAGCACCTGCGCAAGTCGCCGCCCCTGACCGTCCGCAACACCCTGCGCCTCGCCGTGGTGGAACGCGCCGAGGGTGCCCCCGCGCATGGCGTCGTCAACGCGGCGGTGGAGATCACCCGCAAGGGCGGCAAGCGCAGCCAGCACCTCGCGGGTCTCGTCAATGCCGTTCTCCGCGCGCTGCCGGAAACCCTCACCCTGCCGGTGCAGAAGCTCCCCCGCTGGCTTCGCCAACCCCTCGTCCACACCTATGGCCGCGACACCGTCACCGCGATCGAAGCGGTCCAGGCCCAGGAACCGCCGCTCGACCTGACCCTGCGTCCGGGCTTCCCGCACCCCGAGGGCGACCTCCTCCCCACCGGCAGCCTGCGCCTGCGCAGCCCCGGCCAGCTCTCGACGCTCCCCGGCTATGCCGAGGGCGGCTGGTGGGTCCAGGACGCCGCCGCCGCCCTCCCGGCCAGGCTCCTCGACCCCCACCCGGGCGAGCATATCCTCGACCTCTGCGCCGCCCCCGGCGGCAAGACCCTGCAACTCGCAGCCAGCGGGGCGCATGTCACTGCGCTCGACATCTCTGCCCCCCGCATGGCCCGCCTGCAAGCGAACCTCGCCCGCACCGGCCTCGCCGCCACCCTCGTCACCGCCGATGCCCTGCACTGGCAACCCGAGGCGCCTTTCGACGCGATCCTCCTCGACGCCCCCTGTTCGGCCACCGGCACCATCCGCCGCCACCCCGACCTGCCCTTCGTCAAGGACGGCTCCGAACTCCCCTCCCTCACCGCGCTGCAATCCACCCTGGTCGACCGCGCCCTCGGCTGGCTGAAACCGGCAGGTCGCCTGGTCTTCTCCACCTGCTCGCTCCTCCCCGAGGAAGGCGAGGCGCAACTCGCCGCCACCCTGGTCCGCCACCCGAGGCTCACCATCGAACGCCCCGATCTCCCCGGTATAGACCCGTCTTGGTGGACCCCTGAAAACGCCCTCCGCCTCCGCCCCGACTTCTGGGCCGAGCGGGGCGGCATGGACGGCTTCTTCCTCGCCCGCCTGCGCAAACCGGGCTGACGCCCCCTGCGAGACTTCCCTTTCCTTTCACCTGGGTCCAAATATCCTCGGGGGGGTCGGGGGGCGAAGCGCCCCCGACGCCGAGGAGGAGGGCGCAAGTCCCGACGACGAGACAAGGAGTCTTCGCGCGTCAGCGCTCAATTCAGCAACCGCCCCCATCCGCCCGACCGCCGAAGCGCAGGACTATCCGCACTCCAAAGCGCCCTCTCCTTCACCGGCGAAGAGCGCCGGGATGAGGGGCATCACAGGTAAAGAAATCCCTAACGCCCGCAACCAACCCATTGATTCAAAAGGCCTGGAAAATCTGTCCACCGTGGACACCTACCGCAGCAACCCCAGCACTTCCAGGCTCGGATACCCGTCGGCGACCTTCCCCCGCGCCTTCTGGAAGGCCTTCACGGCCGCCACCGTCTTCGGCCCCATCCGCCCGTCCACGCCCCCCGGATCGAACCCCGCCCGGCCCAACCCCTCCTGCAACTCCCGCCGCTCCTCCAGCGTCAGCGCCCGCAACTCGCGCGGCCAGCCATGCTGGATCGGAGGTCCCCCCTTCAGCTGGTCCGACAGCGAGCCGATCGCCACCACATAGGCATCCGCCGTGTTGTATTTCTCGATCACCTGGAAATTCGGCCAGATCAGGAACGCAGCCCCCCGATACCCCCCCGGCAGCAGGATCGACCCCGACCCATGATCCGGCAGGTCCGCCCCGTCGAAAGTCCGCACCCCCATCGCCTGCCAGTCGCTGACCGGCTTCACCACCCGCTCGGTGGTCTGGTCATAGTCGAACCCCTCCGGCAGTGTCACCTCCACCCCCCAGGGCTGGCCCTTGGTCCAGCCCCAGTGCCGCAGATAATTCGCCGTCGAGGCCAGCGCGTCGCCCGGATCATCCCCCCAAAGGTTCTTCTTCCCGTCCCCGTCGAAATCGGCCGCAAACGCCTCCCACGACGACGGCATGAACTGCGTATGCCCGCTCGCCCCAGCCCAGGACCCCGCAAACCGCTCCACATGCCCGCCCTGCACGATCTTCAGCGCCGCAATCAGCTCCGCCTCGAAGAACGCTCCGCGCCGCCCCTCATAGGCCAGCGTCGCCAGCGACCCCAGCACCGGCAGGTCGCCCCGGTAGGTGCCATAGGCGCTCTCCAGCCCCCAGACCGCCGCAACGACCTCCTTCTCGACGCCGTACTCCGCCTCGATCCGCTCCAAGAGCGCCCGGTTCCGCTCGATAGCCTGCAGCCCCAGCGCCACCCGGTCCTCGGATACGGCGGTGTCCAGGTAGTCCCAGATCGTCTTGGAAAACTCGTTCTGGTTCCGGTCGCGCTCCACGACCTTCGGGTTGAACGCCACCCCCCGCATCGCCGCGTCGAAGGTCGAGGCCGAGACCCCCGCCGCCAGCGCCCGGGGCCGGAACCCTTCCACCCAGGCATCAAGCCCGGCCTGAGTTCCCATCTCGCCCTCCACCCCTGCCACCGGATCGGGCAGGATCGTCTGCGCAAACCCCACGCTGGCAAGGCTCCAGAACGTGATGGCCGCAACCAAACTTCCTATCTGACAGGATTTCATACTGGTCCAAATATCCCACGGGGGTGCGGGGGTGTGAACCCCCGGTCCGTCATCTCCGCTTGCGCACCAACCGCCGCTTCGCCGCCGCCTGCGCGGGCTTCCTCGGCTGATACTTGCCGCCCTTCCGGCGCGAAGGCCGCACGACCGCCCCCTCCACCGACAGAAGCTCCAGGATCAGCCCGCCCGTCACCGGCACCGCCTCTGACAGCCGCACCATGACCTTCTGCCCGATCCCCAGCACCAGCCCGGTTTCCGAGCCCATCAGCGTCTGGCTGCCCTCGTCGTAGTGGAAATACTCCCGCCCCAGCGCCCGGATCGGGATGAGGCCATCCGCCCCGGTCTCGTCCAGCCGCACGAAGACGCCGAACCGCTGCACCCCGGAAATCCGCCCGGCAAACTCCGCCCCCACCCGGTCCGCGAGATAGGCCGCCAGATAGCGGTCGGTCGTGTCCCGCTCCGCCGCCATGCTGCGCCGCTCGGCCTCGGAGATCAGCTTGCCCGTCTCCTCCAGGTTCTCCTCGTCCCACGCCGACAGCCCGTCCTTGCCCCAGCCATGGCCTGCGATCAGCGCGCGGTGCACGATCAGGTCGGAATAGCGCCGGATCGGCGAAGTGAAATGCGCGTAGTTCCGCAGCGCGAGGCCGAAATGCCCGAAATTCTCCGGGTGGTAATAGGCCTGGGTCATCGACCGCAGGGTGGAGAGGTTGATCAACTCGTCGAACTCCGTCCCCTCAGCCTGCGACAGCAGCCGATTGAGATGCTTGGTCTGCAACACCTGCCCCTTGGCCAAGGTCATCCCCGCGCCCTCCGCCACCTCGCGCAGCCCCTCCAGCTTCAGGGGCGAGGGCTCCTCATGCACCCGGAACAGCAAGGGCCGCTTCAGCCGGATCAACTCCTCCGCCGCGGCGACATTGGCGAGGATCATCATCTCCTCGATCAGCTTGTGCGCCACGAGCCGCTCCTTGAACGCGACCGAAGCCACCCTCCCCGCGTCATCCAGCTCGATCCTGCGCTCCGGCAACTCCAGGTCCAGCGGTTGCCGCACCTCCCGCGCCCGGTTCAGCGCGGCATAAGCGGCGTAAAGCGGCTTCAGCACCGGCTCCAGCAGCGGCGCGGTCTTCTCGTCGGGCGCCCCGTCCACCGCCGCCTGCACCTGCGCATAGTGCAAGGACCCGACCGACCGCATCATCCCCCGCACGAAACGGTGGCTCCGCTTGTGGCCTTCGTGGTCCACCACCATCCGCACCGCGAGGCAGGCCCGATCCACGCCTTCATGCAGCGAACAGAGGTCGCCCGACAGGATATCGGGCAGCATCGGCACCACCCGGTCGGGGAAGTAAGTGGAATTGCCCCGCTTCCGCGCCTCGCGGTCCAGTGCGCTTCCCGGGGTGACGTAGTGCGCGACGTCCGCAATCGCGACCCAGATCACGAAACCACCGATGTTGCCGGGATCGGTATCCGCTTCGGCAAAGACCGCATCGTCGCGGTCCCGCGCATCCACCGGGTCGATGGTAAGAAGCGGCAACTCGCGCAAATCCTCGCGACCTTTCATCCCCACCGGCGCTGCCCTGTCAGCCTCGGCGATCACCGCGTCGGGAAAGACATCCGGAATGCCGTGCTGGTGAATGGCAATCAGGCTCGCTGCCCTTGGCCCCGCCGGATCGCCCAGCCGCGCCACGATCTGCGCTGCCGGAAGACCCAGCCGCCGCGCGCCCACCGCCTCGGCCTCGACCAGTTCGCCCTCCTTCGCGCCCATCGTCATGTCGGGCGAGACGCGCCATTCCTTGTCGTCACCCTTCTCGATCGGCACGATCCGCCCGCCTTCGCGGCCCAGCCGGAACACGCCCAGCACCTTGCGCGGGTTCGATCCCAGCCGCCGGATCAGCCGCGCCTCGTAGGCGTGGTCGTCGAGATCCACCTTCGCCAGCCGCGCCAAAATGCGGTCGCCCGCGCCCAGGGCCGGATCGCCCTTCTTCGGGATGACCAGAATGCGCGGCCCTTCGTCCACGCCCTCTTCCAGCGGCTTCGCATAAAGATCGCCCGCCGCATCGGGCGGCAGCACCTGCAAGACGGCAACGGGCGGCAGCACTCCCGGCTCGCGGAAGCGGCGGCTGGATTTCTCCACCACCCCCTCTCCCTCCAATTCGCGCAGAAGCGCCTTCAACTCGATCCGCGCATCGCCCTTGATCCCGAAGGCCTTGGCAATGTCGCGCTTGGCCGCAAGGCCGGGGTTGTCGGAAATCCACTGACGGATTTCATCCTTGGAGGGCAAAGGTTTCATGGCGCAAGACCTAGCATGCCGGGCCAGACAACACTACCCGACTGGGATTTCACCTGGCTGTAAATATCCTCTGGGGGTTTTGGGGGGCGAAGCGCCCCCAATGACCGAGGAGGAGGCGAAGCCCGACGACGAGACAAAAGACTTGCGCGTCAGCGCTCCGCTTGAAAGCCGCCGGTCACAAGGCGCGGCGCATGTGCCGGTGCAGGATACCCGCATCGAGGAACTCCTCGCCCTCGACCGCGAAGCCAAGTTTCTCGTAGAACCCCGTCGCATGGCTCTGCGAGCCGAGATAGGCCTCGCTGATCCCGGACTGCCGCCGCAACTCCTCCAGCGCCGCAAGGATCAGCGCTTCGCCCAGACCGATCCCCCGCGCTTCCGGCAGCACGCAGACCCGGCCGATCTTGCCCACGGCACCGTTCATCAGGATGCGCGCTGTGCCGACCGGGCAATCCCCGTCCCAGGCAAGAAGGTGAATGGCCTTGCCATCCAGCCCGTCAACCTCGTCCGCCTGGCTCACGCCCTGCTCGTCGATGAACACCACCTTGCGCAGCGCCTGGCAGGTGGGCAGGTCGCGCGTCACCTCGATGCGGATCGGATCGGGACGGCTCACGCGAAATACTCCCGCAGGATGCGGCCATAGATCGCCTTCAGCTGGTCGATCTGCACCACTTCCACCCGCTCGTCGACCTGGTGCATGGTCTTGCCGACCAGCCCGAACTCCACCACCGGGCAGTGATCCTTGATGAACCGCGCGTCCGAAGTGCCGCCAGAGGTCGAGGCCACCGGCTTCCGCCCCGTCTCGGCCTGCACCGACTTGGCCACCATCGCCGACAATTCGCCCGGCGGGGTCAGGAAGCTTTCGCCCGAGACGGAAATCTTCAACCGGATGTCCGTGCCCGTCGCCTCGGCCACCGCTTCCGCCTCGTGCCGCAGCCAGGCCGAGAGCGTGTCGCCGGAATGGGTATCGTTGAAGCGGATGTTGATCCGCGCCGTTCCCTTGGCCGGAATCACGTTCCCCGCCGGGTTGCCGCAGTCGATTGTGGTGATCGCCAGCGTCGAGGGGTCGAAATGCTGCGTCCCCCGGTCCAGCGGCTCCGCCTCCAGCCGGGCCAAGAGCTTGACCATCGCCGACAGCGGATTCTTCGCCCGGTGCGGATAGGCCGAATGTCCCTGCACCCCCTCGATGGCGACGTCGCAGGTCAAGGAGCCTCTTCGGCCGATCTTCATCATGTCGCCCATCTCGTGCGGGCAGGTCGGCTCACCGACCAGGCAATGCGTCATCCGCTCGCCGTTGAAGGCCATCCAGTCCAGGATCGCCACGGTGCCGTCCGTGCCCTCGCCTTCCTCGTCGCCGGTGATCGCAATGATCACCGCGCCGTCGGGGGGCGTTTCCCGCACGAAATCCGCTGCCGCCGCGACAAAGGCCGCCACCCCCGACTTCATGTCGCAGGCGCCCCGGCCGTACATGAACCCGTCGCGGATCTCGGCCCCGAACGGATCATGCGTCCAGGCCTCGGCATCGCCAACCGGTACCACGTCGGTATGCCCGTTGAAGCCGAAGGCCTTGTTCGCCCCCTGCTTGCCCCAGCGTGCGTAAAGGTTGGCAATCCCCCCCCGGTCGACCCGCGTGCAGGCGAACCCCGCCTTGCTCAGCACCCCGTCCAGAAGCGCTATCGCCCCACCCTCGGCAGGCGTGACAGACGGGCAGCGGATCAACTTGGCGGTCAGTTCCACCGGGTCTACGGGTTCAAAAGGCATCATCAGGTCCAGATTGGCTTGCAAGCGATCCCTAACCGCTCAGGCCGGGTCCTGCAACCGCAAGGCGTAATCCCGTGACGTCAGTCGAAGAACGGCGTCATCTCGGCGACGATGACCGAATTCTCCGCCAGCGCCCGCTGCATCAGCGCCTGCTCCGCCTTGTCGATCTCGTCGCCCGCCTTCAGCCGCTCGTCCAGAGTGCCCAGGCCCTGCACCTCCAGTGGCGAGAGGTCGGCCTCCTTCAGGATCGCCACCGTCTCGCGCACCGCTTCCGCCTCGTCCACGCCCGAAGCATAGCACAGCAGTGCCGCGCCGGTGGCCTTGGGCGGCAACCCGTCGCCCTCCTTGCGGCCGACCTCGACGATCAGCGAGTAAACCTGCTGCGGCCGCTTCGGCTTGCCGCCCTCTCCGGTCGCGTCGGTCATGGGCAGGGTTCCAGCACGTTCACGAAACCGTCCTCGATCACCGCGAGCCCCTCCGGCACCCGCATCAGCATCATGCGCTTGGCATAGCTCTCGCCCTCGCCGCTGCATTCGGCATCATAAAGCACTGCCGACATGCCGTTCACGGCAACCGGATTGGTTAACCGGCAGGCGCTTTCCACTCCGTAGAACACGTCATCGCGCACCGCCAGCGCGCCCCCGTCCGATCCCACGCTCTTGCAGTCCCAGCCTTCGCCCGCCCTGTAGAGGCCGTCAAAAGGTCCCGCAGTTGCGGGAACCGCCAGGGACGCGAGAAGAAGCGGGGCAAGTCGCATGATCAATCCCTGAGCAGTTCGTTGATGCTGGTCTTCGACCGGGTCTGCGCATCCACCTTCTTCACGATAACCGCGCAGTAAAGGTTGATCCCCCCCTTCGATGGCATCGACCCGGCGACCACGACCGACCCGGCTGGCACCTCGCCATACATCACCTCGCCGGTCTCGCGATCGACGATCTTGGTCGACTTGCCGATGAAGACCCCCATCCCCAGGACCGACCCTTCCCGGACGATGCAGCCCTCCACCACTTCCGACCGCGCGCCGATGAAGCAGTTGTCCTCGATGATCGTCGGCCCGGCCTGCATCGGCTCCAGCACCCCGCCGATCCCGACCCCGCCCGAGAGGTGGACATTCTTGCCGATCTGCGCGCAGGAGCCGACCGTGGCCCAGCCGTCCACCATCGAGCCTTCATCGACATAGGCACCGACGTTCACGAAGGACGGCATCAGCACCACGCCCTTGGCGATGTAGGCCGACCGCCGTACGATCGACCCCGGCACCGCCCGGAACCCGGCCTCGCGCCAGTCCGCCGCCGTCCAGCCCTGCCATTTCGACGGCACCTTGTCCCACCAGTTCGCCCCGCCGTTCGAGCCCGAAATCTCGTACATGTCGGTCAGCCGGAACGACAGCAGGACGGCCTTCTTCGCCCACTGGTTCACATGCCAGTCATTGCCCCGCTTTTCCGCCACCCGCAGCGACCCGCCATCCAGCGCCGACAGCGTCGCCTCGATGGCATCCCGCACCTCGCCCTTGGTGGCAGGCGAAATCCCCTCGCGCGCCTCCCAGGCGGCTTCGATGGCGGCTTCCAGCGCGGCGTTCGGGGCGGTCGTCGACATCGGGTCTACCCTTCAGGTTGGTGTCGTGTTCGCCCTGCCTATAGCCGCAGCCATCCCGCCAGACAATCGTCCCCAGCAGCGGTTTCAGGTCGCTCGAGGATCGGTCCGCGCCGTCATGTACAGCACGATCCCCGCAATCGCCGTCAGGAACAGCGCGCTGGTGATGATCGTGCCGAACCCCATCCCGCCGTATTCCGCAGGCTGCGACAGCAGGTCCCCAAACGAAGCCCCCAGCGGTCGGGTGAAGATATAGGCCAGCCAGAACCCAAGGATCGCGTCCAGCCCAAGCCCGAAATATCCCAGGGCCAGCGCCGCGATGATCATCCCGAACAGGATCCCCGTCGCCAGATACCCAAGCCCGAACTGCTCAGCCACAAGGTCCCCCGCCGCTGTCCCCAGCGCGAAGGTGAACAGGATCGCCAGCCAGTAGAATGCCTCGCGGCGGAAACTGGTCACGTCATGGATCGAAAGCGTCCGCTCCACCCGCTGCCAGACCAGAAACGTCACCGCCAGCGCCACCGTGAACACCGCCGTGGTGACCGTCAGCGGCACGCCGAAATTGTCCACCAGATTGTCCGTCACCAGTGTCCCCACGATGCTGATCAGCACCACCGCCAGCCAGTAGGCCCAAGGCACATACCGCCGTTGGAAGAACTGAACGGCCAGCGCGACAACCAGCACTCCGGTCATGATCCGCGATGTGGTCGTCAGCCCCAGCCCCAGGTTCACCGCCAGATAATCCGCGGCAGTTTCCCCCATCGTCACCGCCATCAGCTTGATCAGCCAGAAATCCAGCGTGACCTCGGGCACCCGGTTGGCCGGGCGTGTCATGTCGTTCATCGGCATCGCGCTCTCCCTCACCCGGCCAAAGCCGCCAGCGCCTCGGCGCTGAAACTGTCCGCGGTCTTGTCGTCATCGGCGTTGCACCGTTCGGTCGCCTTGGCCACCAGATCGTCCGCCTTGGCCGCCGCCTCTGGCGTCACCGCCGCCTGCCGCGCCTTCACTTCCGTCAGCATCGCTTCGCAGGGCAGCGAATGGCCCGCACCGTCGGTCACCGCGACATCGCCGATCATCAGCACACCGCCGACCGAGGTTTTGCCCTGTGACGGGTCCGCCAGCACCGCCTGAAGCGCCACCAGAGTCGCATCCACTTCCGCCGGGTCCGGGGTGGCTGCGCGCAACGCCGACAGCGCATCGTCGGTTGCGCCGTCGACCCGCCCCCAGTCCTCGGGGTTCTTCGGGCGCATGACCGCCTCCGCCTCGTCCCAGGCGGTCTCCAGATCAGTGACCCGGGTCGCTGCCGCCGCCAGGTCCCCGCCTCTTGCGATGGCCTGAACATCCGCGACGATGGCCGAAAACCCCGTCATGTCGCCCAAAGGCGCGGTGGCCGCCGGGGTGAGCAGGATGCGCCCGCCGAAGAAGGCGCCGACCGCACCCGCCACCAGCGCTGTTGCCAGAAGAAACTGCCTCACGTTCCAACCTCCATGAGTTGCGACACAGGGACTGCACGTCTTGTCCATCCTGCGACAACTCACGCCCGCGTGAGATTTGGCCCAATCCCCGAACTGGTCCTTTGCAACGGGACGGGATAAGCCTGCGCTTACCGATCCAACGCCGGACACCCGATGAAAGACGAACCCCGCAGCCATCCGTTCCGCGATTCGGTCGAGGATATCGCCGCCGCCAAGCGCATCCCCGACACGCCGCAGACCCGCGCCCCCGCCTATCGCCTGGCCTTCGCCGACCGCGATTTCCTGACGCGCGAGGAACTGCGTCCCGTCCGCCTGCAACTGGAACTGCTGAAACCGCAGCTCATCATGGACGAACGCGGGATCGAGACCACCATCGTCCTCTTCGGCGGCGCCCGCATTCCGGCGCCCGAACATCGCGACCAGGCGCGCACCAAGGCGCTGGCCGACCTGTCGCACTACTACGACGAAGCCCGCCGCTTCGCGAAGATGATGACCGAACGGAGCCTGGCCAGCTACGGGCGCGAGAATGTCATCTGCACCGGCGGCGGCCCTGGCGTGATGGAGGCCGGGAACCGGGGTGCGGACGAGGCCGGGGGGCAGTCGATCGGCCTCAACATCGTCCTGCCGCACGAACAGGCCCCGAACGCCTATGTCACCCCGGACCTGTCGTTCAATTTCCACTACTTCGCCATCCGCAAGATGCATTTCCTGATGCGGGCCAAGGCGATCTGCGTCTTCCCCGGCGGCTTTGGCACGATGGACGAGATGTTCGAGTCGCTCACCCTGATCCAGACCGGAAGAATGAAGCCGATCCCCTTCCTCCTCTTCGGACGCGAGTGGTGGGAGAAGGTGGTGAACTGGAACCACCTGGCGGAGGCCGGGGTGATCTCGCCCGAGGACCTTTCGCTTTTCGCGATGGTCGAGACGGCGGAAGAGGCGGTAAGCGTGATCGACGGGTGGGCGGCGTAGGGTTGGTGCCAACCCACCGCTCGCCAACGGACGAGGAACGGCGGGTTTCACCCAGCCTGCGGCACCCTACTTGCCCTTGGCGGGCTTGGCGTGATCGGCGCTGATGCCTTCGACATGCACGATGATCGAGGTGTCGTGTTCGCTGATCTCGTAGTGGATTGCAGAGGCCGGGTTGGTCAGCAGGACGGCCAGTGCGAGAGCGGAAGTCAGGGTCTTCATTCTCATCTCCATCGGCTGAGGGATGCGCTGGCCCCAACCTATTCAGCCGGGGTTTCTGCATCCAGTGACAAACCCCGTCATGATTGCCGGACCCGTGGGCGCGCGCAGTGGCGATGTCAGGCACGAGCCACCACTACCCGACCGATTCGCCAGATTGGTTAACTCCGGTCGACCCACACGCGCGTATGGCCGCAATCCATACACTTTCCATACGGAACCCAGACGCCGGTCCCGCCCTGCTCCGGCCAGATTACCACAGCGCTCCCCGTCACTTGGCGACCCGGATCGTCTCCCGCTCCCACCCGTCCAGAAACTCCAACCGCTCGCACCCCGCGAACCGCGCCAGCCGGTCCAGCTCGCCCTCCAGCTTCGCGCGCCGACCCTTGGTCAGCTTCACCCCGGCTTCCGGCCAGAAGGCCTTGACCCGCAGGCTGCCCGCATCGCGGAAGGCCTTCACGTCGATCCGCCCGATCAGTCTTTCGCCCTCCATCACCGGAAAGACGTAGTAACCCCAGACCCGTTTCGGCTCGGGCACGAAGACCTCGATCCGGTAGTAAAAGCCGAACAGGAACTCGGCCCGGTCGCGGTCGCGCAGCGCCGGGTCGAACGGCGACAGGATGCGCAGGCGGGGGGTGGGCTCGGGCGGTTCCTCGTCCAGAATCTCGGGGAAAATGAAGGTCTTGCGGCGCTGGCCCAACGACCCTTCAACCTCGGCCTCGATGATCTCGCCGCGCGTCAGGGCCTCCCGGCACCACTGCTTTGCCGCCTCCGGCCCGACGGCATTCCAATAGGCCGCGATCTCTCCGCTGGTGCCGAACCCCAGCTGCCGCAGCGCCGTGCGGCAGGCCCAGTCGCAAACCTCCTCCACTGGCACCGCCGCCCGGTGCGCCTCGGGGATCACCCGTTCGGTCAGGTCATAGATCTTGGCGAACCCATCCCGCCGCGTCACCGCGATCCGCCCGGTGCGCCACAACCATTCCAGCGCGGTCTTCGACGGATGCCAGTCCCACCAGCCCCCCTTGCCCCGCACCTCGCCCTCGCCGACATCAGCGGTTCCCACCGGCCCGTCCTTGGCTATCCGGTTGAGAATGTTGTCAAACTGCGCCTCATACCCCTCGCGGAACCAGCTCCGCCAGTTCTTGTGCAGCCGCTCTTCATCGCGGCGAAAGCGATGCTGCCAGACCCCGTGCAGCCGCGAAGGCAGGATCGAGGCGTCATGCGTCCAGTGCTCCCAAAGGCTTCGGTCCCGCTCCAGCAACCGCTTCAGCGCCGGGGGTCGGAACGCCTGCCGCCGCGACCACAGGATCATCTCATGCGCCCGCGCCACGGTGTTGATGCTGTCCACCTGCACGAAACCGATCCGTTCGATCAGGTCGTGCAAAGCCTGCCCCGCCGCAGGGCCGGAGGGCGGCTCGGACAAGGCGTGGCGGTCAAGGAACAGGCGGCGGGCGCGGGGGTTCGGGATCAGGACTGGCATCGCCAAGGCGTAACATTGCAAAGTGTTTCGGCAAATGGAGGAATTGTGACCGGAAGCTTCGCCACGGCGGTTGCATTGCGCGAATCAGTACCTACTATCCCCTTGTCTCCTGCCACAAATTCCCGAAACGTGCTTGGCCGCGCCGGTTTGCCGGATCGAGGGCCGGAAAGAACCGCGAAGCATTGCCCCACGAAACGCCCCTCATCTCGATCCTTGTCGCCGGCTTCGGCCTAGCCTTCATCTTCGGCCTTCTGGCGCAGCGGCTGAAGCTGCCGCTGATCGCGGGCTATCTGCTGGCGGGCGTCGTCATCGGACCCTTCACGCCGGGCTATGTCGCGGACATGGGGCTGGCCACGGAACTGGCCGAGCTTGGGGTGATTCTCTTGATGTTCGGGGTCGGGCTGCACTTCTCGCCGCGCGACCTGATGGCGGTGAAGGCCATCGCCGTGCCGGGGGCTTTGGGGCAAATTGCCGTGGCAACCGCCTTTGGCACCGCAATGGGTTGGGCCCTGGGCTGGAACATCGGCGCCGGGCTGATCTTCGGCCTGGCACTTTCCGTCGCCTCGACAGTCGTGCTTCTGCGCGCGTTGCAGGACCGCGATCTCGTGACCAGCGACAAGGGTCGCGTGGCCGTCGGCTGGCTGATCGTCGAGGATCTGGTGATGGTCCTTTGTCTTGTTCTGATCCCGCCGCTGGCCGGGCTTCTGGGCGGCACCGCAATGCCGGTGGCGGAAGAGGCCGAGGCGGTGGCCGAAGTCACCAGCAACATCGGCATCGGCCCGATCGCCGCGACCGTGCTGATCACGCTCGCCAAGGCCGCCGCCTTCGTCGGGCTGATGCTGGTCGTGGGCCAGCGCGTGATCCCCTGGGTGCTGCATTTCGTGTCGCAGACCCGCTCGCGGGAACTGTTTCGCCTGTCGGTGCTGGCCATCGCCCTTGGGGTCGCCTATGGCGCGACGCATTTCTTCGGCGTGTCCTTCGCGCTGGGGGCATTTTTCGCCGGGATGGTGATGTCTTCCTCGACCCTGTCCCAACAAGCCATGCGCGAGACGCTGCCCCTGCGTGACGCCTTCGCCGTGCTGTTCTTCGTCTCGGTCGGGATGCTGTTCAATCCGGGCGTCGTCGTCTCGGACCCGCTGGCGCTTATCGGGACGGTGGCGATCATCCTTTTCGTCAAGTCGGTCGCCGCCTACTATATCGTGAAAGCCTTCGGACGGTCGCACGACCAGGCGCTGACCATCGCGGCCAGCCTGGCGCAGATCGGCGAATTCTCGTTCATTCTCATCAGCATGGGCGTGACGCTCGACATCGTTCCGGCCGAGGCGCGCGACCTGGTGGTGGCGGGAGCGATGATCTCGATCCTGGCGAACCCGCTTCTCTTCCACCTCCTTGACCGGCGCGAGGCGCGGAAGGTGGCGGCCCGTTCCTCCGTATCTGATGACGTGGCAGCCGAAACCAACAGAGGCGGCGTCACCGACGAGGCGACCGCTAGATCTGCCGCCCCGTCAGCAGTTTCGGAAGCTCTCCCGTCAAGCCCGCCGCCTGCCGGATGAAGCCCCGGCGCAGACCCGGAAGGGCGTTGACCACGCCCATCCCGAGGTCGCGCCCCAGGCGCAGGAGGGGATTGTCACTGGAAAACAACCGGTTGACCGTGTCCATGCCCAGGGCAAGCGCGGTGGAATCGAACCGGCGCCAACGCTGATACTCCTCCAGCGCGGCGGGGCTTCCGGGTTCCTCGCCACGACGGCGGGCGAGGATCAGGACCTCGGCCAGCGCTGCCACGTCTCGCAGGCCAAGGTTCAGGCCCTGCCCGGCGATGGGGTGCACGCCATGTGCCGCATCGCCCACCAGCGCCACGCGGGGGGCGATGAAGCGTTCGGCCAGCGACAGCGACAGCGGATAGGTAAAGCGCTCGCCCGTAAGGGCAATCTCGCCCAGGAAATCGCCGAAGCGGGGGCGCAGAGCCTCCAGGTATTCGGTATCCGGCAGGGCCTGGATCGCGGCGGCGGTGGCGTCCGTCTCGCTCCAGACGATACTGGAATGGTGTCCGCCCTTCAGCGGCAGGATCGCCAGCGGGCCGGAGGGCATGAAGAACTGATGCGCCACGCCGCCGTGGTCCTTCTCATGTCGGATCGCCGTGACCAGCGCGGTCTGGCCATAGCCCCAGCCGATCCGCCGGATCCCCGCCCGAGTCGCCACGCCCGAGCCACGCCCGTCGCAGCCGACCAGAAGACCGGAGGTCAACCTGCGCCCCGAGGCCAGTGTCACGGTCACGCCGGACGGACCAACCTCTTGGGCCTGAACGCTTTCCCCCGACAGGAGCGTGATGCCCGGCGTGGCCTGCATCGCGTCAAGGAAGGCCGCGTAGAGGTGACGATCCTCCAGCATGTGGCCCATCGGGCCTTCCTCGATCTCCGCCGCATCGAAATGCAGGAAGAACGGCCCGGAGCCTTCCCCGGCCCGCCCGTCCGAGGCCTTGATCTGAAGCATCGGTTGCGCCTTGTCGGCCACGCGCTGCCAGACTCCGATCGCGGTCAACAGCCGCACCGAGGCGATGGCCAGCGCATAGGCCCGCCCGTCGAACCCGGCCTCGGCGCGGGACCGGGCGGGGCGGGCGTCCACCACAGTGACGCGGAAGCCGCCCTGCGCCAGCGCCAAGGCGAGGGCTGGGCCGTTCAGCCCCCCGCCCGCGATCAGTATGTCGGTGTCCCAGGTCATGACCTCTTCTTAGCCCGCGACGACGGATTGTCCATGCGTCGCCAAGCCGCTACCGTTCGGGAAAACGGGGGGCGGGATGAGCGGAACCTGGGCAAACATGACGGCGGCGGACCTCGGTCGCGGGATCGGCGCGGGCCGCATCAACCCGGTCGAACTGTCCGAGTTCTTCCTCGACCGGATCGAGGGCCACGCCCTTGCCCCCCGGATCTATGCCCGCACCACGGCAGCGCGCGCGCGGGGCGAGGCGATGGCGGCGGCATCACGCGCCAAGGCGGGCCTGCGCAAGGGCCTGCTGGATGGGGTGCCGGTCAGCTGGAAGGACCTGTTCGACACGGCGGGCGTGGCAACCGAGGCGGGGTCGGCGCTTCTGAAAGGCCGCACGCCGGACCGCGATGCCGCCGTTCTGGAGGTGGCCACGCTGCAAGGCCTCGTCTGCCTGGGCAAGACGCATATGTCGGAACTGGCTTTCTCGGGCCTTGGCCTGAACCCGGTGACGGCAACGCCGCCCTGCCTGAACGACGACAAGGCGGTGCCGGGGGGGTCATCCTCGGGTGCGGCGGCCTCGGTGGCCTTCGGGCTGGCTCCTGCCGCCATCGGGTCGGACACCGGCGGATCGGTGCGGCTCCCGGCGGCCTGGAACGACCTTGTCGGGCTGAAGACCACCTCCGGAAGCCTGCCGCTGGCCGGGACCGTGCCGCTTTGCGAGCGTTTCGATACCATCGGCCCATTGGCCCATTCGGTCGAGGACTGTGCGCTGCTGCTGGCCGCCATCAGCGGCAATCCGGTGGCGGACCTTGGCGGCGCCGATCTTTCCGGCACCCGTCTTGCCGTGCTGGAGACGGTGGCGCTGGACGATCTGCGCGACCGGCCGTCGAAGGGGTTCGAGGATGCCGTCGTGCGGCTGGAGCGCGCGGGGGCACGGATTGTGCGGATCAACGCCCCGGAAGTAGCCGAGGCGATGGCGCTGGCCGCGGTTCTCTTCACTTCCGAAGCCTATGGCATCTGGCGCGAGATGATCGAGGCCGCGCCGCAGAAGATGTTCCCCCGGATCCTGGAGCGCTTCCGCTCCGGCGCCTCCGTTACTGCGGTCGACTATGTCGCAGCCTGGCGGCGGTTGGAGGCGATCCGTCGTTCTTGGGCCGAACGTGCCTCGGTCTTCGATGCCGCGATCCTGCCCACCTCGCCGATCCTGCCGCCTGATGCCAACCGGCTGATGACCGACGACAGCTACTATGTGATCGAGAACCTGCTGGCCCTGCGCAACACGAGGATCGGCAACCTGATGGGCGTCTGCGCCCTGACCCTGCCGACCTCGCAGCCCTCCTGCGGGATCACGCTGATGGGTGCGGCGGGCGGCGAAGCGCGGCTGTTGCGGCTGGGCGCGGCCGCGGAACGGGCGCTGATCTAGACCCGGTGATAGGGTGAGCCCGCCAGGATCGTCGCGGC
>NZ_JAEULP010000067.1 GCF_016792905.1 Tabrizicola sp.
TGACTTCGCCTGCGCCGATTCGCCCTTGACCTCTGCCCCCGGCCCCCTTAATCCGCGCCGCAGTGGCTAGGTAGCTCAGCTGGTTAGAGCGCGCGACTCATAATCGCGAGGTCGAGGGTTCGAGTCCCTCCCTCGCCACCAAACTCTCCCCCCGAACTCCCCAAAGACCAGACGGTTGCCGTCTGCCGTATCTTGTTCGCGCAGCCGCCTGTGGAGCCGCGATCGCAGCGCGGGCTGCTCGCCTCTGGCAGGGGCCGAACTTTGCGGCTACCTGTCTCCGCGACATGGAGTGCAGGACCGAACCATCGACCGTCGTCCCGACCCCTGCCCTGCCACAATGGGCACGGCTCTGTCTCTGCGTGCTGTCGGCTCTCCTTCTGGTCCTGTCGATCTCCGTTCCCGGGCCGGACAGGGCCGGGAGCGGGCATTTCCTGACCGCCCGGCAATCGGGCGTTCACGCGCTGCAGCCGACACTTTCGGCGCTTCGGACCAAGCGCCCCCAGTCCCTCGACAGCGCCCCGCCCGCCCTGCTGCCCGCGGGCGCCGGGCCGGTCCCGGATCCGGCGGTATCACCCATCGCCTTCTGGCCCGCCTGCGCAACTTGCGGCGCGCAGCCGGTGTTCGACGGCTGGGATGCCCGCGCCCCGCCCCGCGTCCTCATCGCCCGGATGACCTGAACCGCCGTGTGCCTCGCAGGCATGCGGTCGCATGCCATTCATGAGGACACACCCATGGCTGAAGACAAGACGGACGAGCGCAACCCGCAAGAGGACGATCCGCCTCCCAAGGAACCCATCCTGTTCAACTGGCTGATCACGATTGCCGGGCTCGCCGGGATCACCCTGGTCACGAGCTGGCTCACCCGCTGACGGCGGGTTGACCCCGAGCGTGACCGGCAATAGTGGACGCCGGTCTTGGCGAAAGACACGCGACCACCACCAAATGCCGGAAGGCTCTCCGGCGCGTCGATCGGCGCCGGACAGCCTTCCGGCGTCGGCTGGCCCGCTTCGGCGCGCCGGCCGACGTCACCCCTTGGCCCAGGGCCCGTGCGGCAGGTCCAGCCCGTCCAGCCGCTGGAACCCGTGCAGCCCGAAGAAATCGCGTTGCCCCTGGATCATGTTCGCCGTCCCCCGCGCGGTGCGCATCAGGTCGAACCACGCAAGCCCCGCCGACAGCGCGGGAAGCCCCAGACCGTGCAGCGCGCCTGCCGCCACCACCCGGCGCAGCGCGGGCACGGTGCGGCGCAGGTGGGCCACGAAGTATGGCGCCAGCATCAGGTTGCGGCCCGGGTCTTCCGCCAGTGCCGAAGCCATGTCGTTCAGCATGGCGGACCGGATGATGCAGCCCGCGCGCCAGACCCGCGCCACCCGCGGCATGTCCAAGGCCCAGCCGAATTCCCCCGCCGCCGCCGTCATCATCGCGAAACCCTGCGCATAGCACAGGATCTTGCCCGCGATCAGCGCCTGTTCCAGATCCTCCAGCGACACGCTGGCGCGTTCCGGCGCCGCGCCATACAGCGCCTCGCCTGCTGCCCGCTCGCCCCGCCGCGCCGATACGTTCCGCGCCATCACCGCCGCCTCGATCACCGGGATCGGCGTGCCGAGGTTCTGCGCCTCGATCGCCGTCCAGCGTCCGGTGCCCTTCTGCCCCGCCGCGTCGACGATCATGTCGAGGAGCGGCCCGCCCTTGACCGGGTCCGCCGCCGCCGCCACCGCCGCCGAAATCTCGATCAGGTAGGACCGCAAGGTCCCTTCGTTCCAGCGCGCGAAAACCGGGGCGATCTCGGCCGCCGACATCCCCAGCCCGTCGCGCATCACGCCATAGGTCTCGGCGATCATCTGCATGTCGGCATATTCGATGCCGTTGTGCACCGCCTTGACGAAATGCCCCGCCCCGGTCTCGCCCATATGGTCGGCGCAGGGGGTGCCGTCCTCGGCCTTCGCGGCAATCGCCCGGAACACCGGCGCCATCCGCTCCCAGTCTTCCGCCGTGCCCCCGGCCATGATCGCAGGCCCGTGCCGCGCGCCCTCCTCGCCGCCCGAGACGCCGATCCCCATGAAGCGGAACGGCAGGCCCGCCGCCGCGCGCCGGTTGGTGTCGTGGAAATTCGCGTTGCCCGCGTCGATCACCAGGTCGTCCGACCCGAGAAAGGGCGCCAGCGCCGCCAGCATGTCATCCACCGGCTTGCCCGCCGGGACCATCAGGATGATCGACCTGGGTACGGCCATCGCGGCAGCCAGGTCGGCCAGGGTCTTCGTCGGCACGATCCGCCCGGCAAGGTCGCCCGCCGAGGCGAAGAATTCGTCGGTGGCGGAAGGCGTCCGGTTCCACACCGCAATCGGAAAACCCTTCTCGGCGATGTTCAGCGCCAGCGCGGCCCCCATGGTGCCAAGCCCCACCAGCCCGATTTCCGGTTTCTGCATCTCCGATCCTCCCCGACCACCCCAAGGCGATGTTAACGCAAACAGACTGCCGCAGCCCGCCGGGGTCAAGCCCAAAGCCGCAATATGCGGGGTGGCCGGAGCCATGGCACGCCGGTCGCAGCTGCCTCTGGCTCCGATCGGGACAAGCGTTATAAGGGGCGCATGAAGCGCATCATGATTCAGGGCGCAGGCTCCAACGTCGGCAAGTCGCTTCTCGTCGCCGGGCTTTGCCGCCATTTCACCCGCCTCGGCATGACCGTGCGCCCCTTCAAGCCGCAGAACATGTCGAACAACGCCGCCGTGGCGGAGGGCGGCGAGATCGGCCGCGCGCAGGCGCTGCAGGCCCGCGCCTGCAAGGTGGCGCCCCATGTGGACATGAACCCCGTGCTCTTGAAGCCCGAATCCGAAACCGGCGCGCAGGTGATCGTGCAGGGCAAGCGCCTGACGACCGTGAAAGCCAGAGGCTACGCCGCCCTCAAGCCGCAACTCATGGCCCCGGTCCTCGACAGCTTCCGCCGCCTTCAGTCCCAAGCCGACCTCGTGATCGTCGAGGGTGCAGGCAGCCCCGCCGAGGTGAACCTGCGGGCAGGCGACATCGCCAACATGGGCTTCGCCCACGAGGCCTGCGTGCCGGTGATCCTGACCGGCGACATCGACCGGGGGGGCGTCATCGCGCAACTCGTGGGCACGCAGGCGGTGCTGGACCCCGGGGATGCCGCGATGATCAGGGGCTTCCTGATCAACAAGTTCCGCGGCGACCCCCGACTTTTCGACGACGGCTACCGCCTGATCGAACAGCGCACCGGCTGGCCCGGCCTCGGCGTCATCCCATGGTTCCCTCATGCCCACCGCCTTCCGGCGGAGGACGCCGCCGAGTTGAGCAGCGGCGGGGGCGGCACAAGGGGCAACGGCCAATTCCTGATCGCCGTCCCCCACCTGAACCGCATCGCCAATTTCGACGACCTCGACCCGCTTGCCCAGGAACCCGGCGTCACCCTGAAGATCGTCAAGCCCGGCCAACCCCTGCCGGTCGAGTCCGATCTGATCATCCTGCCGGGAAGCAAAGCCACCATCGCCGACCTCGCCCATTTCCGCGCCGAAGGCTGGGACATCGACCTCGCCGCCGCCCTCAGCCGGGGCGCACGGGTTCTGGGCCTCTGCGGCGGCTACCAGATGCTCGGGCGCGAGATCGCCGACCCTGACGGGATCGAGGGCAAGCCGGGCTCCGTCGCCGGTCTCGGCCTTCTGGACCTCACCACCGTGATGACCGCCGACAAGCGCGTGACCGAAACCGAGGCGATCCACCCCGCGTCAGGCACCCGCGTCAAGGGCTACGAAATTCACCTCGGCCGCACGGAAGGCCCCGACCGCGCCCGCCCGCTGTTCAGCGTGAACGGCCAGCCCGAAGGCGCCGTCCGCGCCGATGGCCGGGCGATGGGCAGCTACCTCCACGGCATGTTCACCGAAGACGCCTTCCGCCGCGCCTTCCTCGCAGGCCTCGGTGCAACCCCCGGCAACTTCAGCTACGACCAGTCCGTCGAGGAAACGCTCGACGCTCTGGCCGACCACCTTGCCGCGAATGTGGATTGCGAAAAGCTGCTCGCACTGGCGTCGATCTAGGCCGACTCATCCGACACCCTCCGGCGCATACCGACTTGGTAATTCCGCCACAGGCTTAGAAATTCAGGATTCAGCATGCTTCTTCGGCAAGAACCATGCCTGTAAGATTCATGAACCATCACCCGGTGGTGTTGAGAGCATCAGCATCGGGCGCAAGAAAATCAGAGGAAACGAGCATGAAGATCGCACTCATGGCGGCAATTTCGGTGCTGGGCATGGTACAGGCCGCCGACGCACAGGATGGGTTTTACTATGGTATCGGGCTTGGCGTCACCGAAAGCAGCACCAACGCCCCGATCGTCTCCGATTACACAGCGACAGCCACCGATCTCTCGCTGGCGCACCGCTGGCTACCGCTTCGCGGCCTCCGGAAACCTCCAGTTCGGAATCGAGGGCAACCTTGACGTGCTGAGCGGCGAGACAATGAGCGATGGCGTGGATGCCTGCACCGGGCAGTCTCCCTCTTGGTGTACGCTGGATACGGTCCTGCGCCTGCGCGGAACGGTGACGACGGAACTCGCCAACGGCGGCCACCTGACCTCGTCCCTGGGCGCGGTCCTTGTCGATGGCGTGACAGAGAACGGCGGCGGCAACTATCTTGACACGACGGGCAAGGGCCTTTCACTCGGGTTCGGCTGGGAACCTGCCACGATGCCGGTGCGGATCGACGTGAACTACGATGCAATCCGCGACGACGACCAGCCGCTCTACGAGCGCGACCTGGACCTGATCGGCCTGCGCGCTTCCTACATGTTCTAGCGCTTTCCCTTGGCGGGTGGGGTTCGCCCCCACCCGTTCTGGTTAAGAAAGCCCGAACGCCCACAGCCAAGCCCTTGAAATCCCGCAGGATCAGACCTCTGTCCTGCGTGGACATCACCCGCCCGCACACTCCACGATCGCCTGCGCCAGCCCCGACATCAGCGCCACATAAGCCCCCGGCCCCGGCTCCAGCGAAGACCCCACCGGGTCCAGCGCCCCGCCGATCCTGGCCCCGGTCCCCTCGGCCAGTTGCTCGATCAGGGCCGGATCATGCTGGACCTCGGGGAACAGGCACACCACACCCCCCGCCGCGATCTCGTCCCGCAGCCCCGCCAGCCGCGCCGCGCCGGGAGAGGACGCATCCCCGACCGCGATGCTGCCCACGAAGTCCAGCCCGTAGTGATCGCCGAAATAGCCGAAGGCGTCGTGGAATGTGACAATCGGCTTGCCCCTGACCGGGGAAAGCAGCGCACCCAGTTCCGCATCCAGCCCGCCGATCTGGTCCGCAGCTTTCGCTGCATTCGCCCGGTAGGTCGCCGCGTGCTCCGGGTCCAGCCGCGACAGCTCGGCGGCGATCAGGCCCAGCCAGACCTGCGCATTGCCGGGGTCAAGCCAGGCATGCGGGTCCTCGGGGCCATGATCGTGCCCCTCTTCCACATTCCCCACCCCATAGTCGCGCGCCTTCGTTCCCTCCGCGTCCAGCAGCGCCAGCGCCGGTGCGCCTTCGGGCCGGGCCTCCAGCGCGCCCTCCAGCCAGGGGGTCAGCTCCGGCCCGACCCAGACCACCAGCCCGGCATCGGCCACCGCCCCGGCCTGGCTGGGCCGAAGCTGGAAATCATGCTCGTCAGCGCCCCTGGCCAGCAGAAGCTCCGGCGTGCCCAGATCTCCCATCACCTGCGCGGCAAGCGCGTGGACCGGCGGGATGTCGGTCACCACCGAAGGCACCTCGGCCAGCGCCGGGCTGGCAAGCAGCAGAAACGGAATGATGGGACGCATCGATCGGGCCTTCCCTTTGCCGGGTGATCTATGTATGTAATATCATAACACGTCAATCCCCGCGATGCCCGCCATGCCCCACGCCCTCGATTGCCCCGGCTGCGCTGCCCCCGAACTGGCCTTCGCCGCCCATGACCACGCCCATTGCGCCCATGACGCGCTGGAACGGGCCGAAGCCGTGACCGCTGCCAATGGGGCGCGGATGACCCCGGTCCGTCGCCGGGTGCTGGAGATCCTGCTGGAGAACCACAAGGCGCTTGGCGCCTATGACGTCCTGGCCCGGCTTGGCGCCGAAGGTTTCGGCAACCAGCCCCCCGTCGCCTATCGCGCGCTGGAATTCCTTGTCGAACAGGGTCTTGCCCACCGTATCCAGCGGCTGAACGCCTTTACGGCCTGCACCCACCCCGGCGAGGAGCACGCCCCCGCCTTCCTGATCTGCCGCCTGTGCCACATGGTCGCCGAGGCCGAGGCGAGCGCCGCCCGCACCTCGCTCGACGCCGAGGCCGCCCGCGCCGGGTTCCGGGTCGAACGCTCCACCATCGAGGCGCTCGGCCTCTGCCCGGCCTGCCAGGGGGCCGCATGAGCCTGATCGCCGCCGACCACATCTGCATCCGCTTCGGCGCGGAAGAAGTGCTGCACGACATCTCGCTCAAGGTCGACCCGGGCGAGATCGTGACCATCCTTGGCCCGAACGGTTCGGGCAAATCCACCCTCCTCCGCGCGCTTCTGGGCATCGTGCCTGCCGCCGAGGGGCGCATCACCCGGCAACCCGGCCTGAAGATCGGCTATGTCCCGCAGAAGTTGATGATCGACCGCACCATGCCGATCACCGTCCGCCGCTTCCTGTCGCTTCCCGCCCGCGTGACCGATGCGGCCGCCGACGAGGCCCTGTCGCGCACCGGCATGGCGGGCCAGGGGGCCGAACAGATGACGACGCTCTCCGGCGGACAGTTGCAGCGGGTGCTCCTCGCCCGCGCGCTCTTGGGCCAGCCGCAGATCCTGATGCTGGACGAACCGACCTCTGGGCTCGACCAACCCGGCGAGGCCGCCTTCTACCGGCTGATCGAGGAGGTCCGGCGCGAAACCGGCGCCGCCGTGCTGATGATCAGCCATGACCTGCATGTGGTGATGGCCGCGTCCGACCGGGTGATCTGCCTGAACGGCCATATCTGCTGCGAAGGCACCCCGCGCGTCGTGTCGACTGCGCCGGAATACCGCGCGCTCTTCGGTCTGGGCACGCAGGGCGCGCTGGCGCTTTACCGCCACGAACACGACCACGCGCATGAGGATGGCCACCCGCACCATCACCATCACGATCCTCACCACGGCCACGACCATGCTTGACGATTTCCTGGTCCGCGCGGGCCTTGCCGCAATCGGTCTTTCCCTTGCCACCGGCCCGCTCGGGTCCTTCGTTGTCTGGCGGCGGATGGCCTATTTCGGCGACGCGACCGCCCATGCCGCCGTTCTGGGCGTCGCGCTGGCGCTGGCGACCGACCTGCCCATCGGCCTTGGCACCCTGACCGTGGCGCTCGCCATGGCCGTCACCGTCGCGGGCCTGTCGGCGCGGGGCTGGGCGATGGACACCACGCTCGGCGTCCTCGCCCATTCCGCCCTGGCCTTCGGGCTTGTGGCCGTCAGCTTCTTCCCCTCCGTCCGAACCGACCTGTCGAGCTATCTCTTCGGCGACATCCTCGCCGTCAGCCGGGGCGACCTTGCCCTCATCTGGCTCGGTGCGCTCGCCGTCCTCGCCCTTCTCGCCTGGCGCTGGCAGGCGCTGCTGACCGCCACCGTCAGCGAAGACCTCGCCCATGCCGCGGGCATCCGCCCCGACCGCGAGCGTCTGGTGCTGGTCATCGCCCTTGCGCTGGTCGTCGCCGTCGCGCTGAAGATCGTCGGCGCGCTTCTCATCGCCGCCATGCTGATCATCCCCGCCGCCGCCGCCCGCAGCCTGTCGCGCACACCCGAGGCCATGGCCGCCATCGCCATCGCCATCGGCGGCCTGTCCGGCCTTGGCGGCCTTGGCCTCTCGCTCTGGCAGGACACGCCCACCGGCCCCTCGATCATCGTGGTCGCCGCCGGGCTTTTTGCACTTTCCTCGCTGCGCAGGCAGGTTTGAACCAGATTTCTGCCGCTTTGCCCGAAGCTTGCCAAAATTGACCGCTATCACCGCGCCAGATCGACAAGGACCACCCCCGTGCTGCGACTGTTCGGCTTTCTCTTCATGTTCGCCCTGACCGCCGGGGGCTACATGTTCGTGGACTACAGGATGTCCGCCCGCTGGGCCGGACGCGAGGATGCCGAGGGGCTGACCTTCCAGGAATATCTCAGCGGGCTTGCCGGCCGCATCGGCGGGCTTGCAGGCTCGACCTCGTCCAACGGCATGCCGACCAAGTTGGTGGACATGCTGCCGAAACCGCCCGAAGGCTGGAAGGTGCGCCCGGTCGAGGCCGCGGATGCAGACGGCTTCCTGCCGAAGAACAGCAAGAAGGCCGACAAGGACGCCGTCGCCGCCGTGAAGCGGATGGCCGAGGGCGACAGCGACAAGGGCACCGAGGTCGCCGCGCTGACCTATGAGAAGGGCGACCGCAAGCTGATCATCAAGGCGGTCCGTTACCCCAACATCATCTTCACCAGCATGATGGCGATGCAGCAGCGGTTCGAGTTGCAGATGCAGACGGCCGAATTCCGCGGCACCGAGTTCGCCACCGTGCGCGGGCTTGACGTGACCGAGGACCTGCTGCCCGAAGGCTTCCGCGGCCGGTATTTCTTTGCCGATGTGGGCGCACAGATCCACCTCCGGGTCCTGGCGCCGAAGCGGATGAAGGACGAGGAGCTGGTGCCCTTCCTTGAAACGCTGCACGTCAAGGCGATGAACGCGGGCGTGATCGACAAGGTCACGGGCCTCGGCGATGTGCCGGTGATCGTGCTGGCCTCGGCGCTCGACGATACCGAACGTGACGCCTACCTCGCCGACGTTGCTGCCCGCGCGGCGGAGAAGACCGCGACGGAAGAAGCCGAACGCGCCCAGGCAGGAGCGGCCGAAGCAACCGATCCGGTCACGACGGATGGCGGCGGCGGTTTCCTCTCTGACCTCTTCGGCGGTGCGCAAGAGCCCGCCGTCGAAGCCGCCGCCCCGGAAAAATCCGGCACGGTCGGCTGCAAGACCGGCAAGGACGGCGTCAAGCGCTGCACCGTGGAAAGCGCGGCACCTGACGGCGGCTGATCAGAACACCAGCCCGGAAAACCGCGACGGGTTCTGCGGCACGCCCGGCAGGACGCAGAGCATCTCATACAGGAAATTCGCCGCGATCAGCGCCGTGTTGCCCGAGGGATCATAGGGCGGTGACACCTCGACCAGATCGCAGCCGACAAGGTTCAGCCCGGCCGCGCCGCGGATGATCTCCAGCCCCTGCCAGGTGGTCAGCCCGCCCGGTTCCACCGTCCCGGTGCCGGGGGCAAAGGCGGAATCCAGGCTGTCGATGTCATAGGTCAGATAGACCGGCGCATCGCCGATCTTCTCCCGCACGATCTGCATCAAGGGCGTCAGCGACTTGTGCCAGCACTCCTCGGCCTGCACCACCGTCCAGCCCTGCCTGCGGCCCCAGTCGAAATCGTCCGCCGCATAGCCCGTCGCCCGCAACCCGATCTGGAACACCTTGTCGTTGATCAGGCAGCCATCCTCCCAGGCGCGGCGGAAGGGGCAGCCGTGCGCGACCGTCTCGCCGAACATGGTGTCATTGATGTCGGCATGGGCGTCGATGTGGATCAGCGCGACCGGACCGTGGCGTTCCTTGATCGCCCGCAGGATCGGCCAGGTCAGCGTATGGTCGCCGCCCAGCGTCAGGGGGATGATGCCGTGGGAAAGTACCTCGCGGTAATGCGCGGTGATGATGTCCACCGTCTTCTTCAGGTCGAAGGTGTTGATCGGGACGTCCCCCAGATCGGCAACCTGCAAATGCTCGAAGGGTGCCGCCCCGGTGGCCATGTTGTAGGGCCGGATCATCCGGCTCTCATCGCGGATCTGCCGGGGGCCAAGCCGCGTGCCGGGTCGGTTCGAGGTGCCGTGATCCATCGGAATGCCGATGAACGCCGCATCCAGCCCCTTTGCCGAGGTCGCCACCGGCAGGCGCATCATCGTCGCCGGGCCGCCGAAGCGCGGCATGTCGTTGCCGCCGAGGGGTTGGTTGAAACGGGTCATCTGATCAGCCTTCCGAATGGGTCATGCTCAAGCTTGCGCAGATTTCCGGCAACGGCAAGCCGGGGCCGTCTGCTGCGACATCGTCTTGTCGTCGCCGGAAAGACTGCCCCCGACCCGCCTTTCATCTTTGCTGCAAATATCCCCGCCGGAGGCACCTGCGGCCCGTCACGAGCGCCCGGCCTTTCATACTGGCCCAAATATCCCCGCCGGAGGCACCAACGAGACGTCACCAAGTCGTCGACGAGCAATCCCGTCAGCGGCCTGCCAGCAGCCGGTCCAGCACCGGCCCGATCTCGGCCCCCTCGACCATCTGCGGCAAGCTGGGCGTCAACCCGTCCATCACTTCCTTCCGCGCGACGTCCTGCGCCGCCAGCGGAAAGGCCTTGCGCGGGTCCGGTTCCGCTCGCAGCGCCCGGTCAAAGAACGACTGGCCGAATTCCGTCCATTCCGCCCCGTCACGGCATCCGAACGAGGTCCGGTCGCCGCGCGCCGCCGTGATCACCAGCCGGTCGGGCGCGGCGATCTCGTCGAGGAACGACCCCGAATGGCAGGCCGACAGCACGATCACCGCCGGGCCGATTCCGCTGTCGTCCAGCATCTGCGCAAACTCGGCCGAGGTCAGGTCCCGGGTCCCCGCTTCGTAGAAGTTCAGCGAAAAGACGTCCTCGCCGCCGTGCGAGGTCAGGAACAGGAAGGCCACATCCTCCGGCCCCTGCCGCTTGCCGATTTCCAACAGCGCCCGCGCGAGGTTCGCCCGGTTGGCCAGCGGATACCGCGTCGGGGCGTCCTCGCTGTTGGCCAGCCGCAGGGTCCGCTTGCCCGAGCCGTACTGCGCATCAAGGATCGCCGAGACGCTCTCGACCTCGGTCAGGAAGACCGACTGGTAGGACGTCCCGCCAAGCGCCAGGGCAAACACGTCCGGTTCCCCCGGCAGCTGCGGTGCAAGGTCGGCAACCTGTTCCCCCATCAGCCGGTCCTGGGCGGCATAAAGCGCCTCGACATCGACGGGGACATAGGTTTCCTCCCAGCTCGCGTCCGGAAAGACGTACAGCTCATCCACGCTGAACCAGCGCAGGACCACCTCCTTCGTCGCCAGGAAAACCACCGCGATGACCAGCCCCGCCCGCAGCCATGCGCGCCACGGCGCCCGCAGCAGCCAGACCAGCAGCGCGATCTGCACCGCATGCGTCACTCCCCGCACCACGGCCACGCGCTCCGGCGTCTCGAACAGCTGCGGCGCCTCGCCATACAGCGTCCAGAGCGCCAGGTTCAGCACCGCCACCAGCAGGAACAACAGCGTCACCGCGCGCGCCAGCAGATCCAGCCGCCGGACGAGCGCCAGCGCCAGCACCAGCCCGGCCACCACCACCGCGCTTTGCGCCACAGCCATCTGTACGCCCCAGAGCGACAGCTCGCCCCCCGGCCCGAAATACCCGACCTGAGCCGCGATCTCGGCCAGCCAGGACAGCAGGATTGCCGCCAGCGCCACCAGCGCGGGGCGGGCCGGAGTCCGGACGACTGTTTCACTCACGCTCATGCTCGATTCCCTTTTCCGTCCTTCAACCGCAGAATCCGGGCAAGACTGCGGCGCGACGTCGCGAATGTCGTTTTCTGACGCCAAAGGTCGGGTGGACTTGCCCGCATTCCCCCGCCTCTGGCAGATAGGGGCAAACCTGTTGCGGGAGTCCCTCCAATGAAAACCCACGTCAAGGCCCTCGTCGTCGGCGGCGGCGCAGTCGGCACCGGCATCGCCTATCATCTGGCCAAGGCCGGCTGGGACACGATGCTCGTCGAACGCGACGAGTTGACCTCGGGCTCCACCTGGCACGCCGCGGGCCTGCTGCCGCTCTTCAACATGAGCTACGCAACGACCCATATCCACAAATACTCGGTCGATTTCTACAAGGGGCTGGAGGCCGAAACCGGCCTGAACGCGGGCTTCTACGTCGTCGGCAACCTGCGAATGGCGCAACACCAGCAGCGGATGGACGAATACATGCTGTATTCCTCCGTCGCCGAAACCGCCGGTGTTTACCACGAATTCCTGAAGCCGGGAGAGATCAAGGACCGCTGGCCGCTCGTGCGCACCGAAGACCTGATCGGCGCGCTCTACCACCCGCAGGACGGCTACATCAACCCGGCCGACGTGACCCAGGCGATGGCCAAGGGCGCCCGGCAACTGGGTGCGACCATCGAACGCAAGGTGCAGGTCGACGGCTACCGCTGGACCGGCAGCGAATGGATCGTCTCCTGCACAAGGCTTGAGGAAAAGGGCGGCAACCTCGTCGCCTCGGACGACAAGTTCGAGATCCATGCCGAACATGTCGTCACAGCCACCGGCAACCATGCGCAGCGGACCGCGAAACTCCTCGGCATCAAGACCCCCGCTGTCGTCGTCGAGCACCAATACATCGTCACCGAGCCCGACCCCGCCCTCGTCGAATGGCGCAAAACCAACCCGCAGCATCCGGTCCTCCGTGACGCCGACGCCAAATGGTACGTCCGCGAGGAGCGCGGCGGCTGGATCCTCGGTCCCTACGAAAAGGGCGCGCCCGCCCGCTTCCAGTACGGCGTCCCCGACAGCTTCCGCGCCGACCTGTTCCCGCTGGATCTGGAACGGATCGAGCAGGAGTACATGTCCTTCATCCACCGGATTCCCTCCTCGGAAACCGTGGGCCTGAAAGACGATTACAACGGGCCGATCTGCTACACCCCCGACGGCAACCCGCTGGTCGGCCCCGCCCCGGGCCTGCGCAACATGTGGCTCGCGGAAGGCTTCTCCTTCGGCATCACCGCCGCTGGCGGCACCGGCTACTACCTCGCCCAGCTGATGACCCAAGGCGAGGCCGAGATCGACATGGCCTCCCTCGACCCCAAACGCTTCGGCGGCTGGATGACCACGGAATACGCCTCCCGCAAGAACGAGGAGTGCTACGATCACGTCTTCATCCTGCACCACCCGGATGAGGAACGCGAAGCCTGCCGCCCCCTGCGCACCGCCCCCGCCTATGACCGCCAGAAAGAGATGGGCGCGCAGATGGGCCAGGTGAACGGCTGGGAACGCCCGAACTACTACGGCCCCAAGGACGCCCCCGCCGATTTCGACCACAACAGCCGGTCGTTCCGTCGCGGTGCCTGGTGGCCCTATGCCAAGGCCGAAGCCGAGGCCGTCCGCAACACCGTCGGCCTGATCGACGCCAGTGCCTTCACCAAGCACCTCTTGCGCGGGCCGGGCGCGACCGCCTTCCTCGACCATTTCACCTGCAACAAGCTGCCGAACGTGGGCCGGATCAACCTGACCTATGCCCTGACCGACCACGGCACCACCCGCACCGAATACACCATCGTCCGGCTGAAAGAGAACGAATACTACCTGATCTCCGCCGGGGCCTGGACGGCCTATGACTATGATTTCCTCCAGAAATCCGCCGACGACTGGATGGCTCAGGGCGGCGGCCGGATCGACATCCACGACATCACTACGCAATGGGGCGTCTTCGCCCTTGCCGGCCCGAACGCCCGCGCGCTCCTCAAGGACCTCGTCAAGGACGCCGACCCCGACACCGTCCTTGGCAACAAGCGCTTCCCCTGGCTCAGCTACCGCGACATCGAACTGGGCATGTGCCCGGTCCGCGCCATCCGCGTGGCCTATACCGGAGAGCTTGGCTGGGAACTGCACTACCCGATCGAATTCGGCCGCTACCTCTGGGACCTCCTCTGGTCGGTCGGCGAAAAGCACGGGCTGAAAGGCGTCGGCGCCCGCGCCCAGAACTGGCTCCGGCAGGAAAAATCCTACCGCGCCTTCGGCAACGAACTTGGCCGCGACGCGACCCCGCTGGAGGCCGCGCTCGACCGCTTCGTCGACCTGTCGAAAGACTTCCGTGGCAAGGAGAAGATGCTGGCAACCGGCATCCGGTCGAAATGCGTGACCCTCCTGATCGACGGCCCGGCGGACGCTGATCCCTGGGGCAAGGAAGCCATCCTGAACGACGGCATCAAGGTCGGTCGCCTGACCTCCGGCGGCTATTCGGTCGCCTTCGGCAAACAGATCGGCATGGGCTATGTCCCCGCCGCGCTGGCCGAACCGGGCACGAAGCTGAAGGTGAAGATGCAGCTGAAGGAATGGGATGCTACCGTCACCGAAGACAGCCCCTTCGACCCGACGAACGCCCGCATCCGCATCGACGGGTAGGCGATTCCCTAGAAGAAATCATGCCGGAGCCTTCAAAGGCTCCGGTCCGAAATCTTCGAAGATTTCGCCGCCTCACACCCGCCCCGTCACCTTCTTCCACCACCAGCGCGTCCCGACCAGAAGGAAGCGCCAGTCCTTGAAGAACTCCGGCGGCTTGCCCTCGATGGCGTGGCCGATGAACTGCAAGGCCCAACCCACCACGAACAGCCCAAGCCCCCAGGGCCACAGGCCCGCGACAAAGACCGACAACAACCCCAGCGCAATCGCCACCACGATCATCGGAATCCCGAAGGCATGCGTCAGGCGGTTCCACCTGTTGCGGTGGCTTTCGGCATAGTCGGCGATCCAGTCATCCCAACTGCGTCCGTTCAGCATGGCCTGATCCTCCCCCGTCAAGCCTAGGCCCGGTTCCCGCCGCCACCAAGCGGAATCCGGCCCTTGCCCCGGGTCAGTCTTGAAGCCGCACCGCCTGACCCCATCTTCGTCCACATGGGGGAAGGGATGACCAACCGCGAACGCAGGTTCCAACGACAGTTTGACGCGCTGGAGCGGCTGATCCCGGCCCTGCGCGGGCCCATGTCGACCCTGCGCGGCGACAGCTGGTTTCCCGTCCGCTTCCCGCTGGCGCTGATCCTGATCGCGGGTGGCGTCTTCGCCTTCCTGCCCGTCCTCGGCCTCTGGATGCTGCCGTTCGGCCTCCTCCTCCTCGCCGTCGACCTGCCGATCCTGCGCGGCCCGATCTCGGCGCTGATCATCCGGGGCCGCCGCAAGGGCCGCCGTCTTGCGGTGCGCTGGCGGCGCTGGCGCAGCGGTCGCTGAGACCGCGCGGAACCCGGAGCGGCCCCGGGGGTTTCTGGCGGGCCATAGCGGAAATGGGAGCTTCAACATGGACGGAAGCATGACGGCACCGATCACCCCGGAAGGGCTGACCTATTCTCAGGACGGCGAGCCGGGCATCCTGCGGCGGCGGCACGGCAAGGGCTTCCGCTACCTCCGGCAAGACGGTCTGCCCCTGTCCAGCGCCGAGCGGACCCGTATCCGCCGCCTCGGCATTCCCCCGGCCTATGACCAGGTCTGGACCTGCGCCAATCCGTTCGGGCATCTCCAGGCCACGGGCGTTGATGCCCGGGGGCGGCGGCAGTATCGCTACCACCCCGATTGGGCGGCCTGGCGGTCGGATCGGAAATTCGGCCAGCTTCCCGCCTTCGGGGCCGCCCTGCCCACACTGCGCCGTCGTCTGGAGCGCGACCTGCAAAGTGATACCGGCGACATGACCTTCTGCCTCGCCGCGCTGGTCACGCTTCTCGACCGGACCTGGCTGCGCATCGGAAATCCTGTCTATGCGGCGCAGAACCGCTCGTTTGGCGCGAGCACGCTTCTGGCCCGGCATCTGACCCTGGCCGACGGGCATGTCACGCTCCGCTTCCGGGCCAAGGGCGGCAAGCCGGTGCGCTATGCGCTGAAGGACCGCAAGCTGCACCGCATCCTGCAAGAGATTCACGATCTGCCGGGGCGCAACCTGTTCACCTGGCTGGACGACTCCGGCAAGCCGCAGCCCGTCGCCTCGCAGCACGTCAACGCCTACCTGGCCGAGATCACCGGCCTGCCGGAAACCAGCGCCAAGACCTTCCGCACCTGGGGCGGGTCGCTCGCCGCATTCGACGTGGCGCGCAAGACCGCGGGGACGCTCACCCTGCGCGCAATGGCCGACGCTGCCGCCGAACGGCTTGCCAATACGCCCGCAATCTGCCGCAGCTCCTACATCCACCCCGCGATCCTTGGCCTTGCCGACCTTCCCGACGAGGCACGCCAGAGGCGTCTGGCCGACTGCACGCCGCTTGACACGCCCGGCCTGTTCGAGCCGGAACGCCACCTGCTCGCCTTCCTGCAATCGGCCTGACAGGTCGCGGGCCGCCCTACTCCGGTCGCTCGGCCAGTTCCTGCTCCAGGAACCGCTCGAAATCGTCGAGGTCCAGCGGATCGACCTGTCCGAAGCCCCTCATCCAGACCGTCGCCTCGCGCATCGCCTCCGGCTCCAGCTTGCACCAGATCACCCGGCCCCGCTTCTCCCGGCTGATCAGCCCCGCCTCCGACAGGACCGCAAGGTGCTTGGAAATCGCGGCCAGGCTCATGGCGAAAGGGTCGGCCACGTCCGTCACGGCCATGTCATCCTCCAGCAGCATGGCCAGGATCGCCCGCCTCGTCGGGTCGGCCAGCGCGGCAAAGACGGCATCCAGTCGGTCGGTCATGGCGCGACTATCCTGCTACCCCCGGCAATCGTCAACCGCGGGGTTGAATATGCGGATGCGGCGAAAGTCGACGCCCGTGCCCCGAGCTGACATTATAAATGACATGATTCCAACATGTTGCAGGCCGATCTGCTCACTTGACTCTGCATCCCCCTCTTCGTAGAACCGCCGCGACTGTGAAGGGGCCAAACCGCATGGCGACTGAACCCGATCCTGACCGACTTCGCGCGTTGGAAGCGCGGCTCGATCAGGCGAAGGGCAAGCCGGAGGTGAAGCAGACCACCACAGCCAAGGGTTTCTCGCAGGGCGAGGTGGCCTGGAGGATGGTGATCGAGCTGGCGACCGGCATCATGCTGGGAACCGCCATCGGTTACGGGCTCGACGTGCTCATCGGCACGCTGCCGGTCCTCCTGATCCTCTTCTCGCTCCTGGGCTTCGCCGCAGGCATCCGCACGATGCTGGGCACGGCGAAGGAACTGCACAAGACGAAAGCGGCACCCGCCGCGAAGGGCGAAGGGAACTGACGATGGCGACGGAAGAACACGGCAGCGGGCTTGCGATCCACCCGATGGACCAGTTCATCGTCAAGCCGCTGTTCGGCGACGGCCCGGTCCACTGGTACACCCCCACCAACGTCACCCTCTGGATGGGCATCGCCATCCTCGCCGTCATCGCGCTCCTGGTCCTCTCCACCCGCCGCCGCGCCATCGTCCCCTCGCGCGGACAGTCGGTGGCCGAGATGTTCTACGGCTTCATCCACAAGCTGGTCGAGGATGTCGCGGGCCATGAAGGCCTGAAGTTCTTCCCCTATGTGATGACGCTCTTCATGTTCGTCTTCCTGTCGAACATTTTGGGCCTCATCCCGATGTCCTTCACCACCACCTCGCACATCGCCGTGACCGCGGTGCTGGCGCTGATGGTGTTCCTGACCGTCACCCTCGTCGGCTTCTACCGCAAGGGCATCGGCTTCCTGTCGATGTTCTGGGTTTCCTCGGCCCCTCTGGCCCTGCGACCGATCCTCGCCATGATCGAGGTGATCTCGTATTTCGTGCGCCCGCTCAGCCACTCTGTCCGTCTTGGCGGCAACATGATGGCCGGCCACGCCGTGATCAAGGTCTTCGCCGGGTTCGCAGGGGCGATGGGCGTGGCCTCGGTCCTGCCGATCGCGGCCATCGCGGCGGTCTACGGGCTCGAACTCCTGGTCGCATCCGTCCAGGCCTACGTCTTCACCATTCTGACCTGCGTGTACCTGCGCGACGCCGTCGGCGAAGCGCACCACTAGGGTCCGGGAACAACCAACCTCAAGCATTCCATCCATAGGAGAGACATCATGGAAGGCGAACTCGCTCTGCTCGGCAAATACATCGGTGCCGGCCTTGCAACCATCGGTCTGGGCGGCGCCGGCATCGGCGTGGGCCACATCGCCGGCAACTTCCTGTCGGGTGCGCTGCGCAACCCGTCGGCGGCCCCCGGCCAGATGGCCAACCTCTTCGTCGGCATCGCCTTCGCCGAAGCGCTCGGGATCTTCTCGTTCCTGATCGCTCTGCTGCTGATGTTCGCCGTCTGATCCAGACGCCCGACGCGCAGTGACTGGCGGCGCCGGAGCACCGGCGCCGTTCCGGCGTGAAGAGAGCCCTATGGGGGACGACGATGTCAACTGAACCAATCGTTGAAGAGGCCGCAGGCCTTTGCGTCAACGAACACGGCGGCGCCATCGGCATGCCGCAACTCTGCGGCGAATGGATTCCGAACCAGATATTCTGGCTTCTGGTCACGCTGGTCGTGATCTACTTCGTGCTGACAAAGATCGCCCTGCCGCGCATCGCCGCGGTGCTGGCGGACCGGAAAGGCACGATCACCAACGACCTCGCTGCCGCCGAAGAGCTGAAGCAGAAGGCCGTCGCCGCCGAAAAGGCCTATAACGACGCGCTGGCCAATGCGCGGACGGAAGCAGGCAAGATCGTCGCGGCAGCCAAGGCCGAGATCCAGAAGGACCTCGACGCCGCCACCGCGAAGGCCGATGCCGAGATTTCCGCCAAGGCCGCGGAATCGGAAAAGACCATCGCGGGCATCCGTGACGGTGCCGCCGCCGCCGTGGCCGAAGTCGCCCGCGACGTGGCTGCCGAACTGGTGGGCGCGCTCGGGCAAGGGGCGGATGCGAAAACCGTCACGGCCGCCGTGACGGCCCGGCTGAAAGGGTAAGGCGATGAAGAAGCTTTCCATCCTCCTGACCCTTCTGGCCTCCCCGGCAATGGCGGCCTCGGGTCCGTTCTTCTCGCTGCACAACACCAACTTCGTGGTGCTGATCGCCTTCATTGCCTTCATCGGCATCCTGATCTACGCCAAGGTTCCGGCGAAGCTGACCGGGATGCTCGACGCCCGCGCGGCCTCGATCAAGGCGGAACTCGACGAGGCCCGCGCCCTGCGCGAGGAAGCCAAGTCGATCCTCGCGACCTATGAGCGTCGGCAGAAGGAAGTGCAGGAGCAGGCCGACCGGATCGTGTCGCAGGCCCGGGACGAGGCGCTTGCCGCCGCCGCCCAGGCCAAGACCGACCTCAAGGCCTCGATCGCCCGCCGCCTGGCCTCGGCGACCGAACAGATCGCCTCGGCCGAGGCTTCGGCGATCCGCCAGGTGCGCGAACAGGCCGTCTCGGTGGCCGTGGCCGCCGCTGGCGACGTGCTCTCGAAGCAGATGACCGCAGAGGCCGCGTCGTCCTCCATCGACGACGCGATCGCCCAGGTTGCCGCCCGGCTGCACTGAGGCCTCCACCTGCAAGAAATCGAAACCGGCGGTCCGCGAGGGCCGCCGGTTCTGCTTTGCAGTGCGCTTTGCAAGGGCCTTCTCGTGGCGCTTGGGCTCCTGGCTCCTCCCCTCCCCCGCGTGGGGAGGGAATGGGGGCGTAGGGCAACATCCCGGACGCTGGATCAAAGACCCGCCCAGCGCAGCCCGGCCACCACGACCACTCCCAGAAGCGCCGCCGCCACATCGCTGCGCAAGACCAGCGTCAGCCCCACGACCGCGGCCAGCGCCAGCCCCTCGGCCAACCCGCCCCGTTGCACCGCAAGCGCCGTGATCCCCGCCATCACCCCCAGCGGCGTCGCCCGCAAGGCCGCTTCCACCCGCGGCGAGACGGGCACGAAGCGCATCAGCGTGAACCCGGCAACCCGGCACAAAAGGGCCGCCGCTGCCATCACCGCCAGCAGGACGGGAAAACTGTCGGTCATGCCTCCCCCCGATGCAGCAACGCTGCCACCGCCCCGGCGGCAAGCCCTGCCGTGATGATCGCGGGGGCCGGGCCGGCCAGGTGAAAGACCGCCAGGGCCGACCCCGCCCCAACCGCAACCGGCAACAGATCGATCCGGCTATGGACCATCCCCGTCACCATCCCTGCGGCAAAGCAGGGCAGCATAAGGTCGAACCCCAGCGCCTCCGGCCGCGGCAGCACGGACACCGCCGCCGCGCCAAGCGCCGTGCCGGACAGCCAGCCCACCGCAATCGGCGCCCCGGTCCCGGCCAGATAGGCCCGGTCCTCCTCCCCCGTCCGGATCGCCCGCATCGTCATCAGCCAGTTGGCATCGCCCAGCAGCAGCAGGCTGCCATAGGCCCGGATCGGCCCCGCCTGCCAGAGCCAGGGCTGCAAGGTCGCCCCGAACAGCAGATACCGCGCATTGATCACCAGGATCGCGGCGAACAGCGCCCAAAGCGTCGCCTGCCCGGTCTGCAACAGGTTCACCGCCGCCAGCTGCGCCGAGCCGGAATAGATCGCCGCGCTGGTCGCCACCGCCTTGCCCACGCCGAACCCGGCCTGCGCCGCCACCAGCCCGAACCCGACCCCATAGGCGAAGATCGACACCGCCAGCGGCACCCCGTCGCGAGCGCCACGTCGGAAGCCGTCGAGAGAGAACGGAGCTCCGCTCATCGTAGGTCGGGGCCTGCCCCGACTCCCCGCCGCACCCGTAGGTCGGGCTTCAGCACGACTCCCTCGCCGCACACCTTCACCGCGCCGCCTGCCTTAACACCCGGTCCAGCACATCCAGGAACCGGCTCCGGTCGGCCTTCGAGAACATCTTGCCGCCCCCCTGCCGGAAAGGATCGGCCGAGCGCAAATCCTGCATCAGGTCCCGCGTCGCCAGCGCCATGCCGACATTCGCCGCCGTCAGCTCCTCGCCGTTGTGCTTGACCACCCGCGCCCCCGCCGCCACGCATTTCGCGGCGAGCGGGATGTCTCCGGTGACGACGACATCCCCCGGCCCGCAGGCCTCGGCGATCCACTTGTCGGCCTCGTCCGGGCCGCTGGACACGAAGACGCTTTCCACCAGCGGGTTCTGCGAGGGCCTTATGCCCCCGTTCGACACCACCACCATCCGCACCTTGTGCCGGGTGGCGACAGTCTCCGCCTCGCCCTTCACCGGGCAGGCATCGGCGTCGATATAAAGCGTCATGCGGCCCCCGGACGGGTCGCGCCAGAAGTTAAGAAATCCTGAACGTCCACGCCCAACCCATTGAAATCAAACGGCCCGATTTTCTGTCCACCGTGGACAGGTCAGATCGCGGCCTTCCGCATCTCGTCCAGGTAGATCTCCCGCAGCCGCGCCGCAACCGGCCCCGGCTTGCCCGATCCGACCGGCTTGCCGTCGACCTCCACCACCGGCATCACGAAGATCGAGGCCGCCGTCGAGAAGGCCTCGTCCGCCCCCTGTGCCTCGGCGGGCGTGAAGGCCCGCTCCTCGACTTCAAACTGCGCCTCCCTCGCGAACCGAAGGACGGCAGCCCGGGTGATCCCGTGCAGGATATCGTTCCCCAGGGCGCGGGTGATGATCCGGTTCCCCTTGACGATCCAGGCGTTGTTCGAGGTCCCCTCGGTCACCGCCCCCGCCTCGTCGGTGAACCAGCTGTCATCCACCCCGGCCTTCTTCGCCGCCATCTTGCCCATCGAAGGGTACAGAAGCTGGACCGTCTTGATATCGACCCGGGACCACCGCAGGTCGGGGATCGTGATCACCTTGAACCCGGTCTTCGCCGCAGGCGCGTCGGCAAGGTTCGGAATGTCCTGCGTGAAGGCGACGATGGTCCCCGGCAGGTCGGCGGCGGGAAACAGGAAGCTGCGGTCGCCCGGATTGCCCCGCGTGACTTGCAGGTAGATCATCCCCTGCTCAATCCCGTTCAGCCGGACCAGCTCGCGGTGCATCGCCAGCAGTTCCTCCGCCGACACCGGGCAGCTCATCTCCAGCTCCTTCAGCGACCGCTCCAGCCGCCGGATATGCCCGTCGAAGTCGATCAGCTTGCCGTCCAGCACGGACGTCACCTCATAGACCCCGTCCGCCATCAGGAAACCGCGGTCGAAGACCGACACCTTCGCCTCGGCCTCGGGCAGGTAGTCTCCATTCACAAAGACGGTGCGGGTCATGCTCTATCCCCAGAGTAGCGGCGAGGCCGGGTGGATGTGGCGGTCGTCATAGACAACCGGATGGTCGCGGTCCTGCGCCATGTCGGCGGGGCCGTCAAGGTCCGACCAATCGGCCCCCTGCGCGGCAAGGATCGCCGGGGCCATCGAGAGCGAGGTCGAGATCATGCAGCCGACCATCACCTTGAGGCCCAGCCGCCGCGCCTCACCCTTCGCGCGCAGAGCCTCGGTCAGGCCCCCGGTCTTGTCGAGCTTCAGGTTGACCACGTCGTACTTGCCGACCAGTCCCGGCAACGATGCCGCGTCATGGGCGGATTCGTCGGCGCAGACCGGCAGCGGGCGGGCAATCTCGGCCAGCATGCCGTCGGCCCCCTGCGGCAGCGGCTGTTCCACCATCTCCACCCCCAGCCGGATCAGGTGCGGCGCAAGGTCGGTATAGACCTCGGGCGTCCAGCCTTCGTTCGCGTCCACGATCAGTCGCACTTTCGGAGCCCCCTGCCGCACCGCCTCGATCCGGGCCATGTCGGCGGGGGTGCCGAGCTTGACCTTCAGCACCGCCCGGTGCGCATTTCGGGCCGCGGCGGCGCACATGTTCTCGGGCGTGTCGAGCGAGAGGGTGAAGGCGATCTCCACCGGCTTCGGAGCGGCCAACCCAGCGAGTTGCCAGACGGGCTCGCCCGTCAGCTTGGCCTCCAGGTCCCAGAGCGCACAATCCACCGCATTGCGGGCCGCGCCAGGCTTCATCATGCTTTGCAGGTCAGCCCGGCTGATGCCTTCGGGCAGGCTCAGGATCGCGGCAATGGCCTCCTCCACCGTCTCGCCATAGCGCGGATAGGGCAGGCCTTCACCCCAGCCGCGATACCCGCCGCGCGTAACCGCAGCCGTCACCACCCTCGCCTCGGTCTTCGACCCGCGCGAGATGGTGAATGGGTTGCGAAGCGGAAAGGTCTCGGCCTGGGCGGTGATCATGGCGGGACTGTAGCGGGCCGCGGCGGCCTCGGGAAGGTGCCGTTCATTCTGCGGACGCGAAAGGATTGTTGCACTGCGGCGCGCAACAATATAACCGTGACGTAGCAACCCACGACATATCCTTGCCGACAGGTTTCCCGATGAGCTTCCGCCTGCAACCCCCCGCCCCTGCCCGCCCGAACCGCTGCCAGCTTTTCGGCCCCGGCTCCCGACCCGAGCTTTTCGCCAAGATGGCGGCAAGTGCTGCCGATGTGATCAACCTCGACCTTGAGGATTCGGTTGCCCCCGCCGACAAGCCGCAGGCGCGGGCGAACATCATCAAGGCGATCTCCGAGATCGACTGGGGCCGCAAGACGCTGTCGGTGCGGATCAACGGCCTCGACACACCGTTCTGGTATCGCGACGTGGTCGACCTCTTGGAACAGGCGGGCGAGCGACTGGACCAGATCATGATCCCGAAGGTCGGCTGCGCGGCGGATGTCTATGCGGTGGATGCGCTGGTCACGGCCTGCGAGGCGGCGGCCGGACGCCAGAAGCGGATCAGCCTGGAGGTGATCATCGAGACAGCGGCGGGGATCGCCCATGTCGAGGAGATCGCGGCCAGTTCACCCCGCCTTCAGGCGATGAGCCTGGGCGCGGCGGATTTCGCGGCCAGCATGGGGATGCAGACCACCGGGATCGGCGGCACGCAGGAAAACTACTACATGCACCGCGAGGGGGCGAAGTACTGGTCCGACCCCTGGCACTGGGCGCAGGCGGCGATCGTGGCGGCCTGCCGGACGCACGGGGTGCTGCCGGTGGACGGGCCGTTCGGCGATTTCTCGGACGAAGAGGGTTTCCGGGCGCAGGCGCGGCGGTCGGCGACCTTGGGCATGGTCGGGAAATGGGCGATCCATCCGAAGCAGGTGGCGCTGGCGAACGAGGTGTTCACCCCGTCCGAGGCCGCCGTGAGCGAGGCGCGGGAAATCCTGGCGGCGATGGAGGCGGCGAAGGCCGCAGGCCAGGGCGCGGCGGTCTACAAGGGGCGGCTGGTCGACATCGCCAGCATGCGGCAGGCCGAGGTGATCGTGCGGCAGGCGAAACTGATCGGGGGGTGAGCGGGCGCGCGTGGGCAGATTGCCCACCCTACCGGCGCAGCGCCACTATCCCGGAACCGACGACCAGCGCGGCGCCGACCCAGGTGGCGAGGTCGGGGCGTTCCCCGAACAGCGCCATCGCCAACACCAGCGCGAAGATGAGGCGGGTGTAGCGGAAGGGCGTGACCGCCGAGACCTCGCCGGTCCGCATCGCGTAGGTCAGCGCGTGGTAGCCCGAGACGCCGAAGACGGTGCCCCCTGCGAGATACAGGAGCCCGAGCCCGCTCGGGACTTTCGCACCGCCGGTGACGACCAGCAGGATCGCCCCGGCGGCGGCCAGCATGGCGAAGCCGAGCGCTCCGAGCTGGCGGTTCGACAGGCCTTTCGGTGCAGCGCGGGTGGCAAGATCGCGCCCGGCAAAGCCGAGGAGGCCGACGACGGCGAGGAGCGAGAGCGCAGAGAAATCCGCTCCCGGCCGCAGGATGACCAGCACGCCGACGAAGCCCACCAAAACCGCCAGCCAGCGTTGTGGCGTGACCCTTTCGCCGAAGACGAGCGCCGCCCCGGCGACGACGACAAGGGGCGTCGCTTGCAGGATGGCCGAGGTGGTGGACAGTGCGGTGAGCGTGATGGCGAGGCCGTAGAAGAGCCGCCCCGTGACCTCGAACCCGCAGCGGACCAGCATGGGGCGCGACAGGAAGGCGGGGGGCAGCAGCGCCTCGCCCGCACGGGCGGCCATGGCGGCGAAGGTCAGCATGCCGAGAAGGCCGATGGTCAGCAGGACCTGGCCCAGCGGCAGGCCCTTGGCGGCGGCTTTCACGAACACATCCTCGACCGCGAAGCCCGCCATCGAGGCGGTCATGTAAAGCGCGCCGCGCTGGTTGTCGGTCAACGCGCGCCCCAGGTGTCGGACAGGCGGTAGCCTTCCGGCCAGGGGTCGGCGGGGTCGAGCATGTGCTGGTGCGTCCCGGTGATCCAGGCGCGGCCCGAAATCTCGGGCAGGATCGCGTCGAGGTCGCCCACCTTGGCGGCGCCGACGATCCGGCCTTCGAACTGCCCGCCGATCAGCGAGCGGGCGCGAAGGACTTCACCCGGCCCGATCTGGTTGCGGGCGGCCAGAAGCGCCAGCCGGGCGGAGACGGCGGTGCCGGTGGGCGAACGGTCGATCTTGCCGGGGCGGATCGAGACCGCGTGCTTCGTCTCCCAGCCGTCGGCGGTGCGGGTCAGCGGCGCGGCGAAGAGGCAGAAGGAGAAGTGCCGCCAGTCGGGGTTTTCCGGGTGCGAGAAGCCAAGCTGTTCGTCCGCCGCCGTGGTGATCTGCACGCCCAGCTTTGCCATGGCATGCGCGTCCTCGGGCGAATGGCTGAACCCCAGCGCCTCGGCATCGACCACGACGAAGCTGTCGGCGCCATAGGCGGTGTCGACGGTGATCCGGCCCAGGCCCGGCACGTCCAAGGGCACGGACAGCTTGTCGGCAAAGGAGGGCAGGTTGCGGACATGGATGCGCTGCGCCTTGCCGTCCTTGCAATCGGCCCGCACCGTCACCAGTCCGCCGGGGGCTTCGAGCGTGATCTCGGTCACGGGTTCGGCCATCGGGATGATGCCCGAGTCGAGGAGAACGGTAGCCACGCAGATCGAGTTCGAGCCCGACATCGGCGGGTTGTCCTCGGGCTCCATGATGATGAACCCCATCTGCGCGCGCGGGTCCTTCGGCGGGACGAGCAGGTTCACATGCCGGAAGACGCCGCCGCGGGGTTCGTTCAGGACGAAGTTCCGCAGGGTCTGGTCGCGCCAGAGCGCCTCGCGCATCTCCCACAGGGTTGCGCCCGGCGGTGGGGCGACGCCGCCGACGATGACATCGCCGACCTCGCCCTCGGCATGGGCGGAGACGACATGGATGGTCTTGGTGCTGCGCATGGGGGCCTCCGTTGCCGGTATGGCAACAGGAATCGACACATGTGTCAAGTTTTCCTGCGCGGCTGTCTGTGGTCTGCCGCGCAGGGAGTTGCGTTGGCGTCAGATCAGCCCGGCGTGCTTCATCGCCGCCTTGATTTTCGCCTTGGTGCCGTCGGTCAGCCCGACGAGCGGCAGGCGCACCTCTTCCGAACAGAGGCCCAGCAGCGACAGGCCGTATTTGGCACCGACGAGGCCCGGCTCGATGAAGATCGCCTCGTGCAGGGGCATCAGCTTGTCCTGATATTCCAGCGCCTTGGCGTAGTCGCCGCGCAGAGTGGCCTCCTGGAACTCGGCACACAGACGCGGGGCGACATTGGCCGTGACCGAGATGCAACCGACCCCGCCATGCGCGTTGAAGCCAAGCGCCGTCGCATCCTCGCCCGAGAGCTGGATGAACTCCGCCCCGCAGGAGGCGCGCTGCTGGCTCACCCGCTCGATCTTGCCGGTCGCGTCCTTGACCCCGATGATCCGGGGCAGTTTCGCCAGCGTTCCCATCGTCTCGGGCGACATGTCGATGACCGAGCGGCCGGGGATGTTGTAGATCACGATCGGCAGCTGGCAGCAGTCGTGCAGCGCGGTGTAGTGCGCAATCAGGCCCGCCTGGGTGGGCTTGTTGTAATAGGGCGTGACGACCAGCGCGGCGGTCGCCCCCACCTTCTCGGCGTGGCGCATCAGGCTGATGCCCTCGACGGTGTTGTTCGACCCCGCGCCAGCGATCACCGGAATGCGGCCCGCGACGGCGGCGACGACTTCCTCGATGACCTTCTGATGCTCGGCGTGGCTGAGCGTCGGGCTTTCCCCTGTCGTGCCCACCGGAACCAGACCGTGCGACCCCTCGGCGATGTGCCAGTCGACAAGTTTCTTCAGCGTCACCAGATCCAGTTCGCCGTTCTTGAACGGCGTCACCAGGGCAGGAAGGGACCCTCTGATCATGACGCTTCTCCTATCGTGGGCGGGATTGCCCGAAAGCGCGTTCCTCTTAGCGGCAGAGCGGCACAAAGCCAAGTCTTGCCACTAACGCACTCGTGGGTTGTGAAGGGGCAGAGTGTCAGGCAGATTCAGGCCATGACAGGCAGGACAAAGATGATCCGGGCGCTGGCGCTGGCCTTGGCCATCCATGCGAACCCGGGCGCGGCAGATACGACACAGGCGATGCGCACGGCGCTGGAACTGGCGGCGGGCAAGGATTGGGACGGCGCCCTGGCCGTGGCCCCCTCGGGCGTGGGCCGTGACGTCGTCGAATGGCAGCGCCTGCGGGCGGGCGACGGGCGGCTGGGCGAATACGAAGACTTCCTCAAGCGGCGCCCGGACTGGCCCGGCCTTCCCCTCTTGCGGGAAAAGGGCGAAGAGGCTGTGGCGCGGTCGGACGATCCGGCGCGAGTGATCGCCTGGTTCGACGCCGGACTACCGGAAACCGGCAAGGGCGCCATCGCCTATGTCCGCGCGCTGCTGGCTGTGGGCCGGGCCGAGGATGCCGAGACCGAGGCGATGCGGGCCTGGTCCACCCTGCCCTTCGCCGCCGAGGAGGAGGACGCACTGATCGGACTTGCCCCCGAGGCGGTGAGCTTCGTCCATGAGCTGCGGCTGGACAACCTGCTTTGGGAGGGCAGGTCGAAGGAAGCCGAGCGCATGTTGAAGCGCGTGCCCGAAGACCTGCGCGCGCTCGCCCGCGCCCGGCTGGCCCTGCAGGCCCAAAGCAAGGGCGTGACCGGCCTGATCGAGGCGGTGCCGAACGCGCGGACCGGGGATGCGGGCCTCGCCTATGACCGCTTCATCTGGCGGATGAAGAAGGACCTTTACGACGAGGCGACCGAACTGATCCTCGAACGGTCGAAATCCGCCGAAAGCCTGGGCCGCCCGGAGGCCTGGGCCGAGCGCCGGGCAATCCTGGCGCGCTATCTGATGCGGAACGGCCGGGCAAAGGAGGCTTACCGGGTCGCCGCGAACCACCATCTGCCGACCGACACCGGCGCCTCGGCCTATGCCGATCTGGAATTCCTGTCCGGTTTCATCGCGCTCCGGCGGCTGAATGATCCGGAAACTGCGCTGAAACACTTCAAACACCTGCTGGCAGGAGTCACGACCCCGATCAGCCTTGCCCGATCGCATTACTGGATCGGCCGGGCGCAAGAGGCGGCGGGTCAGGATGGGACCGCCAGCTTCAAGGCAGCGGCGGTGCATCAGACGGCGTTCTACGGGCTTCTTGCCGCCGAACACCTCGGCCTGTCACTGGACGCGAAACTTCTGGCCAGGCCCGCGACACCCGACTGGCGCGGGGCGGGCTTTACGCAATCCTCGGTGCTGGCGGCGGCGAAACTGCTGCTGCAAGCCGGGGACCGGACGCTGGCCAAGCGCTTCCTTCTGCACCTCGGCGAAAGCCAGGACGAGACGGGGCTGGCGCAGATGGCCGACATGACGCTGGACTGGGGCGAACCGCATCTGGCGCTCCTCGTCGCCAAGGCGGCGGCAGAGCGCGGCCTGATCCTGCCGCAGGCCTATTACCCTGTACCGGATTTCGTGCCCGACGGATTGCAGGTCAGCCGCGCGCTGGCACTGTCAATCTCGCGCCGGGAAAGCGAGTTCGACCCGGCGGCGCGGTCTTCGGCCGACGCCCGCGGGCTGATGCAGGTCCTGCCCGGAACGGCCAAGCACATGGCCGACAAGCTGGGCAAGACCTTCGATGCCTCCAAGCTTCTGACCGACCCGGCCTACAACGTCACCATGGGCTCGGCCTATCTGGCCGAAATGGTCGAGAAGTTCGGCCCCTCCATCGCGCTTGTCGCCTCGGGCTACAACGCCGGGCCCCGCCGCCCGGAACGCTGGATGACCGAGTTCGGCGATCCGCGGCGACCGGAGGTGGACGTGGTCGACTGGATCGAGACGATCCCCTTCGCCGAGACGCGGACCTATGTGATGCGGGTGGCCGAGGGCGTGGTGATCTACCGCGCCAAGCTGAAGGGCGCGGTCGGGCCGGTCAGGATCACCGAGGAACTCAAGGGCTAATCCCGGTGCCGCCGCTCCAGCTGCGCGAGGCGGACCTGACGCAGGGCTTCGACCAAGAGCGCGGTCAAGAGGCCAAAGCTTAGGAAACCGTTGACCGAGGCCATTGCGGCGAAGATGCGCCATTCGGGGTGCGGCACGACATCGCCAAGTCCAAGGGTCGAGAACGCGACGACCGAAAAGTAGACCGCCTCCTCGAAGGTCCCGAAGGCCCCGACCAGATGCAGGGACAGCGCCCAGATCCACACGCCAACGGTGATCACGCCCAGCACCCATAGCCCGACCGCGACCAGCATCAACACAAGCTTCGGGCGCTGCGGCGGGGCGATCAGCCAGGGATGCACGGTCCGGAAGGCCGATTCCAGCACCAGCGCGGCCAGAGCCATCAGGATGACGTTCAGGACCAGAAGCCCCGAACCAAGCGCGATCTGGAGAAGCATTGCATCCCTTCTGGACTAAGCCCGCCGCAGACCTTATCTCACGGCGATCATGGTGGCCAAGTCCGATCCCAACTCCAAACTCATCGCCGAAAACCGGCGGGCGCGCTTCGATTACTCGATCGAAAGCGACCTTGAGGCCGGGATCATGCTGTTTGGCTCGGAAGTGAAAAGCCTGCGCCAGGGCGGGTCGAACATCGCGGAAAGCTATGCATCCGTCGAAGGGGGCGAGCTGTGGCTGATCAACGGCTACATCGCGCCCTATCTTCAGGCCAAGACCTTCGGGCATGAGGAACGCCGCCGCCGCAAGCTATTGGTTTCCAAGAAGGAACTGTCGCGGCTCTGGTCCGCCGTCGGCCGCGAAGGCATGACCATCGTGCCGATGAAGATGTACTTCAACGACCGCGGCATCGTGAAGCTGAAGCTGGGCATCGCCAAGGGCAAGAAGCTGGCCGACAAGCGCGAAACCAGCGCCAAGCGCGACTGGGACCGGCAGAAAGCGCGGCTTCTGAAGCAGAACAGCCGCGACTGAATTTGCACTATTCATACATTTCTTGCCGGAATTGCGTTCATCTGTCAGAATTTCCCATACCGGACAGCAAGTCCGGGGCATAAGCCGGGGCAACCGGACCGGGAACCGGCGAGCGTAGGGAAAGGTAATGTCATGGGTATGGAACTGATCATCCAGATCATCGCGGGACTGTTGGGCGGCAACGCCGCGGGCGCGGGACTGAAGAATCTGAGCCTGGGGACGGCGGGCAACTCCGTCGCGGGTGCGGTAGGCGGTGGCCTTGGTGGTTTGCTCATGGGCATGCTCGGCGGTGACGCCGGGGCGGCGGCGGATGCGGCGGCCAATCTCGACATCGGCGCCATCATCCAGTCCGTGATCGGCGGCGGCGCCGGTGGTGCGGTCCTGACCGCGATCCTCGGCATGCTGAAGAAAGCCCTGGTGAAGTAACCGGCAGAAAGGATCCGGCGCGGGGGCCAAGGCCTCCGTGCCGAACAGACGCCCCGCGTCCGGTCCGTCGGGAACTGGGCCCCGGTTGGACCGAAACCCCAACTGTCCTTCATTTCAGCATTGGCGACGGATGCAGGATCTGCGGGTTGGCCCGCCGATGGCCCGTCCCTGCCTTGGCCGACCGTCAGGGACGGGGTACGAGGGGCGGCTGAAGCTCTGGCGGGATCGGGCAGCGGTAAGGCTCGGCCTGCAGGCGGGCGGCGTGTTCCGCCTTTGCAGCAGCCAGCAGAGGCGCGTCGCAGTAAAGCCGCTGGGCACACAGGGCCATGGCGCGTGCTGCGTGGGTCATGCCCTTGTGTGCCGCCGGGGCCATGCCCTGCGCCGTGACCTGCCAGGTGTGAAACGGGGTGCCGATCGCCAAGGTCGCGGCCAGAACCTGCACCAGCGGCGCCGTCCAGGAGACGTCGGCCACATCAGTCGACCCTATCATCACCTCACCAGCCTGCTTCCGGGGGGCAACCCAGTCGCACAGAGGGGTATCCCGCGGCGGAATCCCGGCGCGGCGGAAGGGTTGGCTGATCTCCTCGGGCGTCAGGGTGGCCTGGATGGCGCTGGCATAGGTGCGGTCGGCTTGGTCAAAGGGAACGCCGCCCAGGCTCTCCAGCACCTCCTGCATCAGGTTTTCAAGAACCTCGTTTCCCAGCATGTTCGACACGGCCGAAAAGACCCTCATCTCGACGCTGGTGCCGGTCATCAGCGCCGCCCCTTTCGCCACGTCGTGAACCCGCTGCACAAGATCGAGCATGGTGGAGAGCTGCAGCGCGCGGATCGAATAGCGGACCTTCGCGCTCGCCTGGACCACATTCGGCGCGGGACCGCCGGCATCAAGATAGGCGTAGTGGATGCGAGCATCCTGCGGCACATGTTCGCGCAGGTAGTTCACGCCGACGCTCATAAGTTCGACCGCGTCCAGCGCCGAGCGGCCAAGGTGGGGCGTTGCGGCCGCGTGACTTGACTTGCCGGTGAACAGGAAATCGGCGCGAGTGTTCGCAAGGCTCAGGGGATCGTCCACCCGCGTCAGGCTGTCGGGGTGCCAGGTGATGGCGGCATCCACCCCCCGGAAGGCGCCGTCCCGAACCATGAAGGCCTTGGCGGCGCCACCTTCCTCGGCCGGGCACCCGTAGTATCGCACGCGGCCCGGCGTGCCGGTCTGTTCCAGCCAGTCCTTCAGGGCACAGGCCGCGAGCATCGCGCCCGACCCCAGAAGGTTATGGCCGCAGCCATGGCCGTTGCCGCCCGGCGTTACCGGCCGAGGCTCAGCGATCCCCGCCACCTGAGACAGGCCGGGCAGCGCGTCATACTCGCCAAGGATCGCGATGACCGGACCGCCCTCGCCCGCCTCGCCCATGACGGCGGTCGGGATACCGGCCAGGTCTTCCGTCACGCGAAAACCCTTCTGGTGCAGCATGGCGACATGTTCGGCCACGCTGGCAAATTCGGCGTACAGAAGTTCGGGCGTTGCCCAGATCCGGTCCGCCATCGCGGTCAGGTCCGGGGTGTGGCTGTCGATCAGGGCGGAGAGGGGAGAGGTGTTCTGCATGGGACAGAGGTTAACCTTGTCACCCTTGCGCGCAAGGGGTCTCCGGGCTAGGGGAGGATCAGGCTACGGGAGGGTTTCATGACGGAAGACGACCCCAAGACGCTGGTCTCGACCGACTGGCTGGCCAAGCACCTGCGCGACCCGGACCTACGGGTGCTGGACGCCAGCTGGTATCTGCCCGCGCAGAACCGGGACGCGAAGGCGGAATACGATGCCGCCCATATCCCCGGCGCGCGGTTCTTCGACATCGACGAGATTTCCGACCAGCGCTCCAGCCTGCCGCATATGGCACCCCCACCGGAGAAGTTCATCAGCCGGATGCGCGCCATGGGCGTTGGCGACGGGCATCAGGTGGTGGTCTATGACGGCTCGGGCATCTTCTCTGCCGCCCGGGTCTGGTGGACCTTCCGCCTGATGGGCAAGACCGATGTGGCCGTGCTGGACGGCGGCTTCCCGAAATGGCAGGCCGAGGGCCGCGAGATCGAGGACATGCCCCCGGTGATCCGCGACCGGCACATGACCGTTTCCCGGCAGAACCAGCTGGTCAAGGACGTGACCCAGGTCGCCCATGCCGCCAAGCTGGGCGAGGCCGAAATCCTGGACGCCCGTGCCGCAGCCCGCTTCCGGGGCGAGGCGCCGGAACCGCGCGCCGGGCTGCGCTCGGGGCATATTCCGGGGGCGAAGAACGTGCCCTTCGGCGACGTGCTGAACCCCGACGGCACGATGAAATCATCCGCCGCACTGAAGGCGGTGTTCGAGGCGGCGGGGGTGGACCTGAAGAAACCTGCGATCACCTCCTGCGGGTCGGGCGTCACGGCGGCGGTTCTGTCGCTGGCACTGGAACGGATCGGCCACCGCAACCATGCGCTCTATGACGGCTCCTGGGCCGAATGGGGCATGTACGACGACCTGCGGGTCGCAACCGGGCCGTGACGGCCAGAGGACAGAATGCTTGAAACCCTGAATCCCCAGCCGCAGGACAAGATCCTCGCGCTTATCGCCATGTTCCGCGACGACCCCCGGACCACGAAGATCGATCTTGGCGTCGGCGTCTACAAGGACGCGACCGGCCTGACCCCGGTCATGCGCGCGGTGAAGGCGGCCGAGAAGAAGCTGTGGGAGGTCGAGAAGACGAAGACCTACACAGGTCTGGCCGGGGAACCCGCCTATGGTGCAGCGCTGGTGACGATGATCCTCGGTAGCGGCTTTGCCGACCGCGCCGCCTCGGTGGCGACACCGGGCGGGACCGGGGCGATCCGGCAGGCGCTGGAACTCATCAGGATGGCCAATCCGGAGGCCCGGGTCTGGATGTCGGCCCCGACCTGGCCGAACCACCCCTCGATCGTGAAGTATCTCGGCATGACCGGGGTCGAGTATCGCTATTTCAACGTCGCGACCTCTGGCATCGACTTCCCCGGAATGATGGCCGATCTGGAACGGGTCTCGACGGGCGACGCGGTCCTCTTGCACGGCTGCTGCCACAACCCCACCGGCGCCAACCTCGACGGCTCGCAATGGGACCAGGTGATCGCGCTCCTGAAGAAGAAGGGCGCGGTGCCTTTCGTCGACCTCGCCTACCAGGGCTTCGGCGACGGGCTGGAGGAAGATGCCGCCGCCACCCGCAAGATCGCCGCCGCCTTCCCGGAAGTGCTGATCGCGGCCTCGTGCAGCAAGAACTTCGGCATCTACCGCGAGCGGACGGGCATCCTGATCGCCCTGACCTCTCCCGACCGCAAGGCCGTGGTGCAGGGCAACCTGAACTTCCTCAACCGGCAGAACTACAGCTTCCCGCCCGACCACGGCGCGCGGCTGGTGACGATGATCCTGGAAGACGCCGCGCTGACCGCCGACTGGAAGGCGGAGCTGGAGGAGGTCCGGCAGAACATGCTGGGGCTGCGCCGAGCGCTCGCCGACGAGTTGCGCCGCGCCACCAACACCGACCGCTTCGATTTCGTCGCCAGCCACCGGGGCATGTTCAGCCGCCTTGGCCTGACCGAGGCGCAGGTGAACCGCCTGCGCGAGGAATACGGCATCTACATGGTCGGCGACAGCCGGATCAACATCGCGGGCCTGAACGCGAAGACCGTGCCGGTGCTCGCCGCCGCCATCGCGCAGGTGCTCTGACACACCATGCTGGCCGTCGTCCTCTCGCTTGCGGCGGCGGCCTGCTTCGCCGTCTCGGCGCTCTTCGTCAATGCGGTCAGCGGACGGATCGGCCCGTTGCAGCTCTCGCGCTGGCAGATCGGGCTGTCCTTCCTGATGACCGGGGCGATGACCCTGGCCCTGGGCGGCTGGCGGACCATCGACCCTGAGAAGACGTTCTGGCTGGTCGGCTCCTCGGCAGCCGGGATCATGTTCGCTTCGCTGACCTTCGTCGCGACGATCCAGATCACCGGGCCGCGCATCTCGGCGCTTCTCTTCACCACCGCCTCCCCCTTCGCGCTGGCGCTCGGCTATCTCTTCCGGGGCGAGACGGTGAACGGGACGCAGGGTTTCGGTGCCTTATTGATCGTCGCAGGCATCGTGCTCGCGGTCCTCGGGCCCAAGGGGAATGAGGGCGCTCGGGTGGAAAGGCCGCTCTGGATTGGGGTGGGGCTCGGGCTTCTGACTTCGCTTGGCCAGGCGACCGGCAGTCTCCTGGCCCGTCCGGCAATGCTGGAGGGCGCCGATCCGGTCGCGGCGATTGCCGTGCGGACCGGGGCTGCGACCTTGTTCTTCCTGGCGCTTCTCGTCGTCCCGAAGTTGCGGCCGACCACGATTCCGGACCCGCTGTCGCTGCGGAAGATCGGGTTTGCAGCCTTTTCGGGCATGGCGGTGGGCATGTCCTTCCTGATGGCGGCCCTGGCCAATGGCAAAGTCGGGATTGTCACCACGCTCTCCTCGACCATGCCGATCCTGATCCTGCCGATGATCTGGGTGTTGTATGGTCGCCGCCCCCGGCCGCTCGCCTGGATTGGCGCGGCGATGGCGGTCGCAGGAACCGCGCTGATCAGCCTTTCGACCTGAGACTTGGCAGGGCCCGCCGCCCGTGCTTGACTGGCGGAAATCCTCGGGGGGACGCCATGGCGAAAGCGGCGCGCAGGATCACGGCAGAGGAAGCGGCGGCGCTGGTGAAACCCGGCATGTGGCTGGACTATGGTGCAGTCCTCGGCCAGCCGGACGCGTTTGACGTGGCTCTGGCCGCCCGGCTTGGCCCGCTGACCGACATCCGCTTCCGCTCTGTGCTGACCGCCCGCCCCCGCGCCGTGCTGGAGGCGGACCCGGAGGGAAAGCACATCCACTGGTTCTCCACCCATTTCTCGGGCTACGACCGGCGCAAGCATGATGCGGGGATGGCGCATTACCTGCCGGTGAACCTGGGCGAGGTGCCGGACTATTACCGCCGCTTCATCGACCCGCCGGACATCGTAGTCTTCAAGACCGCGCCGATGGACGGGAAGGGCTTCTTCAACTTCGGGCCAAACGTCCTCTGGATGCGGGCGCTGGTCGAACGCGGCAAGGTGGTGATCGTCGAGGAGACGCCGACCCTGCCCTATGTCATGGGTGAAGGCACCGGAGTGCATGTGTCGGAGGTCGACTACATCATTCCCGGCCACGACACGCCGATGGCCGAGCTGCCGAAGGCCCCGGCAAGCGAGGTCGACAAGGCCGTCGCCCGGCTGATCGCGGCGGAGGTCGAGGACGGGTCCTGCCTGCAGATCGGCATCGGGGGCATGCCGAACGCGGTCTGCTCGCTGCTGGCGGAGAGCCCGGTTTCGGACCTGGGCATCCATACCGAGATGATGACGGACGGGATCGTCGACCTGTACCGGGCGGGCCGGATCACCGGGGCAAAAAAGCAGATGAACCCCGGCAGGATGGTCTGCACCTTCGCGCTTGGGGCGCAGTATCTGTACGATTTCCTGCACCGCAACCCGGAGGTGGAGTTCCACCCCGTCGACTACACCAACCTGCCGCACATGATCATGCGGAACGACAGGGTGGTGTCGATCAACAACACGACCCAGGTCGACCTGCAGGGGCAGGCGGCGTCGGAATCGGACGGGTTCCGGCATATCTCGGGCACCGGGGGGCAGTTGCAGTTCGTGCGGGGGGCCTACGGGAGCAAGGGGGGCAAGAGCTTCATGTGCCTCGCCTCGACCTACGACAAGAAGGGGGAGCGGCGGAGCCGGATCGTGACGGCGCTGACGCGGGGGAACGTGGTGACGACACCCCGGACCGACCTGATGTATGTGGTGACGGAATACGGGATGGTGAACCTGAAAGGGCGGTCGATCGCGGAACGGGCGCGAGCCTTGATTTCCATCGCCCACCCGGATTTCCGCGAGGAGCTGGAGCGGGATGCCTACGAGCACCGGCTGATCCCGCGGGGGTTCTTCTAGATGTGTCCACGGTGGACAGAATTTTGGATCTTTTGGAATCAATAGGTTGGTTGCGGACGTTAACCTTCTGGCAAGGTTTCGACCGGCAGCGTCGTCGGTGTCCGGCTGGCGCGCCAGGCCGCCAGCAGACCCGCCACCGCGATCAGCGCCATGCCGGTGAAGCCCAGGGCATCGGGCAGGTGCCGGAACACCAGCCAGCCCAGCATGGTCGCAAAGGCGATGTGCATGTAGTTGACCGGGGCAAGGGTCGAGGCCGGGGCCTCGCGATAGGCTGACGTGAAGAGGAGATGGCCCACCGTCGCGCAGGAGGCGTAAAGGAGGATCATCAACGCATCGGCGGCGGTCGGCCAGGCCGGCACGCCAAGGGCGAGGGCCAGTCCGACCGAGATGACCGACCCCACCAGCGCCGTGTGGAACAGAAGCGCCATCGTCGTCTCGGTCCGGGTCAGGATTCGGGTCAGCAGGTGGTAGCCGGTGCCGAGGAAGGCATTCAGCAGGCAGAGCACCACGCCCCGGCTGTCCAGCCCGCTGCCCGGTCGCGCGATAAGCAGGACCCCGGCAAAGCCCAGCGTGGCGCAGACCCATCCGAGCGCGCTGACCCTTTCGCCCAGGATCGGGCCGGAGGCGAGCATCAGGAGGACGGGCGTGATGTAGATGATCGCCACCGTCTCGGCCACCGGCATGACCCGGAGGGCAAGCAGCATGGTCACCGTCGCGAAGGCGAGGAGAAGGCCGCGCAGGATCACCAGCCCGGTGCGCTGCGTCCGCCAGACCGCGCTGCGGTGTCGCGGCCACATGGTGACAAGGACGAGGACCAGGTTGATGACATAGCGCGCCGAAAGGATCAGCGCCGCCGCGTAGAGCATGGAGAGATGCTTGCCGAGCGTGTCGCCACAGGCAAAGAGGAAGGTCGCGGCCAGAACCAGCGCGACGCCCTTCAGCGGATTGCCCGCATCACTGGTCGGAGGGATCGCCACGGGCCCTAGACCTTCACTGCAACCAGCACTGCCCCGGCGGCAATCAGGCCGACTCCGGTCCAGTTCACGGGCGAGAGCCGTTCACCGAGGAAGACAGCGGCGAAGATGGCGACAAGGACGACGCTCAGCTTGTCCAGCGGCGCGACGCGCGAGGCATCTCCCAGCTTGAGCGCGCGAAAGTAGCAAAGCCACGAAGCCCCGGTCGCAAGGCCGGAGAGGCCGATTGCCGCAAGCGTTCTCCCCGAAACATGCGCCGGATTCTGCCACTGGCCGGTTGCGGCGACGATCAGCGCAAGGACCGCCAGAACGACACAGGTTCGCAGAAGTGTGACATAGTCCGAAGGCAGGCCGCTGACGCCGATCTTGGCGAAGATCGCGGTCAGGGCGGCGAAGACGGCTGAAAGAAAAGCCCAGAATTGCCAGCTGGATGTCATCTCGGCCCCACTGCTTTGCGGGAAGTCTAGGTCATTGTCCAGGGAGCGTCCAACGGCAAACGCTATGTGTCGTCGGACCCGTCGAGGAGACGAAGTCGAGCGCAAGCGGGACCAATGGATACGGCCCGCGGAGAGACTCCCGCGGGCCGTCGGGTTGGTGTGCTGCGCCGATAGGGCCTAGCTGTGGTAGGCCTGCTCGCCGTGGCTGATGAGGTCGAGGCCCTGGCGTTCGGTGTCGCTGTCCACCCGGAGGCCGATGGTCACGTCGACCAGCTTGTAGGCGATGAAGGATACCACGCCCGACCAGAGGATGGTGATGACAACGCCTTCGATCTGCACCCAGAGCTGGGCGCCCATGGCATAGTCGTCGCCCTTGACCCCACCGAAGGCGGCCGCCGAGAACACGCCGGTCAAGACCGCGCCGATGATCCCGCCGATGCCGTGGATGCCGAACACGTCCAGGCTGTCGTCATAGCCCAGCTTGTGTTTCACGGTGGTCACGAAGAAGTAGCAGACGACCGACACGATCACGCCCAGCAGGATCGCCCCCATCGGGCCGATGGTGCCGCAAGCCGGGGTGACGGCGACAAGGCCCGCCACCATGCCCGAGGCCGCGCCCAGCATCGAGGCCTTGCCCCGCGCCATGCCTTCGATGGCGCACCAGGCCAGCGTTGCCGCCGCCGTGGCGATGAAGGTGTTGATCATCGCCAGCGTCGCGCCGCCGTTGGCTTCGAGGTTGGAGCCCACGTTGAAGCCGAACCAGCCGACCCAGAGCATCGAGGCGCCGATCATGGTCATCACCATGGAATGCGGGGCCATGTTGTCCTTGCCGTAGCCCACGCGCTTGCCGATCACCAGGCAGCCGACCAGCGCCGCGATCCCGGCGTTGATGTGGACGACCGTGCCGCCGGCGAAGTCGATGGCGCCCTTGACGAAGAGATAGCCGTTCGCATCCCAGACCATGTGGGCGATCGGGAAGTACGAGAAGGTGCCCCAGAGGACGCAGAAGGCCAGGACCGCCGTGAACTTCACCCGCTCGGCGAAGGCGCCGATGACAAGCGCGGGGGTGATCGCGGCAAAGGTCATCTGGAACACGATGAACAGGTATTCCGGGATGACGTAGCCCGCGCTGAAGGTGGCGGACATGCTGTCGACGGTGACGCCGCCGAGGAACAGCTTGGCCGTGCCGCCCCACCATGGAGAGGTCGAGCCGCCGAAAGCCAGGGAATAGCCGTAGATCACCCAGACGATCATCATCACGCAGGCGATGACGGTGGTCTGCATCAGGATCGACAGCATGTTCTTCGACCGCACGAGGCCGCCGTAGAAGAGCGCGAGCCCCGGCA
>NZ_JAEULP010000005.1 GCF_016792905.1 Tabrizicola sp.
ATGCCCGCGCAGTTGACGCAGATCCGTTCCTGCCCGTTCGCCCCGCGCAACGACCCCAGCGCCTCCGACACCGATCCCGCGTCCGACACGTCGCAGGCCGCGAAGGCGCCGCCCAGCCCGGTTGCAACCGCCCGACCGGCCTGCGCATCGCGGTCAAGGATGCCGACCCGGACACCCTCCCGCGCCAGCGCTTCGACCACCGCCCGGCCCAGACCCGACGCGCCGCCGGTAACGACGGCCGACACTCCGGCATCCAGTTTCATCGCCGTCCCTCCCCGAAAAGCGCCCGCGAGATGTTGATGCGCTGGACGTCCGAGGTCCCCTCGTAGATCTGGCAGACCCGCACGTCGCGGGCGATGCGCTCCAGCGGGAAGTCCTCAAGATAGCCGTAGCCGCCAAGCGTCTGGATCGCGGCAGAGACGACCCGTTCCGCCATCTCGCTGGCGAAAAGCTTGGCAATGGACGCCTCGCGCAGGCAGGGCTGGCCTGCGTCCTTCACCCGCGCCGCGTTCAGCACCAGTTGCCGGGCCGCCTCGACCTGCACGTCCATGTCGGCCAGCCGGAAGGCCACCGCCTGATGCTGGCCGATGGGCTTGCCAAAGGCCGCGCGGTCCTGCGCATAACCCAATGCTACCTCCAGCGCGGCCTGCGCCATGCCGACCGACTGCGCCGCGATGCCGATCCGCCCGGTCTCCAGCGCCGAAAGCGCAATGGACAGCCCTTGCCCCTCCGCGCCGATGCGATGATCCTCTCCGATCCGCAAGCCTGCGAACCGCACCGCGCAGGTGTCCGAGGCGCGTTGCCCCATCTTCCGCTCGGGCGCGCCGATGGTCAGGCCAGGCGTGCCGGCCGGGATGTAGAAGGCACTGAGGCCCTTCTTGCCCGCCGCCGGGTCGGTCACGGCAAAAGCGATCATTCCTCCGCAGATGCGCGCCGAGGTGATGAACTGCTTCTCGCCATCCAGCACGTAGCCGTTGCCGTCGCGGCGGGCGCGGCTGCGCAGCGCGCCTGTGTCGCTGCCTGCCTGTGGCTCGGTCAGGGCGAAGGCGCCGATATAGGCGCCCCGCGCCGCCGGACGCAGCCAGCGATCCTGCTGCACAGGCGTGGCATGGCGCGAAAGGATGGCGCAGAAGGGTGCGTTGTGGACCGACATCATGGTCGACACCGCCCCGTCGCCCGCCGCAATCTCCATCAGCGCCAGCGCATAGGACACCGCATCCGCGCCAATGCCACCGAGCGCCTCCGGCACCGTCATGCCGAAGAACCCCATCGCGGCCATGTCCGAGATGATCTCCGGCTCGATCCGCCCGGCCGCAGCCCGGTCCGTCGCCCCCGGCGCCAGCCGCCCCGCGGCAAAGCTGCGCGCGGTGTCGCGGATCATCGCCTGTTCTTCGGTCAGAAGCCCGGTCATGTCAGTCGCGCTCCACCGCGAGGGCCAGCGCCTCGCCGCCGCCGATGCAGATCGCCGCGATGCCGCGTCGCGCCCCGCGTGCCTCCATCGCGTTCAGAAGCGTCGTCACGATCCGGGCCCCCGAGGCGCCGATGGGATGGCCAAGCGCGCAGGCCCCGCCGTTGACGTTCACGCGGGCCTCGTCGAGTCCCAGATCGCCGGCAAATGCCATGGCGACGACGGCAAACGCCTCGTTGACCTCCCACAGATCGACGTCCTTCGCCTGCCAGCCCAACCGATCCAGCAGCTTTTGCGCCGCCGCGACGGGCGCCGTCGAGAACCAAGCCGGTTCCTGCGCATGGCCCGCCGCCCCCACGATCCAGGCCCGCGGCGCCAGCCCCTGCGCCCGTACCGCCTCGGCCGAGGCCAGCACCAGCGCCGAAGCCCCGTCCGAGATCGACGCGGAACTTGCCGCCGTCACCGTGCCGTCCGGCCGGAACGCGGGCTTCAGCAACGGGATCCTTTCCGGCCGCGCAAGCCGCGGCTGTTCATCCTCGGCGACAGTCACCGGGCCCTTGCGGCCATCCACCCTGACCGGCGCAATCTCGTTGGAAAAGGCCCCGCTTGCCTGCGCCGCAAGCGCCCGTTCCAGCGAGCGCAGCGCCCAGGCGTCCTGTGCCTGCCGCGAAAATCCGTAACGACCGGCGCAAAGCTCCGCGAAGCGGCCCATCGGCGCGCCAGGCTCATAGGCGTCCTCCAGCCCGTCCCGGACCATGTGGTCGACGGCGCCGGTGTCGCCCATCCGCTGCCCGCGCCGGACCTGGGCCATGAGGTGCGGCGCCCGCGACATGCTCTCCATCCCGCCCGCAAGCATCACCGACGCTTCGCCCAGCCGAATGCGCGCAGCCGCGTCGAGGATGGCCTGCATCCCCGACCCGCAGACCTTGCCGACGGTGGTGCAGGGAATTGCGTCCGGCAGCCCGGCTGCCAGCACCGCCTGCCGGGCAGGCGCCTGCCCGACGCCTGCGGTAAGGACCATGCCAAGGACAGCCGCGTCGATCGCGTCTGGCGCCACTCCGGCATCCGCGACAGCGGCGGTGATTGCCGTCGCGGCGAGCCTGGGCGCAGGAACATCGGCCAGCGTGCCGAGGAAGCCGCCCATTGGCGTCCGCCGGGCTGCCAGTATGGCAATCGAGCGCATCTTCGTGCCTCCGTGCAGTGGTCCTGCAGAAGTCTAGCACCAAAAGACGGCATGCGCTTGCCGAAGGAGCCTCAAAGCAGCTAGGACTGCGCATGTCCTAGCCAGGAAAACTCCATTTCAAGCGTGATCCATGCTCAACTTCGATGAAACCGATCTGCGAATCCTGCGCGCCCTGCAATCCGACGGCGGGCTCAGCGTCACCGAAGTGGCGAGCCGCGCCGGGCTGTCGCAATCGCCCTGTTCGCGCCGCATCGCGCGGCTGCAGGAGGCAGGCGTCATTCTGGGTCGCCAGGTGGTCCTCGACGCCAAGGCGCTTGGTTTCGATACGCTGGTCATCGTTCGGATCAAGCTGCAAGGCCACGACCGCGAGCTGCTTGAGGCGTTCAAGGCCGCTGTCCGTGCCATCCCGGAAATCCAGATCGCCTTGCTGGTCCTGGGCGACTTCGACTTCTACCTGCGGATCATCGTCCGCGACATCACCCACTATCAGACCCTGCTGCAGAACCGGCTGGTCAGCCTGCCGGGCGTCCGCGAAATGCAAAGTTCGGTCATCCTCGAAGTGGTCAAGGATGCCCCGGCGCTGCCGATCTAGCTGTCGTCGGGCAGTTCTGCCGGCGCCACAGGCGCCAGCAGTCATCTTGCGGCCGTCGGAATCCTCCGCCAGGGCGGCGATGCGCGTGACCCGGGTCCACCAGGTGGCGGGGCCGAGTTAGCCCTTCTTCAGCACCTTCGAGCCCAGGAGTTCCGCGATCTGTACCGCGTTCAGTGCTGCACCCTTGCGCAGGTTGTCGCTGACGCACCAGAGGTTCAGCCCGTTCTCGATGGTCGAATCCTGCCGCACACGGGAAACATAGGTCGCGAACTCGCCCACGCATTCGATCGGCGTGATGTAGCCGCCGGGCTCGCGCTTGTCGACCAACATCACCCCCGGCGCCTCGCGCAGGATGTCCTGGGCTTCCTGCCAGTCGAGGAATTCCTCGGTCTCGATGTTGATCGCCTCGGAATGGCCGACGAAGACCGGCACCCGGACGCAGGTCGCGGTGACCTTGATCTTCGGGTCGAGGATCTTCTTCGTCTCGGCCACCATCTTCCATTCTTCCTTGGTCTCGCCCGAGTCGAGGAAGACGTCGATATGCGGGATCACGTTGAAGGCGATCTGCTTGGAGAACTTCTTCGGCGGCACGTCGTCGGTCGGGTTGTAGACGGCCTTGGTCTGGTTCCAGAGCTCGTCCATCCCTTCCTTCCCGGCGCCCGAGACGGACTGGTAGGTCGACACGACAACACGGGTGATCTTGGCCCGGTCATGCAGCGGCTTCAGCGCCACCACCATCTGCGCGGTCGAGCAGTTCGGGTTGGCGATGATGTTGCGCTTGGCTACCCCATGGATCGCCTCGGCGTTCACTTCCGGCACGATCAGCGGGATCTCCGGGTCGTAGCGGTAGAGGGACGAGTTGTCGATGACGACGCAGCCCGCCGCCGCGGCCTTGGGGGCGTAGACCTTCGTTGCCTCCGATCCCACGGCGAAGAGCGCGATGTCCCAGCCGGTGAAATCGAACGTGTCCAGGTCCTTGGTCTTGATAGTCTTGTCGCCAAAGCTGACTTCGGTGCCGAGAGATTTGCGCGACGCCAGCGCGGCGATCTCATCGACCGGGAACTCGCGCTCGGCGAGGATGTTCAGCATTTCGCGGCCCACGTTGCCCGTGGCACCCGCGACGACGACCTTGTAGCCCATCGGGGTTCTCCAATATCGTTCCCGCCCTTCGGGAACGGGCGGCTGTTAGCGCATGAGGGCCGGGGGGAAAAGCGGATTCGACGGGCGCGCCTCAGTCCGTCCGGTCCTGTGACAACAGGTAGACAGCAAGGCCGATGGCGGTGGTGACGGCGAAGAACAGGAACACCGCCTGGAAGGGCGCGGCGGGGGGCACGGGGTCGGTCGCGGCATGGATACGGCCGGTGACGATCTGGGCAATGCCGATGGGCGCGATGCCAAACAGGTTGAGGAGCGTCACCCCCCGGCCCATGAGGTGTGGCGGAAAGAACGCCCGGCCATGCGCGATGACCATCGGGAAGCTTGCCCCGAAGAACCCGGCAGCGATCAGCAGAGCCGTTGCCGTGGCGGGCGGCGCGGCGGCGAACCACCAGAGGCCGACAAGACAGGCCAGCGTCACCGCATTGCCGCCGAAGACCACCCATTTCCGCGTGCCAAGCCAGCGGTCCATCGGCCCGTAGGCAAAGTTGCCCGCCACCATGGCCAGACCGATCCAGAGCCCGATCCGCCCGATCTCCAGCGGGTCCGCGCCATGGACATCGGCGAAATAGGGGCCGACCCAGAGGCCCCGCAGCCCGGCAATCGGCATGTAGCAGACCACCATCATCGCCAGGATCGGCCAGATCGCCGGGATGCGTAGCAAGTCGAGAAGCGAGCCGTCCCGCGCCGTCGCCAGCCGTGGCGGGTCGCGCACCAGCACCAGGATCACCAGCGCCACCGCCCCGGTGATCGCGGCCAGGCCCAGCATCGTCTCGCGCCAGCCAAAGGCCGCGACCGCCGCCGAGAGGGGGAGGGCCGAGGCGACGTTGCCCAAGGAGCCGATGCCGATGGTCAACCCCGCCAGCGTGCCGAAGACGGCGGGCGAGAACTGCCGGGCGAAGATGAAGTAGCTTGCCATCAGCACCGGGGCGCAGCCAATGCCGATCAGCGCCATGGCAAGCTTCAGCTGCAAGGCCCCGGCCGCCTTGGCAAAGACCAGCGCGCCCACCGCGCCCACGGCCATCAGCGCGCCCGTGGTCAGGCGCGGCCCGATCCGGTCCAAGAGTGACCCGATCGGCACTTGCATCGCGGCGAAGGCCAGGAACCACCAGCCCGAGGCCGAGGCGAGATCGGCCGCCGAAACGCCGAGATCGGCCTTCAGGACGGGTGCCATCACCGCGAGGAAGGCGCGGTAGAACTGGCTGAGGACATAGGCCAGGATCAGGGCGGCGATGCCGATGCGCATGGGTGGGCCTTTCCAAGTCAGGCGGTTGTGGCAAGTGGGCCGGATGGGTGCAAGGCCGATTTCTTCGAAGAAATCGTGCCGGAGCCTTCAAAGGCTCCGATCCGGCGTTTTCGAAAACTGCGGCGCTGCGGGACTTGCGGGATCGCCGCACGAAGCGTCAGATGCGTGCAGTCCTGGTGGAGGTTTCGATGCGCCTGACCCTTTTCCCAGTCCTGCTCCTCGCCGCCCCCGCCCTTGCCAATGACGGCTTCGGCGGGCTTTCGGCCACGGGCCTGACCTTCGGCCAGACCGACGCGGTGGCGATGGAGGAGGAGAACCTCTTCATCGGCATCGACACCGTCGCCGTCGACTATGTCTTTCGCAACACCACCGACAAGGACGTGACCGGCGAGGTGATCTTCCCGCTGCCGCCCGTTGCCGTCTGGTCCGGCTATGAGGCGATGATGAACCTGCCCGAGGACCTCACCCAACCCGATCTGGTCGGTTTCACCGCCACGGTCGACGGCCAGCCGGTGGATGTGACCATCGACCGCATCGCGGTGGTCGAGGAGCCCTGGGTCGAGGGGCGCCCCCTCGCGGCACAGTATGATACCCCGGGCCGCGATGTGACGGCGGCTCTCGAACGTCTGGGCATCCCGCTGACGCTGGATTTTGCCACGGTGCGCGATCTTCTGTTGTCCTTTCCCGAGGACAAGCGCAACGAACTCGCCGCGCTCGGCCTGGCGGAATACTACGAAGGCGATCCCGCCAACGATATCCCGCCCGATGTCTGGGGCGCCTGGTCCATCGTCACCCGCTATCACTGGACGCAGACCTTCCCCGCGGAGAAGGTGGTGAAGGTCAGCCACAGCTACACCAACCGCCCGCCGGGGGGCCTGTTCTACTGGACCGACCCGCCCGAGGAGTATCAGGCCTACCTCAAGGACATGTATTGCATCGACGCGGGCACGTCGAAGGCCATCGTGAAGGCGTTGAAGAATCCGCAGGGGACAGAGTTTGGTGACTATGGCACGTCCTGGAACATCTCCTACGTCCTGCGAACCGCGAACAGCTGGGCCGGGCCGATCGGCAGGTTCACCCTGACCTTGGACAAGGGCGACCCGAGGAACGTCATCTCGCTCTGCGCCGAGGGGGTGAGGAAGACCGGCCCGACGACCTTCGTCATCGAAAAGACCAACTACACGCCCGAGCGCGACCTTGAGGTGCTGATCGTGCAGCCGATGTCGCAGGACTAGGCCGGCACCGCCTGCAACGTCCGCTCGCGGATCGGCAGGTGGACGATGGCCGAGAACGCGCCCACGCCGACGCCGATCCACCAGACGAGCGTGTAGTCGCCGTTCAGGTCATACATCCGCCCGCCCAGCCAGACGCC
>NZ_JAEULP010000063.1 GCF_016792905.1 Tabrizicola sp.
CTTGCCCGGCTGTCCGATCCGGCGCTGGCCGACTGGATCAAGGCCAATGTCGCCTTCCCCAACGGCATGGTCGACCGCATCACCCCCGCCACCGGACCGCGTGAACGCGAGATGGCGGCAAGCTTCGGCCTGGGCGACGACCCGGTCCCCGTGACCTGCGAGCCGTTCCGGCAATGGGTTCTGGAGGACAACTTCCCGCAAGGCCGCCCGGCCTTCGAGAAGGTGGGGGTCACGCTGACCCCGCATGTCCACAATTTCGAGATGATGAAGATCCGCATCCTGAACGGCGGCCACGCGACCATCGCCTATCCCGGCGGGCTGATGGACATCGAATATGTGCATGAGGCGATGGCAAACCCGCTGATCAAGGGGCTCCTCGACAAGGTGGAGATGGGCGAGATCATCCCCTACATCCCCCCCGTCCCCGACACCAACCTCGGCGACTACTACCGGCTGATCGTCGAGCGGTTCTCGAACCCCGAGGTCGCGGATACCGAACGGCGGCTCTGCCTTGACGGCTCCAACCGGCAGCCGAAGTTCATCGTCCCTTCGGTGCGCGACGCGCTGGCGGCGGGGGGGTCGGTCGAGGGTCTGGCGCTGGTCTCCGCCCTGTGGTGCCGCTACTGCCATGGCGAAACCGACAGCGGTACCCATATCCCGCCGAACGACCCCGACTGGGACGCGCTGGTAGCCCGGTCGAAGGCCGCAAAGTCGCGCCCGGCAGCCTGGCTTGAGATGACGGCGGTCTATGGCGACCTTGGGAAGGATGCGCGGTTCGCGGGGGCCTTCGAACGGCACCTGAACCGGCTTTGGCAGGTCGGGACCAAGCAGACCCTGACCGAGTATCTGGCCTAGGGCGCGGGGGCGAGGACCGGCGGGGTTCCGGCCGGGGCGAAGTCCGGCGCGACCCAAAGTTCCACCCGACGGTTCAGCTGGCGGCCGATGGCGGTTTCGTCGCAGGCCATCGGCAGGGCCTCGCCAAAGCCTTCGACCTGCGGCATCTGGGCGGGCGACAGGTCCGGCGCCACGGCGGCCAGCTCCTGCGCCACCTTGGCCGCGCGTTCGACAGACAGCGCCAGGTTCGCCTCGGCCGCGCCGGACCCGTCCGAGAACCCGGCCAGCATGAGCTTCTGATTGCGGAACTGCCCCGCCGCGATCAGAAGTGCCAGATCGGCCAGGTTGTCCTGCGACTGCGCATCCAGCGTCGAGGACCCATCCTCGAACCGGAAGGTCAGCGACACCCGGTCCGCCCCGTCCATGATCCCCGCCAGCCGCTTCAGGTCATCCAGCGTCACGTCCTCGCCCGCGCCCTGGATCGCGTTCAGCAGCCGCAACCCGTCCGCCGTCATCGGCTGGCGGCTGGCCGACCGGTCCACGAACCCCGCCGCCGCGACGGCATCCTGCGCCGCGGGCGTGCGCAGGAAGTCCAGGAACTCGCGCGTCAGAAGCGGCAAGCGGCGTTTCGGCGTCAGGATCAGGACCGGCAGCGCCAGCGGGTAATCCTCGGCCTTGATCGCCAGCGAGGTCGGCAACAGGGGAAACCCGCAGCTGTCGGTCAGTGGCATCCGCCGGGCCGGAGCAATCGCCGACCGCCCGGAAATCGCGATGGCCCAGGGATCCTTTGCCACCGCCTCCGCCAGCGTGGCGAGGTCAGGGTGCAGCACCGTCGCCCCCTCCTTGGCCCCCAACCGCTCGCCCAGGGCCTGCTGGATGTCGGTGTCCGCCGCCAGCGCGTGCAGCACCACCGGCATGTCCGGCCCGCCGATCTGCGACCAGTTCGTCACCTCTCCCGCCAGGACCCCGGCCAGCTCCACGGTAGAAATTTCAGGTGTCGGATTGTCCGGTGCGACGATGGCAACCAGCGCATCGGTTGCGACCGCATGCGTGCCGAACGCCGCCTCGGGCCGGAACGACAGCTTCAGGTCGGCCGCCCCGGCCTCCAGCGCCACCGTCGCCTGATCCGGCGGCAGGGCGGCAAAGGAAATCTCGGCCAGGTCCTTGCGGCTTTCCGGGTCAAGGATTCGCGCGGCATAGGCACTGCCCTGCGCCTCCTCATAGATCAGCCCGCGCGACCGGGCGAAGGCCTGGAACAACGCGGGCAGAAGTGCGGCGGCATCGGGCGCGCCGACGACCCGCAGCATCGCCTTGGGGGCGACCAGCTCCGGGCAAGCCGGACCTTCGCAGATCACGCCCTCGCCATCGACGGTCAACATCCCGTAAGATGTTGAAATCCGGTAGAATTCACCGTCATATCCTTGCAGCGTGCCATTCAGCACGATGCCCCCCTCACGGGCGACAAGGGTGACGTCCTGGGCCAGGGCGGGTTGCCAGAAACACACTGCAGCGCACAGCGCCGCGAGGCCTGCCTTCACACCCATACCTTGCCAGTCCGCAACCTTACTTCGGGGCGGCGATCTTCAAGGCAGGCGCAAGATTCTTCAACACCAGAATGTCGCCCGACGTCCCGCAGAGCGGAACCGTGATCGCCCGTTCGGCCGCAGTGGTGATCCCGGCGGCGGAATAGACCGTCTCCACCCGCAGCGTCCGCCCGCAGGAGGCCGGGGTGATCCGCAATTCCCCTGTGATGTCGACTTGGCCAAGATTCGAGCCAGCCACGGAATAGACCCGCGCCAGCAACGGTGACTGCGTGCCGGGCGCGCCCAGCGCGATGACCCGCTGGTCGTCGTCAAGACTGGGGGTGGCACTTCCGACCAGCACCTTGTCACCGTCGGTGACGCGCAGTTCCAGCTCGGCCGGGAGCGCCCAGACGATGGCGAAGCGGGCATAGCGGGCGGCGTCAGGCACCTGCAGCTTGCCGAGCACAAGGCGGGAGTCCTGCAGGTAGACCGCAACCAGGGCTTCCATCTTCAGCGCAGGCAGCAGGATCGTGGCGCGACCATCGGCCTGGGTCTGGGCCGAGAAGGACAGGCCGGAATGGCGCACGACAATGCGTTCGCTTCGATTGCAGGGCGCCGTCAGCGTCAGGTGGATCATCGCGCCCGGCAGGGCGGCAAGCTCAAGCTCGGGGCGACAATGGTCGCCATCGGCTGGCGGAGTGGTTGCGGCGACAGGCGTGATTCCGGTCAGTTCGCCCATGCCCGGATCGCCCGGGCTGCTGAGCGAGGCGGATTGCGGAACCGCGCTGACGGGGGCAGCGTCCGTCGAGGCCGGCTTCGGGATCAACTGCGCGGCCGAAATCAGAATCGACTGTTCGTCAGCGGGGGCCTTCAGCCGTTCCGTTGTGTGGGCGGCCGCAACGGCCACCCCTATGGCTGCGGAAATCCGCAGGATTTTTTGACGCCAAAGCATGGCAGTGCCCCGGCCCGAGAATCGGACCGTTTACGACTAGAGTCCAATACTGGCGGAGAAATGGCATTATTGGGGAAGGCTTACGGACTTGCCGCCCAATTGGGGCCTGAACCGGGGATTGTGCCCGGATCAGGCGATGCAACCGCCTCAGACAAGGCGGCCGTGACAGTGCTTGAACTTTTCACCCGATCCGCAGGGGCAGGCATCATTGCGACCCGGATTGCCCCAGGTGGTCGGATCAGCCTCGTCGAAGCCCGCCAACCGGGTCGCGGCTTCGGCAACGGGCGCCGCCACAAGCGCGGCCGCCGGGGCGGCGGCAGCGGCTTCCACCACCTTCGCCTCTTGCGCGGCCGCAGCCTGTTGGGCGGCCATCATCTGCCGCATCATCGCGTCCTGCTCTTCCTTCGAAACCGGGCGGATGCGGGACAGTTGCTGCGTGACCTGCTCGCGCAGCGAATTGAGCAGCCCCTCGAACAGCTGGAAGGCCTCGGTCTTGTATTCGTTCAGCGGGTCGCGTTGCGCGTAGCCGCGGAAGTTGACCACCGAACGCAGGTGCTCCAGCCGCAGAAGATGTTCGCGCCACTTGCTGTCGATGGCTTGCAGCAAGACCTGCTTCTCGATCGACTGCATGGTCTCGGTGCCGAAGCCTTCTGTCTTGTCGGCCATCATCTTGTCCGAGGCGTCGATCACCCGGTCGAGGATCACCGCCTGGTCGACGCCCTCCTCCGCCGCCCAGGCGGCAATCGGCAAGTCGATGTTCAGCATGTCGCGGCAACCGGCGACCAAGCCCTCGGTGTCCCAGGCGTCCGCGTAGGACTTGGGCGGCATGGTCAGGTCCACCAGATCCTCGATCACCTGATGCCGCATGTCGGCGGCGACGTCGGCGACGTGGTCGGCCTGCATGATCTCCATCCGCTGGCTGAAGATCGCCTTGCGCTGGTCGTTCATCACGTCGTCGAACTTCAGAAGCTGCTTGCGGATGTCGAAGTTGCGACCCTCGACCTTGGCCTGTGCTTTCTCAAGCGACTTGTTGACCCAGGGATGGACGATGGATTCGCCTTCCTGCATCCCCAGCGTCGACAGGATCTTGTCCAGCCGCTCCGAGCCGAAGATGCGCATCAGGTCGTCTTCCAGCGACAGGAAGAAGGCCGACCGGCCCGGGTCGCCCTGACGCCCCGACCGGCCGCGCAGCTGGTTGTCGATCCGGCGGCTTTCGTGGCGTTCGGTGCCAAGGACGAACAGGCCCCCGGCCTGCTTGACCGCCTCTTCCTCGCCGGTATGCGCAGCCTCGATCCGCGCGCGGATCGCGACATGATCGCCCTCAGGCTCGGCGGCGATGGCCTCCATCACCTTGAACTCGACGTTGCCGCCCAGCTTGATGTCGGTGCCCCGCCCCGCCATGTTCGTCGCGATGGTGACAGAACCCAGCTTGCCCGCATCGGCGACGATCTTCGCTTCCATCTCATGCTGGCGCGCGTTCAGCACCGAATGCGGGATGCCGTCGGCCTTCAATAGCTCGGACAACTGCTCCGACTTCTCGATGGATGTCGTGCCGACCAGGATCGGCTGGCCCTTTTCATGCGCTTCCTTGATCGCCTTCAGGATGCCGTCATATTTCTCCCGCGCCGAGCGGAACACCTGGTCATGCTCGTCAATCCGCGCCACCACCCGGTTCGTCGGCACCTCGACCACGCCCAGCCCGTAGATCTCGCGGAATTCCTCGGCCTCGGTCGCCGCCGTGCCGGTCATGCCCCCGAGCTTTTCGTAAAGCCGGAAGTAGTTCTGGAAGGTGACTGAGGCGTAGGTCACGTTCTCGGGGTTGATCTTCACCCCCTCCTTCGCCTCGATCGCCTGGTGGAGGCCGTCCGACAGCCGCCGCCCCTTCATCATCCGTCCGGTGAACTCGTCGATCAGCATCACCTCGCCGTCACGGACGATGTATTGCTGGTCCTTGAAGAACAGCTTGTGCGCCCGAAGGGCCTGGTTGACGTGGTGCACGATGGTGGTGCTTTCCGCCGCATAGAGGTTCTGCCCTTCCGGCAGGATCCCCGCCTGGTGCAAGAGCGCCTCGATGGCGTCGTTGCCCTCTTCGGTCAGGGTCACTCCCCGCGTCTTTTCATCGACCGAATAATGCTCCGGCGTCAGGTGCGGGATCACCGCATCCACCGCCTGGTACAGCGGGCTGCGGTCCTGGCTGGGGCCGGAGATGATCAGCGGCGTCCGCGCCTCGTCGATCAGGATACTGTCCACCTCGTCGACGATGGCATAGGCATGCCCGCGCTGCGCCATGTCCTCCAGCGAGCCCTTCATGTTGTCGCGCAGGTAGTCGAAGCCCAGCTCGTTGTTCGTCGCATAGGTGATGTCGGCGCGGTAGGCTGCCATCTTCTCGGCGTCCGGCTGGTGCGAATAGACCACCCCCGTCGTCATCCCCAGCTGGGCATAGACCTTGCCCATCCATTCCGCGTCGCGCTTGGCCAGGTAGTCGTTCACCGTGACGACATGCACGCCCTTGCCCGTCAGCGCGTTCAGATAGGCGGCGAAGGCGGCGACCAGCGTCTTGCCCTCGCCCGTCTTCATCTCGGAAATGTTGCCCTGGTGCAGGAACATCGCCCCCTTCAGCTGCACGTCGAAGGCCCTGAGCCCCAGCGCCCGCCGTGCGCCTTCGCGGCAGTTGGCAAAGGCTTCCGGCAGGATCGCGTCCAGGCTTTCGCCGCCCTCCTGCACCCGCTTCTGGAACTCGCGCGTCTTGGCGACGATGCCTTCGTCGGTCAGCGCCTGGAACTCCGGCTCCAGCGCGTTGATCTGCGCCACGATCGGACGGACGGACTTTACCTTGCGGTCGTTCGGGGTGCCGAACACCTTGCGCGCAAGCGATCCCATTCCCAGCATGTTCTCTCCCAAGGAGCGGCTTCTGACAGCATCGTGTGGCCCTTGGACTTGCCCGGCCCCCGCACCTTCCCTAGAAGGACCAGTGTATGACCGGACGGACCCGTTCCACGCGACTGTCGCGATGTAAGGGGGAAGGCCGGGATAGTCAACTTAAGCAGGCGGACGGGCCTGATCAGGAGATGGTGAAAATGATGAAACGTTCAGGCTTCTGGTCGGCCCTCGCGCTGGCGACGGTGCTTGCCGGCCCGGTGCTGGCCGAGGGCGAAACCGCAGATACCGTCGTCGCCACGGTCAACGGCACGCAGATCACCCTGGGGCAGATGATCGCCATGAAGGAATCCCTGCCGCCCGAATATCAGGGCCTGCCCGACGACGTCCTGTTCAAGGGCATCTATGACCAGCTGATTCAACAGGAAGTCCTGGCGCAATCGGTCAAGGATCTGGGCCCGCGTGCCGTTGCGACGATGGAAAACGACAAGCGCGGCTATGTCTCCGGCCTCGCGATCCAGGGGATCGTCAAGGAAGCCGTCACCGACGCGGCGCTGCAAAAGGCCTATGACGACCGCTTCAAGGATGCCAAGCCCCAGACCGAATACAACGCCGCGCATATCCTGGTCGCGACCGAGGAAGAGGCGAACAAGCTGAAGGAGGAACTTGCGGGCGGTGCCGACTTCGCCGAACTGGCCAAGACGAAATCCACCGACACCGGCTCGGGCGCCAATGGCGGCGACCTGGGCTGGTTTGGCCTGGGCATGATGGTCAAGCCGTTCGAGGATGCGGTGGTCGGCGCCAAGGTCGGCGAAGTCACCGGCCCGGTGAAGACCGATTTCGGCTATCACCTGATCCTGGTCAAGGAGACCCGGATCGCCGAGAAGCCCACGCTTGACCAGTTGCGTGACGAGCTTGCGCAAGAGGTTGAAAACGCCGCGATCACTGCGAAGATCGACGAGCTGACCAAGGGTGCGACCGTCACGCGCGAGGGCGAGAAGCTGGATCCGACGATCCTGAAGAACTCGGCCCTGATCGACTGACGGCACCGGCAACAGGGGGGACGGGACATGGCGAAGACCGACTGGAAGGCCGAGGCGAAGGCCCTGAAGAAAAAGGTCCGCAAGCTGAAGGACAGCCTGACCGCCGCCGCGGGTCCGGTCGCCGAGGCGGTGACGGAAGCCGTCTCCGGCGCGGTCAACGAGGTGGTCACGGCGGCGAAAAAGGCGCTGAAGCCGGTCTCGCCCCTTGCCCCCGCCAGCTTTCCGGTTCTGCCCGCGATAAAGGGGGCAGAATTCGCCGCCGTCGAGGCCGGGGTCCGCTACCAGAACCGCAAGGACGTGATGCTGGTGCGTCTTGCGCCCGGCACCACGATGGCCGGGGTCTTCACCCGGTCCTCCACCCGGTCGGGCTGCGTGCGCGATTGTCAGGCCAAGCTTGCCATGAAGGTCCCGGCCGATGCCGGGGCCGCGATCATCGTCAACTCCGGCAATTCCAACGCCTTTACCGGCAAGGTCGGCGATGAGGCCGTAGCCGCCGTCACCGGCGCAGTAGCGCAGGCGCTGGGGGTTCCGGCCTCCCGGGTCTTCTCCTCCTCGACCGGCGTGATCGGCGAGCCGCTGCCATTCGAGCGCATCACCGCCAAAGTGCCGGACCTTGTGGCCGCGCTGACCGAAGCCGCCGTGGAAATGGCCGCCCAGGCGATCATGACCACCGACACGTTCCCGAAAGGTGCCGCCGCCACCGTGCAGGGCGAGGGGGGCACGATCCATATTTCCGGCATCGCCAAGGGCTCGGGCATGATCGCGCCCGACATGGCGACGATGCTGGTCTATATCTTCACCGATGCAAAGATCGGCGCGAACCAGTTGCAGAAGATGCTCGCGCGCAACGTGGATGCCACTTTCAACTCGATCACGGTGGACAGCGACACATCGACCTCCGACACGCTCCTGATCGCCGCGACCGGGCAATCGCCTGCCGCCGAGCTGAAAGGCCCGGCGCTGAAGGCCTTCGAAACCGCGCTGGCTGGCGTGATGCGCGACCTTGCCTTGCAGGTGGTGCGCGACGGCGAAGGGGCGACCAAGCTGGTCGAAATCCGCGTCACCGGCGCGGCATCGGACGAAGATGCCGCAAAGGTCGCGTTTTCAATCGCCAATTCGCCGCTGGTGAAGACGGCGCTTGCCGGGCAGGATCCGAATTGGGGCCGCATTGTCGCAGCCATCGGCAAGTCGGGTGCAGCGGCCGACCGTGACAAGCTGACGATCCGCTTCGGCGATATCCTGGTGGCGCGGAACGGATGGCGGAACCCCGACTTCAAAGAAGACGACGGCGCCCGCTATATGCAGGGCCCGGAACTCGTCTTTGCGGTCGACCTTGGCCTTGGCAAAGCGAAGCGCAGCGTCTGGACCTGCGACCTGACCTCCCGCTACATCGAGATCAACGCCGACTACCGCTCCTGATTTCATATTGGCGAAAATATCCCGGGGGGTCCGGGGGGCTGGCCCCCCGGCGGTCCCGACAAGGACCACGCATGAGAATCCTCCTCGTCTCCGCCGTCGCCCTGATCGACCCAGACGGTCGCGTCCTCCTGGCCCAGCGCCCCGAGGGCAAGTCGCTCGCGGGGCTCTGGGAGTTCCCCGGCGGCAAGGTCGAGCCCGGCGAAACCCCAGAGGCCGCGCTGATCCGCGAGCTGAAGGAAGAGCTGGACATCGACACATGGGCGTCCTGCCTCGCGCCCTTGACCTTCGCCAGCCATACCTATGACGACTTCCACCTCCTGATGCCGCTCTTCGCCTGCCGGAAATGGCAGGGAACCGTTCGGTCTCTCGAAGGTCAGCAGTTGGCCTGGGTCGCACCGAACCGCCTGCGCGACTACCCGATGCCCCCCGCCGACCTGCCCCTGATCCCGATCCTGCGCGACTGGCTCTAGATATGAAAACGCCGGACCAACGGCCCGGCGCAATTCTTAAGATTTCCTGAACGTCCGCGACCAACCCCTTGAAAAGATTGGCCCGGAAAATCTGTCCACCGTGGACAGACCCGATCACTCCAGCGTGCGCTGGACCTCTTCCCGCTCGAAAATCTCGATGACATCGTTCTGACGGATGTCCTCGTAGTTCTCGAAGGCCATGCCGCATTCCTGGCCCGAGATGACTTCCTTCACCTCGTCCTTGAAGCGTTTCAGCGTCTTCAGCGTGCCCTCGTGGATCACCACGTTGTCCCGCAGCAGACGAACCCCGGCAGACCGCCGCGCGACACCTTCGGTGATCAGGCAGCCCGCAACCTTGCCGACGCCCGACACCTTGAAGACCTCCAGGATCTTCGCGTAGCCGATGAAGGTCTCGCGGACCTCGGCCTTGAGAAGCCCCGAAGCGGCGGCTTTGATGTCGTCGACCAGATCGTAGATGATCGAGTAGTAGCGGATCTCGACCCCCTTCTGCGTCGCCGAAGCCCGCGCCGTCGCGTTGGCCCGGACGTTGAAGCCGATGATCGGGGCCTTCGACGCCTCGGCCAGCGCCACGTCCGTGTCGGTGATCGCGCCGACGCCCGAATGCAGCACCCGGACGCGGACCTCCTCGTTGCCGATCTTCTCCATCGCCTGGACGATGGCTTCGGCGGACCCCTGCACGTCGGCCTTGATCAGGATCGGCAGTTCGGCCACCGACTGGTCGGCCTTGGCCTTGGCCATCAGCTGCTCCAGCGTGGTCGCAGCCCCGGCAGCCGCCCGCTTGTCCTTGGCGGTCTTGATCCGGTAGTCGGCAATCTCACGCGCCTGCGCCTCGGTCTCGACGACGTTCAGCGTGTCGCCCGCCGACGGCGTGCCCGAGAGGCCCAGCACCTCGACCGGGACCGAAGGCCCGGCTTCGGCGATGGTTTCGCCCTTGTCGTTGATCAGCGCGCGGACCTTGCCCCACTGCTCGCCGACGACGAAGATGTCGCCCTTGCGCAGGGTACCGTTCTGCACCAGCACCGTCGCGACAGGACCCCGGCCCACGTCAAGCTTGGCTTCGATCACGGCACCCGAGGCCGCCCGGTTCGGGTTGGCGCGGAGTTCAAGGACTTCGGCCTGCAGCGCGATGGCTTCCAGGAGGTCGTCCAGGCCCAGGCCGGTCTTGGCCGAAACCTCGACATCCTGCACGTCGCCCGACATGGCTTCCACCACCACTTCGTGCTGGAGAAGGTCAGTGCGGACCTTGGTCGGGTTTGCCTCGTGCTTGTCGATCTTGTTGATCGCCACGATCATCGGCACCTTGGCGGCCTTGGCGTGGTTGATCGCCTCGACCGTCTGCGGCATCACCGCATCATCCGCCGCAACCACCAGCACCACGATGTCCGTGACCTGCGCGCCGCGCGAGCGCATCGAAGTGAAGGCCGCGTGGCCGGGGGTGTCGAGGAAGGTGACAAGCTGGCCGTTCGGGGTTTTCACCTGATAGGCGCCGATGTGCTGGGTGATCCCGCCCGCTTCGCCCGAAACCACGTTCGCATGCCGGATCGCATCAAGCAGCGAGGTCTTGCCGTGGTCGACGTGACCCATGATCGTGACGATCGCGGGACGCGATTGCAGGCTGTCATCCGAGTCCTTCACGGTGTCGATCACCTGTTCCACGTCGGCGTCCGACACGCGGACGGCCTTGTGGCCGAATTCCTCGATCACCAGTTCGGCGGTGTCGGCATCGATGGCCTGGTTGGTCGTGACCATCATGCCCATCTTCATCAGCGCCTTGACCACGTCGGCGGCGCGTTCCGCCATCCGGTTGGCCAGTTCGCCCACCACGATGGTTTCCGGCAACTGCACGTCGCGCACCTGCTTTTCGGCCTTGTGGCCGAGGCCCAGCGCCTTCTGGCGGGCCTTCTCCTGCTTGCGCTTGATTGCGGCAAGGCTGCGCTGGCGGCCGCCCTCATCCGAGATGGCGTCGGAGAGCGTCAGCTTGCCCGAGCGGCGGCCTTCGTCGCCCGCGCCACGCTTGGCGCCACGATCGGCACGGTCGTCCTTATCGCGGTCGGTCTTGCGGGGCGTCGGCAGGCCGGGCTTGGCCGATGCCGGGCCGCGCGCATCCTCGGCGGCGGGCGCAGCCGGAGCAGCACGGTCAGCCGGCTTGGCTGCGGCCGGAGGCGGGGTCGTCGACCGGGCGCGGGTGCCCAGAACATCGGCCTTGCGGGCCTCGGCCGCGGCGATCTTGGCGGCGGCTTCGGCCTTGGCGGCGCGTTCCTCTTCCTCGGCCTTCAGGCGCAGGGCTTCAGCGCGTTCGCGATCCTCACGCTCCTTCGCCTCGATCTCCTCGCGGCGTCGGGCGCGGTCTTCCTCGCGGGCCTTTTCTTCTTCGGCGCGGCGTGCGGCATCCTCGACCTCACGCGCCTTCGCGGCGCGGAGAGCGGTCAGACGACGCTCCATCTCGGCATCGGTGATCCCTGCGGGCCGTTTCGACGGGTCGCCAAGCCCGGTCGAAGCCGAAGGCGTGCCAGCGCCCGGCGCCCCCGGTTTCACCGGAGTGGGCACCATCACGCGCTTGCGTTTGGTTTCGACCACGACGCTCTTGGTCCGGCCGTGGCTGAAGCTTTGCTTCACCTGTCCGGAACGGGGGGCGCCCCCAAGGCCAAGAGGTTTCTTGCCGTCAGTATCGCTCATGCGTTCTTCGTATCCTTCATGGCGGTCTCGCCGCCGTCATCCCCGCCCATCTGCCCACGCAGACCGGCGAGTTTTGCCGCTTCCTCTACAACACGGGACCTGAGTCCACCAGCGGCAAGCGCGGCGTGTATCGCACGTTCGCGCCCGAATGCCAAACCGATTTCCCCAGCCGAAAGGCAGCCGACAAAGCCGTTTGCGCCCTCGGGCGCGTGTAGCTTGGTCTTGCCCCGTTCCGACCCGTCGCTGGCCTGGATCAGCGTCGCCGCCGTGCCCTTTACCAGCCAGTCCTTCACCTTCTCGTAGCCGGTGACAGCGTCCCCGGCCTTGCGCGCCATCGACAGCATTTCGATGGTGCGTTGCAACACCAGCGTCTCGACCAGATCTGCCAGCCCGTCGGGCACCTTCACTGGCTGGCGGGCGGCGCGCGAGAAGAGATTCTTCTTTGCCGCCTTTTCGAGTGCCGCGCGGTCAGCCGAAACGTAGATGCCTCGGCCGGGCAGCTTACCCATCACGTCCGGGACGATCTGCCCGTCTGGCCCCAGGCAAAAGCGGATCAGCCCCGCCTTCGGCTGGCTTTCCCCGGTCGCAATGCATTTGCGTTCCGGATCGTCCCTGTCCTTTTCCCGGCCGCCGCGCGTCAACGCGTGTCCCCGAGGCCTGAAATCAGGCCTCGGCCTCCTCGTCGTCGGCAACCTCTTCTTCCGGTTGCTCCAGTTCCGTCGGATCGACCCAGCCCAGCATGACACGCGCGGTCATGATCAGGGTCTGCGCTTCCTCAAGCGACATGTCGAATTTTTCGAGGACCCCTTCGTCCTTCTTGCGCTGGCCATTCTCGGTCGTCCAGCCGCCCGCCAACTCCCAGTCGGCACAGGTGGCGAAGTCTTCCAGGGTCTTGATGCCGTCCTTGGCAAGCGCCTCAAGCATCTGGGGCGTCAGGCCCTCGAAGTTGACCAGGCTGTCCTCGACCCCCATGGCCCGGGCGTTTTCCATCGCCTTGGCATTGGCGGCTTCCAGATAGTCGCGGGCGCGGGCCTGAAGTTCCGCCGCCGTATCTTCGTCGAAGCCATCGATGGACAGCAGTTCGTCGAGTTCGACATAGGCGACTTCTTCCAGGTTGGTGAAACCTTCGGCGACCAGAAGCTGGGCCATCATTTCGTCGACGTCCAGCGAATCCATGAACAGCTTGGTCCGTTCGGCAAATTCGGCCTGGCGGCGCTGCGATTCCTCGGCTTCGGTCAGGATGTCGATGTCGAGGCCGGTCAGCTGGCTGGCCAGCCGCACGTTCTGGCCGCGACGGCCGATGGCGAGCGAAAGCTGTTCGTCCGGGACCACGACCTCGATCTTCGCGGCCTCTTCGTCGAACACGACTTTCGAGACTTCTGCCGGTTGCAGGGCGTTCACCAGGAAGGTGGCGGTGTCGCCGTTCCACGGAATGATGTCGATCTTTTCGCCCTGAAGCTCGTTCACCACGGCCTGAACGCGGCTGCCGCGCATACCGACGCAGGCACCGACCGGGTCGATGGAGTTGTCGTAGCTGATCACGGCGATCTTGGCACGGCTGCCCGGATCGCGGGCGACGGCCTTGATCTCGATGATGCCGTCGTAGATTTCCGGCACCTCCTGGGCGAAGAGCTTCGCCATGAACTGGGGATGGGTACGCGACAGGAAGATCTGCGGACCGCGCTGCTCGCGGCGGACGTCGTAGATGTAGGCGCGGATGCGATCGCCGTAGCGGAAGGTCTCGCGCGGGATCAACTCGTCGCGGCGGACGATGCCTTCGCCGCGGCCGAGATCAACGATGACATTGCCGTACTCGACGCGCTTGACCTGGCCGTTGACGACCTCGCCGATGCGGTCCTTGAACTCCTCGTACTGACGGTCGCGCTCGGCCTCGCGGACCTTCTGGACGATGACCTGTTTCGCCGACTGGGCGGCGATGCGTCCGAAGTCCATCGGCGGCAACGGCTCGGCGATGTAGTCGCCGACCTGCGCGGCCGGGTTCTTGTCGCGCGCTTCCTCGAGCGTGATCTCGGCGGCCGGGTTCTCGACGTTCTCGGCGACACGCAGCAGGCGCTGCAGCTTGATCTCCCCGGTCTTCGGATTGATCTCGGCGCGGATGTCGGTCTCCGATCCGTAGCGCGAGCGGGCCGCCTTCTGGATGGCGTCCTCCATGGCGGCGACCACGATCATGCGGTCGATCACCTTTTCACGGGCGACTGCATCGGCGATCTGCAACAG
>NZ_JAEULP010000011.1 GCF_016792905.1 Tabrizicola sp.
CTGCGCTTCCGACTGTGAGGTCGAGAAGCGGGACAATCGTCCCAGCCGTCATAGTGTGAGTTCAAGCGCGTCTTAATTTTGTGAATATAATCAATATGTTAATTTGGAGAAGGTTGGATATCAGGCCCACTCCCTCCGCCACATCCACCTAGCCTGCTGAAAAGTCTTGCGGATTTTCCCCCACCCTGCGCGGGATGCTTCCTGGACGCTCCCCTCGCCTTGCCGGTTCTGCACTCCGTCGTCCTGAAGATCGGTCGCGATTTCGATTGACAGCGAGGCGGCGGATTTGTCCACTTGGTCAAGGAAGCGGTCAGACGACTCTTCGATAACAATCACAGGGAGATGGATAATGCAGTTGACGCATGGATTTGCCCGTGCCGCGGCCATGGCAGTGCTGATGATGGGCACCTCGCCGATGGCGCTGATGGCGGAAACCCCCGCCGATACGCTGGTCGTCGCCGACGCGATCGACGACATCGTGTCGATCGACCCGCACGAGGCCTTCGAATTTTCCGGCGTGGACCTGAACAACAACGTCTACGACACCCTGGTCGAGCTTGATCCGGCCAAGCCGGGCGAACTGGTGCCGGGCCTTGCGGAAAGCTGGTCGGTCGCCGATGACGGCATGACCTATACCTTCAAGATCAAGTCCGGCATCACCTTCAGCAGCGGCAACCCGCTGACCGCCGAAGATGCCGCGGGAAGCCTCCGCCGCGTGGTCAAGCTGAACAAGACCCCGGCCTTCATCATCACACAGTTCGGCCTGACGCCGGAAAACGTCGACCAGATGATCACCTTCGAGGGCGATACGGTGACGCTGAAGACCGACAAGGCCTATGCGCCGTCCTTCGTCTACAACTGCCTGACGGCGGGCGTCGCCAACATCGTCGACATGAAGACGGTGATGGAGCACGAGGTCGACGGCGACATGGGCAACGCCTGGCTCAAGGCCAACAGCGCGGGGACCGGGGCCTATATCCTTAAGTCGTTCAAGCCGAACGAAGGCTATGTGCTCGAGGCGCGCCAGGGCCATTGGCGCGGCGACGCGAAGATCAAGAATGTCTTCATGCAGCACATCCCCGAAGGTGCGACCGAACGTCTCCTGCTGGAAAAGGGTGACATCGACATCGCGCGCGAGATGACCCCGACCGACATCGAGGGCATCGCCGGCAATGCCGACCTCAAGGTTCAAGGCGACGTGGGTGGCCAGGTCTACTATCTGGCGCTGAACCAGAAGAAGGCCGAACTGGCGAACCCCAAGGTGCAAGAGGCGATGCGTTGGGCCATCGACTACACCGGCATGCAGGATTCGATCCTGAAGGGCCAGTGGGTCGTCCACCAGGATTTCCTGCCGCTGGGCTTCCTTGGCGCGCTCGACGAGAACCCCTATTCGCTGGACATCGAGAAAGCCAAGGCGCTGATGGCCGAATCCGGGCTGACCCTGCCGGTCGACATCGGATTCACCGTCCGCAACAACCAGGAACGCCTGGACATCGCTACCTCGATCCAGAACACCTTCTCGCAGATCGGGATCAACCTGGTGCTCGACGTGGGCGATGGCAAGCAGGGCCTCGAAACCTATCGCGGCCGCAAGCATGACATCACGCTGCAGACCTGGGGGCCGGACTATCCCGACCCGCATACCAACGCCTCGACCTTCGCGATGAACCCCGACAACAGCGACGCGGCGAATGCGACCGGCTATCTCGCCTGGCGGACCGCCTGGGATCCGGGCGCCGAACTCAACGCCGAAACCGCCGCCGCGGTCGAGGAGAAGGACAGTGCCAAGCGGGCCGAGATGTACGGCGACATCCAGCGCAAGGTGCGTGACAATTCGGCCTTCGTCCTGATGTTCCAGCAGGCCCGCCAGGACGCGATGCGCGCCAATGTCTCGGGCTTCTATGCCGGCGGCGCGACCGACTCGGCAAGCTACTGGACCGTGACCAAGTAAGCGACCGGGGCCGCCGCCTTCCTGCGGCGGCCCCCAACCGCAATGACCGGTACACCCGCTCCGCCCCGTGACAACCCGCTGCCGCGCCTCGCGCGCCAGTTGGCGATTGGCCTTTTCACCCTGGCGATCACGATCCTTGGTCTCCTTCTCGTCACTTTTGTCATCGGGCGGGTGGTGCCGATCGACCCGGTCCTCTCGATCGTCGGCGAACGCGCGACCGAGGCGCAGATGCAAGCGATCCGCGACAAGCTGGGCCTTGATCTGCCGATGTGGCAGCAGTTCTACATCTATGTCCGCGACGCCATGCAGGGCGACCTTGGAACCTCGATCCGCACCGGCGAAAGCATTTCCGCCGAGATTGCCCGCTACTTCCCCGCCACGCTGGAGCTTGCAACGCTCGGCACCATCTTCGGGACGCTCGTGGGCGTGCCGGCCGGCGTGCTTGCCGCCACCCGCCCCGGCAGCATCGCGGACCAGATCGTCCGGGTGATCGGCCTCATGGGCTACTCGATGCCGATCTTCTGGCTGGGGCTGATCGGGCTTCTGGTGTTCTACGGCCAGCTGGACTGGGTCGCCGGGCCCGGACGTCTGGACCCGACCTATGACATGATGATGGAATTCACCCTGACCAGCTACACCGGGATGATCCTGATCGATTCCGCGCTGAACGGTGCCTGGGATGTGTTTGCGAACGCCGTCAGCCACATCATCCTGCCCGCCGGACTGCTGGGCTATGTCTCGATGGCCTACATCAGCCGGATGACCCGCAGTTTCATGATGAATGAACTCGGCCAGGAATACATTACCACCGCCCGGGTCAAGGGAATGCCGGAATGGCGGGTGATCTGGGTCCATGCGATGAAGAACGTGCTTGTGCCGCTCATCACCGTCATCGCCCTGTCTTACGCCTACCTTCTGGAAGGATCGGTCCTGACCGAGACGATCTTCGCCTGGCCCGGCCTTGGCAGCTACATCACCGACGCGCTCTTTGCCGCGGACATGCCCGCCGTGCTGGGAGGTACCGTGGTGGTCGGCGTGGCCTTCGTGACCCTGAACATGGTGTCCGACATCATCTACCGCCTTGTCGACCCAAGGGCGCGGACATGACCGCGCTTCGCGCCTGGCTGCAAGACCCAAGCCCGACCTCGCGTCGGCAGGCCCGGCTCGGGCAGTTGTGGCTGGCCTGGCTCCGCATCCGCCGCAACCGGCTGGCGATGGCGGGGCTGATCATCGTCGCCATCCTGCTGCTCGTCGCGGCTCTGGCGCCCTGGATCGCCCCGCATGATCCCTTCGTGCAGAACCTGGCCAACCGGCTGAGGCCGCCGGGCACCCCCGGCTACATTCTTGGCACCGACGATTTCGGGCGCGACATCCTGTCCCGTATCATCTACGGCGCGCGGATCACGCTCTACATCATCGCACTGGTCGCCGTGACGGCCCCGGTCCTCGGCCTTCTGGTCGGCACCGTCGCGGGCTACTTCGGGGGCTGGATCGACGCCGTCCTGATGCGGCTGACCGACATCTTCCTCGCCTTCCCCCGGTTGATCCTGGCGCTTGCCCTTGTCGCCGTCCTCGGACCGGGGATCGAGAACGCCGTCCTCGCCATCGCGCTGACCGCCTGGCCGCCCTATGCCCGCGTCGCCCGGGCCGAGACGCTGACCATCCGCGGCTCGGACTACATCTCCGCCGTCAAGCTGCAGGGTGCAGGCGCCCCCCGCATCATCCTCGGCCATGTCGTGCCGATGTGCCTGCCCTCGGTCATCATCCGCGTCACGCTCGACATGGCAGGGGTGATCCTGATCGCGGCCGGCCTCGGCTTCCTCGGCCTTGGCGTCCAGCCACCGCAACCGGAATGGGGGCTGATGATCTCGTCGGGCCGCAAGTTCCTGTTCGAGCAATGGTGGGTTGCCACCATGCCAGGTCTTGCCATCTTCATGGTCTCGCTCGGCTTCAACCTTCTGGGCGATGGCTTGCGCGACGTCCTCGATCCGAAGAGCGCCCCGAAATGACCCTGCTCGACGTCCAGAACCTGCGCGTGACCTTCGACACCGAGACCGGCCCGGTCCAGGCCGTGCGCGGGGTCTCCTTCTCGCTTGGCCGCGAGCGCCTTGGCATCGTCGGCGAAAGCGGTTCCGGCAAGACGATGACCGGCCGCGCCGTCCTGCGCCTGATCCGCCCGCCCGGCCGGATCGAGGCGGACCGCATGGTCTTCGACGGGCAGGACCTGATGCAGGCCTCGGAACGCGACATGCGCGCACTTCGCGGGAAGCGGATCGGCATGGTCATGCAGGACCCGAAATACAGCCTGAACCCGGTGATGACGGTCGGCGACCAGCTGACCGAAGGCTTGCGCCGCCGCGACGGCCTTGGTCGCCGCGATGCCGAGGCGAAGGCCATCGCCGCGCTGACGGCGGTGCATATCCGCGATCCCGCCCGGGTGATGGAGGCCTACCCGCACGAACTGTCGGGGGGCATGGGCCAGCGCGTGATGATCGCGATGATGCTGATCCCCGAACCCGACCTCCTGATTGCCGACGAACCCACCTCGGCCCTCGACGTCACCGTCCAGGCCGAGGTCCTGTCGATTCTCGACGGCTTGGTGCGCGAACGTGGCATGGGCCTGATCTTCATCAGCCACGACCTGCGCCTCGTCGCGCGTTTCTGCGACCGGGTTCTGGTGATGTACAAGGGCAAGGTGGTCGAGGAACTCCTGGCGAAGAACCTCCTGGACGCGCAGCACCCCTATACCCGCGGCCTGCTGAACTGCCTGCCGCGCATCGGCGGCCCGCGCGGCCCCCTGCCCGCGCTTGACCGCTCGGGGGCCTGGGCGCAATGAGCCTGATCGAGATCGACCACCTCTCCGTGACCTTCCGCTCCAAGGGCCGCGAGGTCCATGCCGTCGAGGACGTCAGCTTCAGCGTCGAGCAGGGCGAAAGCTTCGGCCTCGTCGGCGAAAGCGGATCGGGCAAGTCGACGATCCTTCGCGCGATCTGCGGGCTGGCCCCGGTCACGGCCGGCACGATCCGCATCGACGGCGCATCACTACCCGCCCCGCGCGGGCCCGATTTCGCGACACGGGTGCAGATGGTCTTCCAGGACCCCTATGCCAGCCTCCACCCCCGCCACACCATCGACCGGACGCTGTCGGAACCGCTCGCCATCCACGGCATTTCCGGGTCCGACGCCCGTGTAGTCAAGGCGCTGGAGGATGTTGGCCTGCCCGCCGCCTTCCGCTTCCGCTATCCGCACCAGCTGTCCGGCGGCCAGCGCCAGCGCGTCGCCATCGCCCGCGCGCTGATGCTGGAGCCGACGATCCTCCTCCTCGACGAACCCACCTCCGCGCTCGATGCCTCGGTGCAGGCCGAAGTCCTGAATCTTCTCGACCGGCTGCGGGCCGCGCGCGGGCTGACCTTCCTGATGGTCAGCCACGACCTCGCGGTGATCGACCACATGTGCGACCGCATCCTCGTCATGCAGAACGGTCGCGCGGTGGAACAGATGCCGCGCGAGGCCCTGGCCGAGGCCCGGATGACCACGCCCTACGCCCGCAGCCTGTTCGATGCCAGCGCCGACCGGATGCTTGGCGGCCCGGCGAGGCCCTGACGATGATCCCGGTCTTCGACGGCCACAACGACCTGCTCTTCCGTCTCCTGCAGGATCCCGCCCGGCGCGAGGCGATCTTCCTCACCGGCGAAGGCAAGGGCCATCTCGACCTGCCCCGCATGCGGGGTGCGGGCTTTGCCGGCGGTTTCTTCGCGATCTACCTGCCCTCGCCCACCGCGCATGACGACGCCGACTATCAGGCACGGATGGAAAACCCGCCCTACACCCTGCCGCTCCCCGACCTCATCCCCTACGCCGACGCCATCCTCCCGGCCATCACCCTGGCCGGGCATCTCCTGTGGATGGAACGGGAAAGCGGCGGCACCCTGAAGATCTGCCGCACGGCTGCCGAGCTGCGCGATTGCCTCGCCTCCGGCACCATCGCCGCGATCATGCATATGGAGGGCGCCGAGGCGATCGACGAAAGCCTCGACGCGCTGCACGTCTTCCACGCCATCGGCCTGCGCTCCCTTGGCCCGGTCTGGTCGCGGCCCACCATCTTCGGCCATGGCGTGCCCTTCGCCTTTCCCTCCAGCCCCGACACCGGGCCGGGCCTGACCGATGCGGGCCAGCGCCTTGTGCGCGAATGCAACCGGCTGAAGATCATGCTCGACCTCAGCCACATGAACGAGGCCGGCTTCAACGACGTGGCCCGGCTCTCCGACGCTCCGCTGGTCGCCACCCATTCCAATGCCCACGCCCTCTGCCCCTCCAGCCGCAACCTGACCGACCGGCAGCTTGCGATGATCCGCGACAGCGGCGGCATGGTGGGGCTGAACTTCTCGGTTTCGTTCCTGCGTCCCGATGGCCGCCGCATCGCCGAAACCGGCTGGGATGCGATCCTGCGTCAGATGGACCATCTGCTGCGGCAGGTGGGCGAGGATCACCTTGGCTTCGGGTCGGACTACGATGGCTGCACCACGCCCGATGTCATCGGCGACGTGACCGGCCTGCCGCGGCTTCTCCAGGCGCTGGCCGACCACGGCTATGACCGCCCGCTTCTGGAAAAGCTCGCGCATCGCAACTGGCTGGCGCTTCTGGACCGGACGCTCTGACCCCGCGCGGGGCCGTCAGTGCCGCTTGCAGAAGGTGTCGCGCAAGGCGGTGACGATCACCGCCACCTCCTCGCGCGCCAACTGGTAGATCACGCTCTTGCCCTCGCGCCGGGTCTGCACGATGCCCTCGGCGCGAAGCCGCATCAGCTGCTGCGAGACGCTGACCGGGCTTGTCCCCAGCGCCTCGGCGAGCTGCGTCACGCTCAATTCGCCGTCGACCAGACAGCAGAGGATCTGCAACCGCCCCTCATGCGACAGCGACTTCAGCAGCGCCACCGCCTTCGAGGCCTGTTCCGGCGTGCCGCCGAAGCCTTCCAGAATCTCCGCCATCTTCGCCCTCACTCGCCCGATCCTATTCGAACGCGCAGCCCTTCTTAACACCCATCGCCCGGAACACCATCGCCGCCGGGCAGAAGCCGGTGAACGAGGATTGCAAGAGGTTCAGCCCGACGAAAACCGTCAGCCAGACGAAAAGCGGCGAGACCCAGACCGTCAGCACTACGCTGAGCAACACCATGACTCCCGCGAACCGCAGAACCGCAGTATCTATCGACATTTCCTTATCCTTTCGTGGTTTCTTTCAGCTTGTCGATCCCCAGCGCCTTCAGCGCGAGGTGTTCATAGAAGGGCTCCGACTGGCCCTTGCGCAGCTTGCGCAGGAAGTATTTCTCGAACCCCGCCTTCGCCAGATGCACCCATTTGCCCGAGGACGACCAGTTGACGTTGCGCGGCGGGATCTGCGGCTGGGCCACAAAGGCGATGCCCCCGTCGCCGAAGTCCGCCAGGCAGACGGCGTTCCAGCTTCCCACGCTGTCCGGTTCCTTGCCCCGCACGATGTTGCCGATGTTCATCGCCGTGGCCGTGACCATCGATTCAATCATGAAGCCGGTCTTCGGCACGCCGCAGGGCACCGGCGTCGGCCCCATCGGCGGGATCGCGACGCAGACGCCGACCGCGAAGACGTTCGGGTATTTCGGGTTCCGCTGGTGCTTGTCGACGATGGTGAAGCCACGCGGGTTCGACAGCCCCTCGATCCCCGCCACCGGCTTGATCCCCCGGAAGGCGGGCAGCATCATCGAAAAGGCAAAGGGCAGGTCCTTCTCGGCCTTCGCCACACCATCCTCGCCGACTTCCTCGACGAACATGTGGCCCTCCTCCACCCGCTTGATCCGGGTATTGGTCATCCACTTGATGTGCTTCTCGCGCATCTGGCTTTCCAGAAGCCCCTTGGTGTCGCCCACCCCGTCCAGCCCCAGATGGCCGATATAGGGCTCGGGAGTGACAAAGGTCATCGGCACCCGGTCGCGCACCTTGGCCCGGCGCAGCGCCGTCTCAAGGATGAACAGGAACTCGTAGGCCGGACCGAAACAGCTCGCCCCCTGCGCCGCGCCGATCACCACCGGGCCGGGATTGGCGACCAGCTTCTCGAACACCGTCTTCGCCGCCTCGGCATGGTCGATATGACAGATCGACTGGGTAAACCCGCCATGCGGACCCAGCCCCGGCACCTCGTCGAAGGCCAGCTCCGGCCCGGTCGCGATCACCAGATAGTCGTAACTGACCGACTTCCCACCGACCAGCGCGATCCGGTTCTCCTCCGGGTGCAGGCGTTCGGCGGCCACCGGGATGAACCCGATCCCCTTCTTCGCCATCACCGGCGCCAGGTCGACCGTAATGTCCTCGCGCCCCCGCCAGCCGACCGCAATCCAGGGGTTCGACGGCACGAAGTGATAGGTCGGATCCTTGGTGACGACCGTCACCTTGTCCTCGGGCCTCAGCTGGTCCTGCAACTCGTAAGCCATGATGGCGCCGCCCAACCCGGCCCCCAGAACAACGACATGTGCCATTTCAGTCTCCTCCTCTGATCAGGCTGTGACGGTCGCCGCCGTGCCCGCCTCGGTGCGGAACACGCGGTAGATCGCCGGGATGACAAGCACGGTCAGCAGCGTCGATGTCAGCAGACCGAAGAGCAGCGAAATCGCGAGACCCTGGAAGATCGGGTCCGCCAGGATCACCACCGCACCGATCATGGCGGCGATGGCGGTCAAAAGGATCGGCTTGAACCGGATCGCGCCCGCCTCGATCAACAGGTCCACCGTCACCCCGCCGCCGTGCCGGATGAAGTCGACCAGCAGGATCGAGTTGCGCACGATGATCCCCGCCAGCGCGATGAACCCGATCATGGACGTGGCGCTGAACGGCGCGCCGAACAGCCAGTGCCCGGCCATGATCCCCAGGAACGTCAGCGGGATCGGCGTCAGGATCACCAGCGGCAGCCGGAACGACCCGAACTGCGCCACGACCAGGATGTAGATGCCCAGAAGCGCCACCCCGAACGCCGCCCCCATGTCGCGGAAGGTGACGAAGGTGACTTCCCACTCGCCGTCCCACAGCAGCGTGACCTTGCCCTCGTCCTCCGGCTGGCCGTGCAGGCTGACGACGGGCTTGGTGCCTTCCGGCCAGTCCATCGCCTCGATCCGGTCGGCCACCGCCAGCATCCCGTACAAGGGCGCCTCGAACTCCCCCGCCAGCTCCGCCGTCACCATCTCGGCATCGCGGCCGTTGTGGCGGAAGACCGGATAGCTCGCGGCCTCCTCGCCGACCGTCACCACATCGCCCAGTTCCACCACCCCCCGCGCGCCCGGCAGGGCGTTGGCCGGAATCGGCGTCGTCAGGAACCGCTCGTCCATGACCCGGTCCGCCCTGTCGCGCCCCACCACCAGCGGGATCGGCAAGCGCCCCTCGCCGCGGTGCGAGTAGCCGACCGTCCGGCCCCCGTTCAGAGCCGCCAGCGTGTCGAACACGTCCGCTTCCTGCACCGAATAGAACTCCAGATCATCGGAGGAGATCACCGCCCGCAGCCGCCGCGCCTGCACCCCGAAACTGTCGTCCACATCCACGATGAACGGCACCGCCTCGAACACCTGCCGGATCATCCCCGCCGCCGTCCGCCGCGTCGCCGCATCCGGCCCGTAGACCTCGGCCAGAAGCGTCGCGATCACCGGCGGCCCCGGCGGCGGCTCCACCACCTTCAGGCTGGTCCCCGCAGGCACCGCCAGCCCGGCCAGCCGCTGCCGCAGGTCCAGCGCAATCGCATGGCTCTCCCGGTCGCGGTCCGCCTTGCCCACAAGGTTGATCGCCACTTCCCCCAGCTGCGGCTCAGCCCGCAGGTAGTAGTGCCGCACCAACCCGTTGAAATTGAACGGCGCCGGGGTGCCCGCATAGGTCTGCACCGATGTCACCTCCGGCAGCCCCAGCACCACATCCGCCACATCCCGCGCCACCCGGTCGGTCGCTTCGACCGAAGACCCCTCGGGCAGGTCGATCACCACCGACAGCTCCGACTTGTTGTCGAAGGGCAAAAGCTTCACCGTCACGTCGCGGGTGTAGAGGAGCCCCAGCGACCCGAAGGACAAACCCGCCGTCACCAGCAGGAACCCCAGGCTGCGCCCCTTCGTCGCCAGCACCGGCCGCGCCACCGCCCGGTAGCCCCGCGCCAGCCATCCGCCGTGATGCCCTGCCCCGCCGTGCCCCGCGCCACGCCCGGCGATCTTCACCATCAGCCAGGGGGTGATGATCACCGCCACGAAGAAGGAAAAGATCATCGCCGCCGAGGCATTGGCCGGGATCGGCGACATGTAGGGCCCCATCAGCCCGCTCACGAACAGCATCGGCAAGAGCGCCACCACCACCGTCAGCGTCGCCACGATGGTCGGGTTCCCGACCTCCGCCACCGCCGCAATCGCCGCCTCGACCCGCGAGCCCTTGCGGTCCAGCCCCCAATGCCGGTCGATGTTCTCGATCACCACGATGGCGTCGTCGACCAGGATGCCGATACTGAAGATCAGCGCGAACAGCGACACCCGGTTCAGCGTGAACCCCATCACCCAGGCCGCGAACAGCGTCAGCAGGATCGTCACCGGAATGACGATCGCCACCACCCCCGCCTCACGCCAGCCGATCGCGAGCCACACCAGCGCGATGATCGACACCGTCGCCAGCCCCAGATGGAACAAGAGCTCGTTCGCCTTCTCGTTCGCCGTCTCGCCATAGTCGCGCGTGACCGTCACCGTCACGCCCTCGGGGATCAGCTTCGGCTCCAGGGCCTCCACCCGGTGCAGCACGGCTTCCGCCACCACCACCGCATTCGCCCCCGCCCGCTTGGCCACCGCCAGCGTCACCGCCGGGCCAGCCTCGCCCCCCTTCGCCCGGTGCGACACCACGACATCCCGCGTGTTCTCCACATACCGCACCGCCGCCACGTCGCGGACATAGACCGCCCGCCCGTCCCGCGTCGTCACCAGCAGGTTCGCCACCTCGGCCGGAGCCGTCAGCGTCTCCCCCGACACCAGATCGACCATCTGCCCCCGGTCGCGCAGCTTGCCGGTGTTCAAAACCCGGTTCGCCTGCGCCACCTTCCCCGCCAGTTGCTGCAAGGTCACGCCATAGAGCGCCAGCCGATCCGGGTCCGGCTCGATGCGGATCGCGTCCTGCGCATCGCCAACCAGATAGGTCAGCCCCACATCCCCGGTCTTCGCCACCTCGGTCTGCATGACCCGCGCAATCCGCGTCAGGTCATTCGCCCCAAGCCCCCCGCCCGAAAGGGTCAGCGTCAGGATCGCCACATCGTCGATCCCCCGCCCCACGATCAGCGGCTCCGGAATCCCCACCGGAATCCGGTCGATATTCGCCCTTACCTTGTCATGTACCCGCAGGATCGCATCCTCGGCCCGCGTCCCCACCTCGAACCGCGCCGTCACCAGCACCGCGTCGTCATGGGTCTGCGAATAGACATGCTCGACCCCGTTGATCCCCTTGACGATCACCTCCAAAGGCTCCGTCACCAGCTTGACCGCATCCTCGGCCTTCAGCCCCGGCGCCTGGACATGGATGTCCACCATCGGAACCGAGATCTGCGGCTCCTCCTCCCGCGGCAGGCTGATCAAGGCGACCAGCCCCGCCGCCAGCGCGGCCAGAATGAACAGGGGCGTCAGGGCCGAGCCGATGAAGGCCCGCGTCAGCCCCCCGGCGATGCCCAAGGGGTGCCTGTCACTCATGGCCCACCTCGGAGGCCGGAACCACAACATCACCCGCCGACAGGCCCGAGATCACCTCGACCATCTCTACCCCGTCCACCACCTGCGCCTCGCCCGGCACGATGGTTCGCAGCGCCGCACCGTCCGCCCCCTGAACCCCGACGAAATCCAGCCCCGCCCGCGTCACCACATCCGCTTTCGGCACCAAGAGCGCCTTGCGTTCGCCGACCGGCAGCCGCACCAGCATCCGAGCGCCGACAAAGCTGTCCGGCAGGCCTTCAATCTCCACATCGGCAACCACCCGGCCGCCCTCGATCAGCGGATAAACCCGGGCGAGCCGCCCCTCCCGGTCCTCGCCCCCTTCGGACACCCGGATCGCATCCCCCGCCGTCAGTGCCGTCGCATGCCGCTCCGGCACCGCGATGCGCAGGAACGTTCCGCCCCCACCGACAACGGCAACCACTTCGCCCGGCATCACCACCGCGCCCTTGGTCTGCGGCACATCCAGCACCCGCCCCGCCACCGGGGCCAGCACCACGCCCTCCTTGGCCTGCTGCGCCACCACCTCGGCCTGCGCGTCCAACGAGGCGATCTGTCCCGTCAGCACATCGACCTGTGTCCGCAGCGCATCGACCCGCTGCGTCGTGGTGACGCCGTTCTTCAGCAAATCCTCGCCGCGCTGCAAATCCGCCCCTGCATTCGCCAGTTGCGCCGCCAGCGCCTCCTTCTGAGCCGCCAGCGCCGCGAGCTGGAAATCGAGCTTGTCATCGACGATCCGCGCCAGCTCTTGCCCGGCCTCGACCAGATCGCCCTCGGCCGCCGACAGCGCGACCAGAGTGCCCCCGATCCGCGCCCGTGCCGGTATCCGGTCCCGCGCCTCGACCGTGCCGTAGACCGCCTTCCATTCCGTCACCGTGACCGGGGCCAGCGTCACCGGCTCGGCACCCACCGGCAGGGCGGCCGCGCCAAGCATGAGGGAAAGCAGCAGATGTCCGGGCAGTCGGGCCATGCGAGTCGGTCTCCGTATTTGCCTTAACATATGCAAAGCTTACAAGCTTAGCAATATAATAGCTGAAACCTTTCCGCCCTCTGCCTTGCCGACAGAAGGTCCGCGCTCAACCCATTGAGTTATTGCAATTTCAGTCGAAAACCGGACCGGCGGGTTCCGGCAGTCCCGCCTGCAACCGTCCGATCACGCCCGGGTCAGTACTCCGGCCAGAAAGTCGAAGACCATACGAATCCGCTTGCTGGTCTGCACCTCCCGGTGCGCGATCAGCCACAGCGGCACCGGAATCCCCGGCCAGTCCGGCAGAACCGGCTCCAGCCCGACCATCCGGTCAGCAAACACCGTCGGCGTCACTGCGATCCCAAGGCCCCGCTCGGCCATCCCGGCCAGCACCAGCCCGTTGTCCGTCACATGCCGGAAATTCCGCCGCGTGACCGGCAACCCGAAGGCATTCAGCGTCGCCACCAGCCGCTCAACCGGCGCAAAGCCCAGAAGGTCATGCCCCGCAAGGTCCTCCGGCACCGCAGGTCGCCCCCTGCGGTCCAGATACCGGCCAGAGGCATAAAGCCGCGCCCGCCAATCCCCCACCTGCCGCCCGATCAGCTCCGGCTCGTCCGGGCGCAGATGCCGGATCGCAATATCCGCCTCGCGCCGTTGCAGGTCGCTGATGGTGTTCGACGCCAGCACCTCGACCTCGATCCCCGGAGCCACCTCCTGCAACTCTGCCAGCAGCGGCACCAGCACATAGACCGCAAACGCATCGCTGGCGCTGATCGTGACCCGCCCCTCCAGCGCCTGCGACTGCCCCGCCGCAAGTGAAATCCGCCCCGCCGCCGCCCCCATGTCGCGGAAATGGTCCAGCAAATCTCGCCCCGTGTCGGTCAGCACCAGCGCCCGACCGACCCGCTCGAAGAGCACGACGCCAAGGTCCGCCTCCAGCCCCGCCACCTGCCGCGACAGGGTGGGCTGAGTCAGCCCCAGGGCCCTGGCGGCCTTCGAAAGACTGCCCGCCTCGACCGTCGCCAGAAAGGCGCGGGCCTGCGTCCAGTCGAAGGGGATATGCTGATTCATGCAAATATGCATAACACACAGCCGATCTTCGGCAATATCGACATGATCCGCGCATGTGTATTTCTGCTTCACGCAAAGGAGGTTCCCATGCCCCGCACCGTCACCCGCCCCGACTGGCTTGTCCCCGCGGCACTGATCCTCCTCGCCCTCGTGCCCATGATTGCCGGGATGGCGCGCCTCAACGACCTCGCCACCGGCACCGCCTCGTCCGAGACCGCCCGGTCCCATGCAGCACCCCTGCCCGTCGTGCTCCATATCATCGGCGCTACAATCTACGCCCTGCTCGGGGCCTTCCAGTTTACGTCAGCCCGACACACGAAATGGCACCGCGTCGCGGGACGCGTCGCTTTCCCGATGGGCCTTCTCGCCGCCTCCAGCGGCATCTGGATGACCCTGACCTACCCTTGGGCCAACGCGGACGGGGAAGCGGTCTACGTCGCCCGCCTGATCTTCGGTGCGGGCATGGCCGTGGCCCTTATCCTCGGCGTGACCACGATCCTGCGGGGCGACGTGGCAGCCCACCGGGCCTGGATGCTCCGCGCCTATGCCATCGGGATGGGCGCAGGCACGCAGGTTTTCACCCACATGCCGTGGTTCCTGCTGGTCGGTCCGCCGACCGAAGGCCCCCGCGCGGTGATGATGATCGGTGCCTGGGTACTGAACCTGGCCGTCGCCGAGTGGATCATCGCCAACGACAAACGGCGCGCCGGACCTACTCCGACACGCCGCCCAATTCTTAATTTTCTATGAACGTCCGCGACCAAGCCATTGATATCAAAGGCTCGAAAAATCTGTCCACCGTGGACAGTGTCAGGCCGCGACCCACAGCCCCTCGTCCTTGACGATCTTGTAGGCCTCGTCCAGCGACTTTTTCGCCCGTTCAATCAGCACGTCGATCTCGGCCGGAGTGATCACCAGCGGCGGGGCGATGATCATCCGGTCCCCCACATGCCGCATGATCAGGTTGTTCGCGAAGCAGCGCTCCCGGGTCTTGAAGCCGACGGTCCCCGCTTCCGAAGCGAACTTGGCCCGCGTCGCCTTGTTCGGGGTCAGCGCGATGGACCCCATCAGCCCGACCAGCTTCGCCTCCCCCACCATCGGATGCTCCGCCAGCTTCTCCCAGCGCTCTTTCAGATAGGGATGCGCCACGTCCCGGACATGCTCGACGATCTTCTCGTCCTGCATGATCCGCAGGTTCTCCAGCGCCACCGCGCAGGCGACCGGGTGGCCGCTATAGGTGTAGCCGTGGAAAAACTCCCCGCCCCCGCCGACGACCTCGGCCACCTCGTCACAGACAATCGACCCGCCAATCGGCGCGTAGCCCGACGACAGCCCCTTCGCGATGGTCATGATATGCGGCCTGATCCCGAAGGTCTGGCTGCCGAACCACTCCCCCGTCCGTCCGAACCCGGTGATCACCTCGTCGGCAATCAACAGGATGCCGTACTTGTCACAGATCCGCTGGATTTCCGGCCAGTAGGTCCGCGGCGGCACGATCACCCCGCCCGCGCCCTGGATCGGCTCGCCGATGAAGGCCGCCACGTTGTCCGGCCCGACCTGGAGGATCTTCTCCTCCAGCTCCCGCGCGCGCAGCAGGCCGAACTCGTCCTCCGGCATGTCGCCGCCCTCCGCCCACCAGTAGGGCTGGCCGATATGCTCGATCCCGTCGATCTTGCCGCCATGCGCATGGATCGGCTTCATGCCCCCCAGCGAGCCGCCGCCCATGGTCGAGCCATGATACCCGTTCCACCGCGCGATGATCGTCTTGCGCCAGGGCATGCCCTTGACGTCCCAGTAGCGCCGCACGAGGCGGATGTTGGTGTCGTTCGCCTCGGACCCCGACCCGGCGAAGAACACATGGTTGAGATCACCCGGCGCCAGCTTCGCAATCTCCGCCGCCAGCGCAATCGCGGGCACATGGGTCGTCTGGAAGAAGGTGTTGTAATAGGCCAGCTCTTCCATCTGCCGCGCCGCGACCTGGGCCAGTTCCTTCCGGCCATAGCCGATGTTCACGCACCAGAGACCCGCCATCCCGTCAAGGATCCGGTTCCCCTCGCTGTCGGTCAGCCAGACCCCCTCGCCCCGGGTGATGACCCGCGCGCCCTTGGCGGCCAAGGCCGCCTTGTCGGTGAAGGGATGGAAGTGGTGCGCGGCGTCCAGGCGCTGCAATTCGGCGGTCGGCAGGTGGTTGGTGATCATGTTCATGGGAAGTGACCTCGCGGAATCGGCAGGGCCAGATGCCCCGTCTTTGCGGCAGGATATGATCAAACGCCCCGGGGTTCAAGAAATTTGATCAAATTATTTCGCGCCAATGAAGCCTTTCACATTTGCCCAAATATCCCCGCCGGAGGCATCGCGAGGAGGAGGGTGCAAGCCCCGACGACGAGACAAAGAGTCTTCGCGCCGCAAGGCGCTCAATTTGGCAGGTGCCGGTCAGTGACCCTCGGCCAGGGCCTGCCGCACATGCTCGATGCCCTGCTGGATGTCGCGCCGGATCGCCTCGGCCAACGCAGCCGCATCCCCCGCCCGCATTGCAGCGATCGCCTCACGATGCAGGTCGGGCGCCACATCGCGGCCATATCGGTCGATCACCGCCCGCAAACTCGGCCCCGCCCGCAGCCACAACGACCGAGCAAGGTCCAGCAGAACCGGGGCCTCCGCCGCCTCATAGAGCGCAAAGTGGAAGGCATGGTTCCCTGCCAGGTAGTCCGGCAGCTTGCCCGCAGCAATGGCCCGGTTTACCGCCCCGTCGATAGCCTCCAGTCGGTCGATCTGCACCGCCGTCAGCTTCGGCCCGGCCAGTTCGGCGAGCTTCGGCTCGATCGCAAGCCGCGCGAAAGCAACCTGTTCCAGCATCTCTGCCGACAGTTCCGGCACCGCCACCCGCCGGTTGCCCTGCGGCAGCAACGCGCCCTCCGCCGTCAGCCGCCGGATCGCCTCTCGCACCGGGGTCATGCCCGCGCCAAGATCGGCGATCAGCCCCTGGATCGTGACCGGGGCGCCCGGCGCCAGATGCCCGAACAGGATCATGTCGCGCAGGCGCGCATATGTGACCTCGTGGCTGGGTATCTTCCGGCTGTCCGCGTCCATCGGGGCCCCTTTCGCTTCGCCCCTTTATGACGGCATCCGCCCGGCAATCAAGAGTTGATCAAATCCGTCTGATCAAATCCTCAATCCGCTTTGGGCGCATAGCGGAACCGCGTCACATCCACCGTCCAGCCCTGCCCGGTCAGGTCATGTGCAACAACGCCGACGAACGCCCCGGTGAACGACGCATGTTCCCCACGCCCGCCCTCGTCCGAGACGACCGAGGCATCCAGCTCCGGTCCGACCGGCACCCCGTTCACGCTGAAGCGCTGCACCGCCCGGTCGACCGCCACGCCCAGCGTGACCTTGCCCTCCGCCACCGGGAACCGCCCGTGGAAAGCCAGCGCCTCGCCCGGCCAGTCGCCCTCGCAAGAAACCAGAACCACCACCCGGCTATCTCCCTCGCGCGTGACCAAGGCCGCATGGAACTTGTGCCGGTTGTAGTAGGTGATCAGCCCGGCCGCCCGCTGCCAGTTGGGAGGGTCGGCGACCACATCGCACTCTGCAGCATAGGCCGGTTCGTCCTGACGCCGAGCGACCAGCGACTGCTCGAACCATGACCCTAGGCTCTCCCGCCCGATCAGCCGAAGGGCGCTGCCTGTCAGGGTGAACAGTCGCTCGGGATGCGGCGTCCGCAGCCACTGGAACTCCATCGGCAGGTCGGGACCGGTGAAGTCATGCTCCACCACCCCCGGCACCAACCGGGCCACCGGAAGGTCGATGGTCGACGGCGGCACCATTCCCCCGTCCTTCAGCCAAAGCCAGTCGTCACGCCAGACGACCTCGGCCAACCCGGTCTCCCGCCCCGTCGAGCAGAACGGCCCGCGCGCGCCCTGCTGCGGCCGCCCGCACAAGAAGGAATGCCAATACCGCCCGTCATGCCCTTCGACATACTGCCCGTGCCCCATCCGCTGGATCGGGCTTCCCTGATCGAACCGCGCGGTGATCACATGCTTCTGCGGATGGGTCTCGTAAGGCCCCCGGATGACCCGCGACCGCGCCAGCGTCACGGCATGGTCATAGCCGGTGCCACCCTCGGCGGTCGTCAGGTAATAATACGCGCCGCGCCGGAACAGATGCGGCGCCTCGGTCAGGCCAAAGTCCGTCCCGGTGTAGATCGTCGTGACCTCGCCCAGAAGTCCCTCCTCCGGGTGCCATTCCTGCAACTCGATCCCGTCGAAGCGGTCATGTGCCGGGTTCAGGCCGGTGCCCTTTTCCCGATGGTTCCAGCGCATGTTGAGGAACCACTTCCGCCCGTCGCGGTCATGGAAGAGCGAGGGGTCGAAGCCTGAGGACGTGACGTAGATCGGGTCAGACCAGTCGCCGTCCACGCTCGCGCAGGTGACGATGTAGTTGTGCGCATCCTTGAACGCCCCGTCCAGCCGCTTGACGTCGGTGTAGACCAGCCAGAACCGTCCGTCGGCGTGGCTCAGACAGGGCGCCCAGATGCCGCAGCTGTCGGGGTTGCCCCGCATGTCCAACTGGCTTGCCCGCCGCAATGGTCGCGCCACCAGCCGCCAGTTCACCAGATCGCGGGAATGGTGGATCTGCACCCCCGGGTACCATTCGAAGGTCGAAGTCGCGATATAGTAGTCCTCGCCCACCCGACAGAAACTGGGGTCGGCGTTGAAGCCGCGGATCACCGGGTTTTCCAGCATTCTTGGCTCCTTCAGCGCTAAGGCAGGCGGAAGGATCCCTCAATCCCTCCGCCCGCCGGATCTGCCCGGCAGGGAGGCGTCAGGGCATGACCCGCTCAGCGCAGCAGCGCCCGCGCCTCGTCCGGCGACAGCGCCGCAGGTCGGGTGCAGGTGGTGGTCAGCGTCACGAATTGCCCCGTCTCGCCCGATTTCAGGCAGGCGGTCATCACGTCCACCCCATGCAGCGCGCGTTCCAGCGAACAGCGCGCATCGCGCCCGCCCTGCAATGCCGCGACCATGTCGGCCAGCCCCGCCGTCCGATAGTTCGCCAGGGGTCCGCGATCAGGATGCTCCTGGTTCGGAACGCCAAACGGATGGTCCCACGGATCAAGCTCCGTCAGGCTGCCGTCCTTGCCGCCGATCTCCACCGCGCCACCGAAGAAGTTGGGGTCGGGGACATAGAGGGTGCCCTCGGTGCCATACAGCTCGAAATGGTTTCGCTTGTGGTGCCAGACGTCCCAGCTGGTCGACAGGTTGATCGTCGCGCCGTTGTGGAACTCCAGCAGGGCATGGATGTTGGTCGGCGTCTTTACCGGCACCGTCTCGCCTTCGCGCGGGCCGTTCGAGATCACCCGTTCCGCCTGGGCGGATGAGGTCAGCGCCCCCACCCGCTTCACCGGACCCAGGAAGTTGACCAGGTCCGCCACATAGTAGGGACCAAGGTCCAGCATCGGTCCGGCCCCCGGCAGGAAGAAGAAATCCGGGTTCGGATGCCAGTGTTCCATCCCGTGATTCAGCACCGCCGCAGAGCCCGAGGTGATCTGGCCCACGCGGCCCTCGTCCAGCACCGCCCGCGCCTGCTGGTGCGCACCGCCAAGGAAGGTATCGGGCGCACAGCCCACCGCCAGCCCCTTGGCCTTGGCCAGGTCGCGCAGCGCCACGCCTTGCTCCAGCGTCAGGACCAGCGGCTTTTCGGAATAGGCGTGCTTGCCCGCCTCCAGAATGCGCTTCGTCACCGCGTAATGCGCGTCCGGGATGGTGAGGTTGATCACCACGTCCACGTCCTTGTTCGCCAGCAGGTCATCGACCGACTGGGCGCGGGTGCCGAACTCCTCCGCCCGCGCCTTGGCTGCGTCCATGTTCACGTCGGCAACCGACCGTACCTCCAGCCCCTTGAACAGGGGCGCCAGCCGCAGATAGCTGGTCGAGATATTGCCCGCCCCGATGATGCCGATTCCAAGATTTGCCATTTTCGCTATTCCTCAGAGTGCCTTGGCCGACGCAAGCGAGCGAGTCGCGAACCGCGCGTCGTCCTTCGGGTTGTCGTGTTCCATGACGAAGTGCTTCACGCCGATCTCCTTCAGCGCCGCCATGATCGTCTTCCAGTCCACCGTGCCATAGCCAAGGTCGGACCAGCCATCCTCATCCTTGTTCTCGCCCGCCGGGGCGATGTCCTTCACATGCGCCGCGGTGATCCGGTCCTTGTACTTCTCGATCCATGAGAGGGGGTCCGCCCCGCCACGGATCACCCAGGCCACGTCCATCTCCCATTCCAGACCCGGCCCGCCTTCGAAGATGCGGTCCTGCGGCATCGAGCCGTCGGACAGCGCCCTGAACTCGAAGTCGTGGTTGTGCCAGCCGAAGCTGTAGCCCGCCGCCTTGTAGGGCGCGCCCGCCTTCTGCAATCGCGCCCCGAACGCCGTCCACCCCGCCGCATCGGTGGGCCGGTCCTCGGGCAGCACATAGGGGCAATAAAGCCGCTCCATCTTCAGCGCCTTGGCGATGCCCAGCACCTTGTCGACCTCGGTTTCCAGTTGCGCGAGGCCGAAATGCCCGGTCGGCATGGTCAGCCCGGTGGCCTTCAGCCCCTCCTGCGTTGCCGCCACCGCCGCATCGTCGGCATAAAGCGCGCCGTAGCCTTCCACCGCCCCATAGCCGGCCTTCGACACCATCTCGAAGGTCCGCGACATGGGCGGGAAGTTGCGCGAGGAATAAAGCTGGTAGCTGAACATGGGATATCCTTTCGTCAGGCGCCGTAAGTGGCGGAATGGAGGTCTCGGAAGGTGAAGCGGGGCACCGCCGAGGGGTCCTCGGGGGTGAAGATGATCGTGGCGGGGAAGCCGGGAAACAGCGTCACGGCGTTGGTCGAGAAGCGGCCCGGCACTTCAGATTCCACCGCAACAAACGGAGCGAGTGCCTTGACCTGCAAGGTCAAATTCCACACTCCACCCCCTTGCCGCATCTCGGCGGTAAGGCCCGACGGCAAAAGGTCGTAGGCCTTCCAGGGCTTCGGCGCATGGACATCCCCGCCCTGCGCATCGCCCGACCAGGTGAAGGCCAGCACCTCCCCCGCCCCCAGTGCATCCGGGGACAAGGTCAGCACCGGCACTGCCGCGTCCGTCGGCACAGTGACGGTCGCCTCGGCCAGCTTCCGTGTGGAGCCATCCATCGCCGCCGCGCGTGCCGTGACGGTGATCGTCGCAACCTCTGCCCGGTCATTGACAGCCCGCAGTTCGATCCCGCCATCCTTCGGCACCGCCACCACCGTCACGGGCGCGTAGAACCGCGCGGCCATGTGGTGCAGCAGCTTCCAGTTGCCGCCGTGATCGAGGCTCGACCAGCTGCAAACCGGCCAGGTGTCGTTCAGCTGCCAGTAGAGCGTCCCCATGCAATGCGGCTTCAGGCTCCGCCAATGCGTCACCGCGGTCTTGATCGCCAGCCCCTGTTGCACCTGGGACAGGTAGACGAAATTCGGGAAATCCACCGGAAAGCGGAAGTAGCGGAACATCGTCTCCGCAATCCGCGCGTTGCCGCCTGCGTTCTTCTGGTGGCTCTCCATCACCGGGCTGGCGATGTTCCAGTCCGCAGGGCTCGCAAATCGCCGGATCGCCGACAGCGAGGGATAGGACTGGAAGCCGAACTCCGAACAGAACCGGGGGCTGACGTCGCGATAGTGGTCGAAGTCGCGCCCCTCGTGCCAGACCGACCAGAAATGCATGTCGCCGGACGAGTCGTCATGCCAGGCATCGCCGAAGGACATGGGTCCGGGTGAGGGCGAGGAGGGCCACCAGTTCGAACCAGGCGATGCAATGTCCAACGCCTCCTCGATCGTGCGGTTGAGACGATCGTAGGAGGCAAGGTAGCGGTCCCGGTTGGCACGGCTCTCCGGGAACCACGTCAATGCCCCGATCAATTCATTGTCGCCACACCAGAGAGCAATGCAGGCATGGTGATGCAAACGATCAACATTGCTGACAACTTCCGCGAACACCCCAGCGAGGAATTCACCCGTCGATGGGTAGAGATTGCAGGCGAACATAAAGTCCTGCCAGACCATCAGGCCCAGTTCGTCGCAGAGGTCGTAAAACCAGTCCGGCTCGTATCGGCCGCCACCCCAGACACGGATCATGTTCATGTTGGCGTCGACAGCGGATTGTAGCAGGTCGCGCGTCGCGTCGAGCGTGATGTTTGACGCCAGCGCGTCCTGCGGAATCCAGTTGGCCCCCTTGGCAAAGACATCGCGCCCGTTAACCCGAAACTTGAAACCGGTGCCTTCGCCGTCGCCTTCTCTCACCAGTTCGATGGACCGAAAGCCAATGCGGCGGACCACCTTCACAGCGTCATAGCAGATGGACAGATCGTGCAGCGGTTGCTGCCCCTGACCCGCGGGCCACCACAGGCTTGGTCTTTCAACAGTCAGAGATGCCCATGCAAGACCCTCGGAAAACTCCATCTGCTGCGTCTGCCCACACAGCGAGATGGTAGCCGATGCAACTTCCAGCGCCTGCGCCCGAACTGAAACCGTCACGCGGTCATGCTCGTGCGTCTGCCTGATCTTTATGTTGTAAAGCTCCGGCTTCCGTTCCACCACCAACCTTACATCGCCATAAACTCCGAACGGGGCCAGCGCGATGTTCCAGTCCCAACCAAAGTCACAAGCCGGTTTCCGCAGCATATTCCCATTCGGGATCGGGCAGTTCTGCGCGGCATAGGGAATGTAGAACGGCATCCCGGCCTGCCGCCTCGCTCCCTCCCGGACCGGAGAGGCGAAGCGGATGCTGATCTCGTTTTCACCCAGCTTCAGCACGTCCGACAACCCGGCGACATATCGCCGGAACATGTTCTCGGCCCTCAGCACCGACTGCCCATTCACGAAGACCTCGGCAACCGTGTCCAGCATGTCGATTTCCAGCGCCAGATCGGTCCGGTCCACCGTAAACGACCGCGTCGCCACCCAATCCCGCTCCGCCACCCAACGGCAGTCATACTCGTTCCGCCCCCAGTACGGGTCGGGCAGCACCCCGGCCTTGACCAGCGCGGAAATCCCGTCGCCCGGCAGGTCGAAGTCAACGACATGGGCGCCGCTTTCGTCCGAAAGCGTCCAGCACCCCGCCAGATCAAGCATTGTCAGATCCTCTGTTCCGTCTTCGCGTCAAAGAGCGAGGCCTTGGAAATATCGAGGCCCAGATGCACTTTCGTGCCTGCGGGCAACCGGCCCTCGACAGGCACCCGCACGCTCATGTTCGCCCCTTCGGCCTTCAGCCACAAAAGGCTGTCGGCCCCCAGATGCTCGTCGATCTCCACCTCTGCCGGGATCGACGGTCCGGTCGGCGGCTTGGTCGACACCGTGATATGCTCCGGCCTGACCCCCAGGATCGCCTGGTCCCGCTCCAGCACCGCGCCCCCGTCATAGCCCGCCAGGTCGATCTTCGTCGCCCCGAACAGGAAGGCGCGGCCCCCGTCCACCGTCCGCCCCTTCAGGAAGTTCATCGACGGGCTGCCGATGAACCCCGCCACGAACAGGTTCGACGGGCGGTTGTAGATTTCCAAGGGCGCTGCAAGCTGCTGGATCACGCCGCCCTTCATCACAGCGATCCGGTCGGCGAGCGTCAGCGCCTCGATCTGGTCATGCGTCACATAGACCATCGTGTTGCCCAGCTGGTTGTGCAGGCGCTTGATCTCGACCCGCAGCTCGCTGCGAAGCTTTGCGTCGAGGTTCGAGAGAGGTTCATCGAACAGGAACACGTCCACGTCCCTGACCAGCGCCCGCCCGATGGCCACCCGCTGCCGCTGACCGCCGGACAGCGCCGCCGGTTTCCGGTCCAGCAGCGGCTGGATCTGCAAGATCTCCGCCGCCCGGGCGATGCGCTTGTCGATCTCGGCCTGCGGAACCTTGGCGTTCTTCAGGCCAAAGGACAGGTTCCCCCGCACCGTCATCTGCGGGTACAGCGCATAGGACTGGAACACCATGCCGATGCCGCGCTCCGACGGCTCGGCCCAGGTGACGTTCTTGCCCTTGATCCAGATCTGCCCGTCAGTGATGTCCAGAAGCCCCGCGAGGCAATTCAGCAGCGTCGACTTCCCGCAGCCCGACGGGCCCAGCAGCACGACGAACTCACCTTCCGCCACGTCCAGGTTCATGTTCTTCAGGACCGAGATAGACCCGAAATTCAGCGTCAGGTCCTTGACTTCAATCGAATTTCCCATGTGTCAGCCTTTCACGGCACCGGCGGCGATACCGCGCACGAAGAGTTTGCCCGAGACGAAGTAGACGATCAGCGGCACAAGGCCGGTCAGCACGGTCGCGGCCATGTTGACGTTGTATTCCTTCACCCCCTGGACCGAGTTGACGATGTTGTTCAGTTGAACCGTCATCGGGTAGAGGTCGGGCTTGGTGAAGACGACCCCGAACAGGAAGTCGTTCCAGATGCCGGTGACCTGCAGGATCAGCGCCACCACGAAGATCGGCAGCGACATCGGCAGCATGATCCGAAGGTAGATGCCCCAGAACCCGGCCCCGTCGACGCGGGCGGCCTTGAAGAGTTCCTCCGGGATCGAGCTGAAATAGTTGCGGAAGAGAAGCGTCAGGATCGGCATCCCGAAGATCGTGTGCACGATGATCAGCCCCCAGAGCGTGCCGTAGATCCCCATTTCGCGCAGCAGGATCACGATCGGATACAGCATGATCTGATAGGGGATGAACGACCCGAAGATCAGGATGGTGAAGAAGATGTCCGACCCCTTGAACCGCCAGTTGATCAGCGCATAGCCATTCACCGAGGCGATGATGATCGAGATGACCACCGAAGGCACCGTGATCAGGACCGAGTTCCAGAACCCCCGCGAAAGCCCGTCGCAGTTCAGGCCGGTACAGGCCTCCTTCCAGGCCTTGACCCAGGGCTGGAAGGTGACTTCCACCGGAGGCGCGAAGATGTTGCCAAGGCGGACTTCGGGCATGCCCTTCAGGCTGGTCATCACCATCACCCAGAGGGGCAGAAGGTAGTAGACGCAGACCACGATCAGGATGCCGTAAAGCATGATGTTGCGGCCGCTCAGTACCTTCCTGGGCTTGGCGCCACGGGGGCCGGACATGGTCATGGAGGTGTCAGCCATGCTTCTTGCCTCCGAATTCCAGATAGGCCCAGGGGATCAGCACGATCAGCACGCTGAGAAGCATCATGGTGGAGGCCGCGAACCCCTGCCCCAGGTTCTGCGCCTGAAACATGTAGTCGTAGACATACATCGCCGGCACCTGACTGGCGTTGCCCCCAGGGCCTCCCGAGGTCATCGCGACCACCAGGTCGTAAAGCCGGATGATGCCGGATGCGACGATCACCAGTGTGGTGATGAACACCGCACGCATCATCGGGATGATCACCACGACATAGGTCTTCCAGGTTGGAATGCCGTCAACACGGGTAGCCTTCCAGATATCCTCGTCAATGCCGCGCAGGCCCGCCAGCATCAGGCACATCACGAAACCGGTGCCCTGCCACAGCCCCGCGATCAGAAGACCGTACAGCACGGTATCGGGGTTGTTCAGCGGGTCGAAGGTGAAGCTGGTCCAGCCGAGGCTCCGCACGATGCCCTCGATGCCGAACTGCGGGTTCAGGATCCACTGCCAGACCAGACCCGTCACGATGAAGGACAGCGCGAAGGGGTACAGCATGATGGTCCGGAACGTGTCCTCGTAGCGGATTTTCTGGTCCATCAGAACCGCAAGAACGAAGCCCATCACCACGGTGAAGACCAGCGACATCACGCCATAGAACAACAGGTTCTCGATCGAGATCGTCCAGCGGCTGGCGGCCCATAGCCGCTCATACTGGTCGAAGCCGACGAACTTCAGCTTCGGCAGCAGTTTCGAGTTGGTGAAGGAATAGACGACGGTCCAGATCGTGCCGCCCAGGAAGACCACCAGCGCCGTGGCGATCATCGGAATTGCCGCGATCTTTGCACTGATGTTGCGGGTCCATCGCGCCCGCGCCTGCGTTTCTGCCATCGGCCCTGCCCCCCGGTTGCCGTTCAGGTAGAAAAGGGGCCGCCCGTTCCCAGGCAGCCCCCGGTCATCAAGACCGTCTCAAAGACCCGACTTCAGGATTTCCACCCATTTGGCCTGGGCTTCGTCGGCGGGCATGTCCGACTTCCAGAATTCGACCATCAGGTCCTCGGCCTGCTTCTGCACGTCCGGGTTCCAGTTCATGTCGCCCGACGGGACGATGTTGCCACCGGCCAGGATCTTCAGGCCCTTCTTCATGCAGTCGTTGGCGGCCGACAGGTCGACGTCGCCGCGGATCGGCAAGGAGCCTTTCTTCAGGTTGAACGCGACCTGCACTTCCGGGCTGACCAGCAGGGCCGCCAGACGCTTCTGCGCCGCTTCCTTGTCCGGATCGTCCAGTTTCGGGAAGTAGAAGGCGTCGCCTCCGGTCGAGATGTATTCGTTCAGGCCCAGACCCGGCAGGCAGGTATAGTCCTTGCCCGCAACCTTGCCCGCAACCTGGAATTCACCCTGCGCCCAGTCGCCCATGATCTGGCCGGCCGCTTCGCCGGTGATCACCAGGTTCGTCGCCTGGTTCCAGTCCTGCACCGTCGACTTCGCCGCCAGCTTGCGGGCATCCGCCGCAGCCTGGAAGACCTTGGCGTATTCCGGCCCGGCCGCCACGTCCATGTTCTTGTCGATGTTCACGGCCTTCCAGGCATCAAGCCCGGCCACCGCGATCTGCATCGCGCCGAAGGCCAGGTTCGACTGCCAGGGCTGGTTGCCCAGCGCCAGCGGAATCTTGCCCGCTGCTTCGACCTGCGGGGCGGTCGCCACGAATTCGTTCCAGTTGGCCGGAACCGGCAGTCCCAGGTCCTCGTAGACCTTGTTGTTCAGCCACAGCCATTCCGGCGAGTGGATGTTCACCGGCGCGCAGTAGATCTTGCCGTCGACGGTGCAGGCGTCCAGCAGCGACGGCGGATAGACCACGTCCTTCCAGTGGTTCGCTTCCGCCACATCGGTCAGGTCCAGCATCAGCCCGGCTTCGACCAGTTCCAGCGCCTGCTGGCCGTGGTTGAACTGGGTCGCGCCCATCGGGTCGCCGCCGGTGATGCGGCTGATCATGATCGGACGCGCCGTGCCGCCGCCGCCCGCGATCGCGCCGTCGACCCATTTGTCGCCCGAAGCGTCGAACGCCTTGGCCAGCTCGGCCACCGCCGCAGCCTCGCCGCCGCTCGTCCACCAATGCGTGACTTCAAGCTCGGTCGCCATGGCGGGCATCGCCACGGTTGCACACAAAAGCGCCGTCAGTTTCTTCAGTTTCATCCGTTCCTCCCGGTTTCTAAATCGTTATAGAAACAGCCTATAACGTTATAGTTTTGTCGATCAACACATCTTTTCGCTTGTTTGCCCCCTCGCCCCAAGTTTTGATCGGGGGGTAAATCCACGCGATTCCGCGTGGTGTCCCGCGCCGGAAGAGACCGATGCCGCAGTGCCGAAATCCCGCTGAAACGCTTGCCGGACTGGCACTTGCCTTCTCGCGACGGCCGCGGGTTTCTGCATCTGCGAAGGTAGCGCTATCATCCGAATCAGCGGAATCGCTTTCCGCGATCGGCGGGCGGTATCCTGGCGAAAGAGAGGCGTGTGATGCCGCTCCCCTCTGATCCGCCTCCACTCCCGTTCCCCGATTCGGGCCCCGAGCGTCCGACGCTCAAGACCATCGCCGCCGCGACCGGCCTCGCCGTCGCCACCGTTTCCCGCGCGCTCAAGGATGCCCCCGACATCGGCGAGGACACCAAGCGCCGCGTCCGCGAGACCGCCGCCCGGCTCGGCTACCGCCCGAACCGCGCGGGCGTCCGCCTGCGCACCGGCAAGACCAATGTCATCGCGCTGGTCCTGTCGACCGAAACCGACGTGATGAACCATACCTCGCGCCTGATCTATTCCATCGCCTCTGCCCTGCGCGGCACCGCCTACCATCTCGTCGTGATGCCCTTCTTTCCCGACCAGGACCCGATGGAACCGATCCGCTACCTGGTCGAGACCGAAAGTGCCGACGGGGTGATCCTGAACCAGACCAAGGAAGACGATCCCCGCATCCGCTACATGACCGAACGGCACTTCCCCTTTGCCGCGCATGGCCGCACCAGCATGGGCCTTGACCACCCCTATTTCGACTTCGACAACGAGGCCTTCGCCCGCCTTGCCGTGCGGACCTTGGTTGGGCGCAGACGGCACCGCCTCCTGCTCGTGCCCCCGCCCCGCTCCCACATGTATTCGCGGCACATGATCTACGGCTTTTCGGACGAGGCCGCACTTCTTGGCGCACCGTTCGAAATCGCCGCCACCGTGACCTCGGACAGTGGCGGCGATCCGGTGGAAGCCGCCGTCTTCGCGCGCTTCGCTGAACCGAATGCGCCCGACGGCCTCCTGCTCGGGTCCACAACCGCCGCCATGGCCGCCATCGCCGCCGCCGAACGCAGCGGCCGTTTGCTCGGCCGCGACTTCGATGTCGTCGCGAAAGAGGCAGTGCCGATGCTGCGCCGCTTCCGGCAGGACATCATCATCATCCGCGAAGACGTTGGCCGCGCAGGGGAATTCCTCGCCCGCGCCCTCGTCGCCGCCATCGAGAAACGCGACTGGGCCGACCAGCAGGGGCTGGAGGTGCCGGACAAGGTGGACATGGGTCCGAACGGGCAAACAGGAGAACGAAGATGAAGACGATCAAGGGACCGGCTCTGTTCCTGGCGCAATTCGCGGGCGATGCCGCGCCGTTCAACTCGTGGAAGTCCATCACCCGCTGGGCCGCCGATTGCGGCTATGTCGGTGTGCAGGTTCCCAGCTGGGACGGCCGGTTGTTCGATCTGGAAAAGGCAGCGGCATCAAAGGCCTGGTGCGACGAGTTCAAGGGAGTTGCGAAGGACGCCGGGATCGGGGTGACAGAGCTGTCCACCCACCTGCAAGGCCAGCTCGTCGCCGTCCATCCTGCCTATGACACCGCCTTCGACGGCTTCGCCGCCCCGGCCGTGCGAGGAAACCCCAGGGCCCGTGCCGACTGGGCGGTGGATCAGGTGAAGAAAGCGCTGACCGCCTCGAAGAACCTCGGCCTCAGCGCCCAGGCCACTTTCTCCGGTGCGCTCGCCTGGCCCTACCTCTACCCTTGGCCGCAGCGCCCTGCGGGTCTCGTCGAGGAGGCCTTCGACGAACTTGCCCGCCGCTGGCTGCCGATCCTGAACCACGCCGAGGATTGCGGCGTCGACCTCGCTTTCGAAATCCACCCCGGCGAGGACCTGCATGACGGCATCAGCTACGAGATGTTCCTCGACCGCGTGAAGGGCCATGCCCGCGCGAACATGCTTTACGATCCCTCGCACTATGTCCTGCAACATCTTGATTACCTGGAACACATCGACATCTACCACGACCGCATCCGCATGTTCCACGTCAAGGACGCCGAGCTGAACCCCACCGGTCGCCAGGGCGTCTACGGCGGCTTCCAGTCATGGGTGAACCGCGCGGGACGCTTCCGCTCCCCCGGCGACGGGCAGGTCGATTTCGGCGGCATCTTCTCGAAGCTCACGCAATATGGCTTTGACGGCTGGGCGGTCGTGGAATGGGAATGCTGCCTGAAACACCCCGAGGACGGTGCCCGCGAAGGCGCGGCCTTTGTCGACGCGCATATCATCCGCGTGACCGAGAAGGCCTTTGACGATTTCGCGGATGCGGGTACAGATGTTACCGCTAACAGACGCATGCTTGGACTGGAGTAAGCCATGATCGACGCCGCCCATACCGCCCGCCCCGAACGTCTCCGCCTTGGCATGGTCGGCGGGGGACGCGACGCCTTCATCGGCGCCGTCCACCGCATCGCGGCGCGGATCGACGATCAATATGAACTGGTTGCAGGCGCCTTCTCCTCGAACCCGGAAAAGGCCCTCGCCTCCGCGCAAGACCTTGGCGTGCCCCGCGCCTACACCAGCTTTGCGGAAATGGCCGCCAAGGAAGCCCGCCGCAAGGACGGGATCGACGCCGTCGCCATCGTCACGCCGAACCACATGCACGCCCCCGTCGCGATGCAATTCCTGAAACGCGGCATCCATGTCATCTGCGACAAGCCGCTGACCGCCACCCTGCCCGAGGCGAAGAAGCTTGCCAAAGCCGCCGAGGCCTCCGGCGTCGTCTTCGCGCTGACCCACAACTACACCGGCTATCCGATGATCCGGCAGGCCAAGGCGATGATCGCGAACGGCGACCTTGGCGAGATCCGCCTCGTCAACGTGGAATACATCCAGGACTGGCTGACCGAGGCGGTCGACAACAAGCAGGCCGACTGGCGCACCGACCCCGCCCGCTCCGGCGTCGGCGGCTCGACCGGCGACATCGGCACCCATGCCTTCAACCTTGCGAATTTCGTCTCGGGCCTAACGCTTGACACCCTTGCCGCCGACCTGACGGCCTTCGTCCCCGGTCGCCGCGTCGATGACAACGGCCATGTCCTGATGCGCTACAAGGGGGGTGCCAAGGGCATGCTCTGGTGCAGCCAGGTCGCGCCCGGCAACGAGAACGGGTTGCGCCTGCGCGTCTATGGCTCGAAGGGCGGTCTCGAATGGGCGCAGGAGGATCCGAACTACCTCTGGTTCACCCCCTTCGGGCAAGAGAAACGCAAGATCACCCGCGGCGGCGCCGGATCGGGCCCCGAGGCGGCCCGTGTCACCCGTGTCCCCCCCGGCCACCCCGAAGGCTACCTGGAAGGCTTCGCCAACATCTACAGCGAAGCCGCCCGCGCCATCCGCGCCGCCAAGACCGGCACCCCGGTCCCGCCCGCCACCACCTTTCCCGGCCTGAAAGAGGGCCTCGAAGGCGTGGCCTTCGTCGACGCCTGCGCCCGCTCCTCGGCCCGGAACGGCGCCTGGGTGGGGCTGAACCTCTAGAAGTGGTGGGTTGGCACCCAGCCTACAGGCGCTTTGTAGGGTGGGTGCCAACCCACCTTACCGCGCAGCCCGCAACCGTCCCCGTTCCCGCTGCAACCACAGCGCAGTCAGCAACAGCGGCGCATTTCCGATCTCACCCGAGGCCATGACCTCGACCAGCCGGTCGAAAGACAGAAGGTGGCCCTTGATGTCCTCCGCCTCCTCCGCCGCGCCGAACACCCCCGCCATCCCGTCCGGCAGGTCACAAAGCGCGACGTAGGAAAAGAGATACTCCGTCACCGCCCCCGGCGTCGGGTAATATTCGGCCACCTTCTCCAGCATGCCCAGGCTCAGCCCGGCTTCCTCCACCGCCTCGCGCCGCGCGGCTTCTTCCGGCGTCTCGCCCGGGTCGATCCGACCCGCGATCGCCTCAAGCTGCCAGGGCAGCGGATCGCCACGCCCGAACGGGCCCATGCGGAACTGCTCGATCACAAGCACCCGGTCGCGCAAGGGATCATAGGGCAGCACCGTCACAGCATCGCCGACGACGAAGACTTCCCGCCGCAGCGAGGGGCTCATCCCGCCGTCGAAGCGACCGTGCCGCAGCTGGTGAACATCGACGCCGAAGAACCCGGCATGCGACGGCTCCGGCACCCCGGCTTCCACCGCGCCCGATCCCGCCCGCAGTCCGCGCCCCGGCGCCCGGGCGGCCCGGACCCGGCTCGCCGCCTCGACCCGCAGCGATGCAAGCCGCGACGCCACCTGCCCGGGCGTCTGTCTCCCGCAAGCCCGCATCACCAGCCCGGCCAGCGCCAGAGCCTCGGCCCCGTCGTCCGGCAGACTGGCACCCGCCATGACCGTACCGAAGAACCGAAGCCGCCCTGCCGCCTCGGTCCCCTCGCGGCCAGCCGTCACCACCGCCCGCAATTCGGGCGGCCAGTCCTCCAGCGGCGGGGTCATGCTATTTCCAGCGCCGCCCGGCGTTTTCCGACAAGAGCCCGCCCACGATCCCGCCGAACAGGATCGTCCCGAACACGCCCAGCGACAACAGCGCCTCGGACCGCCGCGCCATGACCTGGAACACATCCAGGATCGCATCCAGCGCCCCGTCGTAGCGCATCTTGACCGAGTTATCGAGCATCTCGCGCAAGGCCAGCAGGAACAGCGCCGCGACCGCCAGAACCACCGCCGTCTTGATCCCCGACCCCGCCGCCTCGACATAGCCCCTGCCGACCGAAGGCCCCATCACCATCCAGCCGATGATCGCTCCGATCAGGGCCGCCCATTCCCGCATCGGACCGGCAGCCGAAGCATCAGGCATGTTCATCGCGTAGTAGTTCGACATCACCCAGCCCACGACCGCAAAACAGGCTGCGGCCACAAGCTTGGCGCCGGTCGGCATTGGTGTCGCCATTCGGGAACCCTCAGCTGGGACGCGTCACCGTGATCTGCGTCACATCGCAGTTTCCACCCTGGAACGCCCCCGCGCAAGAGGTCAGGTAGAATTCCCACATCCGCTTGAAACGATCATCGAATCCCAGCTTCTTTACCTCGCCCCAGCGCTCCACAAAGGCCTCGTGCCAGCGCCGCAGCGTCAGGCTGTAGCTCTCGCCGAACTCGATCGACCCCTTGACCCGCAGCCCCGCCCGCTCCACCTCCGCCCGCAACACCGAAGGCGCCGGCAACTTGCCGCCCGGAAAGATGTGCTTCTGGATGAAATCCACGCTGCGGCGGTACATCTGCCAGCGCGCCTCGGCCACCGTGATGATCTGCAAGGTGGCGTTCCGCCCTGGCTTCAGCCGCTCGCGCAGCGTGTCGAAATAGACCGGCCAGTAATGCTCGCCCACCGCCTCGAACATCTCGATCGAGGCAATGCCGTCATAGCTGCCGCGTTCGTCGCGGTAGTCCTGCAGCTTGATCTCCACCCGGTCGGCAAGCCCGGCCCGCGCGATGCGCTCCACGGCAAAATCGTGCTGCGCCTGGCTGATCGTCAGGCCCGTGACCCGAAGCCCGCGCTCGCTCGCCGCATATTCGGCGAACCCGCCCCAGCCGCAGCCGATCTCCAGCACATGCTCGCCCGGCCGCGCGCCCATCTGGTCGATCAGGCTGGCATATTTACGCGACTGGGCCGCATCCAGGCTTTCCTGCCCGGTCTCGAACAGCGCCGAGGAATAGGTCATCGTCTCGTCCAGCCACAGCTGGTAGAAGTCGTTCCCCAGATCATAGTGATAGGCGATGTTCTTCCTCGCCTGCCGCCTCGTATTCGACTGCATCCAGAAGCGCAGCCGCTCATAGGCCCGCACCAGGCTCATGCCGGGGAAACTGTCGCCGACGATGTTGTTCACCGGGCGCTGGATCAGGTCAAGAAAGGCCTGCAGGTCGGGCGTCGTCCACCAGCCATCCAGATAGGCGTCGCAGAAGCCCAGGTCGCCTTCGCGCACCAGCCGCGCAAAGAGATCGTCATGGCGCACCTCGATCTCGGCGGCAACGCCAGGCGCCTTGCCTTCGGCGCGAAAGCGGCGCCCGTCGGGCATCACGAAGTCAAGCCGCCCTTCGCCCAGCCGCCCGGCGATTTCGAAGACCGTGGCGAACCAGCGCGGCAGGCCGGCCTGTCCTTTCACCGTCGTCAGCACGTCCATCGGCCCACCCTCCTGGGTCTCTGTCGCTGGCACCAGTTTCACCAAAGTCCGCTCGTCGCTCAAGCCCTTCCTGCGCCATATGCCGCAAGGGCACGCGCGCGGCCCTCGGCCAGGTCGACGACCGGCGCGGGATAGGCCTGCCCCGGCGCCAGCCGCCACGCGCGCGGCACCGCCTCGAAGAATGCCATCGCCTCGGGCCCTGGCGCCGTGGACAGTTCGGCCAGGAAGCGTCGGCGATAGCGCCCTTCGGCGTCGAACTTCTCCGCCTGCCCCGCCGGGTTGAAGATACGGAAGAAGGGCGCAGAATCCGGGCCCGAGCCCGCCACCCATTGCCAGCCCATCGCGTTCGCCGCCGGATCCCAGTCGGTCAGGCAGTCGGCGAACCAGTCCTGCCCGACGCGCCAATGCGTCATGAGGTGTTTCGTCAGGTAGCTCGCGGCGATCATCCGCGCCCGGTTGTGCATCGTGCCCGTCACGAACATCTCGCGCATCGCCGCATCGACGAAGGGCTCGCCCGTCATCCCCCGCCGCCAGCGTTCCGCCTCCCCGTTGTCGCCCCGCCAGGGGAAGGCGTCCCACTCCCGCCGCCAGTTTTCGCTCACGATGCCGGGCGTATGGTGCATCAGGTGATAGCTGAACTCGCGCCAGGCCAGTTCGCGCAGGAAGCTCTCCGCCCCCGCCCGCCCCTCGTCCCGCGCCCGCAGCCCCGCATGCCAGACCTCGCGGATGCCGATCTCGCCACAGGTCAGGTTCTCCGACAGGCGCGAGGTTCCCGCGACCGCCGGGTAATCCCGCATCTCGGAATAACGGTCGACCGGCCCCTCCATAAACACCTGCAGCCGGTCCCGAGCCGCCGCTTCGCCCACCGCCTGATACCGGGCCACCACCGCCGCGCCCCGGTTCATCGCGGCACCAAGCCGCCAATCGTCCAGCCGCTCGCTCGCGGGCCAGCGGTCCACCCCGCGCAGCCGCGTCGGCGCGACGGACGGCGCCGCCACCGGCAGCCCCCGTGTTGCCTTCCAATAGGGCGTGAACACCCTGTAGAACCCGCCCTGCCCGGTCTCCACCGCCCAGGGCTCGTGCAGAAGGTGCCCCGCAAAACTCCGCGCCTCCAGCCCCTCCGCCTTCAGCGCCGCCTTGACCACGGTATCCCGCGCCACGCTCGCCGGGTCGCAGAGCCGCGACCACCAGACCCCGCCCGCCCCCGTCTCGGCCACAAGGGCACGCAACACCTCCAGCGCAGGCCCGCGCCGCAGGGTCATCCGCACTCCCAGCGCTTCCATCGCCTTGCCAAACGCCTCAACCGCCAGCCCCAGCCGCCATTTCTGCGCCGCGCCCAAAGCCTCGGTCTCCGGGTCCAGCACGAAGACCGGCAGCAACGGCCGCGCCGAAGCCGCCGCCGCCGCCAGCATCGGCTGGTCCGCAAGCCGCAGGTCGCGGCGCAGCCACAGGATCAACGGACTGTCGCTCATGCCATACCCTCTCACCCGCAGAATACGCGACGTCAACAGAGCCGGATCACCCAAACCCTTTCACATTGGCCCAAATATCCTCGGGGGTTTGGGGGTGGAAAACCCCCAACGCCGTCCCTTGCGCACCCTTCGCGCAAGGGACAAACGCAAAGGCTTGCGCGCCAGCGCTCCTTTAGGCTGACCTCACAACACCCGGTCCAGCGCCGCGATCAGCCGCGCCACCTCATCGGCCGAGGTGTAGTGCACCGCCGACATCCGCAGCACGCCCTTCTCCCGGTCGATCCCCAGCGCCTCCAGCGGCCGCACCGCGTAGAAATCCCCGGCCCAGCAGGCGATCCCGTTGCGGCCCAGCTCCTCCGACACCGGCTCGGCCGCTTGGGTAAGCTCCACCGCCACCGTCGGCGCCCGCCGCCCGGCGTCCCGCGGCCCCAGCAGCCGCACGTCATTGCGGCCCGCAAGGTAGTCGAGCAGCGGCTGGATCACCGCAACTTCCTGTGCCCGCATCAGGTCATGCACCCCCCGGTTCCGCGCCGCCGCATCGCCGCCGACGCCATGCCGCGCCGCCAGCGCGTCGATGTAGTCCGCCATCCCGGCGCAGGCCGCGACCTGCGCATGGTCCGGCCCTGCGGGCGTGTGCCGTTTGTACAGGACCCCGTGATTGAAGAAATGCGCCTGCCCCGGCAGTTCGAAGCCAAAGCCTTCTCGGATCACCATGATCCCCTGATGCGGGCCATAGGTCTTGTAGGCCGAGAACAGGTAGACATCGCAACCCAGGGCGGGCACGTCCGGGAACCCGTGCGGCGCGTAGCTCACCCCGTCCACCACCGTCCTCGCCCCCGCCGCGCGCGCCAGCGCACAGATCGCCGCCACGTCGTTGATCTCGGCGATGACGTTGGAACAATGCGGGAAGCAGACCAGCTTCACCTTCCCGTCCGCCAGCAGCGCGTCCAGCGTCTCCAGGTCCAGGGATCCCGTCGCCGGGTCCAGCGTCCACTCCCTGACCTCGATCCCCTCTTCGGCCAGCCGCCGCCAGACGCCCGAGTTCGCCTCGTGGTCCTGGTTCGTCACCACGACGGCGCCGCCCGTCCCCGCCAGCCGCTTCCGCACCGCTTGCGCCAGCACATAGGTATTGGCGCTGGTCGAAGGCCCGAACGACACCTCCTCCCGCGCCACACCCATCATCGCCGCCAGCCGGGTCCGCGCCTCGTCCATCTCGGCGCCGCCCGCCTGCGCCCCTGGATAGGGCCCATAGGGCTGCACCTTGCGGTCGCGGTAGAACCGGGTCAGCCGGTCCACCACCTGCACGCAGGGGTAGCTGCCCCCCGCGTTCTCGAAGAAGGCATGGCTCGACAGCACCGGCGAACGGAACGCCGGAAACTGCGAACGGACGAAATCAAGATCAAGCGCCATCCTGCGGCTCCTCGTTTGGGCCGCGGACCGGATACCTGCGCGAGGCGGGGATATCCCGGTCCGCGGCAGGTCTTCCAGCCAGACCGACGGATGTCTCCCCACCGGCCAGTGCCGGGCTTTCCCGGCATCACCGCAAGACCTAGCGTCCCGCGCCGCGCCCCGCAATCCCCTCCGCAAGCAATCCCGCCCATCCCCGGCCGAATCGCTGCCCGAAGCGGCAGGCTGCCCCCGCGTCACCCGGGCATGTGGCACTTTCTTCGGCACAGGCCGCAAATTTCCCTTGTCCTTTCGCCCGCCGCCTCCCAACTTCGCTGCATTGGGACGGGGCCGAGGGGGCCCGCGCCCCCAACAGCTTGACAACAAAACCGGGGCCGCCGCCGGGCGCGCCGCCGACCCACAGAGGAGCAACCATGACCCGTCACAGCCTTTCCCTGTTCAGCGCCGCCTCGGTCCTGGCATTCTCCGTCGCCGCCCACGCGGCCGACCCCGAGCTTACCGTGCTCGACTGGGCCGGCTGGGAAATCGACGGGATGCTGCAACCCTATGTCGACAAGAACGGCGACAAGCCCAGCTACGTCTTCTTCGCCGATGATGACGAGGCCTTCCAGAAAGTGTCCTCGGGCTTCAAGGCCGACGTGGTCCATCCCTGCGCCGCCGCCGTTCCGCGCTACCGCGACGCCGGCCTGATCGAGCCCTGGGATGTCTCGAAGATCCCGGAGTTCGCCAACATCCCCGAGCGGCTGACCAAGCCCTTCACCGATGACCAGGGCGTCTGGTTCGTGCCGACCGACTATGCCTACACCGCCATCGCCTACAACGCCGAGACGGTCCCGGTCGAGGACGTGGCCACGATCCAGGTCTTCGCCTCGGACAAGTACGCCGGTCGCATCGCGCTGCCCGACAACACCGACGACGTCTGGTCGCTCGCCTTCATGGCGACCGGCGTGACGTCGTGGGACAACGTGACCGACGAACAGTTCCAGGCCGCCGCCGACTGGCTGCGCAAGGTGCACCCGAACGTCCGCGCCTACTGGTCCGACCCGTCCGAGCTGTCGCAGCTCATGGCCTCGGGCGAGGTGCAGGTCGCCTGGTCCTGGAACGACCCGGTCGCGATCCTGACGGCCGAGAAATTCCCCGTCGGCTTCAACCGGGCACCCGCCGAAGGTGCCGCCACCTGGTACTGCGGCTTCGTCAACATCAAGGACGGCCCCGGCAAGGAAGACAAGGCCTATGACTTCATGAATTCGCTTCTCGCGCATTCCTCGGCCCAGCCGCTGCTCGACGCCATCGGCTACTCGCTGTCGAACGACGCCGCGATGGCCGAAATCCCGGCCGAGGCGCTGAAGGCCGCCTATGTCGACCCTGTGACGACGCCGCTTTTCGTGCAGTCGCCGCCGACAAACGAATTGCGCGAAAAGATGATCGAGGAATTCGAGCTGATCAAATCGGGGTTCTGAAGCCTAATCGTAAGACCACTGAGACGCCCGGGGGAAACTTCGGGCGTTTTCATTGAGGATTCGGACTATGTTGCTACACGTTCAAGAAGCCCAAGCAGGGCATTTCTCTCGTCCTGACTGAGGCGCCCGAAAACCTCGTCCTGGACATCAGCCATCACGCGGTCAAGTTGACCCGTAGTCGCCACTCCGGCATCCGTGAGCGACACCAGGACCTTTCGACCGTGGTTAGGGTCTTTCTTCCTCGACACAAGCCCCCGGATCTCAAGTCTCCGGACAGTATGGGTAACGTCTCGGGGATCCAGCACTGCTGCGTTGCCGAGTTCGGCTTGACTTAGCTCATTGGTATGGGCGAGAGCCGAAAGGCATCGGTACTCGTATCCATCAACCCCAGCACTTTCTAGGTGGTGTCGCAGTATCTGGTGCGATCTCGTCACAGCAGAACTCAAGATCCAGGTCGGGTGCGAAGTGAGAGGCCAAGTCATTTCCAGTTGCCTTATCTTGGTATTACCAATATTGTCTTGGTATCGCCAACATCCTAGGAGGAAATGATGTCAATGGCACCCCCTTTGCCAACTGTGATTGGCCCGACAGAGAATGCCTTGCGCGCATTACTTCTCAAGACACTGGCAACGACCCGTATCAAAAGCTATTCGGCCTGGGTGATCCTCAATTCAGCAAGCAACCAGGATACACCATCACTAGGTGGCAGATGGCGGAACACAGTTGCAAACGCCCTCAAAGTTGAGCTGGACGTGGTTGACGACACAATCATTCAACTTTGCGATGACGGGTTAGTCGATAGTGATGGGCAGTTGACTGCGCTTGGCACCACTGAACCGACCGAAGGACGCGCCGCAGTCTCCGGCGCGACGGCTCGCTTGGTTGAAGGTCTTGGTGAAGAAGACCAAAGGACCGCGCGTCTCGTGCTTGACCACATTCGTCGCAAGGCGGACGAATTGCTGGGGCCGTGACGCTCGCGGACAGCAAGCGTAGCAACTGTCATTCAGCAAATGGCAAGGAGCCTGACATCACGCACCCTGCCATTTGCGCCCACGGTCAGCCAAAGCCACGGTGAAGAAGACCGATGCTCCGGGAACGCGGGGGCGGAGGTATCGCGACATGCCGGCAGCAATAGAACGCAAACCTTGCCAAATCCTTAACGACCGCAGCCAACTCATTGCTTTCAAACCGTATTCCGAAAATGCCCACCGTGGACACCCGCCCTTGCACCCCCCGCCCCCGCCCCCTATATTGATCCCTGTCGGGGGCAACCCCGACTATGGCGATAAACGCACCTGTAATAATCGGCTCGGACCCGGGGGCGGTACCCGGCGGCTCCACCAAATCCCGTTCGTTGCGGGGGCAAGGGGCCGAAATAGGATCGACGAACGACCAAAGAGGCCAGCTTTCGCTCGGTGAGGTACCACCGTTATCGGTCCATGATCACAGTTGCCAACGACAACCGTGCTCCGGTGGCGCTGGCCGCGTAAGCGGCTCGCAAGACCAA
>NZ_JAEULP010000019.1 GCF_016792905.1 Tabrizicola sp.
CACCGGGGGTCTGCCCCGCGTGGCGGAACTGTTCGAGGCCCGTCGTCCGAAGGATCACGCGATCATCGCGGAAACCGACGGCTATGTCCGCTTCGGCAAGGACTACAAGTCCAAGCGCCGGATCACGGTCGAGCCGGTGGATGAAACGCTGCAGGCGATCGAGTACATGATCCCGAAAGGCAAGCACATTCCCGTCCAGGAAGGTGACTTCGTCCAGAAGGGCGACTACATCATGGACGGCAACCCGGCTCCGCACGACATCCTGCGGATCATGGGGATCGAGGCGCTGGCGAACTACATGATCGACGAAGTGCAGGACGTCTATCGCCTGCAAGGCGTGAAGATCAACGACAAGCACATCGAGGTCATCGTTCGCCAGATGCTGCAGAAGTTCGAGATCCTCGACAGCGGGGACACGACGCTCCTGAAGGGCGAACAGGTCGAGAAGATCGAGCTTGACGAAGAGAACGCCAAGGCCAACGCCCGTGGCGGCCGCGAGGCGAAAGCCGAGCCGGTCCTCCTCGGGATCACCAAGGCGTCGCTGCAAACCCGCAGCTTCATCTCGGCGGCCTCGTTCCAGGAAACCACGCGGGTCCTCACCGAGGCTTCGGTGCAGGGCAAGCGCGACAAGCTCCTGGGGCTGAAGGAAAACGTCATCGTTGGTCGGTTGATCCCGGCCGGGACCGGTGGCGCGACCAGCCGCGTCAAGAAGATCGCCGCCGACCGCGACCACACGGTCATCGAAGCACGCCGGTCGGAGGCCGAAGAAGCCGCCGCCCTGGCAGCCCCGATGGCGGTGATGGAACCGGAACTGGACGACGTCTTCGATGCAGGCCTCGTCGACACGATCGAAAGCCGCGACTAGGACGCACGGGTTTCGGGAAAGACATCAGCCCCCGCCGGTCGCAGGACCGGCGGGGGTTTTCTGTTGGGCTCCAGCTTGCGACCGGCGGCTTTTCGGACTATCTTACCTATGTCTTACCATGAGGGATCTGCCATGCCTGCGTCCAACCCGCCGATCACGACCCTCTCGACCAAGGGTCAGGTGATCCTGCCCAAGGCGATCCGGCAGGCCCGGCACTGGGACACTGGAACCCGGCTGATCGTGGAAGAAACCCCCGATGGCGTGCTTCTGAAACCCGCGCCTGCGTTCCCGGCGACGCAAGCGGAAGAAGTCTTCGGGATGCTGAAACACCGGGGCCCCGCGAAATCCATCGAGGAGATGGATGCCGCCGTACTGGCCGAAGCCCGCCGCCGCCATGATCGCGATTGATACGAACATTGTCGTTCGCTTCCTGACTGGCGACAACGCCGAGCAATCTGCGCGCGCGCAGGCCCTGATCGACGGCCAGCAGGTCTTCCTGTCCGTCACGGTTGCGCTGGAAACCGACTGGGTGCTGCGCAGCGCCTATGGTTTTCGCCCTTCCGAAGTGATCCACGCCCTCCGCGCCTTTGGCGGTTTGCCCACCGTGACCGTGGAAGACGCCGAGGCCGTTGCCCGCGCCCTCGACATGGCCGAAGCCGGACTGGACTTCGCCGATGCCCTCCACCTCACGCGCGCTGCGCAGTGCACGGCTTTCGCCACATTTGACCACCGTCTTCTTCGCAGAGCGGGCAGCACTGGCCCTGTCCAAGTTACCGAACCCTGAAGAGTGCTGTGGGCCGGCCGAATTCCCCGACTTCCTCGACCGCTCCGGTGAAACTGGGACTTGAACCGTGACGTCGTCGCTACCACCTGCATCAGAGCGTCTGGGATTCGACATGAAAATCGCTTCATCATTGATCGCGTGCGCCGCTTTCATCCTCGCTGGAGCGCTTTATGAAGCCCTTGGACCCGGGGGCGCACTACTGGGCCTTGCACTGTGGCCGGTCGGATGGGTCATTCTCGTGAACTTGCGCGCGCATTGGTCCGGCGTCGACGACGAGCCGGATTGATATAGGCGGTCGAACGAAAGTATCGCAAAACGACTGTGGCCAAACCTTTCCACCCGGTTAACGCCCGCGCCTAACCACTTGATTCCAAACGCTCCGAAAATCTGTCCACCGTGGACACTTCCCCTTCCCCCCGCCGCCTGATACCCAAGGACGGACAGGGAAGGACCCCCGAATTGCCGATCTCCGAGAACCTCCGCGGCATCCTCCTGATGTGCGCCTCGATGGCCGCCTTCACGATCAACGACACCTTCATGAAGTCGGTCACCCAGACCCTGCCGCTGTTCCAGACCATCGGCCTGCGCGGCCTGATCGCGGTCGTGGGCCTCGCCATCCTCGCCCTCGCAACCCGGGCCTTCACCTTCCGCCCGAACCGACGCGACGCCGGGCTGATCCTCCTCCGCTCCCTCGCCGACATCGCCGCCACGATCTTCTTTCTCGAAGCCCTCCTCCACATGCCGCTCGCCAACCTCTCCGCCATCCTGCAGGCGCTGCCGCTCGCCATCACGCTCGGCGCGGCGTTGGTTTTCGGCGACCGGATCGGTTGGCGTCGGATGACGGCGATCCTCGCTGGCCTGGTTGGCGTCCTGATCATCATCCGCCCGGGGACCGAAGGCTTCGACCGCTGGTCGCTCCTCGGCCTCGCCTCGGTCGCCTGTGTCGTGGTCCGCGACCTCTCGGTCCGACCGCTGCATGGGGCTGTCCCCTCCGCCCTCGTCGCCCTCGGCGCGGCCGTCGCCGTCACCCTCATGGGCTGGACCGGCACCGCCTTCCAGGGCTGGCAGACCCCTTCCGCATGGGAGGCCGTCCGCATCCTCGGCGCGGGGCTGTTCCTGATCGTCGGCTACCTCTCTTCGGTCGCCGCCATGCGGCACGGCGATATCGGCCTCGTCGCCCCGTTCCGCTACACCTCGCTCCTCTGGGCCATCGCCCTCGGCTTCCTCGTCTTCGGCAACCTCCCCGATTTCTGGACCCTGATTGGCGCCGCCATCGTCGTCGCGGCGGGTCTCTTCACCCTGTGGCGCGAACGGCAACTCCGCCGCCGGACCGCCTAGCCCGCAGGGCAGGGGGCGATGTTGACACCCCCCGCGATTCCTCCTATACGCCCGCCAACCCGAACTCCGGTCGCGACCGGACAAGGGGTCTAGAGCGCTTGAAGTGGTCATGATCCGGGCCTGAACCGCCCCGATCCTCTGGAATTCCACCGCGTCATCTCCCGAAAGGGCGATGGGTGCGGTGTTCGTGTTTTGCGATTCGCGCAAGGCACGGTCGAGAAGCGGCGCCTCCAACGGCTAGGGAGGCGAGTATCGAAACGAGGAACGTGAATGCCGACGATTCAACAGCTGATCCGGAAACCCCGGGAAGCAGCGCCGCGGAAGTCCAAGTCGCAGCACCTGGAATCCTGCCCGCAAAAGCGTGGGGTTTGCACCCGCGTCTACACCACCACCCCGAAGAAGCCGAACTCGGCCATGCGGAAAGTCGCCAAGGTGCGCCTGACCAACGGCTTCGAGGTCATCTCCTACATCCCCGGCGAAAAGCACAACCTTCAGGAACACTCTGTCGTCCTGATCCGTGGCGGCCGGGTAAAGGACCTTCCGGGTGTGCGTTACCACATCCTCCGCGGCGTTCTGGACACCCAGGGCGTGAAAGAACGTCGTCAGCGTCGTTCGAAATACGGCGCCAAGCGTCCGAAGTGAGGAGATAACAGATGTCCCGTCGTCACGCCGCCGAGAAGCGCGAAATCCTGCCCGATGCCAAGTTCGGCGACCGGGTGGTCACCAAGTTCATGAACAACCTGATGCTCGACGGCAAGAAATCCGTCGCCGAGTCGATCGTCTACGGCGCGCTTGACCGCGTCCAGACCCGCCTGAAGCGTCCCGCCGTCGAAGCCTTCCACGAAGCGCTCGACAACGTGAAGCCCTCGGTCGAGGTCCGCTCGCGCCGCGTCGGCGGTGCGACCTACCAGGTCCCCGTCGAGGTCCGCACCGAGCGTCGCGAAGCCCTGGCGATCCGCTGGCTGATCACCGCCGCCCGCAAGCGCAACGAGAACACCATGGAAGAGCGTCTGGCCGCCGAACTGGCCGATGCCGTGCAGAACCGCGGCACCGCCGTGAAGAAGCGCGAAGACACCCACAAGATGGCCGACGCGAACAAAGCGTTCAGCCACTAT
>NZ_JAEULP010000023.1 GCF_016792905.1 Tabrizicola sp.
GCCGACCTCGCAGCCCTCCTGCGGGATCACGCTGATGGGTGCGGCGGGCGGCGAAGCGCGGCTGTTGCGGCTGGGCGCGGCCGCGGAACGGGCGCTGATCTAGACCCGGTGATAGGGTGAGCCCGCCAGGATCGTCGCGGCCCGGTACAGTTGTTCGGCCAGCATCGCCCGGACCAGCATGTGCGGCCAGACCATTCGGCCGAAGCTGATCGCCAGATCGGCCCTTGCCCGAAGCGCGGGGTCCACCCCGTCTGCACCGCCGATCAGGAAGGCGGCGTCCTGCCGTCCGGTATCACGCCACTGGGCCAGAACCTGCGCAAATTCCGGACTGGACAGCGTCTTGCCGCGTTCGTCCAGCACGCAGAGCGCGGCACCTTCGGGGATCGCGCGGGACAGAAGCGCCGCTTCCGCCGCCATGCCGCCGCCCTTCTTGTCCTCGACCTCATGCTCGGACGCCGGGCCCAGGCCCAGGGGCCGCCCGGTCCGGTCCAGCCGTTGCAGATAGTCGTCCACCAGATTCCGCTCCGGCCCCGCCCGCAGGCGGCCCACGGCGCAGAGATGCAGCCGCATCAGGCCTTGGCGGCGCGGGTCGTGCCCGCCGGAAGCCACATCTTTTCCAGCTGGTAGAACTCGCGCACTTCCGGGCGGAAGACGTGGACAATCACATCGCCCGCGTCGATCAGCACCCAGTCGCCGGTTTCCTTGCCTTCCATCCGCACGGAAATCCGCATCTCCTGCTTCAGCCGGTCGGCGAGCTTTTCCGAGATCGCCGCGACCTGCCGCGAGGACCTCCCTGCGCAGATCACCATGTAGTCGGCCACATCCGACCGGCCGCGCAGGTCGATCTCGACGATGTCCTCGGCCTTGTCGTCGTCGACCGACTTCAGGACCAGCGCGAGGACCTCCTCGGAACGATGCTCGCCTTCGGCGGTGTCAGGGGCTTTCGGGCGCGGACCGACCGGCAGGCCGGTGGCGGGATCAGAATGCGACAGGACCTTGTCCTCCAGGGAAGCGCGGACAAGGGCCCCCGCGCCGGGCCTTGCGGTCAAGCCTAGCACCGGGGACGGGCAATCTCAACCGAAGGCGGGCGGGTACGCCTTATTCCGCAGCTTGGCAAGGCTTGATCGCGGCCAGAACCTTTGCACCAAGTAGATCGGCCAGCTTCCCGCTCTCGATCAGCGGCAGGTAGGGACCGTCCTTGCGCACACGGATCAGCACCGAACCGACCGCATCCGGCGCGGGTCCGTCGCCGATGGCGCAGCCGCCGATCCCCAGGCCAAGCGCGCCCTTGGCCGCCCCGGTGGCCTTCCAACCGGCGATTTCCGCCTGCAAGGCACGCATCCGGGCAATATCCGCCTCGGCAATGGCAAATCCGCGCGGGATTGCCCCTGCGGGCGCCTCAATGCCGGGCGCAACCGCGCGATCCGCCAGCTGGAAGCTGCCATTGCGGTGTTCGCTGCCCCTGACGGCGGAAAGCTCCAGCCGGGCGCTGCCCGGGCTGACCGCAAGACCCGGCGGCAGGACCACCACAAGCTCGATGGCGGCAGGATCGGCGGTCAGCGGATCGAAGCTGGCCAGCCGGGCGGCGGTCGAGGGGACGATGGCAGAGCAGGCAGCAACGGCAAGGCTGGCGGCAAGGGCCTTTGGGGAACGGAACATCACGAATCTCCTTTGACAGCGAAAATTTATTGTAATACGATAAATTATCGCTGCAAGAGAGGCAATCCATGCAAAATCATCAGCGCCTGCAACGGCTGTCCGGCGTGCTCTACTGGGTTGCGCTGGTCCTGTCGGTCCTGCTGCCGATCATCGTTCTGGTCTACGCGGGGCAAGGGGTCAGCGATCCGGCCTCGCTCCTCTCCCGCGCGCCTCTGGTGCCTGCGGGCACCCCTGTCACCACCACGCAAGCCGGGCTGGTCGCGGCGGTCGCCCTGATCTCGGTCCTGCCGATGGTCGCGGCGCTGCGCGGGATGGTGCGGCTTTTCGCTGCCTATCGCGATGGCGAGGTTCTGAGCGTCGGGAATGCCGAAACCATCCTGCGCATCGGTCGCAATTTCCTCATGGTCGCCGCCTTCACCGTGCTGGTGCCGACGCTGCAAGTCCTGATCCTCAGCTGGCGCGCCGGGCAGCGGATGCTCTCCATCGGGCTGGATCAGGGAACCCTGGGGTTCCTGTTGGCCGCAGGCCTTCTGACCGTGATCGGCTGGGCCATGCGCGAGGCGGCAGCGGTCAAGGCCGAGAACGAGGGGTTCGTCTGATGCCCCCGCTGCCCCAGATCGTCGTCCGTCTGGACGTGATGCTGGCCCGCCGCAAGATGCGATCGCGAGAGTTGGCCGAGCGGATCGGCATCACCGAGCAGAACCTGTCTCTGTTGAAATCCGGCAAGGTGAAGGGCATCCGCTTCGACACGCTGGCCGCGATCTGCGCGGTGCTGGAGTGCCAGCCGGGGGATATTCTGGAGGCGGTGGCGGAGGGTTAGGCGAGCGTGCCAGTCGTCATGTGCCGCTTGCGGCCGAATCCCGGCTGGCGGCTGACGGTGAACCCCGCCTGGGCCAATGCGCGACGGACGTGGCCCGCCGCGGTATAGGTGGCGAAGGTTCCGCCCGACGCGGTGTGCCGGGCAACGTCGGTCATGAGGTCAGGCGACCAGAGTTCGGGGTTCTTTGCGGGGGAGAAGCCGTCGAGGAACCAGGCATCTGCTTGACCTCGCCATACAGGGAGCGTTTCCCTTGCGTCACCCAGATGGATCGTCGCGGTCAGGCCGGGGAATTCCAGCACCGTCGCGCCTGTCTCCCACTGACGCAGGAACGACCGCGCCACTCCAGCAACCTCGGGAAACGCCTCCAGCGCCCGGGCGATGTCCGGCGCGGGCATCGGGAAGGCCTCGAAGCTGGTGTAGTGCAGGTGCCCCGGCCCACGATGTGCCAACAGCACCGCCAGCAGGTTCAGCCCGGTTCCGAAGCCCAGTTCGGCGATGCGGAACCCGTCGCGGAACCGCCCCGGCAGCCCGTTGCCGGTCAGGAACACATGCCGCGTCTCGTCAAGGCCCCCCGCCAGCGAGAAATACGGATCGTCGAACCGACGCGAGACGGGAATCCTCTCATCGCGCCAGTCAAGATCGGGTGCTGGGGCAGGGGGCTGGTGGGGGCTGGCCATCGGCGGTAGTCCTTTCGCCCAAGGTGATGGGCTTGGGGCAGGGGAATGGCAAGTGTGGACGTCACGGTCCGGGGCGGCGGGATATTCGGGCTTTCCATCGCCTGGGCCTGCCTGAGGCGGGGCGCGAAGGTCCGGGTGATCGAGACGGTCGCTTTGGGCGCGGGCTCCTCGGGTGGGCTGGTCGGCGCCCTGTCGCCGCATGTGCCCGAGGCCTGGAACGCGAAGAAGGCCTTCCAGCTGGAAAGCCTGCTGATGGCCGCAGACTGGTGGGCAGGGATCGAAGCCGCCTCCAGACTGCCCTCCGGCTATGCCCGGCTTGGCCGGTTGCAGCCGCTGCCCGATGACCGCGCGGTAGAGGCCGCCCGGCGGCGCGAGGGCGAGGCGGCGAGGCTCTGGCTGGGCAGGGCGGTCTGGCGGGTTATCCCGGCGACCGGCGCCGACTGGGAGCCGCAGGCCGCCTCCGGCTGGCTGGTCGAAGACACCCTCTCCGCCCGGCTTTCACCGCGGATGGGACTGGCGGCGCTTGTCGCGGCGCTGCGGGAAGGCGGGGCAGAGGTGGTCCTTGGCGAGGCCGAGGCGGAGGGTGCGGTGGTCCACTCCACCGGCATTGCCGGGCTCAACGATCTCTCGCAGGCTTTCGATGTCCCGCTTGGATCGGGCGTCAAGGGGCAGGCCCTCGCCCTGCGCTTCGATGCGCGCGACCAGCCACAGCTTTTCGTCGACAGCTTGCATATCGTGCCCCATGCCGACGGGACGGTTGCCATCGGCTCCACATCCGAGACGACATGGGACCGAGATGGCCCCGATGCACAACTGGACGCCCTGCTGGCGAAGGCGGTCGCTGCCGTTCCTGCCCTGTCGGGGGCCGAGGTCGTCGCCCGCTGGGCCGGTATCCGCCCCAAAGCCGCCAGCCGCGCCCCCCTTCTTGGCGCATGGCTGGGCCGTGCGGGGCATTTCGTGGCGAATGGCGGGTTCAAGATCGGCTTCGGCATGGCCCCCAAGGTGGCCGAGGTGATGGCCGATCTGGTTCTTGACGGTCGCGACGGCATACCTCCCGACTTCCGGCTGGATGCACTGGTTCAGAAGACAACCGCGCGCCGGTAGGTGATCGACGTCGGCCGGTCATAGCCCGGATGTGCCGTACGCCCGACCTCCTGAAACCCCATTGCCCGGAATGCCGTCTGGTTCTCTACCAGTTCGACCCTCGTCTGCAGTTCCAGCATCGGCAAGCCATGGTCGCGTGCCCGCTCCTCGGCCAGGTCGACCAACCGCCGCGCCAGCCCCTGCCCGCGATGGCCCGCCGCCACCGCCAGCTTGCCGACATACAGCGCCCCGGGCTTCGGGGTGAGGAAGACGCAAGCCACCGGCGCGCCGATCACCCAGATTTCCCCCGTCTCCGTCTGCCGGGTCAGCGCTTCCGGTGTCAGGTCGCGCAAGGATGAGGGTGGGTCGATCCGGCCCTCCATATAGGCAAAGGCCTCGTGCAACAGGGCAAGGATCGGGGGCCAGAGGGCCGGGTCGGCGGCAAGCTCAGGTGTCATCGCGCCAGACTGCGCCAGCGCAATGCCGCCGACAAGCCCGCAACATCTTGGGGATAAGCCAGGTCTATCCGCCCAGATGCTGGGTGTCGGGTTGACTCCTTCCACCATGGGCAGGAACATCGCGCACCCGACTCGTGAGCAACCCCTTGCGCCTGACCAAACTGCGCCTGAACGGCTTCAAAAGCTTTGTCGACCCCACGGATCTGGTGATCCATGAGGGGCTGACCGGCGTGGTCGGGCCGAACGGCTGTGGCAAGTCGAACCTTCTGGAGGCGCTGCGCTGGGTCATGGGCGAAAACCGCCCCAGCGCCATGCGCGGCGGCGGGATGGAGGATGTGATCTTCAACGGCGCTGCCACGCGGGGCGCCCGGCATTTCGCCGAAGTCGCGCTGGTGATCGACAACCAGGACCGGCTGGCCCCGTCCGGCTTCAACGATGCCGACCAGATCGAGATCGTCCGCCGCATCACCCGCGATGCCGGGTCGGCCTACCGCTTCAACACCAAGGATGTCCGGGCGCGCGACGTGCAGATGCTGTTTGCCGATGCCTCGACCGGCTCGCATTCGCCTGCGCTGGTGCGGCAGGGGCAGATTTCCGAACTGATCAACGCCAAGCCCAAGGCCCGCCGCCGGGTGCTGGAGGAAGCCGCCGGGATCAGCGGGCTTTACGCGCGGCGGCATGAGGCCGAACTGAAGCTTGCGGGGACCGAGCAGAACCTGACCCGGGTCGACGATGTGCTGGAACAACTGGCGCAGCAGCTGTCGGTGCTGACCCGGCAGGCCAAGCAGGCGGCGCGCTATCGCGAACTGTCCGAGGAGTTGCGCAAGTCGGAAGGCATGCTCCTCTGGCGGCGCTGGCGCGAAGCGGATGAGGCGCGGTCGCAGGCGGAAGCGGCCTTGCGCGAACGGCTGATCGCCCAGGGCCAGGCCGAGGCGGCATCGCGTGGCGCAGGAAAGGCGCGCGAGGCGGCCGAGGATGCGCTGCCGCCAAAGCGCGAGGAAGAGGCGATTGCAGCGGCGATCCTGCAACGGCTGGCCCTGCAGCGCGATGCCTTGGGCGATCAGGAGGCCCGTGCGCTGGCCCAGATCGACGCGCTGAAGGGTCGGATCGAGCAGCTTTCGCGCGACATGGAGCGTGAGGCGGGCCTCAACCGCGACGCCGGTGAAGTGATCGAACGGCTGGACTGGGAGATTGAACAGCTCGCCCGCGCCCATGACGGGCACGACGACAAGCTGGCCGAAGCCGTGGAAGCCGCGCGGGAAGCCGCCGCGGTTCTGGCCGAGCGCGAAACCTCGCTGTCCGAACTGACCGAAGACGCCGCCCGGCTGGCGGCCCGGCACCAGTCGACGCAACGGATGCTGGCGGATACCCGGTCGGTGCTGGACCGTGCCGAGGAACAAGCCGGCGCTGCACGTTCGGCGGTGGAAACCGCCTCCGAAGCGCTGGATGCGGCGGGCGAGGCCTTCGAGACCGCCGAAGAGGCGCAGGAAGCCGCCCTTGCCGAGGGCGAGGCGACCGAAGCCGCGTTGGAGGCCGCTGAGACCGCGCGCGCCGAAACGCAGGGCCGCGAGGCCGAGGCCCGGGCGGCGCGGTCCTCCGCCGAGGGCGAGGCCAATGCACTGCGGGCCGAAGTCACTGCCCTCGCGCGTCTGGTGGAACGCGAGGCGCAGGCCGGGCATCAGTTGCTTGACCGGCTGGAGGTGGAGCCGGGCTTCGAGAAGGCGCTGGGGGCGGCGCTGGCCGACGACCTGCGCGCACCCGAGGTTGCGGGCGATACACGGTCAGGCTGGGCGGTCCTGCCGGGCTATGACGATCCGCAACCGCTTCCCCCGGGGGCAGAGGTGCTGACCGCGCGGGTCAAGGCCCCGGCGGTGCTGGCGCGACGCCTGTCCCAGATCGGGCTGGTGTCGCGTGAAAAAGGATTTCAGCTGCAGGTGGACCTGCGCCCCGGTCAGCGGCTGGTCTCGGTCGAGGGCGACCTCTGGCGCTGGGACGGGTTCCGCGCGGGGGCAGAGGACGCCCCGTCAGCCGCCGCGCTGCGCTTGCAGCAATTGAACCGGCTGGTGCAACTGAAGCGCGATCTGGAAGAGGTTGCCGCCCGGGCGGAAGGCGCACGGCAGGCGCATGAAGCGCTGCAATCCCGGCTGGCAGAGCTTGCCACGGCGGACCAGCGCGCCCGCGAGGCCCGGCGCGCAGCGGATGCCCGGCTGGCCGAAGCGAACCGGGCGCTGGCGCGGGCCGAGGCCGACCGCTCCATCGCCGGAGGCAAGCTGGAAGCTGCGAAGCTGGCGGTCGGCCGGTTCGAGGACGAGGCGATGGCCGCCCGCGCCCGGCTGAAAGAGGCCGAAGCTGCGGCGGCCGATCTGGGCGACCTCGATGCGGCACGGGGCGCCGTGGAGGCAGCGAAGATCACGGTCGAGGCGGCACGCATCACCATGATGACCCGCCGGTCGCATCAGGATGAGGTCCGCCGCGAAGGCGAGGCCCGCGTCCGGCGGCGGCAGGAGGCCACCAAGGAACTGTCGGGCTGGAAGCACCGGCTGGAGACCGCCTCGCGCCGGACCGAGGAACTGACCGAGCGCCGTTCCGAGACCGAGGAAGAACTGGCCGAGGCGATGCTGGCGCCCGAAGAGATCGCCGCAAAGCGCGACGAACTGGTCGAGGCCATAGAAGCCGCCGAGGATCGGCGTCGTACAGCGGCGGATGCGCTTGCCGAAGCCGAAGGCGCCCTGCGCGACGCCGCGATGGCCGAGCGTGAAGCGGAACGGCTGGCCGGTGAGGCGCGCGAATCCCGCGCCCGGGCCGAAGCCCGGCTGGATGCGGCCCGGGAAGGTGTGGCGCTGGCGGCGGAACGCATCGCCGAAGAGGATGACCGGACGCCGGATGAACTTCTGACCAGCCTCCGCACCGACCCCGACAGGATGCCCGACGCCGAGACGCTGGACCACGACGTCAGCCGCCTGAAACGCCAGCGCGAAGCCCTGGGCGCGGTCAACCTCCGGGCCGAGGAAGACGCGAAGGCGGTGGAAACCGAATACGATACTCTGGCGAGCGAAAAATCCGACCTGGAAGAGGCGGTCAAGAAACTGCGGGCCGGGATCGCCGGGCTGAACAAGGAGGGTCGCGAGCGCCTGCTGACCGCCTTCGAGCAGGTCAACGCCAACTTCTCGACCCTCTTCACGCACCTCTTCGGCGGCGGCGAGGCCCGGCTGGTGCTGGTGGAATCCGACGATCCGCTGGAGGCGGGGCTGGAGATCCTGTGTCAGCCGCCCGGCAAGAAGCTCGCGACGCTCAGCCTCCTGTCAGGCGGCGAACAGACCCTGACTGCACTGGCGCTGATCTTCGGGGTGTTCCTGGCCAACCCTGCGCCGATCTGTGTGCTGGACGAGGTGGACGCCCCTCTTGACGACGCCAACGTCACCCGCTTCTGCGACCTGTTGGACGAGATGACGCGGCGCACCGAGACCCGTTTCCTGATCATCACCCACCACGCCGTGACCATGGCCCGGATGGATCGCCTGTTCGGCGTGACGATGCAGGAGCAGGGCGTCAGCCAGCTGGTATCGGTCGACCTGAAGAAGGCCGAGGCGCTGGTGGCCTGAGGCCTCCCGTTCAGTAACAGTTTACCAACACTTCCGAACTACCCCTGATCCAGCCGCAACCCTTTGCGGTGAACGGGGGTGAGGAAACTGGAGGAAAAACACTACCGGAAGTGGACGGTGTGGATCGCGGCGACAACGCTTTTGATCGCCGTCATCCGCCTTCTGATCGGGGCCTGACCCTGAAATGAAGGAGACCCGGCGGAGCTGACACTCCGCCGGGTCGTTTTCAAGGTGAGGACCCTGAAAGATAGTCACTACCGAATAACGATAATGATGGGGATTCCCTACCAAATTGTAAAGCCCGACCTCGACGCATGGTTAACCGCTTAGCAAGCCGAATCAGCCAGAACAGGACGTGAACATACCGTCCCGAGGCACCCCATGCAGATGCTCCTCTCCGCCACCACGATCCTCGTCCTCTTCGCCTGGGCGCAGGAGGAGGTCGCCAGGCTGCCACCGGCATGGTCGCCTTTCAAGGCAGTCGAGGCCGCCGCCACTCCCTGATCCACCACGGCTCCGTCTGTGGCGAAAACCGCAGCAGCGATGGCGAAAACCGACGGCTTCCTCCGCCGCAACAAGCCTAGAACAGGCCCTGAAGCAGGAGGACCGCCGTGCGCTATTCCGGATTTCGGGTCATCGCCGAGGCATTGACCGGCCACAACGGCTGGAAGCCCGTCTGGCGCGACCCAACCCCCCAGGCCGACTACGACTACATCATCATCGGCGGCGGTGGTCACGGGCTCGCAACCGCCTACTACCTGGCGAAAGAGTTCGGCCAGGCCCGGATCGCCGTGCTGGAAAAGGGCTATCTCGGGGGCGGCAACGTCGGCCGCAACACCACGATCATCCGCTCGAACTACCTCCTCGACGGCAACGAGCCGTTCTACGAATTCTCGCTGAAGCTCTGGGAGGGGCTGGAGCAGGACTTCAACTACAACGCGATGGTCAGCCAGCGCGGGATCATCAACCTGATCCACACCGATGCGCAGCGCGATGCCTTCACCCGGCGCGGCAACGGGATGATCATGCATGGGGCCGATGCGCGGCTGCTGAGCCGGGACGAGGTTCGCGCCATGTATCCCTGGCTCAACTTCGACAACGCCCGTTTCCCGATCAAGGGCGCGCTGATGCAACCGCGCGGCGGCACGGTGCGGCATGACGCGGTGGCCTGGGGCTATGCCCGCGGGGCCGACATGCGCGGGGTGGACCTGATCCAGAACTGCGAAGTCACCGGAATGCGGATCGAGAACGGCCGTATCCGGGGCGTGGAAACCACCCGCGGCTTCATCGGCGCGAAGAAGGTCGGCGTGGCGGTGGCAGGGTCGTCCTCGAAGGTGATGGCCCATGCCGGAATGCGCCTGCCGATGGAAAGCCATGTCCTGCAAGCCTTTGTTTCCGAAGGCCTGAAGCCGGTGATCGAAGGGGTGATGACCTTCGGCGCCGGGCATTTCTACGTCAGCCAGTCCGACAAGGGCGGCTTGGTCTTCGGCGGCGACATCGACGGCTACAATTCCTACGCCCAACGCGGCAACCTGCCGGTGATCGAGGACGTGGCCGAGGGCGGCATGGCGCTGATGCCGGCCATCGGGCGGGTGCGGCTATTGCGGACCTGGGGCGGGATCATGGACATGTCGATGGACGGCTCGCCGATCATCGACAAGACCGGGATCGAGGGGCTCTACTTCAACGGCGGCTGGTGCTACGGCGGCTTCAAGGCCACCCCGGCCTCGGGCTGGGCCTTCGCGCATCTTCTGGCGAAGGACGAACCGCACAAAACTGCCACGGCCTACCGCTTCGACCGCTTCCTCAAGGGGCTGATGATCGATGAAAAGGGCCAGGGCGCCCAGCCGAACCTGCATTGACGGAATAAACGAATGATCATTCACCACCCGATCCTCGGCCCCCGCGACGCGCAGGAGTTCGTCTATCTTGGCGATGCTTCGCTGATCGACCGCCCCGATGGCATGACTGCAGGCATCGAGGCGTTCCACGACTACCTCTACCAGCGCAGCAACCCCGCGGGCGAACATCGCGAGCTTTGGTATCACGAGCAGGGCGACCGCTCCTGGCTGGTCGTCACCCGCAACACCGTGACGCATGAGATCACGAAAGTGGAACTCGCGCGCGACGTGGCGCGGGCGAAAGGGCGCAGCAAATGACCCAGTCGCACCGCATTGCAGGCGGGCAGATTGACCGCACCAAAACCCTGCGCTTCACCTTCGACGGCGTGCGCTACCAGGGCCATCCCGGCGACACGCTGGCCTCGGCTCTCTTGGCGAACGGCGTGCGCCTCATGGGCCGCAGCTTCAAGTATCATCGCCCGCGCGGGCCGATCTCGGCAGGGTCCGAGGAACCGAACGCGCTGGTGGAACTGCGGACCGGCGGGCGGCAGGAGCCGAACACGCGGGCGACCGTCACCGAGCTCTATGACGGGTTGGAGGCCAACAGCCAGAACCGCTGGCCGTCCTTGCGCTTCGACGCGATGGGGATCAACGACAAGCTCTCCACCTTCTTCGCGGCGGGCTTCTACTACAAGACCTTCATGTGGCCCAAGTCCTTCTGGGAAAAGCTTTATGAGCCGATCATCCGCCGCGCGGCGGGCCTTGGCTCGGTCACGCGCGAGGAGGATCCGGACGCATACGACAAGGGCTTCCTGCACTGCGATCTTCTTGTCATCGGGGCAGGCCCGACCGGGCTGATGGCGGCCTTGACTGCCGGTCGCGCCGGCAAGCGGGTGATACTCGCCGATGAGGATTTCCGCCTGGGCGGGCGGCTGAACGCCGAGACCTTCTCGGTCGGTCAGACCTCGGGCGCGGACTGGGCGGCGGCCACAGTCGCCGAACTGGCCACCCTCCCGAACGTCCGCCTGATGACCCGTACCACGGTGATCGGCGCCTTCGACCACGGCATCTACGGCGCGGTTGAGCGGGTCAGCGACCATCTGGCCGTCCCCGCACAAGGCAAGCCTCGGCAGGTGCTCTGGCGCATTTACGCGGGCAAGGCGATCCTTGCAGCGGGCGCCACCGAACGCCCCGTCGCCTTCGAGAACAACGACCGCCCCGGCATCCTGCTGGCGGGCGCGCTTCGCGCCTATGCGAACCGCTGGGGTGCGAAGGCGGGTGAGCGGCTGGCCGTCTTCACCAACAACGACGATGGCATCCGCACCGCGCTGGACCTTCAGGCAAAGGGCGTCGACGTGGTTGCCGTGATCGACAGCCGCGAAGGTGGCGACCTGATCCCCGGTGTCCGCCACCTGCGCGGGGCCGAGGTGATCGACAGCTCCGGCAAGCTTGGGCTGAAGTCGATCACCGTCCGTCAGGCGAACGGGCGTTCGGAAACCATCGCCGTCGATGCGCTGGGCGTCTCCGGCGGTTGGAACCCGAATGTGAACATCCACTCACATCATCGCTCGCGCCCGATCTATGATCCCGCCATCGCCGCCTTCGTCCCCGGGCAGGATGGTCCTCCAGGTCTTCTCGTCGCCGGGGCTGCCGCAGGCGCCTTCTCCACCCATGCCGCCCTGCGCACTGGCCGCGATGCCGCCATCGCCGCGCTGGAGCTGATCGGAGCCGCGCCCGACCTGCCAGAGACCGAAGACGCCCCAACCCGCGTTACGCCGCTCTGGCACGTCGCGCATGGCAAGGGCCGCGCCTGGATCGACCAGCAGAACGACGTCACCGTCAAGGACGTGAAGCTTGCGCATCAGGAGAACTTTACCTCGGTCGAGCACCTGAAACGCTACACCACCCTTGGCATGGCGACCGATCAGGGCAAGACCGGCAATGTGATCGGCCTTGCCGTGATGGCGGAACTCACGGGCCGGTCGATCCCCGAGACCGGCACCACGATCTACCGCCCGCCCTACACACCCGTCGCGCTCGGCACCCTCGCCGGAAGGTCGCGCGGCAAGAAATTCAAGCCCTTCCGCCTCACCCCCAGCCACCACTGGGCCAAGGAACACGGCGCGATCTTCGTCGAGGTCGGCAATTGGCTGCGCACACAATGGGTCCCGAAAGCCGGGGAAACCGAGTGGCGCCAGTCCGTCGACCGCGAAGTACTGGCCACCCGCAAGTCGGTTGGCATCTGCGACGTCACCACACTCGGCAAGATCGACATCCAGGGCACCGACGCGGGCGCTTTCCTCGACCGGGTCTATGCCAACACCTTCAGCAGCCTCGCCGTGGGCAAATGCCGCTACGGGCTGATGCTGCGTGAAGACGGCATGGTCTTCGACGATGGCACCACCGCGCGGATGGGGACCAACGAATACGTCATGACCACCACCACGGCGAACGCGGTCACGGTCTTCCGCCATCTCGAATTCTGCCGCCAGTGCCTCTGGCCCGACATGGACGTCCAGCTCATCTCCACCACCGAAGCCTGGGCGCAGTTCTCGGTCGCCGGACCCAATGCTCGGAAATTGCTGGAAAAGGTCGTCGACCAGGACATCAGCGACGCCGCCTTCCCCTACATGGGCGCGGGCAACGTCACCGTCTGCGGCGGCCTTCGCGCCCGGCTGTTCCGGATCAGCTTTTCGGGCGAGCTGGCCTATGAAATCGCCGTCCCCACCCGCTACGGCGACGCCCTTCTGCGCGAGATGCTCGCGAAGGGGGCGGAGTTCGATCCCATCGTCTACGGCACCGAAGCCCTTGGCGTGATGCGGATCGAGAAGGGCCATGTCGCGGGGGGCGAGCTGAACGGCCAGTCCACCGCGCTGAACATGGGCCTCGGCAAGATGGTGTCGAAGAAGAAGGACGCCATCGGCATGGTCCTGTCCCAGCGCGAAGGCATGACCGCCGAAACTGGCTATCGCCTCGTAGGCGTCAAGCCGGTCGATCCGCAGGCCAAGCTGACCGCGGGCAGCCATTTCCTTGAAAAGGGGGCGGCCCCGGTGGCGGCGAACGACGGCGGTTGGCTCACCTCCAAGGTCTATTCGCCGCATCTGGGCTGCGACATCGCGCTTGGCTACCTGAAAGCCGGCGACAAGAAGATCGGCCAGCGGATGCGGATCGTGAACCTGCTCGCGGGCCTCGATACCGAGGTCGAGATCATCTCGCCCCACATGTTCGACCCGGAAGGAGAGCGTCTCCGTGGCTAGTTTGCAGGCATTGACGGCGCTGGGCGCACGCGGCCCGGCGGTGGTGGAGATCGGTCCGCTGCGGATCACCGAACGCGCCGACCTCGCCCTGGCGTCGGTTGCGGCGCGGCGCGGGCGGTTCACAGATCTTGCGGCGGCCGCCCAGTCCGCCGGAGTGCCCCTGCCGGAAGCCGCGGGGTATCAGGCGGGTGCGCCCTACAGCGCCTTCTGGACCGCCCCCGACATGTGGTTCGTCGAAGCCCCCTTCGCCAGCCACGAACTGATCGCCGGCCTCCTGAAAGCCGCCCTCGGCGATGCCGCCAGCGTCACCGAACAGACCGACGCCTGGGTCGCCTTCGACCTTGCCGCCGCCGACCTGACGCCACTTCTGGAGCGGCTCTGCAACGTGGATTTCCGATCCGTCCCAAAGGGATACGCCACCCGAACGGTGATGGAGCATCTGGGCGTCTACCTCGTGAAGCTGGACCAGGGCGCGGTGCGGCTTTACGGCCCGCGCTCTTCGGCGCAAAGCCTGCTGCACGCGCTGGAGGTGGCTGCTGCCTCGGTCTGGTAAGGCTTTCGCTTGATAGGCGGTGTGTTTCCCGGTAGTGAAATCAGATGTACTGGTTTCATCGGGGATAGTTGCCCATGTCTGACGGCACCGAGAGTCCCTCGCTTCCGCGCGGCAAGCCTGCTTTCGATCAGGACCCCCACCGCGTCCGCGAGATCACCGAGCGCAACCTGGAAGCCGCCATCGGGCGCGAGGTCAGGAACTTCCGGCGCCAGCAGGGGATGACGGTCGCCGACCTCGCGAACGTCACCGGCCTTTCCATCGGGATGCTCTCGAAGATCGAGAACGGCAACACCTCGCCTTCGCTGACCACGCTGCAGGTGCTGAGCCACGCCTTCTCCGTCCCCGTCACGGCTTTTTTCCGCAGCTACGAGGAACGCCGCGAGGCGCAGCACGTCCGCGCGGGCGAGCATGTCGAGATCGAACGCCGCGGCACCCGGGCCGGGCATCAGTACAACCTCCTCGGCCATATCGGCTCCAACTCCTCGGGAGTGGTGGTGGAACCCTACATCATCACGCTCACGACCGAGAGCGACACATTCCCCGCCTTCCAGCACGAGGGGCTGGAGCTTCTCTACATGCTGGAGGGCGAGGTCGACTATCGCCACGGCGACCAGGTTTATCCGATGAAACCCGGCGACAGCCTGTTCTTCGACGCCGACGCCCCGCACGGGCCGGAAGGTCTGGTCAAGCTTCCGGCGCGCTACCTGTCGGTCATTTCCTACCCGCAGGGCTGACATGTCGCTGACCGCCGATCTTGCTGCCGCCGTCGGGGCCGCCCATGTTCTGACCGGCGCCGACATGACCCGGTTCGCCCGCGACTGGATGGGCCGCTACGAGGGCGCGCCCCTCGCCGTGGCGCGGCCCGCCTCCACCGCCGAAGTCGCCGCCTGCGTGAAGATCGCTGCGCAGCATGGCCTGCCTGTCATTCCCATTTCCGGCAACACCGGCCTCGTCGGCGGCACGATGACGCGGGGCGGTCTGCTCTTGTCCCTGGAGCGGATGAACCGCATCCTCGAGGTCAAGCGCGACGCGAAACTGGTCATCGCCGAAGCCGGGGTGATCCTCACCCGGCTGCACGAGGCCGCTGAAACAGAAGGGCTTTACTTCCCCCTCTGGTTCGGCGCGCGCGGCTCGGCCATGCTGGGTGGCGTCCTGTCCACCAACGCAGGCGGCTCCAACGTCCTGCGCTATGGCTCTACCCGGGGCCTGTGCCTTGGGCTGGAGGCCGTGCTCGCCGATGGCCGTGTGCTGAACCTGATGTCGGAACTCCACAAGGACAATTCCGGCTACGACATGAAAAATCTTTTCATCGGCGCGGAAGGCACGCTCGGCATTATCACCGCCGCCGTGATGAAGCTGGTGCCCCTGCCGAAGGCACATGCCACCGCCACCCTTGCCACCCGGTCGCTGGGCGACGCGCTAACCCTCCTCAACCGGATGCAGGAAGCCACCGGCGACCGGGTCGAGGCCTTCGAGTTCATGCCGCGCACCTATTCCGAACGCCTGCGCGAAGCCCGGCCCGACCTGGGCCTCCCCTTCGACCACATCCCCGAAGTCACCATCCTGATCGAGGCCGCGACCACCGTCCCCACCGAAGCCGCCCCCGACGACAGCGGCGAGATCCCCCTTGTGACCACCCTTGAAACCATCCTGGCCGAGATGATGGAGGCGGGCCTTGTGACCGACGCCGTCCTCGCCCGAAACGAACAGCAGCGCAGGGTGATGTGGGAACGGCGCGAGGCTGCCGCGGAGATCGGCGTGGGCCTGCACCCGGAAGTCGACACCGATGTCTGCCTGCCCTTGGACAAGGTCGAAACCTTCCTGACCGAGGCCCTCCGCCGCCTCGACGCGCTCGACCCGGGCGCGCGGACGCTGACCGTCGCGCATCTGGGCGACGGCAACCTCCACTTCACCGCCTACCCGACCCGCGATGACGCCGCGTTGAAGGACAAGGTGATGGAGACGGTCGAGGACGTGGTGGCCGAACTAGGCGGCAGCTTCTCGGCCGAACACGGAGTTGGCCTGTCGAAGCTGAACTCGATGGCCCGCCGCAAAGACCCGGTGGCGCTGGACGTGATGCGCGCGCTGAAACGGGTGCTTGATCCCGACAACCGGATGAATCCCGGCAAGGTGATCCCCGGCTGATCTTGTGCCTTCCCGACCACCGGGATAGCACTGCGCCAATGTCCGCCATCATCCTCTGCTTCCGTGACCCGGCGCTGCGCGCTGCCGGCCTTGTTCTGGCCTTGCAGGGCGCCATCGCCTGCTCGTTCGGCCCCTATTTCTCGACGCTCGCCGTCAACAGCTTCGGCTTCGGCGACCGCGGCTACGCGGTCCTCCTCGCGCTCTCCTCGATGGTCTCCGTCTCCGCCTCGGTCATCGGCGGCATCCGCGCCGACCAGACCGCGAACCGCCGCCAGGTGACACTGCTCGCCGTCCTGTCGCTCATGCTCGGCACCTTCCTCATGACCGCCACCCCCGGTCGCTGGGTCTTTGCCCTGACCGCCGCGCTCCTGATCCCGGTCAGCAGCATCACCTTCGGACAGGTCTTCGCCCTCGCCCGTCTCGCCGCCTCGCGCTACCCCGAGGACGCGCGCGACGGCATCATGGCGGTGATCCGCGCCCTGTTTGCCGCGCCCTTCGTCGTGGTCCTGCCGCTCTGGTCGCTCGCCTTCGCCGCAGGCTCGCCGGTCACGGCGATCTTTCCCGTGGGCCTGATCCTCTCGGCCGTGATGCTGTTGGCGGTTCTCCGCCTCTGGCCCTCCGACAGGGCCGTGACCTGGGACGACCGCCCCAGCGGCCTGACTTTCCGCGCCGCGCTGGCCGAGATGGGTCGCCCTCGCATCGCCGCCCGTGTCCTGGCGCTCGGCGCCGTGACGGGGGCCTCCACCCTCTACATGGCGATCATCTCGCTGGTCATGGTGGCGGAGGTCGGGCGCGGGACAAAGGACGTGGCGCTCTATGTCGGCCTCGTCGCCGGGCTTGAGGTTCCCTTCATGCTGGCGCTCCCGCGCTTCACCCGGGGGATCGGCCGTCCGACCCTGATCCTGCTTGGCGCCGCGCTCTACGCCCTGCATGTCGCGCTGCTTCCGGTGCTGGCCGGGTCGCCGCTGGTCTGGGCGCTGATCTGGCCCGCGGCCATCGGCGGGGCCCTGACGCTGACCGTCCCCATCGCCTACCTGCAGGACCTCATGGCCGACCGGCCCGGGGCAGGGGCCTCTCTCATGGCCGTGCAGCGGCTGGCCGGGGATGTGATCGCCGCGACCTGCTTCGCCCTCGGCACGGCGCTTGCTGGCTACGGCACCGTGGCGGTTCTCGGCGTTGCGGCCTCGCTGATCGGCGCTGCCGCCCTCTGGGCCGCCGATCGCCGCTAGGCTTCGCTGCGCAGCGAAAGTGCGGGAATGCTGCGACGATGCTGCGCAGCATTCCACAAAAATCAGAGACTTGCGCCGGTCACTCCGCCGCCTTCGTCCGCAACTCCAGCGACAGGATCGCAGGCCCCGGCCCGGCTTCTTCGGTGTCATCCGTCAGAGCCACTGCCCCCCGCGTCGTCTCGCCGAACCCGGCCTCGGCCAACGCATCGTCGAAGGCGGTCCCGCCCACAGCCCGCGTCGTGTCCAGCGCGTCCTGCGCCAGGTAGCTCAGGTCCTCAACCGGGCTCTGCGGCTTGGCCGGGGTCACCACGACCAGCATCCGCTCCTGCCCCAGCACGTCGCCGGAAATCTTGAACAGCCCCTTCTTCAACTCGTCCCCCGGCTGCAACCGGCCCGAGAACCAGTGGCTGATCGACCAGTCCGCTCCGATGTAGAGGACGTTCACGTCGACCGGCCCGTCGCCGTTGTTCTTCGCCAGCACATGCACCTCGTCGTCCGGGATCAGGGTTGGCACCGGCGCGAAGGGCAGGGGGCGCAGGGTCCGGTCTTCCGGCGTCCGGGTCAGCAGTTCGACCTCCACGTCCGGGTTCGAAGTTCCGACCGCCCCGGCCAGCTTCATCAGGTTCTGCGCCCGCGCCATCGTCGTCAACGTGTCGGCCAGCACCGCTGCCAGTTCCGCCCCGTCCTTGTCGCCGGTCGTGACCGAGGGCGTCGCCCCCAGATCCTCCGCCAGCCCGGTCGCGGGCAGCACCCAGATCGCATCCGGACGCGGGCTGTCGGGCAGCACCGCCAGCCGCAAATCGGCCTCATGGTCCGGCGCGACGAAGACCAGCCTTGGCCCCGCCGCCGCCGCCAGATCGGCCCGGGCCGCCAGCAGCGCATCCGCCGGGGCCGAGCCTGCGGCGGGCAGCGCCACCGTCAGGGTGAAATCCAGCGCCTCGTCCAGCTTGCGCAGCGTCACGCCCTTGGGCAGGTCGGCGGGCAGCACCTTGCCGTCCTTCTCCACCGCCTGCCCGACCGAGGAAAACGTCTCGACCGAGGTCAGCTCCACATAGCCCAAGGCCGCCTCATCCGCATCCGCCGCCGATCCCATCACCGCCAGCACCGCGCCTTCCGACAGCCCGTGCAGTGTCCCCGCCGGAATGGTGAACCCGGCGTCACTCACCTCCGCCTGCCACTGGGACACCCGCGCCCCGCCCGCGCCGCCGAAGACCACCTGATCCAGATCGCCTTCGAACAGGGGCGTCGATTTCGCCAGGTTCTTCACCGCATAGCGCCGCAGCACCTCCTGCCCGACCTGCGCATAGGTCGCGTTCGGATACTCCGCCAGCGTCTCCATCAGCGTCCAGGTGAACACCCCCTGCGGCTTCCGGCCCGGCTTGCCCTTGGGCAGGTTCTTCTCCGGCGTCACCTCGTTGGTCTGCGCCGCGAAGAAGGCGACGAACGACCCCTCGCCCGAGCCCGCATCGAATGGAGCCTCCACCGCACGCGGATCGACCGACCGCGAAACCTCGACCGACTCCACGTCGATTCCCAGCGCCTCGGGCGGCAGTTGCCGTATCCGCACGTCATCCTCGGCGCTTTCCACCGCCCGGGTCGCCGTCCCCGAATGGCACGAATCGAACACCGCCCAGACATTCGCACCCTTGGCGCGCAGCCCGTCGATCAGGGCGCCGATCTCGTCATCGACCAGCGCATTCTGCACCTCGCCCACGGCATCCGACCAGGGCCCGATGTCCACCGGCAGGAACAGCTCGTCCAGGCCATCCAGTTCCGTCGAGGGATCCTTGGCCGGGGCCTGCGTCCCGTGGCCCGAGAAATGCAGGTAGACGAAATCGCCGGGCTGAACCTCCGCCGTCAGTTCGGCAAACGCCCCCCGGATTGCCTCCAGCGTCGGCGCCTCGGCCCCCGCCACGCCATCCGACAGCACCGTCACATGCTCCGCCGGGAACGGCACCGGCGCCTCGGTGGTGAGGTAGGTCGCCACCAGTTGCACATCGTTCGCCGGGCCTTTCAGCCACCAGCGCTCCTCCAGCGACGGATATTGGTTTGCCCCGATCAGCAGGGCATAGTTCTCGCGCGCCAGGGCAGGAGCGGCGGTCAGGCACAGGGCGATGGTGAAAAGTGTTTTCATCAGTTTGTCATCAATGCATAGGCCGCCGCAGCCGGGCCCTTGTTGTCCACCTTCAGCGTGAAGGTCCCCGCCGTTGCCGGGGTCCAGCCGCAATAGGCGATATGGCTGATGTCGGTATCCGAGCACACGAGCCGCCCCTTGTCGTCATAGACGCCCAGGTTCAGGTTCACCGCCGCCTTCGCCTCGACATAGACTTCCGCATATTCCCCGCCCCGGAACTCGATCGGCGGATAGGTATCGCCCTTGCCGTTGCCAAGCTGCCCGATGTTGTAGACCGGGCCAGAGGCGACGCCCTTCGTCCCCTCCGCCCGCGCATCCTCGATCAGCCCGAGCAGGGCCTCGTCCCCCTCGGCCAGCCCTTCCGCGCTCGCCAGCATTTCCTCCCAGCTGAGCGGTGCCCCCTCGCCCGCCACGCCATCCACCGCCGCCCGGTCGCCCGCCACCGGGGCCAACCCCTTCCGCATCCGCGCCGCCGACAGGATCAGCACGGGATCGCCCGCCGCCACCCCCATCGCGAAAAGCCGCGCCGACAGCTCGGCGATCTTCACCGGCGAGGGCGTCTCGGCAAGGGCGGGTCCAGTCAGGCCCATCAGGCAGGCGGCAAGCAGGAAACGGCGCATCGGGAAACTCGTCTGGCTTTTGTCACGACCGACCATGCGGCGGCGCTTCGCCCCTGTAAATGCAAGATTTCTTCATGACGGCCTTTGTCATGAGCCATTCATGTGCCCCCCTGCTAGCAACACATCATCGAGGCAGAACAAGGGTTTCATGATGCAGGCGAAGACGGAAAAGCGGCAAAGACCGCTCAGGCACATCGAGGCGCTGGCCGCGCTTCTGGTTCTGGCGCTGGTCGCGCTGATCGGCCCGGCCAGCGCCTCGCCGCTCGACGACGCCATGGACAAGGTCTTCACCGTCCGCTCCGCCGATGCCGAGGACCGCTTCCTCGGCTCGGCCTTCCTCTGGACGGACGGCACCGTCGCCGTCACCAACGCCCACGTTGTCGGCCCGGCCGAGGAGGTCCGCCTGATCGACCGCCATGGCACCGACATCACTGCAACCGTCATCGCCCGCGACCCGGTGCGCGACGTTGCCGTGATCTCCCTCCCCGAAGCCGCAGAGGGCTTGCCCCTCGCCCCCGAAGCCCCCCAGCTTGGCGACGAAGTCTTCGCCCTCGGCGCCCCCTTGGGCGTGGAATTCACCCTGACCGAAGGCCGCATCTCCTCGCTTGCCCGCCAGGTCGACATCGCCGTGCCGATGCTGATGCTGCAGCACGACGCCGCCGTGAACCCCGGCTCCTCCGGCGGCCCGCTGGTGGATAAGGAAGGCCGTCTCCTCGGCATGAACAGCCAGATCGCCGATGGCAGCCGGATGTTCGTCGGCATCGCCTATGCGATCCCCAGCTCGGAACTGAGCCGCATCGTCACCGGCCTGATCGAGGAAACCCTGCTGCCCTTCCCCACCCTCGGCCTCACCGCCCGCCCCGTGGACCGCCAGGTCGCCGAGGCGCTGGGCACCGAAGCCCGGGGCCTCCTGATCGACGGCGTCGCCCCCGGCAGCCTGTCGGAAGCCGCGGGCCTGAAACCCGGCGACATCATCACCCAGGCCTCCGGCACCACGCTCACCAATCCCGGCGACTTCGCCTTCGCCATCGAGGCCGCCACCGCCGACGGCGCCGCGACGCTCACCATCCTCCGCGCCGGGCAGGAGCTGACCCTGCCCCTCCCCCTTGCCGAACCCGAGCAAACCGGCCTCCGCACCCGCGACATCGCCCGGGCCCCGGCGACCGTCGCCTCCTACACCCTCGCCGCGCTTGGCGTGACCCTCGACCCTCAGGGCACCGTCACCGCCCTGACCGACAACTCCCCCGCCCTCCTTGCCGGGCTGGCGAAAGGCGACCGCATCCTTGCCATCAACGGCGCCCTGCAAGACCTCGCGACCTACGAACTGACCGCCCCCGCCCTCCTCCTCCTCGAAGCCCCCGGCGGCGCGACCCGGCATATCCGGCTCGACCCGTGGCACGCGCCGGAAGGCGTCCGCCCGGTCGGCGGGGCGAATGTGCTTGACCCCGACGTGGTCGTGTTTTGAATGGAAGCCAGATGGACCGCATCCTGATCATCGAGGACGACCCCGAGACCGCCGCCGCCATCCGCGCCGAGGCCGAGGCCCTGGGCTGCGCCACCGACCACCGCGACACGCTCGCCACCGGCATCGAGGCCGCGACGAGCCAGCCCTACAAGGTCATCGTGCTTGACCGCATGCTTCCTGGCGGCGACGGGGTGGACGCCATGGCCCGCATCCGCGCCGGGGGCTCCACCGCGCTGATCCTGATCCTCTCCGCCCTGGGACGGGCCGCGAACCGGGTGGAAGGGCTGGAGAAGGGCGCCGACGACTACCTCCCGAAACCCTTCGAACCCGAGGAACTGCGCGCCCGCCTCCGCGCCCTTTTGCGCCGGGGCACGATCCAGGTCCTCGACAACGACCTTCTGGCCTTCGGCGACCTCGAAATCCGCATGAAGGCCCGCACCGTGCATGTGAAGCGCGCCCATGTCGCGGTCAGCCCCAAGGAATTCGAACTGATCACCTATTTCGCCCGCAATGCCGGGCAGGTCGTCACCCGAATGCAGCTCTTGGAAAACGTCTGGAACCTGCATTTCGACCCCGGCACCAATGTCGTCGACGTCCATGTCGGCCGCCTGCGCCGCAAGCTGGAGGAGGCCGGTTCGCCCGCGATCCAGACCGCCCGGGGCGAGGGTTACATCTTTGCCCCCCTCCCGGCCCCCCCGGTCGGAAACATGGCGTGACGACGGCCAGGCCAATCGCCGCCCGCGCCACCCTGCGCCTTGCGGCCCTGATGGCGCTGGCCGTGACCATCCTCTCCCTCGGTGCCATGGCCCTGCAATACCGGCTGGTCGAAACCCGCCTGATGGCGGCTCAACGCAGCCTCCTCGCCGCCGACCTTGACGGCCTTGCGGCCCTCTACGACCAGCGCCGGATCATCGCCTTGCGGCAGGCCATCGACTACCGCGCCACCGCCGCGACCGGGGACGAGATGCTCCTGCTGATGGACCGGCAAGGCCAGGTCCTTGCCGGAACCCGCAAGGACTGGCCCGCCGACCTAGCCCCGGCAGGAGAGGGCTTCACCAGCGACAACGCCACCACCTTCACTGAAGGCGAAACCCGCTGGCTCGCCGTCGCCCGAGACCTGCCGGGCGGCTTCCCCCTCCTCGTCGCCCGCAGCCTTGCACCCGTCGATGACACCCTGTCAGCCCTGCGCCGAGGGATGCTCGGCCTCCTCGGCGCCCTCCTCGTCGCGGGCGGCCTCGTCGGCTGGCTCGCCGCTCGCTCGGTCATGGCGCGGATCAACCGGATCAACGACCTCGCCGACCGCGTGGCGGAGGGCCAGCTCGACGCCCGCCTGCCGGGCATCCGCTCTGACGACGAATTCGGCCTGCTCGAAACCCATGTCCACGCGATGCTCGACCGGATCGAAAACCTGAACCGCGCCACCCATCGCCTGTCCGACACCATCGCCCACGAACTCCGCACCCCGCTCAACCGGATGCTGCAAAAGCTCGGCAAGATCGAAGGCCAGGACGACCTCACCGCCGACCTCAAGGCCGAGATGCGCCAGGCCATCCGCATGTTCGACAGCCTTCTCGACATCAGCCGGGCCGAGGCCGATCAGGGCACCGGCGGCGGCCTCGTCCCCGTCGATCTCTCCACCGTCGCGCAAGAGGTGTGGGACCTTTACGACCCCCTCGCCGAGGACAAGGGCCTGATCACCGACGCGCAGATCACCCCCGGCCTCACCATCCTCGGCGACCGCAACCTCATCGCCCAGGTCCTCTCCAACCTCCTCGACAACGCGATCAAGTATTGCGCCCCCGGCGACAGCATCTCCCTCCATCTCACGCCGGACATCGACCGCGCCCTGATGCGCGTTGCCGACACCGGCCCCGGCCTGCCCGACGACCTCAAGGCCGAGGCCTTCGACCGCTTCACCCGCGCCGAGCGTGACCGGAACATCAAGGGCCACGGCCTCGGCCTCGCCCTCGTCCGCGCCATCGCCGCCCGCCACGGTGCCCGTCTGACGCTTCCGGCAACGGACAAGGGTTTCGCGCTTGAAATCCGCTGGCCAAGGTTGCAGCAATCGGACTGACCAACCCGGAACCCCGATGCGCCGCGCCCTTCTTCCCCTCCTGTTCCTCCTCGGCTGCGCCCCCTGGAACCAGCCGCAGAACCAGCCCCTCCAGGGCGAGAACGCCTCCCTCGTCGAACCCCTCACCGCAGGCGACGGCGAGGTCTACATCGGCCTCGCCTTCTCCGGCGGCGGGATGCGCGCCACCGCCTTCGCCTACGGAATGCTGGAGGAACTCCGCGCCGCGGGCGTCGAAACCGGCACCCCGAACGGCCTTCTCGACCAGGTCCGCCTCGTCTCCGGCGTCTCCGGCGGCTCGGTCATGGCGGCACAGCTTGGCCTCTACGGCCCCGAGGGGCTGACCGGCTTCCGCGAGCGCTTCCTCGTCACCAACGCCGAAGCCTACATGACCACCTCGGCCCTGAACCCCCTGACCATCGTCAAGGGCGTCTCCGGCGGCGTGAACGGTCGCGACACCTTTGGCCGCTATCTCGACGACACGCTGTTCCACGGCGCCACCTTCGGCGACCTGCGCAAACGCTCGCATATCAAGACCTGGATCAACGCCACCGACATGGCGAACAACACGCCGTTCCTGTTCAGCCCCGAAACCTTCGACGCCCTCTGCTCCGACCTCTCCCGCGTCAAGCTTTCTGAAGCAGTCGCCGCCTCCGCCGCCTTTCCGCTGGTCTTCACCCCCATCGTCCTCGAAGCCCACCAGGGCAAATGCACCTACCGCGAGCCCGACTGGCTCACCGCCGCCCGCTACAACCCCGAGGCCACCGCCGCCATGCGCGCCCACGCCCGCGCCCTGGAAAGCTACACCAACCCGGACGAGGTGAAATTCGTCAAGCTCCTCGACGGCGGCATCACCGACAACTTCGGCACCACCGGCCTTGCGGTGGAACGCGCCCGCGCCCAGCAGCCCTATGCACCCCTCACCCCGGAAGAGGCGGTGAAGCTGAAACGCATGCTGTTCCTCGTCGCAAATGCCGGAGTCGAAAAGGACTACGACTGGACCCAGAAGGTCCAGGGACCGGGCGGCGTCAACCTCGCCATGTCCATCGCCACCTCGGCAATGGCCGCCGCCTCCCGCTCGGGCTACGATTCCATGCGCGGCGAAATGCGGCTCTGGGAGGCCGAGCTGATCGAATGGCGCTGCGCGCTGCCCCTGTCCGAGGTCCGCCGCCTGCGCGGCTCGACCGAGGGCTGGGACTGCAAGGATGTGAAGCTCCTGGTCGGCGAGGCGAGCTTCGCCAGCCTGCCCACCGCAATGCGCGACCAGCTTGACGCCGTGCCCACCCGCCTGAAACTCCCGACCGCGCAGGTCGACATGGTGATAAAGGCCGGTCGCATGGCCACCCGCCTCTCGCCCGAATTCAACGGCCTCCTCGCCTCGCTTACCGGCAACGACGTCGACGCCCGCATCCAGGACGGCATCGCCGCCGGGGGGCGCCGGGTGGTGCCGCTGAACTGACCGCCCACCGCTGAACACCTGGGATCAACGCCGCAGCCGAAGCGCCTCCCCTCCCCCTCGTGGGGAGGGGCCGGGGGTGGGGGGTTCCCCTGCAACCAGCCGGGTACTCCCGCCGATGACAAATTCCGTCACCCGCCCCGCCCCACTTGCCCCATGCCGAACCCGCAGTATCCTGCCGACATCATGCGCACGGGCCTTCCCTCCTTCGCCCTGACCCTGGCCCTGCTGGCCCAGCCCGCCCATGCCGAAATCCGCGCCGTCGTGGTCGGCGTCTCCGACTACCTCACCCTCGACGCCGACCTGAAAGGCCCCGCCAACGACGCCCGCCTGATGGCCGAAACCCTTGTCGCCCGCGGCGTCACGCCCGCAAACATCACCGTCCTAACCTCCGACCCCACCAACCTGCCGGAAGGCACCGCCACGGGCCAGCCCACCCATGACGCCATCCTGAAGGCCCTCGCCGCCGCCACCGCAGCCTCAACCAAGGGCGACACCGTCGTCTTCACCTTCTCCGGCCACGGCGCCCAGGCCCCGGACCTCTCGGGCGATGAAGGTGGCGGCTACGATGAACTCCTCCTCCCCGCCGACGCGACCGGCTGGAAGGGCGCCATCGGCAGCGTCGAAAACGCCCTTGTCGACGACGACCTGCAAGCCTGGTCCCAGACCGCGCTGGACAAGGGCGTGCAGGTCATCGGCCTGATCGACGCCTGCCACTCCGCCACCGGCTTCCGCGCGATCGGCGGGCAGGGCGTCCCCCGCGGCATCGACGAAGCTCAACTCGGCATCCCCGACGACGTGGTCCCGGTCGAGGGCACCCCAGCCCCGCCGCTGGCAGGGGACTTCGTCTTCCTCTACTCCTCGCAATCCGACCAGCGCTCTTTCGAATATCCGATGGCGGACGGCAGCTGGCACGGCGAATTCACCCTGCGGCTTGCACAAACCCTGCGCGACGCGCCAAAGGCGAGCTGGGCCCAAGTCCTGTCTGCCACCACCGAGGCAATGGTCCAGGGCCACGCCCGCCAGATGCCCGACGGCGAAGGTCCGCTCCTCTCCGCCCCCGTCTTCGGCACCGGCAGCACGACCGACCGCTTCCCGCTCAAGGACGGCAAGCTCGCCGCAGGCCTCCTCGAAGGCCTCGCCGATGGCGCCGAAGTCACGCTCTACGCCACCCCCGCCGGGGGCCAGCCGCTCGCCAGCATGACCCTCGCCAAAGTCTCCGCCCGCGAGTCCAGCCTCGACGGCCCACCCCCTGCAAGCGCCCAATGGGCCGAACTTACCTCCGCCCCGCCCCCGGTACCCCTGACCCTTGCCGCCCCGGTCCTCGCCGACCCCTCCGACACCCGCGACTACGGCCCATGGACCATCGCCCTGCCACCCGCAGGTGCCGCCCCCGACCTCGTCCCGATCCTGACCGAGGGCACCATCGCCCTCGCCGGGGCCGATGGCGTCCTCGATCCCGAAGGCCCCGGCTCCAGCCCCCGCATCCGCCCTGAGCCCGGCGAAACCTCGGCGCAGGCCGTCACCCGCACTCTGGAGCAAGCCGCTCACGGCCTCGCGCTCCGCAAGGTCCTCGCCGGGGCGACGGGGCGCAGCCTGACCGGCAAAGCCCCCCTCAGCATGACCATCGACCGCCGACCCGCCTCCGGTGACTGCGACCATCCCGGCCCACAAGCCCCCTTTGACCCCGAGCAGGGCGTTGCCCCCTGCGACCAGCTCTGGCTCACCCTCACCAACACCTCCGGCACCGCGCAGGACGTCTCCGTCCTCTACTTCACCGCCGATTTTCAGGTGCAGCCGATCTTCCCGTCGCAAAACCTGTCGAACCGCCTCGCCCCCGGCGAATCCACCCGCGTCGGCCTGCAAATCGAACCCGGCAGCACGGCGGGCCTGGAAGAGATATGGACCCTTGCCGTCCCAGCCTCCCCCGACGCCCCGCGTGTCGACCTCACTCGCCTCGCCCCCCTGCAAGGCACCCGCGCCTATGCCGGGGCCTCCGACCCGATGACGCTCTGGCTCGAAGGCCGGATGGACCCCGACACGGCAAACCGGGGCTTTACACTGAAACCCGCGCCGCTGACGATGCTGCGCCAGATCCTGCGCCTGACACCCGGGGACCCCGCCCCCGCACCGATGGAGAACTGACGATGACCCTCCGCCTCCTCCGCGCCGCCGCTGTCCTGAGCCTCCTCGTCGCACCCGCGATGGCAGAGGATGCGCCAGCCTTCGCTGCCGCCAAGGACGCTGCCACCTCCTCGCCCTTCCTCTACGCCAAATCCGGTGCCAAGGCCGAACGGGCCAAATCGGCTGATACGGCGGGCGCGAAGGTCATCGGCGGCGAGGTCGCGGCCGAAGGCGCCTGGCCCTGGCAGGTGGCGCTTCTGGTCGGGGGCGCCCCGGTCGGCACCGACAGCCAGTTCTGCGGCGGCTCGATGGTGATGGACCGCTGGGTCCTCACCGCCGCGCATTGCGTGTTCATGCCACAGGAAGACGGCAGCTTCGCCGATCTCGCCCCTCAGGATATCTCGGTCCTCGTCGGGACCAACACCCTCACCCCCGGCTCGGGTGACCTGATCCCGGTCGAGGCGATCTTCCACCACCCGTCCTACTCCGGCGACCAGTTCGACTTCGACGTCGCCCTGATCAAGCTCTCCCGCGCGCCGCAAGTCCCCTACCAGACCATCGAGGTGCCCGATGCCGAATACGGCGATCTCTTGAACAAGCAGGGCGTCACCACCATCGTCACCGGCTGGGGCCTCACCGAAGGCGCCCAGCCCTCGCCCGAACTGCGCCAGGCGCAGATCCAGATCCTCGACCGCGAGCTCTGCAACACCTCGATGATGGAAGCCCGGGCCCAGGACGCGGCGGGCGGCTTCGGCTATGCCGTCCAGACCCTCGGGGTCGCTGAACAGGATGCCTATGCCATCTGGGACGAGCTGATGGCCAAGGCCCCGAAACCCGTGTCGGAGAACATGATCTGCTCCGGCACCTTCGAGGGCGGCAAGACCTCGTGCAACGGCGATTCGGGCGGTCCGCTGGTCGTCCCCGTCGAAGGCGGCGGCTATATCCAGGCCGGCATCGTCAGCTGGGGCCTGTCGGCCAGCACCGGCCAGGGCTGCGAGGAAACAGCGCTCTTCTCCGCCTATACCAACATCTCGAAATTCGTCCCCTGGCTGAACCAGACCATCGAGGCGAACCCTTAGGGCGCCCGCCGAGGGTCTATCGCACCGCCAGCCCCAAGCGCCGCCCCATCCGTGGGGATGGGGATGGGGGTGGCGGGCACTCCGACAGCCGATTCGCGAAGACGGTTAACGCTTCACTGGCCATACGCGCGTATGGCCTGAATCCATACGCTTTCCAGACGGAAACCAGACGCCGGAAATCCACCCAACTCCTTGATCTAACGCACCGAACGCCATCAGATCCCCAGCCCCACCTTCCGCCCCTCGTGGAACGCATAGGCCGCCAGCCGCGGTGCCGTGCAATCGCCGATCCGGTGCATCACCTTGCCCGTCATCGCCTCGGGATAGGGGTCGAAGGCCCGGTTCGTCGTCGCCATCACCAGACCCGAGGCCGCGATCACCTCTTCCTCGCCGGTCAGGAACGACCGCACCGTCACCCCGTTGCCATGCCAGCGCACCAGGCAATGCTCGGGCAGCATCCGCACCCCCAGCGCGCCCAGCCGCCGCCGCACCACGCCATCGGCAGCTGTCCGGGAAATCTCTTTCCCGACAAAGGCTTCCGGCGTCACGATGGTCACGCGCTTCCCCTGCTCCGCCAGCGCCCAAGCCGTCCCGACCCCCCGCCAGTTCGACCCCTCGTCATAAACCACCACCGCATCCCCAAGCCGCGCCTCGCGCCGCAGCACGGCCTCGGGCGACCAGACACCCCCCGCCTCGATCCCCGGCAGCGACGCCTCGGCAGGCACCCAGCGCTGGAACCCCGTCTCGTCCGGCAAGGACCCTGTGGCCACCACCACGACCGAGGCCGGGTGATCCGCAAGCTCCTGATCATCAAGGAAAGTGTTCAGCCTAAGCCGCACCCCCAACCGCTCGAACTGCCGCTCGTACCAGTCCATCAGCTCCAGAATCTGCCCCCGCCGCGGCTGCATCCCCGCGAGGCGAAACTGCCCGCCCACCACCGGCAAGGCCTCGACAATCTCCACCCGATGCCCCCGCTCCGCCGCCGCCCGCGCCGCTTCCAGCCCCGCCGGTCCGGCCCCCACCACCAGCACGTCCTTTGCCACGGGCGAGGCCACGAACCGATCCCCACCCCACTCGAACTCCCGCCCCGCGCTCGGGTTGATCAGGCAGGAAATCCAGTAGTCCCGCGACCGCCGTCCCCAGCACATCTGGTTGCAGGAAATGCAGCCCCGCACATCCTCCGCCCGCCCCTCCTTGACCTTCCGCGCCAGATGCGGGTCGGCGATCTGCCCCCGCACGATGCTGACCAGGTCCGCCAGCCCCGAGGCGATGATCGCCTCGCCATTCTCCGGCGTCCGAACCCCGGCCTCAGAAGTCACAACCGCATGTTTCAACACGGCTTTCAGCTGCTGCGTCAGTGGCGTCGTCAGTTTTTCGGCATGGGTGAACGGCGGAATGATCGCCTCGAATTCCAGATAGGACCCGGCCCCCACCGTCACATAGTCCACATGCCCCGTCCGGTCATGCAGGTCGAGGATCTCGCACAACGCCTCGGCGCCCAACGTCACCTCGTAGGCCGTCGAATAGCTGACCGCCAGGCCCACGATGAACTCCTCGCCACAGGCCCGCCGCACCCGCTCGATCAACTCGCGCGAAAACCGCGTCCGGCCCTCCAGCCCACCGCCCCACTGGTCCGTCCGCTGGTTCGACCAGGGCGTCCAGAACTGGTCGACCAGCGAATGATAGGCCCCCCAGACCTCCACCCCCTGAAACCCCGCCGCCTTGGCCCTGACCGCCGCCGCCACATGGGCCTCCAGCAACTCCTCGACTTCCGCCCCGGTCATCGCATGCGACCCGTCGCTGTCGTGATAGGACGGCCCGCCCGAAGGCGACCAGTGCGGCGCAAAGCTCAGGTCGGAATCGCCATGCGCGCCAACATGATAAAGCTGCTGGATGATCACCGCGCCCGCGTCCTTCACCTTGTCGGTGATGATGCGATAGGCGGGGATCACCCGGTCATCCGAATGCAGGAAGTTGCCCCGCGTCAGCACGCCCGTCCGATGCACCGGCACGGGTTCCGCCACCACCATCGCCGCCCCACCGAGCGCGCGCTCCAGAAGGTATTTCCCGAACCGCGGCCCGGGCATCCCCTGGTCCGACATGTTCGCGGTATGCGCGCCGAACACGATGCGGTTGCGCAGCATCTGGTCGCGCAGTTTCAGGGGGGACATCAGGCGAGGGTGCTGGGTCATGGCTGCCTCCGTTTCGGCCCATGTCACTCAATCTCGACACCTGTGTCAAGTTTTGTTGATGGCAGGATACCCGTCCCGGGCCTGACCCGGGACCTCCCTGTAATCCCGCGCATCGCTGGAAGCAGAGATCCCGGGTCAAGCCCGGGATGGGATCACTCCGCCGCCATGTCCTGACTGACATCCCAGCCCGAGATCGCCTTGACCTCCAGGAACTCCTCGATCCCCCAGGCCCCGCCTTCCCG
>NZ_JAEULP010000048.1 GCF_016792905.1 Tabrizicola sp.
CCACCACCTGCGAGTTGTTGAAGGCGAAGACCGGCAGGATGGCGATGGGGGCATAGAGGAAGATCAGGTAGAAGATCGCGTAGACGGTGAGACCCGAGCCCTTTTTCATTTGCGGCCTCCCAGGAAGCGACGGTTCCACAGGACGAAGGCGATCGAGATCAGGGCGACGATGGTCATCGCCGCGACCGCGATGGCCGAGCCCATGGCCTGATCGCGCTGCTTCAGCATTTGGGTTTCCATCAGGTTGGCGATCATCGGCGTCTTGCCGCCGCCGATCAGTTCGGGGGTCACATAGTCGCCCACCGTCGGGATGAAGACGATCAGCACCGCCGCGATCACCCCCGGCAAGGACAGGGGCAGGGTCACGCGCAGGAAGGTCATCCAGCGGCTTTCGCCCAGATCCTGCCCGGCCTCCAGGAGGCTGCGGTCGACCTTTTCCAGGCTCACGAAGATCGGCAGCACCGCGAAGGGCGCATAGGCGTGGGCCAGCGTGATGATGATGGAGACGACACCATAGGACAGCACGTTCAGCTGGGTGTCCGTCAGGCCAAGGCCCATCACGATGGAATCGAGGATTCCGTCATAGCCGAGGATCGTCCGCCACAGCGAGACGCGGATGATGTAGCTGGTCCAGAACGGGATGGTGATCAGGAACAGCCAGAGCGACTTGCGCGAGGGCGAGACGTGGAACGAGACGAAATAGGCGACCGGATAGGCCAAGAGCACGGTGGCGGCCGTCACGAAGAACGAGATCATCAGCGAGCGCCACATCAGCGCGCGATAGACCGGCTTGGTGAACAGCTCGTAGTAGTTGTCCAGCGTGAACGGCAGCGAGACGGCGCCCTTCTCGCCGGTCATGACCGAATAGATCAGCACCGTGGCCAGGGGCGCGGCCAGCATCAGAATCGCGTAGAACACCGGCGGCGAAATCAGCTTGAGGCCGGATCTGGCCTCGGAACTTGGCGTTGCAGCCATCTTTCCCCCTGTCCGACCGCACTTCGGCAGCCTTGTCATTTGATCAAATCTAGACCGAATGATCGCGGTCAGGCAAGAGGGACATTGTTTCGGGATGAAATCAAGCCCACCCGGCGGGAACGCCGGGGGGATTGCGGGCCCGTCGTGAACCGGGATCAGCCGGCGACGCGTTCGATCGCGATTGCCCGTTTCTTCAGCTCGTCGTGCAGCGTGGGCACGATGCGGATCGCGCCGACCGCGACGCGGAGGGCATCGGCGATGCGGGCTTCCGAGGGGTCGGTGCTGGCCACGCGCCAGACCATGCGCCGGGCCACGCCGTCATCATAGACGATTTCGGTCGCACCTTGGCGGGTCTTGCGCCAACCAAGAAAGTCCGCGCCGCCGTGCGGCGCGTGAAAGGCATGCTGAAGTCCCATTTTCGGGCTCTCTTTTTTAACTGCTCGTGGGCGTCAGCTTCGACCAGCCGGTGCCCTTCGGTCAACCGGGGGGCCGGGCAAATCCGCGTGAGCGAGTCCCTTCTGCAACAGGTGCGGTTTTCCCTACACCAGAAGATCCGAAGGCGGGCGGGCCAGGAGGTCGGCCAGCGTGCGCATCGCGGTCGCGAAGGCGTCGCGCGGAAGACCCGCGGCGATGGCGATGCGGACGGCGTTCGGGGCGCGACCGTGGACCAGGGCGTATTCGTCGGCGGACCGGACCAGGACACCGCGGGCTTCCGCCGTGCGGATGAAGGTCGAGGCACGCCAGCCGAGGGGCAGCCGCAGCCAGACGAAGGGCACGCCCGGCTGCCAGCCGAGGTCGAAGGCGCCAAGCTGGTTGACGAGGATCTGCTGCCGGGTGGCGAATTCGGCCTGGACCTTCTCGCGGATGCGGGCGGCATCGCCGGACTGGAAGAGCCGCAGCATCAGGTCGGCCACCGGGCGGGACAGCGCGAAGAAGCCATGCTGCGCAGTCAGGCGCCCGGCCTCGCCCATGCCGGCGGGGCAGATCACATAGCCGAACCGCAGGGCGGCGGAGAGGGTCTTCGAGACGGAACCGACCAGCCAAACCCGCTCCGGCGCCAGCGCGCGCAGGCAGGGGATGTCGGAGACGGCGACGGAATAGCAGTCGTCTTCCAGGATCTGCAGGTCGTAGGCGCGGGCGATTTCGGCGATGGCCTGCCGCCGCTCAACCGGCATCCGGCCGGTCGTGGGGTTCTGCGCCTCGGTCGTCAGGCACAGGACCTGCGCGCCGTGGCGGCGGCAGGCAGCCTCCAGCGCTTGCGGCACGATGCCATGTTCGTCGATCTCGACCGGCACGACCTCGGCCCGGGCGGCGCGGGCGGCGTAGCGGAAGCCGGGATAGGCCAGGTCCTCGATCAGCACGACGGGGCGTTCGCCGCGCAGGCAGCAGTCGAAGATCAGGTGGATCGCGTTCTGCCCGCCATGGGTCAGCGCCACGTCCTCGGGGCCGATCGGGCCAAGGACGCGGTCGCCCATCCAGGCAACGACCTCGGCCCGAAGGCTCGCCTCGCCGGTCTGGCTGGTGTAGTCGAGCCAGCCGTGATCGGTGCTGTCGGCCATATCGAGGAGCGCCCGCCGGAACGCCTCGCCCTGCCCCATGTCCGGCACCTGCGGGGCCCGGAGGTCGACAAGGCCGGTCGCCCCGCCGGTGATGCGTTCTGCATACAATGGCTGCGTCGGTCCGAAACGGGGCGTTTGTGCCGCGACAAAGGTCCCCCGCCCCACCGTGGCCGCCAGAAGCCCTTCCTGCGTCGCCAGCTGGTAGGCCCGTGCGACCGTGCCGGGCGTCAATTGCAGCCGCCAGGCCAGGTCGCGCACCGTCGGCAGCTGCGAATTCGCCGGAAGATCGCCGCTTCTGATCGAGTCCCGCAGGGCGCGGGACAGGGCCAGATACTTCGGTCCCGGAAATTGACTCAGATCAGGCGCCCAATTTGTATCAGTCACAATAATCCTCTGGCGACTCATTGCGAGACATTGATACAATGTATCTACCAACTACGGCGAATTGTATCAACACAAATCAAAGGTGGCGAAGATGCCCCAGACCCATGTCCAGACCCTTCCCCTGCGCGCCCGTCCCGGTGTCGTCGCGCGCCTGATCCAGTTCGTCACCACGGTCGCCGACCGCCGCCGCAACCGCCAGCAGCTCGGCCACCTCGATGCGCATCTCCTGCGGGACATCGGCGTCGATGTGGACACCGCCCGGGACGAATGCGCCAAGCCCTTCTGGCGTCCCTGACCGCCGGATTCCCCGAGCGACTCTCTCGCTCTTACCCCTGACTGGGCCGGGACTTCCCGGCCCTTCTTTTTTGCCCGAAACCAAAGCAAAAGGCCCGCCGGATGGGCGGGCCTTCGCAAGTGGTGCGCTATAGCGCACCCTGCGCATGATCTTAGCGCTTCGAGAACTGGAACGACCGGCGGGCCTTCGGCTTGCCGTACTTCTTCCGTTCGACGACGCGGCTGTCGCGGGTCAGGAAACCTGCCGCCTTCAGCGCGCCGCGCAGGGCGGGCTCATACAGTTGCAGGGCCTTGGAGATGCCGTGCTTCACCGCACCGGCCTGGCCCGAAAGCCCGCCACCGGCAACGGTCGCATAGACGTCGAACTGGCCTTCCACATTGGCAACGGTGAAGGGCTGCTTCAGGATCATCTGCAGCACCGGACGGGCAAAGTAGACCGCCATTTCCTTGCCGTTGACCACGACCTTGCCGGAACCCGGCTTGACCCAGACGCGGGCGACCGCGTCCTTGCGCTTGCCGGTCGCGTAGGAGCGGCCCAGCTTGTCACGGACGGCCACGCGGGGCGCGGCTTCCACGGCGGCAGGGGCGGAGCCGACAGCCGACTTCAGGTCATCGAGAGATTTGATATCGGCCATGATCACGCGCTCCGGGTGTTCTTCGGGTTCAGGACCTTGACGTCCAGAACGGTCGGCTGCTGCGCCTCATGCGGGTGCGCGGCACCAGCGTAGACACGAAGGTTCGTCATCTGCTGACGGCCCAGGCGGTTGCGGGTGATCATGCGCTCGACGGCCTTTTCCACCACACGCTCGGGGTGGGCGCCTTCCAGCACCTGACGTGCGGTCCGCTGCTTGATGCCGCCCGGGTGGCCGGTGTGCCAGTAGTAGACCTTGTCGTCGCGCTTCTTGCCGGTCATCTGCACCTTGTCGGCGTTGATGACGATGACATTGTCACCCATGTCCATGTGGGGGGTGAAGGTCGGCTTGTTCTTGCCGCGCAGGATGTTGGCGACGATCGTGGCGAGGCGGCCCAGAACGA
>NZ_JAEULP010000071.1 GCF_016792905.1 Tabrizicola sp.
GCCGAGCACCAGGTTCGCATCTGTCGTGGTGGGCTTCTCGCCGCCCTGGTCATAGCTTGCCGGGCCGGGTTCCGAGCCCGCCGACTGTGGCCCCATCTGCATCAGGCCCATGCTGTCGATCCAGCCGATCGAGCCGCCGCCCGCGCCCAGCGTTTCCACCTGGATCATCGGGATGCCGATCCGGTAGCGCAGGAAGTCGATGTTCTTCGACACGTTCGCCCGCCCGTCGCGGGTCAGGGTGATGTCGAAGGAGGTGCCGCCCATGTCGACGGTGATGATGTCCTTCATGCCCCAGGGCTCGCCCAGCCAGAGTGCGGCCTGCGGCGCCGAGGCGGGGCCGGAGTTGATGGCATAGACCGACTGGTCGCTGACGACATGACCCAGCGCCAGCCCACCATTCGACTGGAAGTAGCGCACCGGATGCCGCGCGCCGAGCGACTGGAAATAGGCATCCACCGCCTCGACATAGCGCTGCAGGATCGGGGCGAGGTAGGCATTGACGATGGCGGTCGAGGTGCGGGTGTATTCGCGCACCTGCGGGTAGAGCTGGCTGCCCACCGTCAGGCGGACATGCGGCATCATCTCGCGCACGATCTCTGCCGCGCGGGCCTCGTGTTCGGGGTGCAGCACCGACCAGACGAAGCTGATGGCCACCGACTCCACGCCTTCGCGGAGGAAGTGACGGCAGGCGTCGCGGACGTCGTCCTCGTTCAGAGGCGTGTGGACGGCGCCGGTGGACAGCACCCGTTCGGCGACGCCGCGCCGCAGGTAGCGCGGCACAAGCATGGTCGCGGGCGGGTATTCGGGATCGTAGCGATAGCCGTCCTCCTTGTGGCCCAGGCGGATTTCGATGCTGTCCTCGTGGCCGCGCGTCGCGATCAGGCCGGTCCTCGCCCCGTTGTGGGTGATCAGCGCGTTCAGCCCCACCGTGGTGCCGTTGATGCACAGGTCGGCGTTCGAGACGATCTGGTGCGGTGAGAGGCCCGTTTCCTCTTCGATCAGGCGCAGGCCGTTGCGGATGGCGGCTGTGGGGTCGTTCGGCGTGGAGAGTGCCTTGAAGATGCGGACGCCCCCCTTCCGGTCGGCCAGGATGAAGTCGGTGAAGGTGCCGCCGGCGTCGATGCCAAGACGATACTGGTTCTGCATGTCGTGGGTCCTTTCGGGGTGGCCGGGGTCGCGCGGGGGGTGTCGCCCCCCGGGTTCCCCCGGGAAATTCCTGTACGAGGGAAGCGATCAGGCGGCGCGGAGCCGTGCCGTCGCTGCGTGATCGACTTCCAGGCTGTCGCGGTCGGCGATGACGACGCCGTAGTCGAGCCGGGCGCCGTCAAGGCTGACAAGGCCATTGCGCACGTCTTCCACGACCTTCTGGATGTCGCGTTGGAACGGGTTGCCGTAGCCGCCGCCGCCGGGGTTCTTGTTGGCGGCGCGTTCGCCGGGCTGGATCGTCTCGATCACATTGTCGGTGATGATCGTCGTCGCGCCGCCCCGGGTGACTTCCAGTCGCCCGACCTTCTTCTCCACCATCGTCGATTTCGCCCCGGCGGCGCCCATCGCCGGGATGCGCCGCCCCTCGCCGAAGGTGATCAGCGTCATCGGGCTGTCCAGCGGCTCCACCTCCCAGCAGGTGCCGGAACCGCCCCGGTTCCTGCCCGCCCCGCCGGAATCCTCCATCAGCGAATAGCGGTGGATGATGATCGGATAGCTGTGTTCCAGCATCTCGATGTCACCGCTCGTCAGTGCGCCGAAGCAGCATTCCGGCCCGACCGCATGCCAGCCGTCGGCCTGCGACGTGGCCCCCGCGCCCGAGATGATCGAGGCCAGCACCATCGTCACATATTCCTCGTCATGCCGCTTGTCCCACCCCGCGATGTTGCAGCCATTGGCATGTCCCCAGCTGGCCGAGACCTTGTGTGGCGCGGCCTGCTCGAAGGCCAGGCGCACCGCATCGGTCAGCGTCTCCATGGGCGTGGTGGTGCAGTTCATGTGCGGCGCCGGGGACTTGGCGTTGCAGAGCGTGCCCTTCGGACCCATGTCGGTGGTCACGCAGCGGTAAAGCCCTTCGTTGTAGGGCGGCGGCAGTTGCGCGAACATCATCAGGCCAAGGTAGACGCCCGAATGGCTGTTGCCTTCGTAGCTGTTGATGAAATACGGAATCTGCGGCGGCGACTGGATGGCGATGTGGCAGCCGTCGCCCTTGACCGTCACGGTCGCGGTGATCTCGAAATCGCCATAGCCGTGCCCGGCGTCCTCAAGGATGGCGGTGCCCTGATAGGTTCCGTCCGGCACTTCGGAAATCAGCTTGCGCATATGCGCCTCGGCCATGTCGAGAAGCTCGGCGATGCAGTCCTGCACCGTCTCCTTGCCGTATTTCTTCATCAGGTTGATCAGGTTGCGCGCCCCGACCTGGCAGGCACCGATCAGGGCGTTGAAATCGCCCTCCTGGTCGCGACGGGCGCGCATGTTGGTCAAGAGCAGGTTCATCACGTCCTTGCGCGGACGGCCACGGTCCCACAGCTTGACCGGCGGGATGCGCAGACCTTCGGCGAAGATCTCGGTGGCGTTCGGGTTGTAGCCTGCCGGGACCGGGCCGCCGATATCGGTGAGATGGCCCTTGCAAACCGTCCAGAACACCAGTTCGCCCTCATGGAACACCGGGTAGTACATGCAGGTGTCGATGATGTGGCTGCCGCCGTAAGCCGGGTCGTTGTGCAGGATCAGGTCGCCCTCGTGAATGTCGCCCTCGAAGAAGCGCGCCACCGATTTCATCGCGGGGATCAGCGAACCAAGGTGGATCGGGATGTCCTGGCCCTGGAGGATCATCTCGGGCGTGTGGTTGAAGAGCGCCGTCGAATAGTCATGCGCGAGGTTGAACACCGACGACCGCGCCGTCTGCTCCAGCGTCAGCGTCATCTCGCGCTGGGTCGTCTCCAGCACGCCGCGCACCACCGACAAGGTGATCGGGTCCACATTGCGTCTTGTCATCCTTCGGCTCTCCCCCTTGGGAAAACCGCCCGGGCCGGGGCTGTCCAAGTCCTCCCTGCGATGCCCGGGCCGTTTTCCAGCCTCTCTCCATGACCGGACTGTGACGCGAATCCCGGCGGCGATCTTGCACCTCAGGGCGGGAAGATTTGCCGATCCGTGCATGGCGGAGGACGGATTTGTCGGCGGGTGCACAATGGCTTGTCACCGGGCGCACCCGGCCAGGGCCGGGGTCGATAGTTCTTGCCTGACAGCGGCTTCGCGCCTAACGATTCCCCATCGGCGCTTTGGGGAGAGGGCGCATGGAAGTCACCGCGCACAGCACGGCCCAGACGGCGCCCGGCCAGAGGTCGGCGCACTGGAACCGGGTGATCGCCGATACCTACTTTCCGCTTCACCTGACCTTCCGGGACGCCGCCGACTTTTCGGGCCAGCTGGAACAGCGGCAGATGGGCACTGTGTCGCTGTCGCGGCTGGCGACGGAACCCCTGCAGTATGAACGCCGCCCGAGCCATATCTCGCACACGAGCGAGGAGGAATACCTGATCACCGTGCCGCGCCTGAGCCCGGTCGAATTCCGCCAGATCGGGCGCGAGGTGCGTTGCGACCCGGGCGGCTTCATCATCGAGCGCGGGGACGAGCCCTACCGCTTTGCCTATGATGCGCCCAACGAGCTGAGCGTGCTGAAGATCGGCAAGAAGTCTTTGGCCGAGAAGGTGCGTGATCCCGACCGGTTCTGTGCCCGGATCATCGACGCGCGCAGCGGGCTTCCGGCGCTGTTCACCTCGATGATGCAGCATCTGCATGCGCTGCCCCTGGGCGAGGGGCGCGCGGCCGAAGTCCTGGGCCGCCAGATGGTCGAGGTGCTGGCGCTGACACTGGACGAGACGGCGGGCGACGACCACCAGGTGCGCAGCTCGGTCAGGGCAGGCCACCTGCGCCGGGCCGAGCAGGTTGTCCGTCGACACCTGTCCAGCCCCGAGCTTTCGCCCGATTTCGTGGCCGACGCCTGCGGCATCTCGAAGCGTTACCTGCACGAGCTGTTCGGAGACACCAACCAGACCGTGTCGCAGTTCATCCGCGAGGAACGGCTGACCGCAGCCCGGGACACGATCACCGCATCCCCTGCGCTGGCGATGGCCGAGATCGCCTATCGCTTCGGCTTCTGCGACCAGGCCCAGTTCTCGCGGCTCTTCAAGGCCAAGTTCGGCCTGTCGCCATCGGACTGGCGCAAGTCGGGGGCCGGGCCCGCAGGCCACTGACAGCCGCGACGGGGACTGCGGCAGGGGTGCGCCAAGGCCGCAGGGTCCAGCGACTGGCCAGCAGCGGGCGTCAGGTTTCCGCCGCCGCCTTCCTGCGGTCGAGGGTCAAGCGGGCCGCCACCCCCAGCCGCAGGTAGATGGCTTTCATCACCGATAATGCGGAACAATGGCAAAGGGCATCAGCACCCAATCCGCGCGAGGCTGTCGCAAAGGGTTGGCCGCAAAGCCAGGCACGCATCGAAGGCACCCGCGCTTTTCCGGGATGTCCAGGTGTGGCGATGTCCTGCCGCAGCCGGGTAGCGATGCCTTGGATTCCCGCGACCCCGGCTGTTCATGGCATCGTGGTTCGCAAGGAGTCGTTCTGAGGCCTACACCCGACGGCACCGACGTGTATGATTCCAGCCATGCTGCGCTGCACGACGTCAGTTGTGAGCATCGACAGGAGGTGTGTCATGCCGGTCATCAACCGTATCGCGAGCTATGCCGACGACCTGACCGCGTTGCGGCAGGAGTTCCACGAACATCCCGAGATCGGCTTTCAGGAGGTGCGGACCTCGGCGAAGGTGGCTTCATTGCTTGCAGGCTGGGGCATTGCCGTGACACGCGGGGTCGGCGGCACCGGCGTGGTCGGTGTGCTCGATGGCGCGCGGCCGGGCCGGACCATCGGGCTCCGGGCCGACATGGATGCCCTGCCGATGGACGAGGAAACCAACCTTCCCTACCGGTCCAGGACGCCTGGCGTCTTTCATGGCTGCGGCCATGACGGCCACATGACAATGCTGCTGGGTGCCGCGCGTTACCTGGCCGAGACGCGGGATTTTGCCGGTCGTGTCGTCTTCATCTTCCAGCCCGCCGAGGAAGGGTTGGGCGGCGCCCGCGCCATGCTCGCTGATGGCCTGTTCGACCGTTTTCCCTGCGACGAGCTTTACGGGTTGCACAACTCGCCCTACAGCGCCCATTCGCAGGTGAGCATCCGGCCCGGAAAGGCGCAGGCGGGGGCGGCCTTCTTCGACATCACCATCGCAGGGCGGGGCAGTCACGGCGCGATGCCGCAGATGTCGGCCGACCCGATCGCCACCGGCGCGGCACTGGTGGGGGAGTTGCAGCGGATCGTGTCGCGCAACCTCGATCCGACCCATCCGGGCGTCCTGTCGGTGACGGAGTTCCATGCCGGCACCGCCTACAACGTCATCCCGGCGCAGGCTGTGCTGCGGGGCACGTTCCGGTTCATGGAGACTGCGGACGGCGACCTGATCGAGGCACGGCTGCGGCGCATCTGCGCGGGGATGGCGGCGGCGCAGGAGGTGGGGATCGACGTCGAGGTGCGCCGGGTCTTCGACGTGCTGGTCAACGATCCCGACCGCGCGCTCGACATCGTTGCCGCGGCGCGCGATGTCGTCGGCGACCGGGCCGCAGCGGATGCCGATCTTACCATGGGATCGGAGGACATGGCCGATCTCCTGCGCGTCGTTCCGGGAGCCTTCTTCAACCTGGGACATGACGGCGGCGTACCGCTGCACAACCCCGGTTTCCTGTTCGACGACTCGATCCTGCCGGTGGGGGCAAGCATCTTTGCCCGCATCGTCGAGACCCGCGGCGTTTGACCGCAGGCCAGTCAAGATACTGAAAACATAAGAAGATGCGGCCCCGCCACGGGGCTGCCACGTCGTGCCGACACGCCGGGCCGGGCGGGTCGAATTCTCTGTTGACAGAATCGCCCGGACGAGAGTAGTTCCATTTCAAGCAACCAGTGATCCACTTTACGGAACACCATATGACAATCCTTCAGAACGCGGCGGATGTGCTCAGACTGTTCGGAACCGGAAGCACCGAACTGACGGTGTCCGAGGTTACGACGCGCCTTTCCATGCCGAAGGCCAATGCTTCGCGGCTGATGAGAGCGATGCGCGATGCCGGGCTTCTGGAAACGATCGGCGACACGCGGCGGCACCGGCCCGGTCGGCTGGTGCTGGATCTGGCTGTCGCCTTCAAGCATTCCTCCGGGTTGATCGGCCGCGCCTCGGAAGTGGTCGCCGAAGTGTCGCGCCAGTTCGGCCATACCGGCTATATTTCGTTGCGCGAGGGCCGCGAGGTCACGGGCATCGCCGACTTCCCCGGGACCAACACGCTGCGCGTCATGGGCGCCATCGGCCGCCGCCTGAAGGCCGAAGCCAGCGCGACCGGCCGGTCGCTGCTGGCCCGGCTGCCCGAGGACGAAGTGCGCGCGCTTTACGCCGGGCAGGACGGAGCGGGCGCCCTGACGGCGCGCCTGGCCGCGATCCGGGAGCAGGGCTTTGCCTTTTCCAGCCAGGAGGCCACGCCGGGCGTCGATGCCATCGCCATCGCGGTCGCCGACCCGGCCACCGACGAGGCTGTCAGCCTCTGCATCGTCTATCCGCACGCCGTCGTGGACCTTGAGGACCGCGACAGGATGCTCGCCGCGCTCGCGGCTGGCGCCACCCGCATCGCACATGACCTGGGCGACACTGCCTTCGTCGAACCCAGCTTCTCACAGAAGGGAATTTTCGCATGACCGGACCTGAACCCCGCTGGCGCGTAGGCTTCGACATTGGCGGGACATTCACCGACTTTGTCCTCTACGACGGCAAGACCGCCTCGGTCACGCTGCACAAGCGGCTGACGACCCCGCACGACCCTTCGGAGGCCGCGCTGAAGGGGCTGGAAGAAATCCTCGAAATGCGCGGCGTCAGCCATGCCGACCTGTCGGAGATTGTCCACGGCACCACGCTTGTCACCAATGCGGTGATCGAGCGGAAGGGCGCGCCGGTCGGTCTGATCACGACGCGGGGCTTCCGCGACATCCTCGAAATGGGGACCGAGCAGCGCTATGACATCTATGACCTTTACGTCGCCTTCCCGGAACCGATCGTCAGCCGCGAGCTGCGGCTGGAGGTCGACGAGCGCGTGACTGCCGCGGGCGATGTGGTGACCCCGCTGGACGAGGCGGCGGTTCTGGCTTCGGCACGGGCGCTGGTGGCGCAGGGCTGCGAGGCCATCGCCATCGCCTTCATGCATTCCTACGCCAATACCGTCCATGAACGCCGCGCCGCCGAGATCGTGCGCGGGGCCTTCCCCGATCTCGCAATTTCGATTTCCAGCGATGTCGTTGCCGAGATGGGCGAATACCAGCGCATTGTCACCACCTGCGCCAATGCCTTCGTGCAGCCGCTGATGCACCGTTACCTGACCCGGCTGGAGCTGGCGCTGAGCGCGAAAGGCTTCGCCGGTCCCTTGCGGCTGATGCATTCGGCGGGAGGCCTCGTCTCGCTGGAAACCGCGCGCGATTTCCCGATCCGGCTCCTGGAAAGCGGACCGGCGGGCGGCGGGCTGGCCACCGCGCTTTTCGCCGAGGAAGCGGGTCTGAAGGACGTGATTTCCTTCGACATGGGCGGCACCACGGCCAAGGCCTGCATGATCGAGGAGGGCCGCGCCGAAGTGGCCCCGATGATGGAGGCGGCGCGGGTGCATCGCTTCACCAAGGGCTCGGGCCTGCCGATCAAGGCGCCGGTGATCGAGATGATCGAGATCGGCGCGGGCGGCGGGTCGATTGCCGCCATCGACGAGGTAGGCCTCTTGAAGGTCGGCCCGCATTCGGCGGGGTCCGATCCCGGCCCGGCCTGCTATGGTCTTGGCGGCACTGCGCCGACCGTGACCGACGCGAACCTGGTGCTCGGCTACTACGATCCGGGCTTCTTCCTGGGCGGGCGCATGACGCTTGACCTTGCGGCGGCGCGGGGCGCGATTGCCCGGGTGGCCGACCCGCTGGGCCTGACGGTCGAGGCGGCGGCGCTTGGCATCCACAAGGTCGTCGTCGAAAGCATGGCCTCGGCCGCGCGTGTGCATCTGGTGGAACGCGGCAAGGACCCGCGCGACTATGCGATGGTGGGCTTCGGCGGTGCAGGTCCTGCCCATGCCGTCGACGTCGCCCGGGTGATGGGTGTCCGCTCGGTGCTGATCCCGCCGGCCTCCGGTGCCGCTTCGGCGCTTGGCTTCCTGGCCGCGCCCCTGTCGTTCGAGGGAGTGCGTTCGCATCGGGTGGAACTTGTGGCCGGTTTCGACGCTTCGGCAGTGAACACGCTTCTGCGCGTGCTTGAGGAAGAGGGCCTGCGCCATCTGGAACGCGCCGGAATCGCGCGGGGCGAGGCCGTCGTCGAGCGCAGCGCGGACATGCGGCTGGTCGGGCAGATGCACGACATTTCGGTGCCGCTGCCGGGCAACGATCTGGCGGAGACCGACCTGCCGGACATCCGCGCCGCCTTCGTGCGCGCCTATTCCGCCCGCTTCGCCGACCCGTTCGCGGGTGCGCGGTTCGAAGCGGTGAACTTCCGCGTCCGCGTCGCCGGACCCACGCCGAAACTGGCGCTGACCGGCGCGGCGGGGGGCGGCGATGCGGCGACCAGGATCAAGGGCAAGCGCTGCTGCTGGTTCGAGGACGGCAGCTTCGAGACCGTCGTCTACGACCGCTACGCGCTGCAATCCGGCGACGAGATCCGGGGCCCGGCGATCATCGAAGAACGCGAGTCGACCACCGTCATCGGCCCGTCCGACAGCGTGACCATCGACGAAGGGCTGAACATCTGCGTGAAGCTTGGCGCCATCAAGGCGGCCGACGCGCTGATCACCGCCGAGATGTCGCGCGCCGAGGCGGTGGCGCGCATCCAGTCCGACCCGATCGGGCTGGAAATCATGTGGTCGCGGCTGGTGAACGTGGTCGAGGAGATGTGGCTGACCGTCTGCCGCACCGCCTTCAGCCTCGTCATCGCCGAGGCGCAGGATTTTGCCTGCGAGCTTCTGGACAAGGACGGCGAGACGCTGGCGCACAGCCCGCGCGCGATGCCGGTCTTCAACCTGACCCTGCCGCGCGCGGTCAAGGCGCTGCTCAAGGCCTATCCGGCCGAGACGCTGAAGCCCGGCGACGTCCTGATCACCAACGACCCCTGGCTCTGCGCCGGGCACCTGTTCGACATCGCCATCGTGACGCCGGCCTTCCGCAACGGGCGGCTGGTCGGGCTGATGGGGACGGTCGGCCATGTCTCCGACATCGGCGGCACCAAGGACTCGCTCCACGCCCGCGAAATCTACGAGGAGGGCCTGCAAATCCCGCCGATGAAGATCTTCGACGCCGGGGTGCCGAACGAGACGCTGATCAACATGATCAGCCGTAACGTGCGCAACGGCGAGCAGGTCCTGGGCGACATCTTCTCCTTCGTCGCGGCGAACAAGCTCGGTGCAGAACGGCTGGACGCCTTCATGCACGACTACGGGATGCACGACCTCAGCGCACTGGCCGAGGTGGTGCAGGGCCTGTCGGAAAAGGCGATGCGCGACGCGATCCGCGCGCTGCCGGACGGCGACTACCGCTCGACCATCACCAACAACCCGCTGGGCGAGAAGATCACCTATCCCGTGCTGGTGAAGGTCGAGGGCGACAGGATCACCGTCGATTTCGACGGCGCCCCGCCGCAATTGCCGCAGGGTGGGCTGAACGCGACGCTGAACTACACGGCGGCGCACGCGACCTATCCGCTGAAATGCATGCTGACGCCGACGGTCAGGGGCAACGCGGGCTGCTATCGTCCCTTCACGGTGAAGGCGCCGGAAGGCTCGATCCTGAACCCGACCTATCCGGCGGCGGTGAACCTGCGCACGCGGACCGGCTGGTATCTGGCGCCGAACATCTTCCGCGCGCTGGCGCAGGCGGCGCCGGACAAGGTGCAGTCGTTCACCGGCCTTGCCGTGGCCGCGAACGTTTACGGTCAGGACCAGGACGGCCAGTTCTACTCCGACCTCCTGTTCTGCGGCGGCGGGCAGGGCGGGTCCGACCGCAAGGACGGGCATTCCTCGCTCCTGTGGCCGACCTCGGCGGCGAATACCTCGATCGAGCTGATGGAAAGCCGCGTTCCTGTGCTGGTGCTGGAGAAAGCCTTCCTTGCCGACAGCGGCGGCGCGGGCCGGACCCGCGGCGGCCTTGGCCAGGTGGTGCGCTTCCGCAAGCGTGACGAGGACGGGCTGGAGATGCTGGTCTCGGTCTATCCCGAGGGCGTCGACAACCCGATCGCCGGTCTGTTCGGCGGCGAGGCGGGCGGCGGGGCACGCGGGCTGGTGCAGGGGGCGGACGGACGCCTCCTGCGCGACTGCGGCACCGGCGCACTCGTCTCGCTGCACACGACCGACCAGGTGGTGGAACTTGTGCTGGGCGGCGGCGCCGGGTTCGGCGATCCGGACGAGCGCGACCACGCCGCCGTGGCCCGCGACCTCGCCCGCGGCTACGTCACGCCCGAGCATGTCCAGCGCCACTACCAGAACACCGCGGTTCCGACGGGCAAGCGCGCGGAACCGGAGCCAAGCACGGTCTGGGCCTGAAACCCGGATCGCCCCCCCTTTGGACAGACGAATCCAACCAGGAGCACTACGATGACATCCTCGACCCAGTTCACCATCTCGCGGCGCGGCCTTCTGGCGATGGCCGGCGCGGGCCTCGCCGCCGCAAGCTTCCCAAGGCGCCTGTTTGCTCAGTCGGGCAGCAATGTCCTGATCGTCGCCTCGGGCCAGGACATCCCCAACTTCGACCCGCATACCGCGACGGGCTATTCGGCCTCGTTCTTCATGCGCAACGTCTACGACCCGCTGGTTCGCGTCGCCGGCAACCCGCCCGAGCCGGTTCCGGCCCTGGCCGAAAGCTGGGAGATGAGCGCCGACGGCCTGACCTACACGTTCAAGCTGAACGCGGCGGCGAAGTTCCACAGCGGCAATCCGGTGACGGGGGACGACGTTGTCTATTCGTTCCAGCGGGCGCTGGCGCTGGCCAAGGGCAATTCCTGGATGATCCGCGACATCGTCACTCCGGAAGACGTGACGGCGGTCGATGCGGGCACGGTCGAGTTCAAGCTGGCCAAGCCCTTCGCGGCGTTTCTTCAGGTCCTGCCCTGGATCTTCGTCGTCGAGAAGGCGGCGGTCGAGGCCAACCTTGGCGCCGATCAGGGCGAGACCTGGCTTATGACCAACACGGCGGGATCGGGGCCGTTCCAGGTCGCCCGCTTCGAGGTCGGCACGCTTTACCAGCTTTCCCGCGTCGCCGATGCCTGGCAGTCGGGCGGCGGCAATCTTGATGGCGTGATCTGGCAGATCGTGCGCGAAACCGCGACGCAGCGGTTGATGCTACAGAACGGCGAGGCGCATATCGCTGTGGACCTCACCTCGGAGGACATGGACGCGCTGAAGGACGCGCCGGGCGTGGTTCGGGTGATCGAACCGGAGTACCGCACCTTCTCGATCAAGATGAACACCGAGAAGGGCCCGCTGGCCGACATCAACCTGCGCAAGGCGATTTCCTGGGCCACCAACTACCAGGGTATCCTCGATGCGGCGGGCTATGCCGACCTGATGACCGGGCCGCTGCCGACCGGCATCCTTGGCTTCGACGCAGGGCTTGAGGTCTATCGCACCGATCTCGACAAGGCCCGCGAGTTCATGGCCAAGACCGAGAAACCCGAAGGCGGCTTCACGCTGAAGATGTTCCATGTCTCGGGCCTCGAACAGCAGCGTCGCTGGGCACTGATCATGCTCGACAGCCTCAAGCAGCTGAACATCGACCTGGAGATCCAGCCGCTGAACTGGCCGGACATGGTTGCGGCCTGCCAGTCGCCGGACACCTTCCCCGACCTCTTCCCTGTCTACCAGACCGCAAACTATGGCGACCCGGACAACATCGCCTTCGCGGCCTATCATTCGTCGCGCAACGGCGGCTGGCAGAACGCGGTCTACCACAACCCGGAAGTGGACGCGCTGATCGAGGCGGCCCGCAGCGAGATCGACCCGGCGAAGCGGATTGCCATCTACGGCGACTTCCAGAAGAAGGTCGTCGAGGATGCTCCCGACATCTTCGGCGTGCTGGAACGCCGCAAGCTCGGCATGCGCGACAGCGTGAAGGACTGGCATTTCACGCCGGTCGCCTCCAACGCGATCGAGGTCTGGCCGCTGTCGCTCTGATCGGCCGGAACGGGCCGGACGTATTGCTCCCTGCGTCCGGCCGCCACCCCACGGAAGGCGTCTGACATGCTGTACTTCATCCTGCGGCGGATCCTCATGCTTGTCCCGGTGGTCATCGGGCTGACGGTGATCATGTTCGCCATCGCGCGCATCCTGCCGGGCGATCCGGTCGCGCTGGCGGCAGGACCGAATGCGACGCCGGCCGAGATCGAGGCGCTGTCGCACGAATTCGGCCTGGATCAACCGATCTGGACGCAATATTTCCACTACGTCGGCGGTCTTCTGCACGGCGACCTTGGCACCTCGCTCTTGACCCGCCGCCCGGTTGCCGCCGATATCGCGGCCTATCTTCCGGCGACGCTGGAGCTGGTCTGTGCCGCGATGCTGATCGCCGTGGCGATCGGCATCCCGCTCGGCCTTGCCACCGCGGTCTGGCGCAACCGCTGGCCGGATTATCTTTCGCAAGTGGTCGCCATCGGCGCGATCTCGATGCCCCGCTTCTTCCTCGGCCTTCTCCTCCAGCTCTGCTTCGCGATGTGGCTGATGTGGCTGCCGCTTGGCGGCCGACTGCCGATCATCGTCATCCCGCCGCCGACCGTCACCGGCTTCCTGACCATCGACACCCTGCTTGCCGGAGACCTGCACGCCTTCACCATGGCGCTGCGCCATCTCGCCATGCCCGCCATCGCCATGTCGCTGTCACCCCTGGCGACGATCATGCGGATGATGCGCGCCTCGACCATCGAGGTGATGGGCCAGGACTATGTGATGACCGCCCGTGCGCTTGGCCTGCCGCGCGGCAAGATCATCCTGAAATATGTCGCCCGCAATGCCGTCTCGGCCACGCTGACCGTGATCGGGCTCTACTTCGGCTGGCTTCTCGGCGGCACCGTGCTGGTCGAGACCGTGTTCGACTGGCCGGGCCTCGGGCTTTACGCGACCAAGGCGATCGTCTCGCAGGACATGATGCCGGTGATCGGCGTCGCGCTGGTGATCGGTCTGCTTTTCGTCCTCGCCAACCTTGTCATCGATCTTCTTTACGGCGTCATCAACCCGAAGGTACGCTACTCATGACCGACAGCGTCCAGACCCCCCGGACCGAGCCCGTCCGCCATCGCGACGACCGCCTGCGCCGGGCGCTGTTCCGGTTCAGCCAGAGCAAGCTGTCGATGATCGGCGCGGCCATCGTCGCGGTCGTCCTGTTCTTCGCCGTCTTCGGCACGGTGCTGGCGCCGTTTCCCGGCCATGTCGCCGGGGCGGTCGACACCGCCAACCAGTTCCAGGCCCCTTCCGCCGCCCATCTGTTCGGCACCAACGAGCTGGGACAGGACGTGCTTTCGCTGGTGATGGCGGGGACGACCGTCTCGGTCCTTGCCGGGTTCGGCGTGGTGCTGATCGGGTCGGTCATCGGCACGCTTGTCGGCGCGGTCGCCGGTTTCGTCGGCGGCTGGACCGACGAGGGGCTGATGCGGCTGACCGACCTGACGCTGACCATCCCCAGCCTGATCCTGGCCATGGCGATTGCCGCCGCCCTTGGCCCCGGCTTCACCAACATGGTGATCGCGATCTCTCTCTCATGGTGGCCGGGCTATGCGCGCCTTGTCCGCGGCGAGGTCCTTGCCGCGCGCGAGGAGGTCTATGTGACCGCCGCCCGCGCCATCGGCGCCAGCCCCGCGCGCATCCTGTTCCGGCACATCCTGCCCAATGTCGTCTCGCCGATCATCGTCAAGATGTCGCTCGACATGGGCTTTGCCATCCTCACCGTGGCCGGCCTTGGCTTCATCGGCATCGGCGTGCGGCCGCCCACCCCGGAATGGGGGACACTCCTGTCGCTCTCTCGCGCCAACATGCCCGGCTACTGGTGGACGGCGATGGCCCCCGGCCTGGCGATGTTCCTTGCCGTCTTCGGCTTCAACCTCCTGGGCGACGGGCTGCGCGACATTCTCGACCCGAAGGCGAGGCGCTGACATGACCGGACCGCTTCTCTCCATCCGTGACCTGCACCTGACGATGACCAGCTTCGACGGGGCGGCCCATGTGCTGAACGGCATCGACCTGACGGTGCAGCGCGGCGAGATCTGGGGCCTTGTCGGCGAATCCGGCTGCGGCAAGTCGCTGACCGGGCTCTCGATCTCGCGCCTTGTGCCGACGCCACCGGCGACCTACCGGAAGGGCGAAATCCGGTTCGAGGGCCGCGACATCCTGAAACTGCCGCTGCGCGAGATGCAGGATCTGCGCGGCAAGCGGATCGGCATGATCTTCCAGGACCCGACCACCAACCTCAACCCGGCCTACCGGGTGGGCGAACAATTGATCGACGTAGCGCTTGCCGCCGCCAGCCACGACCCTTCGGTGCTTGGATGTCCGCCTGGGGCAGGCCGCCGCGAGCGTCGCCGCGCGGCGCGGCGGCTGGCGGGCGAGATGCTGGAGCGGGTGGGCATTCCGGACGCCGGGGCGCGGCTTGACAATTATCCGCACGAATTCTCGGGCGGGATGCGCCAAAGGGTGCTGATCGCCATGGCGCTGATCGGCCGACCCGACCTCCTGATCGCCGACGAACCCACGACGGCGCTGGACGTGTCGGTGCAGGCGCAGATCCTGAAGCTTCTGAAGGGAACGGTGGCCGACCATGACATCGGCGTCATCCTGATCACCCACAATCTGGGCGTGGTGGCCGAAACCTGCAGCCATGTCGCGGTGATGTATGCCGGAAACATCGTCGAAAGCGGCCCGGTCTCCAACGTGATCGAAAGCCCGGCCCACCCCTACACCAGGGCGCTGATGGCGGCGATCCCGACCAAGGCGTCGAAGCGCGGCACGCTGAAGGGGCTGGGGGGCACCGTGCCGAACCTGATCACCCCGCCGCCCGGCTGCCGCTTCGCGCCGCGCTGCCCGCTGGCGATCCCGGCCTGCACTGCGGCGCTGCCCGGTGCCGTCGACCTCGGCGCCGATCACCGCGCCGCCTGCATCCGCCTGGAGGCGCTGGAACATGTCTGAGCCGATCCTGCAGATCGAGAACGTCTCGAAGACCTACGCCGCGCGCCGCGCGCTTTTCGGGCGGACCGCCGAGGTGCGGGCGCTGAAGGACGTGTCGATCTCCGTCCAGAAGGGCGAAAGTTTCGGCCTCGTCGGCGAAAGCGGGTCGGGCAAGACCACGCTCACCCGCTCGATCCTGCATCTGGAGACCCCGAGCGCCGGGCGCATCCTGTTCGAGGGGCAGGATCTTGCGCGTCTCTCGCCGGCAGACCTGCGCCGCTTGCGGGCCCGGGTGCAGATCGTCTTCCAGGACCCCTACGCCTCGCTCAACCCGCGCATGTCGGTGCGCGACATCGTCACCGAGCCGATGCTGGTGCATCACGACATCCTCGGGCTGTCACGGACGCAGCGCACCGACCGCGCCGCCGAGCTACTGTCGCTGGTCGGGCTTGGGCCGCAGCACCTGACGCGCTATCCGCACGAATTCTCGGGCGGCCAGCGGCAGCGCATCTGCATCGCGCGCGCGCTTGCCTCCGGGCCGGAACTGCTGCTGCTTGACGAACCGACCTCGGCGCTGGACGTGTCGGTCCAGGCGCAGGTCCTGAACCTGCTCTGCGAGTTGCAGGACCGGCTTGGCCTGACCTATTTCTTCATCAGCCACGACCTGGCGGTGGTGCGTTACCTGTGCAGCCGGGTGGCACTGATCTATCGCGGCGAGCTGGTCGAGGAGGGCACGACAGACGAGATCTTCGACACGCCGAAAAGCGACTATGCGCGCATGCTGATCGGAGCGATGCCCGAGGTGAAGGTGCGGCGCGGCGCGACGGCATAGCGGTCCTTGCCGCAGGTTCCCACATCGGTCGAGCGAAGCGCGGTTCTCCGGGGCGTGTGCCGGCCCGGGTCCGCCGCACCCTGTGCGGCACGAACCTAGCGCCCCCCGCCGGGCCGCGCCTCGCGCCGGGCCGCGCGCAGCGTCTCGCCCGGGCGACGGTATCCGAGGGGCTTTCCCCGAAAGTGAGGCGGTAGTCGACCGAGAACCGGCCCAAGTGGTTGAAGCCGACCTCAAAGGCGACGGTCGAGACGCTCTTGCCGGTCTGGTCGGTCAGGAACTGCTCGCGCGCCTTCATCAGTCGCGTGATCTTCAGATAGCCCATCGGCGTGGTGCCCGCATATTCGCGGAACCCGGCGCAAAGCTTGTCGGCCGAGACGCTGGCAACCTTGCGCAATTCGTCCAGCGGAATCTCGTCCTGGCAATGATCCTCGATGTGACGCATCGCCCGTTGCATGTAGGGCAGCATCAGCTCGAAGAGATTGCGCGAGATTTCGTCGGAGTAATTGTTCTTGTGATGCACCAGAAGGGCACGGACCAGCGACAGCTCAGCTCCTTCCCGACATTGGGATAGGACAGGATGCTGCCCTCGGTCGACATCTCCTTCAGGTAGTGCTCGGCCGTGCGCCACCAGGATGCGGTCGCCGTCGCCTCCAACGGCATGCCGATCTCGAAGACCAGCGGCCGCTTTGCCTGCCGCCCGATCAGCCGGCTCAGCGCCAGTTCCATGATCGGGCGCTTGATCGTCACGAAGATCGAGCGGTAGTCGCGGTCGATATCCACCTGAAGTTGCTGGCCCGGCGACAGAAGGATGCCGTGCGCCGGGTCGGATTTGTGCCGGGCAAGGTCCTGTGTCACCGTCTGCGCGCCGCGCAGGGGCAGGTTGACGGTGTAATGGTCGATGCCGTCACCCATCTGCACCGTGACCTCGGTGCCATATTCCAGAAAGCCGAACGAGATATCGGCCGACGGCGTCCCGTTTCCGGCATAGTTGAAGGCCAGGTCCTTCTGGTGGTAGATTTCCAGCCCGTGCGGGCCGCAGAAATCCTCCATGAGCCGATGGACCGATGTCGCCTGCCGGTCGCTGACCTGGGCAAACCGCTGGGCGCGAAGCAAGCTGAGACTCATGGCGCTGACCTCTGGCTGCGGTCCAGGAACCGGGCGCAGACTGCCGTCCGATCCCCCGACCTTGCTTCATGACGGCTACAGATCAAGGACCAGCCGCGCATTGGCCTTCCCGCGCGAGACGCAGATCAGCATCCGGTCGCCCGAAGCCCTTTCGCCCGCAGACAGGAAATGGTCCCGATGCTCGATCTCGCCCGCCAGGACCCTGGTCAGGCAGGTGCCGCAGATGCCTTCCTCGCAACTGGTGGCGCAGTCGATCCCGTGGGCTTGCAGCACCTCCAGGATACTCTGCCCCGCGGCAACCACAAGCTCGGTCCCGGATTGCGCCAGCGCCAGCGTGAAGGGCTCGCCCGCGTCCTGCCCGCTGTCGGGCGCGGTGAAATATTCCCGGTGGAGGACGATATCGGGTCGCGCCGCCAATGCCTCCGAGACCGCTGCCATGAAGCCGCCCGGACCGCAGAGATAGAGATGCGTCCCTGCCACCATCCGGTCGACGAAGCGGCCGATATCGAACCTCATCGCAGGATTGTCGTCGGGATAGAGCCGGACGCGCTCCTTGAAGGGGCCGCTCAGAACCTCGGCCAGAAACGGCGTCCGCGCGGCCGATCGGGTTGGCGAAATGCAGCCCGAACGGCTTGCCGCGCGCGTTCAGGCTGCGCGCCATCGCCAGGATCGGCGTCACCCCGATGCCACCGGCAAGCAGCACCACCGGCGCCGCGCTCTCCTCCAGCGGAAAGGCGTTCCGCGGCGCACCGATGCGCAAGGCCGACCCCTCTGCCACGCCGCCGTGCATCGACCGCGAGCCGCCGCGCCCCGCTTCCTCGCGCAGGACCGAAATGACATAACGATCCGTCTCCCGCTCGTTGTTCAGCAGCGAATACTGCCGCAACTGGCCGCCGAATTCGCCCGAATAGCGGGTCTGTTCCAGGATATCGACCTTGAAGGACAAAGTGTTGTCGCCCGAGATCACGTCATAGGGCGCGATATCCGTGGGCGGCCAGCCAAAGGAATTGCGGTGCAGGAAGGGCACATGGGCGATGTCGTTGTAATTCTCGACCCGGCGCCCGGCGGAAGCCTTGATCTCGTAGGAGGGAATGCGGATCACCGTGCCCGAGCCGTCCTCGATCTGCGGCCAGCCCGGCATCTCGGCCCGCGCCTGGTCGGCCAGGCAGACCCAGATCAGGCCATAGCGTTCGCGGCACTGGAAGGTGCGCGGCCGCAGCTTCTTCGGAATGGGCGAACCCTTGGCCAGCGCCGGGATGCCGACGCAGGTGCCCTCGCCGTTGTATTCGAAGCCGTGAAAGCCGCAGACCAGCAGCCCGTCGCAGACCGAGCCAAGGCTCAGCTGGCCGCCCCGGTGCATGCAGACATCCTTGGCGGCCTTCACGCCATCGCGGGTGCGGAACAGCACCACCGGCATGTCCAGAAGATGCACCCGCACCGGCGCATCGGCCACCTCGCCGCTGGTGGCGACCGGGTGCCAGAACCCGGCAAGGATTACCCAATCCGAACGCGCGAAGCTGCAATGAAGCGGCAGGTCGTCCTGCGGCTGGGTGTTCTTGGCTGATACGAACATGTGGCTCTCCGGGGTTTTCTGGACAGTGGGGCGCGGGCGGCAGCTGGCCGCGGAAGCGCGCCCGTAGGTGGCGAGGTGCGAAACAGGGATCGGAATTTCGGGCATTTCCGGCGGGTTCCGGGGTTTTGCCCGGTCAGAATCATCTCTTATTGCGCCCGATATCCGGAATGCGCCATCATCCAGCCGTAGAGGATCGGCACCACGAAACCACCGATGGCCGAGATGGTCAGCATCAGCCCGCAGGCGGTGGGGATGTCCGAAATCTCCAGCTGGTCGCGGCAGAAGCCCGGTGTCGAGATCCAGGCCGAGAAGGCCATGATCGACGAGGCCCCGATCACCGCCGATGCGACGACGAGCCCGGAAAAGCCCAGATGCGGCACCAGGAACTGCGCGGCGGCCTGCACGATGCAGGCGGCGATGAAGGTCGGGATCACGCCGAAGACGCGGTCGGCGAGCCAGCCGCCCAGGGGGCCGCCCAGGATGCCGCTGAACAGAAGGATGTCACCCAAGAGGCCCGCCTCATGCGCCTCAAGCTGCAACCGTTCGGCGGTGAACTGCGGCAAAAGCTGCGAGGCGGTCAGGTAGCTGCCATAGCCGCCGATGAAGCTGGCGCCGACGAGCCACAGGTCGCGGTTGCCGAAGGTGCGCTTCAGCGAAGCCATGTTCAGGTTCCGCGCGCCGACCTCGCCCTGGCCCCCGGATTTCGGCATCGGGAAGACAAAGAGAAGCAGAAGGAACGAAGCCGCCGCCACGCCCCCGGCCGCCAGCAGACCGCCGCGCCAGCCGAATGCCGTGACCACGTCGATCCAGACGTAAAGGCCGAGCCAGGCACCCATGGTGAAGGCGATGCCCGAAACGATGCCGTTCGCGGTGCCAAGCTCATGACCCCGGAACCACGCCGCCGTCAGCCCAAGTGACGCACCGACATAGATCGAGGCGCCAATGCCGCTGAGGAAGCGCGCGACCAGCAGCACGGAATAGCCCGGCGCGATTGCCGCCAGCCCCGCCCCAAGCGCCACCACCGCGATCCCCAAGAGCATGGCAAAGCGCATCCCGAACGCTTCCGAGATCATCCCGGCGGGAATATGGGCAAGGCCGTATCCGGCGACGAAGATGCCGATCAAGAGCCCGAGCTTGGGATAGCCCAGCCCCATTTCGGTCATCACCGGGCCGCGCGCCCTAGCGGGCGGTCGCGGCGACCATCTCCAGCACGGCATGCGTCAGCGGTCGGTCTGGATAGGCAAGGTCCGAGAGCAGGTTGAAATGGTTGCGGTCCGGGGCCTCGACCACACGCAGCGGGTGCCCCTTCGCCCGCCAGGCCTCGGCATAGGCGCGGGTCTGGTTGTGGAACCCCCGCGTCTCCAGCCCGCCGACCGACAGGACCAGCGGCGGGGCGTGGTCGGGGATCAGGAACAGCGGGCTCGGCCTTTCAGCCTGCGAGGGCACCAGCCGCAGCCAGTCGTTCGCCTCGATGTCGCAGATCGGCCGGATGTCATACAGCCCGCTGAGCGCCATCGCCCCCTTGATCTCGTCACCGGGCAGGCCGAACTCCTCGTGCCAGCCCTCGGCCAGCAGCATCCCCACCAGATGCGCCCCTGCCGATCTGCCACCGACGAAGATGCGCTCCGGGTCGATCCCGTAGGTTGCGGCATTTCCGTGCAGCCAGGCCAGAGCGCCGCGCATCTCGCGCACCACCTCGGCCAGGGTCGCTATCGGCAAGAGCGTGTGTTCCAGCACCGCCACCGCCACGCCTGCATCGGTGAAGACCCGCGCCATCAGCGCGGCGTCGTCCTTGCTTTGCGACCGCCAGTAGCCGCCGTGAATGAAGACGAAGACCGGCGCTGGCTGACGCGGGCCAGGCACCGGAAAGAGGTCCAGCGCCTCGCCCCGGGCCGGTCCGTATTTCAGGTCGTAAAGCCCCGGACAGGCGGCCTTGGCCTCGGCGGACAGCCGGGCGTATTCCGCGACGCAGGCGTCGAAATCCGGCACCGAGGCGCGGGCGTTGTATTCGACCCCGCGCTGCCGGAGGTCGGGGAAGAACAGGTCGATCCCGCTTTTGGCCATCGGATCCGGCCCGTCACGCATGGGTGCCGGGGGCGACGACGGCAATGACCTAGATCTCGACCAGGATCATGGGCCAGATCAGCGCGCTGATCGACAGGCCGGTGCTGGCCGGACGATAGTCGCCGAAGAACTCGGCCCGCACCTTCCAGTACTCGCGCGTCACCTCCTTGGTCAGCGGGCAGGCGTAATAGGTCGTCATCTTGACGACGTCGCGCATCGTCGCGCCCTCGCGGGCAAGGATGGCCTTGATGTTCTGGAAGCACTGCCGGGCCTGCCCGGCCACGTCGCCCTCGGCCACGACGCGGCCATCGGCATCCAGCGCGACCTGGCCGGAGAGATAAATCGTGTTGCCCGCCCGGACGGCCGGGGCGGCAGGCATCTTCTTTTCCCATTCCCATTCCGGGGCAACGGATCTGTTGTGATGCGCGGTCATGGCGGGTCTCCGGCGTGATCGGTCGGGCGCGGCCTATCCGTTTTCCTGACCAATCCTGTCCGGTATCCGGCGCCCTGGACCCGAATGAAAAAAAAGCCCATCGCCGGCGCGGCGGGCGGCAGAGGGAGAGCGGAGGGAAAGGGTCAGCCGCCGGATTTCGGGCGTTGCTGCAGCGCGCGGAACTGCCCGCCGTGAAAGACCAGCGGCTCGGCCAGCTGGCGCGTGGTCAGCGCCTCGATTTCCAGAAGCACGATGCCATGATCGCCCGCCGCGGTCTTCACGGCGGCCATGACCTTCGGGTCCTCCCAGCCCAGAAGCCCGGGGCCAAGATCGACCACGTCGACCACATGATCCGGCGCCGCACCGGTCAGCGCCGTCGCCAGCAGCGAGGCCGCATGGGCCGTGCGGGAAGCGGGCTTGGGATTTCCGACACAGACGACAGCAGACATGTCCTCTCCTCCGACAGGATAGCGCAGCCTCAAGTGTCCGGTTTCGCCCTCCGTCGCGCTATCCGGTTTCCTTGGCCGGGCTATACGCTTTGCCGCCGGTCATCCGGCATGGCCCTGACCACCCGCCCGGATGCCTCTCGGCACCACAGGACTGGATAGAGTTCGACCGTCCACCGGATGGCCCGCCCCTGATCCCTCGGCCATGGTTTTCCGGATACGCCACCCGTTTCGGATCGGCGACCGGATCCCAGGATTGGAGATGTCATGTCCAAAATCGACGCCACGATCAGCGATGTCACACACTCTCAGCCCGTTCGCAGCCGTGGACCCTACTGCCGGGCCCTGCCTTCGCCCCTCGCCGCACCGACGCAGGGTTGCCCCGTCACCGAAGCCCTGCGGCGTCTGGCGGCGGGCGAGATGATCCTGGTCGCCGATGACGAGGACCGCGAGAACGAGGCCGACCTGATCGTCGCCGCCGAGCTTTGCACGCCTGAGCAGATGAGCTTCATCATCCGCCACGGCTGCGGCATCGTCTGCGTGCCACTGGCCCGCGAGATCGCCGTCCGGCTGAACCTGTCGCCGATGGTCGGCTGCAACGATGCGCCGCTTGCCACCGCCTTCACCGTCTCGGTCGATGCGCGCGACGGGCTGACCACCGGCATCTCGGCGACAGAGCGCTGCATGACGGCGCGGGAACTGGCCGATCCCGGCGCCATCGCTGGAGATTTCGTCCGCCCCGGCCACATGTTCCCGCTGATCGCCCGCGATGGCGGCGTGCTGGAACGCACTGGCCACACCGAGGCCGCGGTTGATCTGTCCCGCCTGGCCGGGCTTCAGCCGGTGGGCGTCATCTGCGAGCTTTTCAACGATGACGGCACAGTGATGAAGGGCGCGCAGGTCACGGCCTTTGCCCGCCAACATGGCCTTGCCAGCCTGACGATCGAGCAGCTGGTCGACTGGCGCAACCGGACCGAGGCGGCGCCCGTGGCGAAAGCTGCGTCGGCCTGATCCTTCTGCTACCCGACCTCTCGCCTGGCGATGCCCGCCGCTGGCACCGCGCCATCCAAACCGTGCAACCCGAACCCACCAACAGGAGAACAGTCATGGCCAAAGAGATTCAGGCCGGAGTCTTCATTCCCACCGTCCGCAGCGGTTGGGTCCACTCGACCAACGCCCCGCACGCGCCGGGCTCCTTCAAGCACGCGCTGGAGGTCACGCGCCTTGCCGAATACCTCGGCTTCGATTTCGTCCTGAGCCCGCAGAACTGGCGTGCCGCGCAGGGACCGCACCGCTTCTGGGGCGACACGGTCGATTCCATCGCCGCCGCCGGGGCGCTGTCGCAGGCGACCGACCGGATCAACATCTGGTGTACCGCCCATATCTCGGTCCACAAGCCCGCCGCCATCGCCAAGATCGTCGCCTCGCTGTCCGAAATCAGCGAGGGCCGGATCGGGCTGAACGTGGTGACGGGCGGCAACTACATGCAGCTTTATCCGCTGGGGTTCTGGGACGATATGGGCCATGACGAACGCTATGACGTGGCTCAGGATTGGGTCACGCTGATCCGCAAATACTGGTCCGAAGCGGTCGTCACCCATGATGGCCCCTATTTCAAGGCCGACGGCGGCATCCTCAGCCCGCGCCCGGCCAGGCGCCCGACGCTGGTCAATGCCGGTGCCTCGCCACGCGGGCTGAAATTCGCGGTCGACAGTTGCGATGTGGCCTTCCTGATGGGCGGGGGCGACGCGAAATTCATCGAGCAATCGAAGATGGCCAAGCGGATGGCGAAAGAGGCGGGCAAGCCCGATTTCAAGGTGATGGGCGCCATGACCATCATCCCGGGCGAAACGCAGGAGGCGGCGCAGGCCCTCCTGGATCACTTCGAGGCGGGGGTCGATCTGCAGGGGCTTGCCGATCTGGCCTCGGGCTATGAGAAGAACACCAAGGGCTTCGAGAAGCTGAGCGCTTCGTCGCTCGCGCCGCTGGGCGGGAAGGACTACAAGTCGGTCATGCCCTGCGCCATCGTCGGATCCTATGACAACCTGGCGGAGAAGATCGCCCGGCAGGTGAACGAGGCGGAACTGGACGGCATCCTCCTCATCGTCCCGGACTACATCAGCCATCTGGGCCAGCTTGGCACCCGCACCCTGCCGCGACTGGCGGAGTATGGCATCAAGTGCAAGGTCGGCTCGACCCTATAGAGCCCGCCCTGCGGCTTGTGCCTCCGGGCTATCTCCCTCCCCCTCCACGGGGGAGGGATGGGGTGCGGGCAGCCCGGGCCCAATGGTTAAGACCAGCCTAACGGAAAATCCCAAATTATTGAAATCCTTGAAGGACGCGACTTTGTCCACCGTGGACACTCCGTCGGTTTTGGAAGGACGCAGCCGCTCAGGCCGGTGCCAAGCCAGACCGGATCGTGACCGCCGTGCGCAGGTAGTGGTCGCGCAGCAGCTCCTCGGCGCGGCGGGTGTCGCGGGCAAGCACCGCGTCCGCGATCGCGCCATGCTCGGCGTCGATGTCGCGTTTCTGCGGCCCGGCCGCGATCAGCGCCGGGATCCGGTATCGCTCGGTCGCGGCATAGAGACGTTCGAAGAAATCCATCAGCCAGTCCGATCCGCAGGCCACCAGGAGCGAGCGGTGGAACGCATGGTGCCGCGCCTTCAACTCGTCCACATCGCCGCCCTGGCGCCTGGCCTGAAGCCGGAGCGCGTAGAGCGCGGCGACAATCGAGGCTTCCCAGCCGTCGTCGCCCCTGGCGATCGCCAGGCGCAGCGCCTCGGTCTCGACCAGAAGGCGGGCGTGGAGGGCATCCTCGAACTCGGCCAGCGACCGGGCCGAGACCCGGAACCCGCGCAGGGATTCGGCGGTGACAAGCCGTTCGGCCTGCAACCGGTTCAGCGCCTCGCGCAGGGGGGAAAAGCCCATCCCGTAGCGTTCGCTGAGATCGGCGAGCCGCAAGGGGCTTTCGGGCGCGAAGCAACCCTCGACGATGTCCTTGCGCAGCGAAACATAGGCTTTCTCGGCAAGAGTCATGATCGCTTCCCCTGGTTCCGGCCAGCATATCCAGCGCCGCGAACGCGTGCAATTCCATTATTTTCGAAAATTACTATTGCTATCGAAAATACAGGCTGGCATAGTTCCTGCGTCACCGCTGTCGAAGAATGGAGTTGCCCCATGTCCACCGGACGCGAGAACCACCGCGAAGATGTTGTCGGTCGCGCCAATGTCGAGGATACACCCGAGCTTCTGGCCTATTACGATCAGCTGGATGGCTTCAACGCGGGCGCGCTCTGGACCGTGGCGAACAAGATCGAGCCCTGGCAGCCGAAGAGCCAGTCGGTTCCGGTGGTCTGGCGCTTCAAGGATCTGCGCGACCATGTGGTCCGCAGCGTCGACCTTGTGACGCCCGAGAAGGCAGGGCGTCGGGTGATCTACCTGAACAACCCCGGCCGACAGGACGTGGCGGCGGCGGTCGGCTGGATCTATGCCGGGCTTCAGGTGATGAACCCGGGCGAGGTCGCGGGCGCCCACCGCCATTCGGCCAGCGCCATCCGGTTCATCATGGAAGGCCGCGGGGCCTATACCGTGGTCGATGGCCACAAGATGACGCTCGGCGCGAACGATTTCGTCCTGACGCCGAACGGGACCTGGCACGAACATGGCGTCAGCGCGGATGGCTCGCTGTGCCTGTGGCAGGACGGGCTGGACATTCCCTTCGTGAATGCGATGGAGGCGAACTTCTACGAGGTCCACCCCGACCTCAACCAGGCGGTGGGCTATGCCGTCGACGACATGACGAAGACCTGGGGCAACCCCGGCCTGACGCCCTACGGGCAGGATTGGCGCAAGGGCTATAGTCCGATGTTCAAGTATGAATGGGCGCCGACCTATGCGGCGCTGTCGAAATACGCCGGCTGCACCGAAGGCAGCCCATTCGACGGCGTCATGATGGAATATGTGAACCCGGTGACGAACGGCCCGGTGATGCGGACACTTGGCGCCAGCATGCAGATGCTGCGACCAGGCGAGCATACCAAATCGCACCGGCACACCGGCAGCTACCTCTATCACGTCGCCAAGGGGCGGGGGCATTCGATCATCAACGGCAAGCGCTTCGACTGGTCCGAGCGTGACATCTTCTGCGTCCCGTCCTGGGCCTGGCACGAGCATGTCAACGGTTCGGATCGCGAGGATGCCTGCCTCTTCTGCCTGAACGACCTGCCGGTGATGCGGGCGCTGGGGCTCTACCGCGAGGAAGCCTTCGGGGAAAACGGCGGCCAGCAACCGCTTCTGTAGGGACGGACCATGAAACTTGTGACATATCGTGCCTCGGTCGAGGGCGCGGCGCGGCTTGGCGTGATCGAGGGCGACCTTGTCGTCGATGTGGAACGGCTGGCGGCTGGCCAGGGTGAATCGCTGCCCGTGTCGATGCTGGGCCTGATCGATGCCGGGCGCCCGGGGCTGGAAACGCTGCGGGCCTGCCTGGAGGCCGCGAAGGGCCGCCACAAGCCCGGCGCGGCAACGGCGCTTGCCAATGTGCGCCTGCTGGCACCGATCCCGCGGCCACGGAAGAACATCTTCGGCATCGGGCTGAACTATGTAGAGCATGTCGCGGAAAGCGCCGCCTCGCTCGACACCGCGAAGGACCTGCCGAAGCAGCCGGTGGTGTTCTCGAAACCGCCGACGACGGTGATCGGGCCGGGCGAGGCGATCGAGCACAATGCCGACATCACCAGGCAGCTTGACTGGGAGGTGGAGCTGGCGGTGATCCTCGGCACCACGGCCCGGCGCATCCGGCGCGAGGACGCGCTGGCGCATGTCTTCGGCTATTCGGTGATGATCGACGTCTCGGCCCGAGACAACCGGCGGGCGGGGCAGTGGATCTTCTCGAAAGGAATGGACAGCTACGCCCCCTTCGGCCCCTGCATCGTGACGGCGGACGACATCCCCGATCCGCAGGCGCTGGACCTGTGGCTGACGGTCAACGGCGTCGAGAAGCAGCGGTCGAACACGCGGCACATGCTGTTCAAGGTCGACGAGCTGATCGCCGACATCTCCTCGGGCATCACGCTGGAACCGGGGGACATCATCGCCAGCGGCACGCCGGAAGGCGTGGGGGCAGGGCGGGTGCCGCAGGAATGGCTGCATCCGGGGGATGTGGTCGTCGGCCATGTCCAGGGCATCGGCACGCTGCGCAATCCGGTGGTGAACGCAACGCCCGAGAGCTGACCCGGGCCATGCAGTTTTCGGAAAGCCAGCCGGGCTTCGGGAGTGCTACGCTCGCCCCGCACGATGGAAAGGACCGCCCATGACTGACCCCTTCACCGCCGCCGTGGTCCAGATGGCCTCGGTCCCGTCCGATCCGATGGCGACCGCCGAAAAGGCCGCCGCCCGCCTGCGCGAGGCCGCAGCGAACGGAGCCCGGCTGGCTGTCTTTCCCGAAGCGCTGATCGGCGGCTATCCGAAGGGCGCCAGCTTCGGCGCGCCCATCGGCCTGCGCAAGCCCGAGGGGCGCGACGCCTTTGCCCGCTACCACGCCGCCGCGATCGACCTGGATGGGCCGGAGGTTTCCTGTCTGGCCGAGGCCTGCGCCGAGACCGGGGTGTTCGCGGTGGTCGGGGTGATCGAGCGCGACGGGGCGACGCTGTACTGCACCGTCCTGTATTTCGACGGCGCAAGGGGGCTGGTCGGAAAGCACCGGAAACTGATGCCGACGGCGGGGGAACGGCTGATCTGGGGGTTCGGCGACGGCTCTACCCTGCCGGTGTTCCAGACCGAGCTTGGCACGGTGGGCGCGGTGATCTGCTGGGAAAACTACATGCCCGCGCTGCGGATGCACATGTATCATCAGGGGGTCACGCTGTACTGCGCGCCCACGGCGGACGACCGGGATACCTGGCTGCCCACCATGCAGCATATCGCGCTGGAGGGGCGGTGCTTCGTGCTGACCGCCTGCCAGCACATCACCCGAGCGGCCTATGGGCCCGACCACGAAAGCGCCCTGGGCGACGAGCCCGACCGCGTGATGATGCAGGGCGGGTCGGCCATCGTGTCGCCCCTGGGCCGGGTTCTGGCGGGACCGGACTTCAGCGGCGAGACGATCCTTTACGCCCGGATCGACCCGGCCGAGGTCATGCGGGCTAAGTTCGATTTCGACGTGACGGGCCATTACGCCCGGCCCGACGTATTCCAGCTGACCGTGGACACCCGCGCGAAACCCGCCGTGCGGGAAATCTGATGCGCTACGATCTGGACCAGGTTCCCGAGCCCATCGCCTACAAGCTTCTGGCCGCGACGGTGATCCCCCGGCCCATCGCCTGGGTGGTGACGAAGGACAAGGCCGGGGTCAACGCCGCGCCCTATTCCTTCTTCAACGTCATGGGGTCGGCCCCGCCGACTGTCGCGCTCGGGCTGATGGCGGCGCCGGACCGGGGGTTCAAGGATACCGCGCTGAAGATCCTTGAAACGAACGAGTTCGTGGTGAACCTGGTGCCGGAACGGCTGGTGAAGGCGATGAACCTCACTGCGGTCGATGCGCCGCGCGGGGTGGATGAGCTTCAGCTGGCCGGGCTGGCCACGATTCCCAGTGTCCACGTCGCCCCGCCCCGGATTGCGGAAAGTCCGGTCGCCTTCGAATGCCGGGCGCTGTCCTCGGTCGTCACCGGCCCGTGCCAGACCATCGTGATCGGGCGCGTCCTGTCGGTGCATATCGAGGATCGCTACCTTCTGAACCCCGAGCGCGCCCATATCGACACCGACGCGCTGGACCTTGTCGCCCGCAGTTTCGGGTCAGAATACATCCGCAGCCACGACCGCTTCGAACTGCACCGCCCGACCTGGGCCGGCCTGAAGGCCAGCGAAAGCGTATAGCCTTCCAGGGCCGCTTCAGTGCTCGACGCGCAGCTGGCTGCCAATTTTCATCGAGATGGTTTTGCTACCGGCAAGGATTCCCTGCAGAATCTTCTGGAACAAGGCAGGCTGCATACGATGGGGCGGCACGACGACCGCCAGTGATCCAAAGGCAAACGATCCGCCACGAAACACCGGAGCCGCCACGCCGAATGCCTCGTCGTCGCCCAGGAATTCGTACTCGGAATACCCACGCGCGCGGGTCAATTCCAGCCGGGCCTCAAGCTCCGCCTTTTCCTTGGCATCCCTCGCGGCCTCCTGCAGAACCGAAGCGCTGACCGCCGGAGAGGCAAAGGCCAGAAACGCCACTCCCGCAGCTGTCGTATCGAGGGGCAGAGTGTTGATGCCCTGCATCGTGATGCGATGCACCTTCCGGCTCTCCGCCGTGGCGACAACCGCCATTGCCTGGCCATTGAACTGGGTGAAATGGCAGGTCTCGCCGGTCAGCTCCAGAAGATCGTCAAGCACCGGCTGCACGACCGACAGAAGGGGGACAGTCGCCTCTCGCACGCGGGCCAGATCCAGCACAGCAGGGCCGAGGCGATAGGTCTTTGTCCCCTCGACCTGCTCGACCAGACCTGATTCGCACAGCGTGCCAAAAAGCCGATAGACGGTCGCTTTGCTTTCCCCGGTCAGACGCGCAGCCTCGCTCAGCCCGATCTCGGGGCGGGACTGCGTGAAAAGGCGCAGGAGAGCAAGCGCGCGTTGAACCGCTAAAGCCATGTTATTCAGTCCTTATCTTCGACACGGCGCCAGCGCCACAACAATGTTGACCAACAGTCGCATCTCGCGCATCATATTTGGACCAGTGGTTCGTACAGTGAACCACACAAAGCAGGGGGATGTAAATGCAAAGCTTCGTTCGGCGCACTGCGATTGGTTGGATGGTGGCAGCTGCCTTGTTCGGGCAGACCCTGGCCGCGCTGGCCGAGGAAACCCCGGTGAGGGTTGCCTACTTCCTGGCCGATTCCATGCTTCCGGCGCTCTATGCGCAGGACAAGGGCTACTTCTCAGAGGCAGGGCTGGACGTGGAATTCGTGGCGGTCCAGACCGGCCCCGCAGTTGTTTCTGCCGTTGCGTCAGGCGAAGCGGATATCGGCTATGCGGCTCCGGTCCCGCCGATCAACGGGCGCCTGAATGGCGTGCCGGTGAAGATGTTCCTGCAACTCTCGCAGGAATTGGCGCCGGACAAGACATACACCTGGCTTGTCGCGTCAAAGGCCTCGGGCATTGCCGACCTTGCCGGTGTCAAGGGCAAGAAGATCGGCTTCAATGCGAATGGCGGGCTCTGCGAGCTGATGTGGCGCGACCATCTGGCGTCGGTCGGCCTGACGATTGATGATGTCGTGCCTGTCGTGCTGCCCTTCCCAGAACAGGAGGCCGCGTTGCAGCAGGGAAATCTCGACGCGACCTGCACGATCAATCCGTTCCATGTGTCGATGCTCGGCAATGCCGAACTTGGCGTCACCATGCTGGCCACTGGAACGCTTGCCGACCTGTCCCAGCCTCTCATGAACGACGCGCTTTTCGCGACGGATGACTGGCTGGCGGCTAACGGCGAAACGGCCACGACGGTCGCCCGCGTGATGGACAAGGCCCGCAAGGAGCTGTTGTCGGATCGGGCAGCCCTTTCCGGTGCGGCCGAGAAGTATATGGAACTTGCCCCGGAGGCCGCCGCCTCGTTTGTCCTGCCGATCGTCAACGAAAGCATGCTGATCACCCCTGCCGACGTTCAGCGCATCCTGGATGCGATGGTTAAGACCGGCCTCAACCCAGGTCCGTTGAATGGTGCCGATTTCGTGTACGAGCTGAAGTACTGAATCTCTTCGGGCAGGCCTCTGCGGGTCTGCCCCTTCTGCCGGAAAATCTCCCATGACAGCGATCCTGACAGCGGAAGCCATGGGCAAAGCCTATGGTGGTCGCGAAAACCGCCTTCCGATCATCGAGGGCCTGAGCCTTTCGATCCAGCGTGGAGAGTTCGTATCCCTGGTCGGGCCATCGGGCTGCGGCAAGACAACGCTGCTGATGTGCCTTGCCGGCCTGATCGCGCCGAGCGAAGGGCAGGTGCGCTTCATGGACCGGGCCGTGGAGGGCCCGCCCATTGGGCTTTCGGTGGTTTTCCAGGACTACTCACGCAGCCTTCTGCCCTGGAAGACGAACCTCGACAACATCCTGTTCGGAATGCGCCGCGTGGTCGGGATGGACAAGGCGGCCAAGCGGAACAAGGCCAAGGAAATCCTGGCGGCCGTCGGATTGACGGGATTTGAATCGCATTACCCCTGGCAGGTTTCCGGCGGGATGCAGCAGCGCGTCGCGATCGCGCGCGGTATCGCGGCGCAGTCCGAGCTTCTGCTGCTGGACGAACCGCTTGCGGCGGTCGACGCCCAGACCCGCGCCGACATGCAGGACCTGTTGCTGGACCTGGCGCAAAAGTTCCAGCAGACCTGCCTTCTCGTGACCCACGACGTCGAGGAGGCCGTCTACATGGCCGACCGCGTTCTGGTGCTCGGGCCGCGTCCGACCCGCGTGGTGCGCGAGGTGGTCGTCGGCTTGCCGAAACCCCGCGACCAACTGGTCACGCGTGAGGATCCGGTCTTCCTTCATGCCCGCCACGAGGTGTTGCAGCTGATCCGCGACATGCGGCACCGGAAGGCATCGGCGTGAATTCCGCCGTGGTCCTGGCCGAACGGTTCCGGGTGCCGCTGTGCCTGGCCCTTGTCTTCGGGGTTTGGCAGGGCGTGCATGGGCTGGCGATCGTGCCGGACAAGTTCTTCCCCTCGATCCCGGCAATCCTTGCAGCCTTCTGGCAGATGCTGACTGACGGATCGGTGCTGGTCGCCTGGACGACGACCTTCCTTCGGGCGCTGATCGGTCTGGTGGTTGCTGCAACCCTTGGCGTCGCGCTGGCCATCCTGTCGGATTTGTCGCCAGTCCTGTCCCGCGGCATCCGCTATGTCTCGGACGTGCTGCAACCGATCCCGCCCGCGGCCTTCGTGCCAATGGCCGTCTTCATGCTGGGCCTCGGGGTGAAGCTCTATGCCTTCGTCATCGTGCTGGTCACGGTCTGGCCGACCTATCTGAACGGCGTCGCGGCCCTTCAGTCGGTCAGCCCGGTGCAGGTGAACACGGGCCGGATGTTCGGGCTGAGCCGCAGCCAGCTTCTGTGGCAGATCCGCCTGCCGGCCGCTTTGCCCCAGATCTTTACCGGCATCCGCTATGCCGCAACGATCAGCCTGATCGCCGTGATCGTCTCCGAGATGCTGGCCGGCCGGGACGGGATCGGCTTCATGATCTACAAGAAGGTCAATGCCCTGCGCACGCCGGAAGTCTTCGGCCTGATGTTCCTGGTTGCCTTCAGCGGGTCCGCCCTCAACGCGTTGGTCGCGGTCCTGCGCCGCAGCATGACCGCCTGGCACATGGGAATGATGGAGCGGCGCGAATGAGCGTGGAACAGCGCAATGCGCTTTTTGGCCTGGTGGTGCCGCTTGGCATCCTGGCCCTGTGGCAGCTCCTGGCCTCGGGGCAGACCACGCCGCTTTTTCCCGGCCCCGGGAAGGTCGCGGTGGCGATCTGGCAGAATGCCCCGGTGATCCTGTCGGAACTGGGCATCACGCTCCTGCGGGCGGCGGCCGGATTCGCGCTTGCGGCGGTGACGATGATCCCGCTTGGCATCTTCCTGGGCCGGGTGCGGGTCATCGGCGTGGTGCTGGAACCGCTGATGGACATGCTGGCGACGCTGCCGCCGCCCGCGATCATCCCGCTGGTGATGCTTTTCGCCGGGACCGGCGATTGGGCCAAGATCGTGATCATCACCTAGCGGCGGCCGTGCCGCTGGTGATGAACAGCTACGAAGCCTCGCACTCGATCCATCCCATCCTCAGCCGGGTTGCACGGTCAATGCATCTGACACGGCTGGAAATCATGTGGCTGATCGACTGGCCTTCGTCGCTTCCGATGATCATGACCGGCGCCCGGCTGGCGATTGCATCCAGCCTTCTGGTCTCGGTGACATCGGAGATGCTTCTGTCGACCAACGGCATCGGCACCTATCTGCAACGCAGCCAGGAGACCTTCCGCATCGACGCAGGGCTGGCCGGAATCGCCTTCATCTCGCTTGCCGGGATCGTGGTGAACTCCGCGATGGCCTGGCTCGAACGACGCTGGCTCTTCTGGCACTACCGCGACAAGACCGGAGAATAGGCTTTGGCCCGCAACATCCTTTTCATCATGTGCGACCAGCTGCGCGCCGACTACCTGTCGTGCTACGGCCATCCGCACCTGCACACGCCGAACATCGATGCGCTGGCCGCGCGCGGTGTCCGGTTCGAGCGGGCCTTCGTGCAATCCACCATCTGCGGGCCGTCGCGGATGTGTACCTATACCGGCCGCTACATGCGCAGCCATGGCAGCACCCAGAACGGTGTGCCGCTGAAGGTGGGCGAGATGACACTGGGCGACCACCTGCGCCCGCTCGGCGTCAGGACGGCGCTGGTCGGCAAGACCCATATGGTCGCCGACAGCGAGGGGATGGAGCGGCTGGGCATCGACCCGGCGTCGATCATCGGCGTACATGTCTCGGAATGCGGCTTCGAGCCCTACGAACGCGACGACGGCCTGCATCCCGACGGTCCCTATTCACCCGATCCTGCCTACGACAACTATCTGCGCGCGCAGGGCTTCGATGCCGAGAACCCGTGGGAGCACTGGGCGAATTCGGGCCAGGCCGAGGATGGAAGCCTGCAGAACGGCTGGCTGCTGTCACATGCCGACAAGGCAGCCCGCGTGCCGGAGGAGCATTCCGAAACACCGTACATGACCCGCCGCGCCATGCAGTTCATGGCCGAGGCCAAGGCGGATGGCAGCCCCTGGTGCCTGCACCTTTCCTACATCAAGCCGCACTGGCCCTATATCGTGCCGGCGCCCTATCACGCGATGTACGGGCCGGATCAGGTGCTTCCCGTCCGCCGCAGCGCTGCCGAGCAGACCAACCCGCACCCGATCCTTGCGGCCTTCCAGGCCGAACGCTATTCGCAGGTCTTCAATCGGGGCGGCGCACGGGAGCGGGTCATCCCCTGCTACATGGGCCTGATCAAGCAGATCGACGATCAGCTGGGCCACCTCTTCGCCTTCATGGATCGCGAAGGGCTGGCCGACGAAACTATGATCGTCTTCACCTCGGATCATGGTGACTATCTGGGCGATCACTGGCTGGGCGAGAAATACCTGTTCCACGATGCCTCGGTGCGGGTGCCGCTGATCATCGCCGATCCGTCGCCGCAGGCCGACCCGACGCGCGGCACTGTCAGCGGCGCGTTGATCGAGACCATCGACCTTGCCCCCACTTTCGTCGAGGCGATGGGTGGCACGCCCGCGGCGCATATCCTGGAGGGCCGCTCGCTTGTGCCGCTTCTGCACGGAACTGCCGACGATACCGGGCGGCGTCATGTCATCAGCGAATATGACTATGCCTTCGATCTGGCCCGCATCAACCTGAGTGTCCCGGTGCCCGAAGCGCGGCTGTACATGGTCCATGACGGGCGGTTCAAGTTCATCCACGCCGACGGATTCGCGCCGATGCTCTACGATCTGGAGACCGATCCGGACGAGTTTGCCGATCTTGGCCGTGATCCCGCACTTCAGCCGGTCAGGGACCGGCTCTACGAAGCACTGGCCAAATGGAGCCGCACCACCCGAACCCAGACAACGCTCCCCGATGAGGCGATCACCGGAAGCGACGCGCGCGCGCTGGTCTATGACGTCAATATCGAGGCAGGCGTTCTCGTCGGCTACTGGGATGAAGCCGAGCTTGCAGCCGAGCGCCTGAAGGCAAGGCTCTTTCATGATGGTCGGTCGACACCCGGCGCCGACTGAATCGCGCCGGGGACCTGCCCTCCTTCAGTCGCTGCGCCGTCCGTCCACGGAATTGTCCCGCGTAAACTCCTCGCCAAGCTGGCAATGGCTGAAGCGGTACTGCCTTGGCCATTGTTCGGGCGCGGGATGGATCCCGTGCTTCTTGCCCGCGATCCGGTCAATCCACGCCACAAGCCGCGCCCGGAGTTCCCTGCCCACCGGTGTCGAAGGGGTGGATCCCGATCAGGTTGGCCATCTCGTAAGGATCCTGACCTGCCCCTGGTTTTCCCTCGTTCATGACAAGAGGCCCTTGGTTTGATCGTGGTCAGCTTCGTGTTGAGCGAGCGCACGGGGCGCGGAGCTGTGGCTGGCAGCCGGGCTGCAGGGGGCGCATCGCGCCCTGCTGGCGGCACTGGCGACGCACCCGGTGCTGTGCGCGCGGGCGGGAGCGCCAAGCCACCTGGCAGGGCAGGTTCCGCGTCGGGGCCGTACGGGTGTGAAGGATCAGGAGTTCCATTTCCCGGTCCGAAACCGGGTCCTGTGCCAGGACGGACTCCGTCGCAGCTGGATGCAAAACCTGCCCGGACGCAGAACTTGGTCGCATCGGCACTGGCAAAGCCGCTTGTGGCAGTCCGAAACGTAAACCACACTGGTCAGCACGAAACAGACGACGGATCAGGAAGACGCGGAGCCCGCGCCCTGACTGGCCCGACACAACCCGAAGACCGGAAAGCCAGACCCCTCATGTGCCCAGCCCAACTATCGGCCAATCAAGATCGTGGCTTCATCATTCCCATCGGCGGCGGTGAGGATCGCATCAAGGAGCGGCAGATCCACCGCCGATTTGTCGAGCTTTCAGGAGGGGCTGCAGCCGACATCGTGGTCATCCCCACGGCATCGGAACTGGAATCTACCGGCCAAGACTACAATCGGATCTTCCGCGATCTTGGCGCCGCCGGAGTCGACTATCTTCCCATCACCAAGCGTGCCGATTGCGACAATCCGCGCTACCTGGAAATGCTGGAACGGGCGACCGGGATCTTTCTGACCGGCGGCAATCAGTTGCGACTGTCCACCATTCTTGGCGGCACGGGGATCGCCCAGAAGATCCGCAAGCGCAACGCCGCCGGGGCGACCGTGGCTGGGACCTCGGCAGGCGCCTCGATCATGTCGGAACACATGATCGCCGGTGGCGAGAGCAATTCGATACCTGCCGAGGGGGTGGTCAGTCTCGCGCCCGGTCTGGGGCTGACGAATGCCGTGATCATCGACCAGCATTTCACCCAGCGGAACCGTCTGGGTCGATTGCTGGCAGCCTCATCCTACAACCCGTTTCTGATCGGCCTTGGCATTGACGAGGATACCGCGGCCTTCATTGGCCCGAACGGCATGTTCGAGGTGGTCGGGTCCGGAACCGTGACCGTCGTCGATGCCTCGGGACTTTCCTATTCCTCCATGTGGGAGGCCAGCCGGGGTCAGGCACTGTCGCTGCTGGGTCTCAAGGTTGACGTGATGAGCGAGGGGTGCCGCTATGATCTGGTCGGTCGGCACGCCTATCCGCCCGATCCTAGCGACGCCTTCTGCGCACTGCCAAACCGCTCTGTTGAAGGCGGATCAAAACACTGACCTGACACCAAGGGGGTTTCCGACATGAAGATCGTCTCCACCAATGTTTTTGTCGGTCCGAATGTCTGGGCAAGTTTCCCGGTCATCAGGCATGTCGTCGATCTTGGCGTGCTGGAGGCCTGGCCCTCGGCGCGGATCGGCGATGCCTGGATCGACGCATTGGTCGAGGCGCTGCCAGGTCTGGCCCAACACGGCTGTTCCTACCGCGAGCCGGGCGGTCTGATCCGCCGCCTGCGCGAGGATGAAGGCACCTGGCTTGCGCATGTGGCCGAGCATGTAGCGCTGGAGATCCAGGGGGTTGCCGGTTCGGAAGTGACTTTCGGAAGAACGCGGGGTACCGGCACGGAGGGTCAGTACAATCTGGTCTACGAGTATCGGCAACGCGATGTCGGACTTGATGCCGGACGGCTGGCGATCCGGCTTCTGATGCATCTTCTGCCGGATCGTCTCAAGGCACAGGTGGACTACGAGTTCGATGCGGAGTTCGACTTTCCGGCGGAGCTGAAGGCGTTCGTCCTGACCGCGCAGCGCAAGGAGTTCGGCCCGTCCACGGCCTCGCTGGTCAAGGCGGCCGAAGAACGCGACATTCCCTGGATCCGGCTCAACAACCAGTCGCTGGTGCAGTTCGGCCATGGCAAGCACCAGCAGCGCATTCAGGCCACGATCACCAGCCAGACCAAGCATATCGCGGTCGAGATTTCCTGCGACAAGGAAGACACCCATAACATGCTGAACGACCTGGGTCTGCCAGTGCCGCAGCAGCGTGTCGTCTACTCGCCGACCGAGGCGGTTCGCGCGGCGCGCAGGATCGGGTTTCCGGTGGTGGTCAAGCCGCTGGACGGCAACCACGGACGCGGCGTTTCGATCAATCTGACCGAGGATGCCCAGATCGAGACCGCTTTCGCCGAGGCGCGGGCGCAATCCAAAAGCCGGGCAATCCTGGTCGAAAGTTTTGTCACCGGCATGGATCACCGCATGCTTGTGGTGAACAATGAACTGGTGGCCGTTGCCAAGCGCGTGCCCGGGCATGTCGTCGGCGACGGCAAAAGCACCATCGCCGAACTGGTCGAGGTGGTGAACTCGGACCCCCGGCGCGGCATCGGCCATGAAAAAGTGCTGACGAACCTGGAGCTTGATGCGCAGGCGGAACGGTTGATGCAGGAAGCCGGAGTTACCGAAGCAACCGTGCTACCGGAAGGCCAGACCTTCTTCCTGCGTTCTACCGCCAACCTGTCCACCGGCGGCACGGCCATCGACATGACGGATGTCTGCCACCCGGACAACAAGGACATGGCCGAGCGCACCATCAAGGCTGTCGGGCTGGATGTGGGCGGCGTGGACTTCCTGACCTCCGACATCACCAAGAGCTACAAGGAAATCGGCGGGGCGATTGTCGAGGTGAATGCCGCGCCCGGCTTTCGCATGCATGTGGCACCATCGGAAGGCACGCCCCGCGACGTGGCGGGCAAGGTGCTGCAGATGCTGTTCCCGACAGGGGCGCAGTCGCGGATTCCGATCGGCGCGATCACCGGCACCAACGGCAAGACGACAACCAGCCGGATGCTGGCGCATATCATGAAATCCAGCGGCAAGATCGTCGGCATGACCTCGACCGACGGGGTCTATGTCGATGGCAAGCTGTCGGTGAAGGGCGACATGACCGGCCCGGCCTCGGCCCAGATGGTGCTGCGCGACCCGTCGGTCGATTTCGCAGTCATGGAAACGGCGCGCGGTGGTCTGGTCCGTTCGGGCCTTGGCTACCAGCGCTGCGATGTCTCTGCCTGCCTCAACGTGGCGGCGGATCATCTTGGCATGGGTGGCATCAATACGCTTGAGGAACTGGCGGTCGTGAAGCGGGTCGTGGTGGAAACCGCCACCGACGCGGTCGTCCTGAATGCCGATGACCTGCACTGCCTGCGCATGGCCGATTTCTGCCACGCGACCCACATCTGCTATGTGACGATGAGTTCCGACCATCCGCTGGTGAAAGAACACATCCGGGCAGGCGGTCGTGCTGTTGTGCTGGAAAAGGCGATGAATGGCGACATGATCACCATCTACGCGAAGGGTCTGCACCTGCCCGTGCTTTGGACGCATCTGATTCCGGCGACGCTGGAAGGCAAGGCGATGTACAACGTGCAGAACGCGATGTTCGCCGCAGCCATGGCCTTTGCCTTCGGGCTTGATCTCGACAACATCCGTCATGGCCTGCGCACGTTCGACACCAGCTTCTTCCAGGCGCCGGGGCGGACCAACGTCTACGACGAACATCCCTTCAAGGTGATCCTCGACTACGGGCACAATCCCGCCGCCATCGCCGCCATGGCCGATCTCGTCGACCGGCTGGACATCAAGGGCCGCCGTCTGGTCGTGGCGGCCATGCCGGGGGACCGGCGCGACGAGGACATCGCAGCTGCCGCGCGCGAACTGGCCGGGCATTTCGACCATTATTTCCTGAAGCCCGATGATGACCGGCGTGGCCGGGGTCCGATGGAAGTGCCGGAGATGCTTCGCGCCGTCCTGTTGGAAAACGGGGTGACCGAAGCGCAGATAACGATGATGCCGGATGAGTCCACCGCCATCGACACCGCTCTTGCCGCAGCGGCGCCCAACGATCTTCTCGTGGTCTTCGCCGATGAACTGGCGCGGTCGTGGAAGCAGATCATCTACTTCAAGAAGACCGAGCGCGAAGCGATTGCGTCGGCGGCCCCGGTCCGGGTCGAACGGCCGAAGGTCGGTTTCGAAGAGCTGTTGGCGGGTGGCGATCAGCTGATCCGGGATGAACGCGGCGTGCGTCTGGCGCGCGGCGCGGGCGAAGAGGCGGACTGACGGGCCATGACCCGATCCGAGTGGCTGAAGGACGCGCTGCAAATCCCCTTGCCCGAGGATCCGGCGCTGGTTCTCAGCGGCTGCCGCAGGCTGCTTGGCCCCAATCTGTTCAGTGCATCACCGGGGGCGGTCGGCGACGCCCTGTGCCCGGGCCGCGATCCGGATGTGGTGCTGCAACTCTGGCTGGATCAGGTGCGCAGCCTGCTGGAGGATCTTGCCTGGCAGGACCCTTCGCTGACCGAACGGCGCTTTGACGGTGGCGCCAGTATCTTTCTGGCCGCCGCCGTGGACCAGTTGTTTTCCGCCGCCTATGTGATCGAAGCCGGCTGGTATTTCTGTGCCTGCGGGCTTCTGGGAGTGGTCCCGATCCCGCGCGAAGCCCTTCTGGCGGACTTGCGGTCGATCCTTGCCCATGAGACAAACCCGGCCCTCGCAGCCCTTGTCGCCGGGGCCGAGACGCGAGGGATCGACCGGCTTCTGGACGATGACCTGATCACCTTCGGTCACGGGAAAGCCTCGGTTACATGGGAGGTGGACAGCCCTCCTGTCGCACCCGACTGGCACGGTATTCATGATCTGCCGCTGGTGCTGGTGACCGGGACCAACGGCAAGACCACCACCACGCGGCTGATTGCGGCGATGGCGGCTGCGGCGGGGCTGGTTTCCGGGCTGTCCTCGACCGAGTTCGTCAAGGTCGGCGACGAAATCCTTGAACAGGGCGACTATGCCGGCCCTGCCGGGGCAAGGTTGCTGCTGCGCGACCAAAGGCTGGAACTTGCGGTGCTTGAAGTGGCGCGCGGCGGCATCCTGCGCCGCGGCCTGCCGGTGACGCGGGCGCAGGTGGCCGTCGTCACCAATGTCGCCGCCGACCATCTTGGCCAGTATGGCATCACCACGGTGGACGATCTTGCCCGGGTGAAGCTTTCGGTGCATCGCGCGCTCCGGCCCGGTGGTGCGCTTGTGCTCAATGCGGACAATCCTTTCGTGGTGTCCGCGGCCCCGGCGCACCACCCCACGATGTGGTTTTCGCTTTCACCACAGACGGCGCAGATCCGTTCGGCGCGGGCAAGGGGCGAGCCCTGCGGCTGGTACGACTCCGACATGCTGGTGCTGTCGGACGGGTCAACCGAGACCGCGCTGATCGATGCCCGCGATGTGCCGCTGACCCTTGGCGGCGCTGCCCGGTACAACATCGAGAACGCGCTGGCGGCGGCGCTGGCCGCGCGCGGGTTGGGCTTGCCGGATGACGCGATCCGCTCCGTGCTGGCGCGGTTCCGGTCCGATCCGAAGGACAACCCGGGGCGCGCAAACGAATTCCTGTGCAACGGGGCGCGGGTCTTTGTCGACTATGCCCATAACCCGCATTCGATTGCCGCCATCTCGTCGGCCCTTGCGGCGTTGCCGGCAAAGCGCCGGTTCATCCTGCTCAGCCATGCCGGAGACCGGTCGGACGAAGAGATACGCGCGCTGGTGACGGGCGCTTTTGCTTTGTCCCCCGACCTTGTTGTCGTGGCGGAGAACCCCAAGTTCCTGCGGGGTCGCGCCCTTGGCGCCTTGCCTGCCCTGATGCGGGCGCGATGTCTTGAGCTGGGTCTGAACCCGGCGGCGATCCTTGATGCGCCCAATCCCGGGGACGGGGCCGAGCGCATTCTTGACGCGTTGCAACCGGGTGATCTTGCGTTGTTGCTGGTGCATGACAACCGCGAACGGATCTTCGCCAGGCTGGCCGAAACCGGCGGCTGGACGCGGCCCTAAGCAAGGAAGCGCCCCTCCGTCTCCGCTAGGCCGTTTCCGGGGTGGCGCCAAAGGCCGCCTGGATCTTTGCCAGATGCTCGCGCAGCATAGCATGGGCGCGGCGGATATGGGCGGTGGTCAGCTCTGCCGCGGCCTCGGCATCGCCGCGCGCGCAGGCCTCGAGAATTTCCAGATGCTCGGCATTGGCGCGGGCATGACCCTCGGTCAGCAGCAGTTGCGCGCGCACATAGCGGTCCAGCCGGTCCATCGCATTGGTCAGGGTGCCAAGATGAAAGGGCAGGTTACTGGCCTGATACAGCGTCATGTGAAAGGCGCGGTTCAGATCGCCCCAGCGCATCGGATCGTCGGTGGCGGAAAAGGCGTCACAGATCGCGCGCGCTTCGGCGATCACGGCTGGCGTCATATGCGGCACGGCGGCGCGGATCACATGGGCGTCGATGATGCAGCGGAAATCGAAGATCTCGCTGGCCTCGGCGATGGAGAGGCCGACCACGACCGCCCCCTTGAAGCGATGGTTCTTCACCAGGCCCTGCTGTTCCAGCATGGTGATCGCCTCGCGCACCGGAATCCGGCTGGTGTTGAACAGGCGCGCGATCTCATCCTGCCGGAGCGAGTCGCCGTCTTTCAGGCTGCCCTCGATGATGGCCCGGCGCAGCGCCTCGAACACGAGGCCTCCGGCCGAGATGGTCCTGGAAATATCGACACCTTTCAAAGCCATTCCAGCCCCCACCCGCACCCTTTCGCCTTACCCATTTTTGGCCTGATCGGGAAGAAGTTTGATATTGTATATAGGATCCAATCCAGTTTAGGTGACACGGCGTTTCTGCGAGGGGCACATCGCGCCCAAGGAGGGGGCGGTCACATCGGCCGGTCCCCCGCGTGTCGCCCGTGAACGGACAATGGAAGTTTGATGACCGATTATGCGACCGCGCTTGCCGATTTCCGCCCTGTCCCGGCGCCTGCGATCCAACCGGCAGAGCTGCGGGCGCGGATCTCGGGGCTTCAGGCGCGGATGGCCCGGGCGGAGGTAAAGGCGGTCTGGCTGGATGCCTCGTCCTCGCTGACCTATTACACCGGGCTGTCGCTGGGGCTGTCGGAACGGATTCACGGCGCGCTCGTCCCGGCGGAAGGCGCGATGATCTATGTCTCGCCCCAGTTCGAGGCGCCGAAGCTGCGGACCCTGTTGTGTATTCCCGGCGACATCGCGGTCTGGGAAGAACATGAAGACCCCTATGCGCTGATCGCGACCCGCGTGGCGGGCTTTGATGCGCCGGGTGCGGGTCTGGCGCTGGACCCGGCCACGCCCTTTGTCTTCGCCTCGGCTCTGATGCAGGCCGTCCAGGGCCCCGTGACTTCGGCGCAAGCGATGATCTCGGCGCAGCGGCAGGTGAAATCGCCCGCCGAACTTGCGCTGATGCAAACCGCGATGGAGGCGAGCTTTCGGGTGCAGAAGGCGGTCCATGCCGGACTGCGGGCAGGTATTTCCACCACAGAGGTCGCCGAGTTCATCCTTGCCGCGCACCGCGCCCTTGGCCTGAAGCCGCTGTTTGCCGCCGTGCAGTTCGGCGAGGCGACGGCCTATCCGCATGGCGTGCCGCATCCGCAGGTGCTGGCCGACGGGGACATGGTGCTGATCGACATGGGCGGCACCCTGCAGGGCTACTCATCCGACATCACCCGGACCTATGTGTTCGGCACCCCGACCCCCCGGCAACGCCAGTTGTGGGAGCTGGAGCGGCAGGCGCAGGCCGCGGGTTTTGCGGCGGCGCAGATCGGCACCCCTTGCGCCGCGGTCGATACGGCGGCGCGCAAGGTCTTTACCGATGCGGGCTTTGGCCCCGGCTATCAGGTTCCGGGCCTGCCACATCGCACCGGGCATGGACTGGGGCTGGATATCCACGAGGTGCCCTATATCGTGGGCGGCAACAGCACCCCGCTGGAAGCGGGCATGTGCTTCTCCATCGAGCCGATGCTGTGCGTCTATGGTGAATGCGGCGTTCGGCTGGAAGATATCGTCTACATGACACAGTCCGGCCCGCGCTGGTTTGTGCCCCCTGCCGAGCGGCTGGATGATCCGTTCGGTTCGACAGAGATCGGGACCTAGCGGCGACGCCAGGTCTTGAAAAGTCCGGCCCGCGTCAAATGGGTCGGCGCAGTTACAACAGAGAGTGAAAGGACCAAGACATGAAAATGCTTACTCGTATCCTTGTTGCGGCATCAGCACTGGCGATGACTTCCGCCATGCCTGCCCTTGCCAAGACCTTCGTCTATTGCTCGGAAGCGTCGCCCGAGGGCTTTGACCCGGCGCCCTACACCGCAGGCGGCACTTTCGACGCCTCGGCCCACCCGATCTACAACCGCCTGACCGAATTCAAGAAAGGCACGACCGAGGTCGAGCCGGGTCTGGCAGAAAGCTGGGAAGTGTCGGAAGACGGCACCCAGTATACCTTCCATCTGCGCAAGGGCGTGAAGTGGCAGTCGAACGAGAAGTTCACCCCCACCCGCGATTTCAACGCCGATGACGTGATCTTCTCGTATGACCGTCAGGGCAATGCCGAGAATCCCTGGCACCAGTATATCCCGGGCATCACCTACGAATACTACACCTCGATGGCGATGCCGGAGCTGATCAAGTCGATCGAGAAGATCGACGACTATACGGTCAAGTTCACCCTGAACACGCCCGAAGCGCCGTTCCTGGCGAACATCGCCATGCCCTTCGCCTCGATCGTGTCGAAGGAATATGCCGATGCGCTGGACGCCGCCGGTACGCGCGAAGACCTGAACAACCTGCCGATCGGCACCGGGCCGTTCAAGTTCGTGGCCTATCAGAAAGACGCGGTGATCCGTTATGCCAAGAACCCGGACTACTGGGGCACCGCGCCGATCATCGACGACCTGGTCTTCGCGATCACCCCGGACGCCGCCGTGCGCCTGCAGAAGCTGAAGGCCGGCGAATGCCACCTGATGCCCTATCCGGCACCCGCCGACATCGAAGGCATCAAGGCTGACGCCAGCCTGAAACTGGACGAACAGGCCGGTCTGAACGTCGGCTATCTGGCCTACAACACCACCATGCCGCCCTTCGACAATCCGAAGGTCCGCAAGGCGCTGAACATGGCGATCAACAAGCAGGCCATCGTCGACGCGGTGTTCCAGGGCGCGGCCGAGCCGGCCAAGAACCCGATCCCGCCGACCATGTGGTCCTACAACGATGCCGTCGTCGACGACGCCTATGATCCCGAAGCGGCCAAGGCCATGCTGGCCGAAGCCGGTGTGACCGACCTGTCGATGAAGATCTGGGCGATGCCGGTGCAGCGTCCCTACATGCCGAACGCCAAGCGCACGGCAGAGCTGATGCAGGAAGACCTGTCGAAGATCGGCGTCAAGGTCGAGATCGTCAGCTACGAATGGGGTGAATACCTGGCCAAGTCCATGGAGCCGGGCCGTGATGGCGCGGTGATCCTGGGCTGGACCGGCGACAACGGTGACCCGGACAACTTCCTGTCCGTGCTGCTGTCCTGCGACTCGGCTGGCGAAGGCGGGGCGAACCGTGCCTTCTGGTGCAACGAGGACTTCTCGAAGCTCTTGAAGGACGCCAAGATCACCGCCGACCAGGCCGAGCGCACCAAGCTGTACGAACAGGCCCAGGTGATCTTCAAGGACCAGGCGCCATGGTTCACCATCGCGCACTCGACCCAGTATGTGCCGATGTCGGCCAAGGTCTCGGGCTTCGTGATGAGCCCCTTGGGTGACTTCACCTTCGAGACCGTGGACATCGCCGAGTAATCGGCGCATCCGTCTGACGAAACCTGGCGCGCGGGGGCTGGTCCTCCGCGCGTCTTTCAAGGAACGAGGCCATGGTCCGGTTCATTCTTTCCAAACTGCTGTATCTGGTGCCGACCTTCCTTGGCATCACCCTCATCGCCTTCAGCTTCGTGCGCATCCTGCCCGGCGACCCGGTGCTGTTGATGGCGGGCGAACGCGGCGTGACGCCCGAACGCCATGCCGAGCTGACGGCCCAGCTGGGCTATGACAAGAACGTGGTGCTGCAGTATTTCGATTTCCTCGGGCGGCTGTTCCACGGCGATTTCGGCAATTCGCTGGTGACGAAGAAGCCGGTGATCACCGAATTCCTGTCCCTGTTCCCGGCAACAGTCGAGCTGGGGCTTTGCGCCATCATCATCGCCACGCTGATCGGCGTGCCGGTGGGGGTTCTGGCCGCGATCAAGCGCGGCTCGTGGTTCGACCAGGTCTCGATGACCACGGCACTTGTCGGCTTCTCGATGCCGATCTTCTGGTGGGGTCTCCTCTTGATCATCTTCTTCTCGGGAATCCTGGGCTGGACGCCGGTATCAGGCCGGATCAGCCTGATGTATTTCTTCCCCGATGTGACCGGCTTCATGCTGATCGACAGTCTGCTGTCGGGCCAGGAGGGCGCCTTCGGCTCGGCGGTCAGCCACCTGATCCTCCCCTCTGTCGTGCTGGCGACGATCCCGCTGGCGGTGATCGCCCGGCAGACCCGTTCCGCGATGCTTGAGGTGATGGGCGAGGACTACGTCCGCACCGCCCGCGCCAAGGGGATGCCGGCCAGCCGTGTCATCGGCATTCACGCGCTGCGGAACGCGATGATCCCGGTCGTCACCACCATCGGCCTGCAGATCGGTGTGCTGATGGCCGGTGCCATCCTGACCGAGACGATCTTCTCTTGGCCCGGCATCGGCAAATGGATGATCGATTCGATCAGCCGACGCGACTATCCGGTCGTGCAGTCCGGCCTGCTCTTGATCGCCGGGCTGGTGATGGTGGTGAACCTTCTGGTCGACCTGACCTACGGCCTGATCAACCCGAGGATCCGCAACACATGACCGATACAACCGTCAAACTTTCGGATGCCGCAATCCGCCGCCGCATGCTGGCCGAGTTCTGGTTCTACTTCAGCCAGAACCGGGGTGCGGTGCTTGGGCTGATCGTCTTTATCCTTCTGGTGCTGATCGCGGTCTTTGCCGGGCTTCTGGCCCCGCATGACCCAACGGTGCAGTATCGCGACGCCCTGCTGGTCCCCCCGATGTGGGAGGAAGGCGGACGCTCGGCCTATGTCTTTGGCACCGATGCCGTCGGGCGGGACATGCTGTCGCGGCTGATCTACGGCGCGCAGTATTCGCTGTTCATCGGCATCGTCGTGGTCTCCATCGCGCTGGTCGGCGGCATCGTCATCGGTCTGCTGGCCGGTTTCTTCGGCGGCTGGGTCGATACCGTCATCATGCGGGTGATGGACGTGATCCTGGCCTTCCCCTCGCTTCTGCTGGCGCTGGTGCTGGTGGCGGTGCTGGGGCCGGGGCTGACCAATGCGATGATCGCCATCGCCATCGTCTACCAGCCGCATTTCGCCCGCCTGACCCGCGCCGCCGTGATGTCCGAGATGAAGCGCGAATATGTCACCGCCGCCCGGGTCGCCGGGGCAGGCAACCTGCGGCTGATGTTCAAGACCATCCTGCCGAACTGCCTGGCCCCGCTGATCGTGCAGGCGACGCTGTCGTTCTCCTCGGCCGTGCTGGATTCGGCCGCGCTTGGCTTTCTTGGCATGGGCGCGCAGCCGCCCGCGCCGGAATGGGGCACCATGCTGGCCGAAGCGCGGGAATTCATACTGTCGGCCTGGTGGGTCGTCACTTTCCCCGGCATCGCCATTCTCGTTTCGGTTCTGGCGATCAACCTGATGGGCGACGGTCTGCGCGACGCCCTTGACCCGAAACTGAAGCGGAGCTGACAGATGGCGCTTCTGAACATCCGCAACCTCACGGTCAAATTCGCCACCGCCACCGGCAGCTTTACCGCCGTCGACGGGATCGACGTGTCCGTCGACAAGGGCGAGGTTCTGGCCATCGTCGGCGAATCTGGCTCGGGCAAATCGGTGTCGATGCTGGCGGTGATGGGGCTCTTGCCCGACACCGCCACCATCACCGCCGACGAGATAACCTATGACGGGCAGGACATCTCGAACCTCACCCCCGCGCTGCGCCGCAAACTGATCGGGCGCGAGATCACGATGATCTTCCAGGAACCCGTCGCCTCCCTGAACCCCAGCTTCACCACCGGCTTCCAGATCGAGGAAGTGCTGCGACTGAACCTTGGCATGTCCCGTCGCGAGGCCCGCGCCCGCGCGCTTGAGCTGTATCGCGCCGTCGGCATCCCCGAGCCGGAGGAGAAGCTGAAGGCCTATCCGCACCAGATGTCGGGCGGGCAATGCCAGCGGGTGATGATCGCCATGGCCATCGCCAGCAATCCGCGCCTCTTGATCGCCGACGAACCGACCACGGCGCTGGATGTGACGATCCAGAAGCAGATCCTCGACCTTCTGATGAAGCTGCAAGAGGATTACGGCATGGCCCTGATCCTGATCACCCATGACATGGGCGTGGTGGCCGAAACCGCCGACCGGGTGGTGGTGCAGTACAAGGGCAAGAAGATGGAAGAGGCCGACGTGCTGTCGCTGTTCGAAAGCCCGCAGAACCCCTATACGCGCGCGCTTCTCTCGGCCCTGCCCGAGAATGCCACCGGCGACCGGCTGCCCACCGTGTCCGACTTCTTCACGCAGGAGGCCGCAGGATGACCGCTGTTGTCGAAGGTCGCACCATCATCCAGGACTATCACATCCCCGGCGGCCTCTTCGGCGGCGCCAAGACGGTGCGAGCGCTGAAAGGCGTGGATTTCAAGGTGGAGAAGGGCAAGACCCTCGCCATCGTCGGCGAAAGCGGCTCGGGCAAGTCCACGCTGGCCCGGGTGATCGCGCTGATCGACGCCCCCACGGGCGGTGAGTTGCTGATCGACGGCCAGCGCGTCGACATCAGCGCCAGGCGCCCCGGCCCCGAGATGCGGTCCAAGGTGCAGATGGTGTTCCAGAACCCCTATGGCAGCCTGAACCCGCGCCAGAAGATCGGCGATGTGTTGATGGAGCCCATGGTGATCAACACCCAGGTTCCCGCAGCCGAACGCCGCGAGCGGGCCGAGGCGATGCTGAAGAAGGTCGGGCTGCAACCGGAACATTTCAACCGCTATCCCCACATGTTCTCGGGCGGGCAGCGCCAGCGCATCGCCATCGCGCGGGCCTTGATGCTGAACCCCTCGCTGCTGGTGCTGGACGAACCCGTCTCGGCGCTGGACCTGTCGGTGCAGGCGCAGGTGCTGAACCTGCTGGCCGATCTGCAGGACGAGTTCGGGCTGACCTATGTCTTCGTCAGCCATGACCTGTCGGTCGTGCGCTACATCGCCGACGACGTGATGGTGATCTCGAAAGGCGAGGCGGTTGAACAGGGCAGCCGCGAGGCGATCTTTGCCGACCCGCAACACCCCTATACCCGCCAGCTGTTCGCGGCGACCCCGGTGACGGACGTGTCCGCCATCCGCACAAGGGTGGAACGGCGCCGTCTTGCGCGGGCAGGGGCAGTGTAGCCCCCGCGCCGCCATCGAACCGGTGATCGCCCGCGGCCCGTGCTGCCGCCTGGTCTGAATTCGGGACGCAGGGCAGGAAGGCGACCCATTCGGCCAGGGTCAGACCCGCTCCAGCGCGATGGCAATGTCCTGGTCGACGCTGATGCACAAGCTGGACAGGGACCGCCGCCCGAACCACCAGCTTCAAGCAGCATAGTCTGAACCCAGTGGTGCAGAATTTTCTGCTTCAAAATCAGGGTGCCCGTTCCAAATCAGTCGACGAGACAAAGCCGTCGCAAGGTGTTTCCTGCGATAGGTTCACGCCGTCAAACCGTGTGGTGGGACAACTGGCGAACCGCTCTGCGAAGATGTCATCGGCGAAAGCTGCCTGCACGCGTCAAACAGGTGCCGTTGCAACGTCGAGAAACGCATTTTGAAGGAACTCTGCGCTTTTTCGCAGATAGCGTTCCACATTCCGTCGTCTGAATACGCCATGCCCTTCGTCGGCGAACAGAAGGACCTCATGCCGAATCTTCGCCCTGGTCAAATCCCGGATGGCCGCGTGGGTGTTTTCTGGCCCGACGTTGGAATCTGCCAGCCCGTGTACAATCAGGACGTGCCCCCGTATGTGGTCTACAAACCGGCCAGGGGAGGCATTGGCGTACTTCTCGGGAAACTCCTCGGGTGTGCCGCCCATCATCTCTTCGGAATAGGCTCGGCCATGGGGCATTTCGGTAGCGTGGTAATCGATGTCCAGCCGGTACATGCCGCACATCGGAATGGCGGCGGTTACAAGGTCGGCGTGGCGGGTGATGGCGAACCAGCTGGAGAAGCCGCCGTAGGAATTGCCTGCCACCGCGATCGGGCCGGGGATGCCTGCGGCAAGGGCGGCCTCCAGCCCGGCACGGATGTCGGCCTGTTCGCGCCCGCCCCAGCCGTCTTCCTTCACCGCCTCGCGGTGGGCGTAGCCGAAGCCAGTCGAGCCGCGATAGTTGGGGTCGAGGACGGCATAGCCCTGTGCGACCCAGAACTGGATCTTGGGATTCACCCAGTCCTCGGAATGCCAGGTCGGGCCGCCGTGGACATGGGCGATCAAGCCTTTGGGCCGGCCTTCGGGCCGGTAGAGCCAGCCTTGCATCGGGCGCCCGTCCGGCGCGGTCCAGCGAAAGTCCTGCGGCGCGGTGTGGCGGCGCCTTGGTTCGGGGGCGGCACGGAAGATTGCGCGGCAGGTGCCGTCGGCCGCGATTGCGACAAGGTCGTGGGGACTGTCGGCATCATAGGCCTCGGCCAGCCAGCCGCCGTCGGGCAGGGCGGCATGAGGCAAGAGGCTGCGGCGGCCGGAGAGGTTGGGCAGGGGGTGGATGCCTTTCGGCCCGACAAGCGATGCGCGCGTATGGCTTTCAACGTGGTGGATGCAGAGGAAGTCGTCTCCGGTTCCGCCGAGGATGGAATGGGGGCAGAGGTCCGGCTCTGAGGCGAGCCAGTCCACCGCGCCGCTGGAAAGGCCAAGAACGCCCATCTTGTCGCACCCGTCGTGGTCGCAGGCGAAGGCGATGCGGTCGTCGTTCAGCCAGGCGGCAAGGACGTTGTTCGTTTCGCCCAAGTCCAGGACCTTGCGGGACTCGCCGCCGGCGACAGGGACGGTCCATAGCTGGTAGCCGCCCGGCGCGCGGTCGCTGCGGTGCCACAGGAGGCGGCTGCCGTCGGGTGAAAGCTGGGGGCCGACGTAGAAATGCGGCGGGCTGTCGGCAGAGGCAAGGCAGCTGCGCAGGCCGGTCGTCAGGTCCTGCCGCCAGAGCCAGGCGCCTTGGGTGACTTCGTTTCGGTGGTAGTCGAAGTCGGCGAGGAAGAAGAGGGCCGAGCCGTCCTTGGCCAGGACCCCGCCATAGACGTAGTGCGTGTCCTGGGTGGGCGTGATCTGGGTCAGAGCCTTGGTTTCGCGGTCGAGGATGAGCAGGTGGTCATGCTCGTTCGCGTTAAGCGACTGGGCGAGGATCAGGCGGCGGCCGTCGGGGGCGACGTCGCGGATCAGGTAGTGGTCCCGCCCGTCGGTCAGCATCCGGGGCGGGGCGGAACCGTCTAGGGGCGCGCACCAGACATTCTCGGTGTCGGTCAGGCCCGCCATGCACCAGAAGGCCCAGCAGCCATCCGCACTGGCGTGGATGTTCGAAAGCTGGGGCAGGGCGGCCCAGAGGGTGGCGAGGTCGGTCATGGGCCCTCGATGAAATGGCAGGCGGCGAGGCGGTCGGGGGCGACTTCGCGTAGGACGGGGCGGGTGGAGCGGCAGAGGTCGGCGGCTTTCGGGCAGCGGCTGGCGAAGACGCAGCCGGGCGGGGGGGAGAGGACCGAGGGGAGTTCCCCTGCGAGCGCGGTGCCGACGCGGCCCTTCTCGCGCCGGGGGTCGGGTTCGGGGACGGCCTGCATCAGGGCCTGGGAATAAGGGTGTAGGGCCTTGGCGTAGAAGGCGCTGCGGGGCGCGTGTTCGACGACGCGACCGAGGCACATAACCATCACGTCATGGCTGATGTGTCGCACGACGGCAAGGTTGTGCGAGATGAAGACGAGGGCGAGGCCCATGCGTTCCTGCAAGTCCATCAGGAGGTTGATGACCTGGGCCTGGATCGAGACGTCCAGCGCCGAGACGGGTTCGTCGCAGATGATGAGCTTAGGCCGCCCGACCAGGGCCCGGGCGATACCGACGCGCTGTGCCTGACCGCCCGACAGTTCATGCGGGTAACGGTCCGCGAAATCGGCAGAGAGGCCGACCTGCCCCAAAGCCTCGATGGCACGGGCGCGGGCTTCGGCGCGGGTGAGACCGGGCTCGAAGGTGGCGAGCGGGCGGCTGACGATGCGGGCGAGGGTCATGCGAGGATCGAGGGCGGCGACCGGGTCCTGGAAGATGATCTGCATCTCGGACCGGCGGCGGCGCAGGTCGGGGATCGTGGCCATGTCCTGCCCTTGCCACAGGACCTGCCCTCCGGTCGGCGCGATCAGACGCAGGAGCGCCCGGCCGAGGGTGGACTTGCCGCAGCCGGATTCGCCAACGACGCCAAGGGTGCGGCCCGGCTCCAGCGTGAAGGAAACCTCGTGGACGATGGGCAGTAGGCGCGGGCCGGAGAGCAGACTCGCGCCCGGCACCTTGTAGCCCACCCCGAGATTGCGTGCCTCCAGCAAGGTCATGGCGCGGCCCCCGTCAGGTAACAGGCGGCGCGGCGACCGGGGCCGAGGGCGGTGAGATCGCGCAAGGGCGGGCGGTCAGTGGTGCAGGCGGCCAAGCGCACCTCGCATCGGTCGACGAAGGGGCAACCCTTTGCCGAGCCGCCCGAGCGCGGCGTACCGGGGATGGTGCCAAGCCGTGGGGTCAGCACGGTTTCCAGGCGCGGCATCGCGGCCAGAAGGCCCCGCGTGTAGGGATGTGCGGGGGCGTCGAACAGCACTTCTGCCGGGGCTTCTTCCATTACCCGCCCCCCGTAGAGGACGACGACCCTGTCGCAGAGCCGCGCCACAACGCCCAGATCGTGCGTGACTAGGATGATCGCCGTTCCGGTCTCGCGCGCAAGCTCGGCCATGAGGTCAAGCACCTGTGCCTGGATGGTCACGTCGAGCGCGGTCGTGGGTTCGTCGGCAAGCAGCAGGCGGGGTTTCGCCAGCAGCGCCATCGCGATCATCACGCGCTGCCGCATCCCGCCGGAAAACTCGTGCGGGAAGCGGCGTGCGCGGGCGGCGGCATCGGGGATGCGGACGCGGTCGAGCATCCGGACGGCCTCGGCCCGCGCCTCGGCCTTGGACAGGCCCTTGTGGACGATCAGCCCCTCGGCCAACTGGTCGCCGACGCGCATGTAAGGGTTCAGGCTGGTCATCGGGTCCTGGAAGATCATCGACAGCGCGTCGCCCCGCACCCGGTCAAGCCGGTCGGGTGACAGCGCCAGAAGGTTCTGGCCCTGGAACAGCACCTGACCCGAGGCCCGCCCGTTTGCCGCCAGAAGCCCCATCATCGCGTAAAGGATCTGGCTTTTGCCCGAGCCACTTTCGCCGACGATGCCCAGCACCTCGCCCGGTGCCACATCCAGAGAGACGCCGTCGACGGCCATCGTCTCGCCCTGCGGCAGGCGGAAGCGGACGCCGAGGTCCCGTATGGACAGGAGACTATCGGTCATTGGGATCAAAGGCATCGCGCAGCCCGTCGGCGATGAAGTTCAGGCAGAGGAGCACGAGGGCCAGAAGCCCCCCGGGCAGGAGGAGAAGGCGGAGGTCGCTGTCCATCGCCGCAGTCCCGGTCTGGATAAGATTGCCCCAGCTGGCCTGCGGTTCCTTGATGCCGATGCCAAGGAAGGAGAGGAAGGATTCCGACAGGATCACCTCGGGCACCAGGAGCGAGCCGTAGACGATGACGGTGGACATGCAGTTCGGCACGATGTGTTGCAGCACAATCGCGGGGCCGGTCATGCCCCCCGCCCGCGCGGCCTGAACGAACTCGCGTTGGGCGAGCGACTGCGCCTGAGCGCGGACGATCACCGCGGGAGTGAGCCAGAGGGTGAAGACGATGGCCGAGAAGAGGGCGACGTTTCCGCCGCCGAACAGGAGGCTGAGAAGGATGACGAGGATCACGTAGGGAAAGCCGTAAAGGATTTCGACGAGTCGCATCATGAAGCCATCGGTGCGACCGCCGACATAGCCCGCGACAGCGCCGTAGAGGACGCCGATCACCCCGGCCACCAGCGCGCCGAGAAAGCCGATCGTCAGCGACACCTGCCCGCCTTCCAGGACGCGGACCAGAAGGTCACGGCCGAAATCGTCGGTGCCGAAAAGGTGGGGCCAGATGAATGCGGCCGGGGCGGAGATGAAGTCGAAATCCGCGTCCTCGCCGGAGAAGGGAAAGGCGTAGGGCCCGAGGAAGCACAGCACCACAATCGCGGCCAGCACCACCACCGAGGCCATGGAAAGCCCGTTCTGCCGAAAGCGGCGCAGTTGCAGGTGGAATGTCGAGGTGCCGCGCGGCGGGGCGAGATCAACGCTCATTGCGGATTCTCGGGTCGAGGATCGCCCGGATCACATCCGTCGCGATGTTGAACAGGATGAGGATGCCGCCGTAAAGGAGCGTAATCCCCATGACCAGCGGGTAGTCGCGGTTCAGCGCCGCATCGACGAAATGCCGTCCGATACCCGGCACGGCGAAGATCGTCTCGATCAGGATCGAGCCGGTGATGATCGCTGCCGTCGCCGGGCCAAGGTAGGCGATCACTGGCAGAAGCGCGCCGGTCAGGGTGTGGCGCCAGAGGACGCGGTGCCAGCCGATGCCCTTGGCCCTGGCAGTGCGGACGTAGTTTTCGCGCAGGGTCTCGATCATCGAAGTGCGGGTGAGGCGGCTGATGTAGGCGATGTTGGGCAAGGCCAGCACGATCACCGGCAGGACCAAAGACCGCCAGCCGTCATTGATGCCGCCCACCGGCAGCCAGTTCAGTCGCAGCGCGAAGGTGGCCTGCAACAGGGGGCCTATGACAAAAATCGGGATGGCTATGCCGACGACGCCGACAGTCCCGGCAAGGTAGTCGGTTGCCGAGTTCCGCCGGAGCGCCCCGGCAAGGCCAAGGGCCACGCCGACCATCGCGGCGATCACCACGGCCCAGAAGCCGATGGTGAGCGAGTAGGGCAAACCGCTCGCAATGAGGTCGTTGACCGAATAGTCGCGGTGCCGGGTAGACGGGCCAAGGTCCAGGCGCAGCACCCCCCAGACAAAGCGTCCGAATTGCCTCCAGATCGGCTCGTCCAGGTGGAAGGCAGCCTCGATATTGGCCTGGACTTCGGGGCTGATCTTGCGATTGCGCGAGAAGGGGCCGCCGGGGGCCAGCCGCATGACGAAGAAGGTCAGCGTCACCAGCGCCGCCAGCGTCAGGCCCCCATGCCACAGCCGTTTTCCGATGAAGCGGAGCATCCCGCGCAGGTTCCGTTGCCTACTCCAATGTCATGAACTGCGAGTTGTGATAGCCGGCCGCTGAGGCGCCGAAGCCCTTGACGTTCGGCTTGACGAGGTGGCGGTAGGGTTCGATCGAGATCGGCGCGAAGATATAGTCGTCGAGCAGGATCTTCTCGGCCTTGGCCAGTGCGGGGTAGCGCGTGGCCTTGTCCGGCTGCTGCGCGGCCTCGTCCATCGCGGTGTCGTATTCGGGTTTCTCCCAGCCGTAACCCGGTTCCGCAGAGGGGCGCATGTAGGACAGGAATGTTTCCGGCCCGGCAAAGTCACCCACCAGATTGTCGGCAAAGATGGTCCAGTCATCGGTGTAGAAAAGGTCAAGCCAGGCTTTGCGCTCCATCGAGTTCACCTCGACCTCGGCCCCCAGCACCTTCTTCCACATCAGCGCGGCGCCTTGGGCGCGGCGGATGTTGATCTCGGCGACCGTCGTTGCGATGGACAGTTTCAGCGGATTGTCCGGGCCGTAGCCGGCCTTGGCGTAAAGCTCTTTCGCCAGCGCCTCGCGGTCGGCCTGGGACATGTCGGCTTCGGCGATGTCGGGGCCCTTGTAGTCGGGGTCGAAGCCGCCCGCATAATTCAGCTTGGGCGTCGCGCCGCCCTTGACGATCTTGTTCTCCAGCACGTCGCGGTCCAGTGCCAGCGACAGGGCGCGGCGGAGGTCGATGTTCTGCAGGTCGGGGTTCGACAGGTTGAAGCTGTAGTAGATCAGGTAGGTCGAGGGGAAGACCCAGACCTCGTCCGGCGTTTCGGCCTTCAGGCGCTCCAGATCGGCCAGCGGAATGTCGTAGGTGATGTCCAGCTCGCCCGCCTGATAGCGCTTGAGTTCGGTCCCGACGTCCTCGGTCACATGATACTTGACGAAGGGAATCTTCACGTTGGCCGCGTCCCAGTAGTTCGGGTTTTTCTCCAGCAGGACATGGCTTTGCGGCACGACCTCCTTGATGACATAGGCCCCGTTCGTGACGACCTTCGCCGGGTCGATGAACACGCCCGCACCGTTCGCATCGAAGCTCGGCGAATGCAGGGGGGCCATCTGGAACGACCCCATCAGGTCCAGGATATGCGGGGCAGGCGTCTCCATTTCGACGACGACCGTCCGGTCATCCGGAGCGGTCACGCCCAGAACGGAAGGGTCCTTGGTCTCGCCGTTGGCAAGCGCTGCGGCACCCTTCACCTTGATGGTCGAATAGAAGTAGTAGCCCTTCTCGGACACGGTGTCGGGGTTGAGGGTTCGCAGAACGTTGTTGACGAAATCCTGCGCAACGAGGGGGTCGCCGTTCGACCACTTCAGCCCCTCGCGCAGGTGGAAGGTGTAGGTCTTGCCGTCGGCACTCGCCTCCCAGCTTTCCGCGGCGCCGGGGATGATCTTGCCGACCGGATCAAAGCTGATCAGCCCCTCGTAGGCATCCGCCATGATCCACCCGGCCGCCGAGTCGAAGTTCACCTGCGGGTCGAGCGAGGCCCATTCCGACCCCACGCCGCGGTCGAGCGTATCGTCGGCCAATGCCGGGCCTGTCGCCAGCGAAAGCGCCAGAGCCGCACCAGCCAGCCACCGCGTCAGCCGTCCTGCCTTTCCGATCATCTACGTCACTCCCCGTTATGGTTGGTTCAGTTGGACAGAAGGTCGCCCTTCCGCCGGATTTCCGTGCCCGCAACATGGCAGAGGCCCTGGCCCTTCAGGCAGGTGGTCCAAAGTTCCTGGCGGAACAGAAGGCCGGTCGTGGGCGCCAGAATCTCCACCCTGCGCCGTGCCGCTGCATCGGTCACATGGCCCAGCACCTGTCCTTCGGTCACGCGGTCGCCTGCGGCTGTCACCCAGCTGACGATCCCGCCGATGGGGGCCATGAATTCTACCGCGCCTGCCAGGGGCATTTCCTCGGCCGGTCCATGGGAAGGGACCGGTCCCCCGGTCAGCACCCCGACCCCGGCGAGGAAGGCCATCAATCCCTCGGCATCGCGGACCGCCGTCGCGTCCGACACGTCGCCCTGTCCACGGTATTCCAGCGTGGTCGAGAAGCAGGGCATCGGCACCGCCGCGCCGAACCTGTCGCGCAAGCTTCGCCAGGGCACGGTATGCGCCTCATCAAAGGCATTCCCGCCCGAGACATCCTCGATCAGCGCCAGGACCGAGCCGGTGCAGCGGCCCAGAAGATCGGTGATCTCGGGCCGCGCGGTCGAGGCGTAGAAATGCATGATCGCCCGGTGGTCGCAGTGGAGGTCAAGTACGATGTCGGCGTCATGGGAGCCCTGCATCAGGCGGACGCGCAACTCGTCGACCTCGGTTTCCGGCTTCGCCTCGGACAGGGCCTTGGCGAAGGCGGTGCGGATGGTGGCCGCATTCGCCTCCGCGTCCGGTCCAAGTTGCCCATCGAGTGCATCGCCCGACAGCGCTGCAAGATCGGGATAACCCCGGTTGAAATTGTGCGCGCCTTCCAGGTCACGCCGCCCGACAGGCTTGTGCAGCAACCATTCGGAGAGGCCGATGGGGTTCGCCACGGGGACTACCACGACATGCCCGGCAATTTGTCCCTCGGCCTCGGCCTGATCGAGCAGGTCCATCAGGTGAAACAGGGCCAGCGGACCCGGCATCTCGTCGGCGTGCAGGCCGCCCTGCAGGTATACCTTCGGCCGGTTGCCTTCCCGCCCCCAGTGATGCCGGGTCAGGGTCCGTGTGGTGCCTGGACTTGGCCCGCTGAGGGGTACGGTCTCGGTTCTCATGCGCACCTCTGGCCAGGAGCGGTCATTTGATCAAACCTTGCTCTTCGCGCCCGCGTCGAGTCAACCATCCGTTGGCGTTCGGGCTGAGGTTCAGAGGTGGTCACGCGGGATATCCTCTACCCATTCCCTGCGCGCGATCTCTTGGCCGTCTTCCAAGATTACGGTTTCCGCCTGGAAATGAAAACTTCTTTCATCACATGTCATGCGGCTGCGGCTCTTATGGGTGAAGACGCCATCAGCGCGGGTCTGCACCACCCGGTAGGTGGTTTCCATTGCCGCGCTCAGCGGGTCGCCATCGGTAATTTGATAGCGCGCGTGGCCTTCGCTGGCCTGCCGGATGCCGATGTCTGGATATTCATGGTCATAGCACCAGCGCGGGAAGTCCACCGTGATCTGGCCCGACAGGAGGTCTCGGGTGACGCGGCGCGGATGGGTGGCAGACACCGGATGATCGACCACGGCGCATTCCGCGGCCATTTCCGGCGGGTCGAACGCGCGCAGCGCTGCATCCTCGGGCCGGGGCGGTCGTGTGGACAACAGCAGACTGGTATTACCCAGGTCGATCGCAAGGGTCGCCAGTTCCGGCGAAGGCCAGGCGATGGGCCAATAGGTTGACGACAGCGACAGCCCGATCCGGTGGCCCGCGGGGAAGGAATGGGCAATGTCGTCCAGCTCGACCACCACATCCACCGGTTCGCCGGGGACCAGGGGTTGCGGCCGGTTATGCCCCTTGTGATGGGCAAGGTTCATGAGGCCGAGCGTGACCCGTGTCGAGGCACCGTCGGGCGCGATGTCGTTAAGCCGGACCGCCACCAGCGCCAGAGCCTTGTCGGAGGCCACGCGCAGGTGAAGGCGGGGGGCACCGAGGATTTCGACTGTCTCGGGCAGGCGGGCTGTCATCCAGACCAGTGATCCGCCATCATCCTCGCGCTGGTCGGTGGGCCAGTCCGCCTCGTCACCATAGCGGCCGATTTCACCGGCGGCGGCGCCGACCCAGAGCGGAGAGCAGATGCTGGCGTGACCCGCCTCGGGCAGGTCAGCAAGTTGGCCTTGCGCCGGGAACAGCCGCCAGTCGCGGAGGCGCGGACTGGGCCAGCGGTCCTCGGCCACCCAGCGGCCCGGGCGGTGCGAATAGCAGGTCCGGGGCGGGACGCTGTCCTGCATCCAGACCCGCAGGGCTGGTTCGTCCATGATCCCGGTCGCGATGCCCTTCATCCAGTGGTCGCACCAGCGCAGAACTTCCTGCAGCCAGCCGATAGCCGGACCCACCGTCACGTCCATCGGAAAGGAATGCGCCCAGGGGCCGATCAGAGCTCGGCATTTTTCCGGACCCAGACCCGCCAGCAGCCGGGGCACGGCTTCCGAATAGTTGTCGGCCCAGCCCGACACCGCGTAGACCGGGACTTTGATCGCGCCGAAATCCTCGCAGACCGAGCCGTGGCGCCAATAGGCGTCGCGGTGCTGGTGACGCATCCAGATCAGACCCCAGGGGTCGTTTGCCGCGATGCGTTGCAGCCAGAGGTCGCGCCAGGCCGTTCCGTGCAAGGCCGGATCGGGGGGCAGGTCCATGCCTGCGACCATCGTCCCCGACCAGTCCATATTGTCCTTCGACAGGCAGCCGCCGATGTAGTGGACGTCGGTGGCATAGCGGTCATCGGTGAAGCCCACGGCGATTACGGTCTTCAGGGCCGGAGGCTGCCGCGCGGCGATCTGCAAGCCATTGAAGCCGCCCCAGCTGATCCCGATGGTCGACACCTGACCGTCGCACCAATCCTGCGCGGCGATCCAAGCGATCAGGTCGCAGCCGTCCTCAAGCTCGATCTCGGTGTATTCGTCGTGCAGGAGGCCTTCGCTTTCGCCGCAGCCGCGGATGTCCACCCGCAGGCAGGCATAGCCGTGCCCGGCCAGATACTTGTGCATCCCCTGGTCACGCCCGCGCGTTCCGTCGTGCTTTCGGTAGGGCAGGTACTCCAGGATCGCCGGGTACCGCCCGGCCGCCGGGTGCCAGAGCTTGGCCGCGAGCCGCGTGCCATCGGGCAGCGGGATCCACAAGTTCTCGACCACTGTGACGGCATGCGGAAAGCTGCTGCGGATCAGTGCCACACTATTCCTTCCTTGAAACGGCAACGTCACGGTTGCGCAAGGCGCAAGGTCCGATTCGGTTCGTTGTCCATTTGCGTAGCAGGTTACTATACAGTCGTGCAACAAGATGCGCGAAGCGCCCGTCTCCTTCGTGCGGGACCGGCGGCTTTGAGTCGGTATGCTCTGACTTGGATTTGTCAGACTCGCGAAGTTGTATTCTCCTGCCTCGGCCGATGGGGAGGGCATGCATGCGCAAACTCGCAGCTGTAGCCGCGGTAGTCCTGTGCTTCGGGACAACGTGGCGTTTGCAGAGGAGACTTCGGTTTATGGGGGCGCAGAGGTCGAACTGACCTTCGATGAGTTAGGGCCAGATACAGGAACGACTTCCTATCTCTCTGGATATCTGGAGTTTGAGCGAAGGCATTTCTACGCCGGTATCTGGGGTCAGGTCGCGAATGACGAGGCCTTGTCTGAGCTCGATGTCTACCTTGGGTACCGGAACAAAACTGCGGCCGGGCTTTCCTACGACTTCGGCTATACGCGATACATCTATCCGAATGACGGCGGCGATTGCTGCGGAGAACTTACTGTCAGCCTAGGCGTGCCCATTGGCGACAAGCTGACGGCGACGCTGGATCTGGCCTATGACCCCGCCGGGTCGCTGGGCAACGCCTATGTCGAAGTTGCCTATCAGGCCTCTGAGAAGTTTGGACTTTCGGCAAATTACGGTGTCTGCGAGATCGAGGACGCACCATCCGAGCAGGAATGGGACTCTGGCGTAACCTATAGTCTGACCGACGAGACGGCAGTCGACCTGGTTATTACGACGGATCCGATTATGTCGACAGCTACGTCGGGTTGAGCGTGTCGTTCGATACCACGGTCTTCGAACCCTGACCGATGTCAGGTCTAAACGCTGGATGCCATGATCGACATGATGAGCGATTTGACGACCACCGATGCTGTGGCGAGGCGAGAGGCACCTGACTTGTGCCACTATGCGCTACCGGGAATGGGACACGGGTCGCTGATTCTCGCCCGATGATGTACCGGACGGCGGTCCTGCAGGTGATGGTGTTGCATCGCAACTTCGGCTGCGCGAACCGGGCGGGTCAGCCGTCGCCATCGATCCAGGCGCAGGTGCTGGGCCGCGCCCGTTCGATGCGTTGCCGAGAAGCGGTGAAGTCGCAGGGCGGTGACTGCAAGTAGGAAGAGCGCGATTTCAAGGTGGACCGATTAGTCGTCGGAAAGGGCTCGATTTCGTGCATCAGCTGCCAGGCGGTCAGCAAGGTTGCAGCATGCGGCTGTGCGCCAAGACGCTCCATTTAGGTGCGGTCAGGGTGCGGGCATGGCCTGACCGCAGGATAGTGATCGCTTGCCACTAGCCCGACGGCGGTGCGCAGCCAGGCCATCACCTCATCGGCGTCGGCGTTGATCGGTCGCGCGGCCCCGTCGGCAAAGGCCAGAAAGGCGCCAAGCCAGTCCGGCGAGACACCGACCAGCACCGGCTTGCCTTCGGCCAGCGCCTGCCCGATCAGCTGCGCGAGACCTCGGCCCGCCGCCTCCTGCTTGCCGAACTTGTTGACGATCAGCCCTTGCGCCCTGGCCAGCCGCTCCTGCACGATCACCACGGCCTCCTCGAGCGCACCGGGGTCCAGCCGACAGCCGGTCACGCCGGGGCCGAGGTTCAGGCTGATGCTGCGGGTCGGGCCGTCGGGCAGAAGGTTCAGCACGATCTCGCATTTCGCCTGCGCCGTTCCCGGAATCTGCGACTGGACGGTTCCTGCAAGCTCGATGCCCTCGGCCCGCGCGCGTTCGGCCACGTTGGCAAGGGCCCTGTTGGTCGCTTGATCCTTGTCGGAACTGACGTAGCGGATGTTCATTCTATTCCTGCTTTGTCGGGGGAGTGCTTCGATATATTAGATGAAACATATCCCCCTCAATGACAAGATAGAAGCCCTGGAGCGGCACGAGGTCACTTTCGAGCAATGGTAGTTAACAACCAGAAGATCGCAGTACCGGCACCCCGATGCTGGCTGAGTGATCCCAAGGTTTGATGATGCGGCGCGAGTCATCTGCATCGGGATCATGTTCGGTCGACTGAGGGACAAGTGGCGGCATGCCAACCGTTGTGACAGATGCTTGAAAGCCGTCTTCTCCGCCGTTGCCCAGCCTGCGATCGTCATGCTCCGGACGCGACCCGCGAAAGAGTCCTGACTCTGGCAGACAAGTGCAATTCTTGAGCCGCGCGGGTTGAGCCCGCGTCAGGCAATCGCAATTTCTCGGGAGAACAGGGATATCCAGGTGGTGCAAGTGCTCGGAGCGTCGCCGATGGGCACGGCTCAACACCGACCGTTTTTCGAAACGGGTCAATGCAACGAGGAAATCATAACTCTCAGGTCAGTGGCGGGACCTTGTTGCAGCATTCTCTCTGAATCGCGTCAAGCACGATCGCTGTGTGGTAGCCGTCTGCGATTGACCCATTGTCGAACGCCCTGCCTTCGGCGATGCAGGTCAGGAATTCGTGGATCATGAAGCCGAACCACTCGCTGTAGCCGACAGCGACGGAATCGTGCGGCACGGCCACCAGGCCACCGATATTCGGCGATCCGGGCCGGTTCATGATGCGCTGAAACCCGGTCGGGCCGCCTTCGGTCAGAAGCGCCATCTCATAGTAACTGGGCGTTTCGGTGGTGAAGCGTGCGGTGCCTCTGGTGCCCATGACTTCGACCGTCAGCCGGTTGCCGCTGCCCACGGCGACACGGCTGGCGGTCATCGTGCCCTGTGCGCCGTTGGCGAAGCGCAAGAGTGCCGTCATCACGTCATCATTGTCCACTGCGGCCATCTTGTCCGACAGCGCGACATGGCCATGACCGCTGGTCGTGCCAAGCGGCAGGCGGCGTTCGGCGATGGAAATCTTCGAGGCTGCCCCGACAACGCCCTGAACCTCGCCGAACAGAAACCGCAACATGTCGACCGCGTGGGTTCCCACGTCCAGAAGGGCGCCAGGACCTGCCTTGGCGAATTCGTAACGCCATAAATGCGGTAGCAAGGGGTCCGCGGCATAGTCACATTGGAAGGCGACCGAGATCTGGACCGGGCGGCCCAGGTCGCCGGCCACGACCCGCGCCCTGATCTCGGCCAATGCGGGAATGCGGCGATAGTTGAAGACGGTGCCGGAGACGGTCGTCGCCTTGAGCGCGGCTTCGTGCACCGGGCGGGCCTGTGCCGCCGACAGGGCAAGGGGCTTTTCGCACAGCACATGCTTGCCCGCGGCCAGGGCGGCCAGCGTCACTTCGGTGTGCAGGAAGTTCGGCAGGCAGACCGAGACCACGTCAACCTGCGGATCGGCGATCACCTTCTTCCAGTCGGTCGCGACGTGGGCAAAACCCCAATCTGCCGCCAGCTTCCGAGCCGCCATGCCGTTCATGTCGCAGACCGTGTGCAGCACCCCCGGCGCCGGGTTGAACCGGTGCGCATATTGGCGGTAGGCGCTGGCATGGGCTGCGCCGATCATGCCTGCGCCGATGATGGCAATTCCCTTGACCATGTCAGACCTCCCCAATCTCGACCCAGGTTCCTGTTGTCGCCGACCGGAAGACCGCATCGGCCACGGCGGCATTGGCGCGGGCATCGTCCAGCCCGTAGAACGGCACGTCCCGTCCGCGGACGGCAAGGGCGAAGTTCGTGACCTCGACCTCGTACTGGTCGAGTGCCGGAAACTCGACGCTGCGGGCCTCGGAACGGGCATGGTCGGTCGAGGTGTCGATCACGATGTGGTTCGGCTCTGTCCGCGACGGCACATAGGCCTGCGGCAGGGTGAGGAAGGCACGCTCGCAGACGATCTCGATCGACTGCGACGAGGCTTGGGCGAGCGAGACCATGAAAGTCGCCTGCCGCCCGGCGCCGAAATCAAGGATCACCGAGGTGAAGAGGTCGATCCCCGCGGCGTTGCGCTGCATCTGCGCCATCGCGCGCAGAGGTTCGACGCCGAATACGAAGCGGGCGGCCATGGCGGTGTAGCAGCCAAGGTCGTAGAAGGCCCCGCCGCCCCATTCGGGCGTCTGGCGGAAATCCCGTTCATTGGTCATGTGGAAGGAGAGGAGCGACGAAAAGGTCAGGGCCGCGCCGTGGTCCCTTGCGGCCAGCATCCGCCGCAGGTGCTGCCAGCGCGGCTGGTGGCGGACCATGAAGGCCTCGGCAATCTTCAGCGATGGATCGACATCAGCAAGCGCTTCAAGGTCGGCCGCGCGCAGGGCCGCAGGCTTCTCGATCAGCACATGCTTTCCGGCATCGGCCGCCTTCCGGGCCCATTCGACATGCAGGTGGTTCGGCAGCGCGATGTAGACCGCCTCGACCTCTCGGTCGGTGAGGAGCGCCTCGTAACTGCCATAAGCCATGGCGGCGCCGTGACGGTCGGCCATGGCACGGGCGCGCGCCGGATCGCGGGCGGCGATGGCCCAGGCCGTGCTGGCGGGGCTTTTCGCGATGGCGGGCAGGATCGCGCCCTCTGCAATCCGCGCGGCGCCCAGGATGCCCCATTTCACCGGCTTCAGGTCACTGGTCATCTGGGTCCTCCCGCATCGCTCGACGGGATATGTCTCACGCCGGGGGCGGGCACGCCGCAGGGACTGTGATCGAAAACCATCAGGGCTTCGGCTGCGCGCGGGGACATCGCGCGCTATCTGGGGGCCTCCGCGACCTGCCGCGGACATGCGAGGAGGATATATGAAAATCGGTTTCGTTTCCGACAGCCTGGGCGGCCAGTCGTTCGATCAGATGCTGGACAATGCCGCCCGGATCGGCGTGTCCGGGGTCGAGGTCAACACCGGCGGTTGGTCGACTGCGCCGCATTTCGATCTGCCGGCGATGAAATCCAGCGCCGAGGCGCGCGGGGCGTTCCGGAAAGCCTTCGAGACCCGGGGGCTGGAAATCATCAGCCTGAACGCGAACGGCAATCCCTTGCATCCTACCGATCCGAAGCAGGGCGAGTGCCTAAAGGATACGATCCGCATTGCGGGCGATATGGGGATCAAGACAGTCTGCACCATGTCGGGCCTGCCTGCCGGGCGGAAGGGCGATCTGATGCCGAACTGGGTCGTCTCCAGCTGGCCGCCCGAAACCCGTGCAATCCTCGACTATCAGTGGGACGAGGTGCTGATCCCGTTCTGGACCGAGATCGCCGCGCTGGCCAAGGTGTCAGGCGTGGAACGGATCGCGCTGGAGTTGCACGGCAACCAGTGCGTCTACAACGTCCCCACGCTGCTGAAGCTGCGGCAGGCTGTGGGGCCGCTGATCGGCGCGAACCTCGACCCTTCGCACCTGTTCTGGATGGGCGCCGACCCCCTGATTGCGGCCGAGGCGCTGGGGGCGGCGGTCTACCACGTCCATGCCAAGGACACGTTCCTGAACGCCCCGGTGCAGGCGACGACCAGCCTTCTGGAAAACGGTGGCCTGACCGACATCGCCGCGAGGTCATGGTCCTACATCACGCTTGGCTTTGGCCATGGTGAGGAATGGTGGCGGCAGTTCTGCTATCGGCTAAAGATGGGCGGCTATGATGGCTGGCTCTCCATCGAGCATGAAGACGTGCTTCTGAACTCGCTGGAAGGGCTCGAGAAATCGGTCGCGCTTCTGAAGGGCGTGATCCCGGTGGCTCCGTCTGACTTCAAGCTTCAGGCGATCTGAGGCGCGGAAGGCGCGGGGAGTCCTCCGCGCCTTTTCCGATGAGGCCCCGAACCCTATCTGGCGTAAAACGCGGGTCTTGGCGTTGCCGGTATGGCGATCCGCTGCCCCTCCTTCAGCGCCCTCACCCCAGCCTCGGCTACCTGCGCCGCGGCCAGCCCGTCCCTGCAATCCGACGCGATGGCCGGAAAATCCCCCGTCGCGACAAAGCGCAGGAAGTCCTTGTTCTGCTGCCGATAGGCCTCGGCGTAGCGCGCGCGCCAGTCCGCGTCATAGGCTGCGGACTGCGCCAGCGCGGCATCGAGCAGGGTCTGCACCGGGGCGGCCATCTGCACCGATCCGGCCTCGCCGACCAGCTCGCCGCGCACGTCATAGCCATAGGCCGCGTTGTTGTTGATCTCGATTGTCACCAGCTGGCCGTCCACCGTCTCCAGCACCATCACGACAGGGGCGACCAGCGCGTCGCTGCGCTTTGGCTGGAAGGCAGAGACAGCCGCATACTCGGTGTCCAGCACGAAGCGGACCACATCGAATTCATGCGGAGCCGAATTGGTGATCGCCATCGCCCCGGTGAAATCGGCGGCGGGGGTTTCGACGTTGCGGTGAAAGTTGTGCATCATCAGCGCGCGTCCGATGCGGCCCTGCGTCAGGGCGGATTTCATCTGGGCATAGGCCCGGTCGTAGCGCCGCATGAAACCGAGCTGCACCCAGCGGCGACCCGAGGCCATTTCCGCCTCGATCACCCGGTGGCATTCGGCGCTGGACTGCGACAGCGGCTTTTCGCACAGAACCGGCTTCCGAGCCTCGATGCAGGCCAGCGACAAGGGGGCGTGGGTGAAGTCCGGGCTGGCGATGACGACGGCGTCGATGTCTGAACGCTGGATGGCGGCCCGTGGGTCGGTCATGACCTTGGCCCCGACCGCTGTCGCAAGCGCATCGGCTCGGTCGGGCGAGGCGTAGCAGATCACCCGGACTTCAGCGCCCGGAATGTCCTCGCAGAAGATGTGGGCATGGTCGCTGCCCATGATGCCGGCGCCGATGATGGCAAGTCTGATCGTCATCTGCTTTCCTTTGCGCAATGGCGATCCGGGCCGGGGGGCAACCCGGCCCGGATCTTCTGCTTCTGGCCGCTGGGGGAGAGCAGGCGGCCGGGAGGAGACTATTCGGCGGGCGGTGGCGGGTGGCCGTCATGGGTAGCCATGTAGCCCTCGATCTCGGCTTCAAGGCTGGCCATCGACGCGCCGCCGGCCATCAGGTCGGTGATCTCTTCGCGGGTCTTCTCGCCCTTCTTGAAGTCCGCGGCGACGGCGCCCCGGATCAGCACGGCGAAATGGTCGCCCACCGCCATCGCATGCATCACCTGATGGGTGATGAACACCACCGCC
>NZ_JAEULP010000077.1 GCF_016792905.1 Tabrizicola sp.
GTTGCGCTGGGATGAACAGCCCGAATTCCTGAAGCGCGCGCAGCTTTACCCGATCCCGGATGCGGCGCTGGATACCGCGATGCAGGATCTCTGGACCGAGATGCTGGCGCAGTAAGGTGCGCCTCGCCGCCCGCGACCGCCACCTTGCCTGGGGCCTTCTGGCCCCGGCACTGGTCTGGACCGCTGCCTTCTTCCTTCTGCCGTTCCTGGCGATGATCGCACTGTCCTTCGCGCACATGCAGGGGCGCGAGGTCGTGCGCGGCTTTGACCCCGGCAACTATAGCCGCATCTTCACCGACCCGGTGATGCTAGGGGCCTTGTGGAACAGCCTGGAGATCACTGTGGTCGTCACGGTGATTTCCATCCCGCTCGCCTACCCTCTGGCCGCAATCATCGCCTTCCGGGTGCCCGCCCGCTGGCAGCGGCTGGCGCTTTTGCTGGCGGTCCTGCCGTTCTGGACCTCCTACGTCGTGCGGTCCTATTCCTGGCTTCTGGTCCTTGGGCAGAACGGGGTGGTGAACAAGGCGTTGCTCGGGCTGGGGGTGATCGCCGAGCCTTTGGAAATCGCCTCGACCCGGGCGGCGACGGTGATCGGCTTCGTGCATTTCTTCGTCATGCTCTTGACGCTGACGATCTACGCCAACCTGATCCAGCTGTCGCCGAACTATGCCCGCGCCGCGCAGGACCTTGGGGCAAACCGCTGGCAGACCTTCGCCCATGTCATCCTGCCCCTGACCCTGCCGGGGGTGGTGACGGGGGCCTTCCTGACCTTTGTCCTGTGCATCGGTGACTACATCACGCCGCAAATCCTTGGCGGGAACACCGAACTGACGCTGCCGCAGTTGATCATGCTGCAACTGGGCCGCAGCGGGAACTTCCCCCTCGCCTCGGCGTTGAGCGTGGTGCTGATGGCGGTGGTAACGCTGGCCTACTTTGCCTCAAGCCGCTGGTTGCGGCTGGATCGGGTGTAGGCGATGCGCCTCCTCTCTTGGGCCTATCTCGCCGCCGCCTTCACCTTCGTCTACCTGCCCGTCGCGGTGCTGGTCGCCTTCAGTTTCCAGGACGGCCGCCTGCCGGTGCCCCCCTTCAAGGGGGTGACGCTGGACTGGTATGCCAAGGTTCTGGGCAACGACGACCTGACCGCAGCGCTGCTCAATTCCCTCCTCGTCGCCCTCGTCTCCTCGGCCATCGCCCTGATCCTCGGCTTCCTCGCCGCCCATGCGCTGGCGCGGGTCCGACTGCCCGGATCGGCCCTGATGCGCGGCGTCCTGATCGCGCCGATGACCGTGAGCTACCTGATCATCGCGCTTGGCCTTCTGAACCTCTTCAACCTGACCGGCATCCGCCTCTCGCTCCTCACCGCCGGGATCGGCCATGTCGTGATCAACCTGCCGCTCTGCTTTGCCATCACCTATGCCGCGATGGGCGACCACCAGAAGAATGCCGAACGCGCCGCCCGCGACCTTGGCGCGCCGGAGTGGAAAGTGCTGACCCTGATCTCGGCCCCCATGCTCGCCGCCCCCCTTGCCGCCGCCTTCTTCCTGTCCGTCACCTTCTCCTGGGACGAATTCCTCATCGCCTTCCTCCTCACCCGCTTCGACGTCACCCTGCCGGTCGAGATCTGGTCGATGCTGAAATCCGGCCTCTCGCCCGCCACCAACGCCGTCGGATCGCTCGTCTTCCTCGTCTCGGTCACGCTGGTGATCCTTCTTGAACTCACCGTCTTCCGGAAACGCCCATGACCGCAGCCGTCTCGATCAGGCAAGTCTCGCAACGCTATGGCGCCGCGCTGGCGCTGGATCGCATCGACCTGGAGATCGAGGCGGGCGAATTCGTCGTCCTTCTCGGCCCCTCGGGCTGCGGCAAGACCACGCTGCTGAACATCATCGGCGGCTTTGCCGAGCCGACCGAGGGGCAGGTGCTGATCGGCGGCCGCGACATGGGGGGCGTCGCGCCGAAGGACCGACCGACGACGACGGTGTTCCAGGACTATGCGCTGTTCCCGCATATGTCGCTCCGCGACAACGTGGGCTTCGGGCTGCGGATGCGGGGGGTGGATAGGGCGGCGCGTGCGGTGAAAGCCGACCAGATGCTTGCCCTTGTCGGGCTTGAAGGCCGGGGCGACCGGCGCCCGCACGAGTTGTCCGGTGGCCAGCGGCAGCGGGTGGCGCTGGCACGCGCCCTGGCGGTGGAGCCGGATGTGCTGCTGCTGGATGAACCCCTGGGCGCGCTGGACCTGAAGCTCCGCCGCCAGATGCAGGACGAACTGAAGGCGATCCAGCGCCGGGTCGGCACCACCTTCGTCCATGTCACCCATGACCAGGAGGAGGCGATGGCCATTGCCGACCGGATCGTGGTGATGAACGCCGGGCGGATCGAGCACTACGGCCCCCCGCGTGAGGTCTACCTTCATCCGAAAACGCTTTTCACCGCAGGCTTCATGGGCGAAGTCAACCGCATTCCCGTGCGCGACGGCAAGGCGCCCTTCGGCCCGGTTCCCGTTGCGGACGGCACGCTCCTGATCCGCCCCGAGGCGATCAGCCCGGCGGGCTCTCTGCACATTGGCCTCTGCAAGGTCGAGGATGCCTCCTTCTTCGGCACCCACATCCGCGCCCATGTCACGCCGCTCAACGCGCCGGACTTGCGGCTGGTGGTGCATCTGCCGCAAACTCAGGCCGTGGAGCCCGGCGGGGTGCTGGACCTTGGCGCCGAGGCGCATGTGGTGCTGTCGGAATGAGAGCCAGACCGGAAGACTGGTGGCGGGTGCGGGGGGTGGGCGACGGCGTCACCCATATTGACGAGCCGCATATCCGCGACTTCTACCGCTGCAACGTCTGGCATGTCCGGGGCCGGGACACCGACATGCTGGTCGACAGCGGCATGGGCGTGGTGTCGTTGCGCGACAGGGTGCCGCTGGTGACCGAACGCCCCTTGCAGGCGGTCGCCAGCCACACGCATTTCGACCATATCGGGCTGCACCACGAATTCCCCTGCCGCCTCTGCCATGCCGCCGAGGCGCATCTCCTCCGCGCGCCGACGCGGGAGAACACCTTCGCCGACAAGTATGTCACCGAAGGCATCTTCACCACGCTTCCGCCCGAGCCCTTCGCCTGCGACACCTACGCGGTGAAGGCTGCCCCGGCGCAGCGCATCCTCTGGGACGGCGATGTCATCGACCTCGGCGACCGGCAATTCCAGGTGATCCACACCCCCGGCCATTCCCCCGGCGGCATCGCGCTGTGGGAAGCCGCGACGGACATCCTCTTCTCCGGCGACATCGTCTACGACGGCGAGCTGATCGAAGGCACCAGCGACCTGGAGCAGGGACAGTACATCACCTCGATGGAACGCCTGCTGCGCCTGCCCGTCCGCGTGGTGCACGGCGGGCATTTCCCCAGCTATTCGGGCGAAAGGCACCGGGAACTGATCACGGACTGGCTGAAAGCCAAGGGGCGCTGAGAGTTTCGAGGGAATTTGGTGGAGCAGAGGGGGATCGAACCCCTGACCTTATCATTGCGAACGATACGCTCTCCCAACTGAGCTACTGCCCCATCCGCGAGCCCGTATTCATAGCAATTCGGGCGGAGAGTCAAGCCGGGTCCGACAGCGTTTCAATGACCATTCCCGCGCACGAAGGCCACGATGTCGGCGGCGGGCCGCGCCCCGGCAAGGCGGGCGACCTCGCGGCCGTTGCGGTAGAGGATCAGCAGGGGAATGCCGCGGATGTTCAGGCGGGCCGAGACCTGGGGATGGTCCTCGGTGTTCAGCTTCATCAGCCGCGCTTCGGGGGCAAGCGTTGCGGCGGCCTTGGCGAATTCCGGCGCCATCATCCGGCAGGGACCGCACCAGGGCGCCCAGTAGTCCACCAGCACCGGCAGCCCGTCGCCGCGCGTCACCTTGTCATGCGTCGCGGCGTCGAGTTCGGCCACCTTGCCATCGACCAGCACCGCGCCGCAGACCCCGCATTTCGGCCCATCGGCCAGCCGGTCCACGGGCACGCGGTTCGCCTGTCCGCAGGTGGCGCAAGTCAGCTTCAGGGCATCGGTCACGGCCATGGCACATTCCACATCTAGCAGAATCCAAAGATGTGCGGCGCCGGTCGCATCCGCAAGGGGCTAGAGGAAATCCTCTTCCTCGCCGGACACGTCCACGCCCAAGGCATCGAGACCCGCTTCCAGGTTCTCGGCCAGGTGCGGCATTCCCATCAGGTAATCGGCCGTGGGCGTCGTCGCCTCGGCGGTCGCGGTGGCCACGGCTTCGGCGAAATCCTCGGGTTCGAAGGCGCCGCGCCCGACCCAGGCGACGGCGGTCAGCTGGGCCTTTTCGTCGTCGTTCAGCGCGTCGATGAAAGCATGCAGCTCGGCATCGCCCCCTCCCATTTCGCGGGCAAGATAGATCACATGCACCACTTTACTCGGGCTGATCTCCAGCATGGCGGTCTCCTTCGGTTGGGCCATGGTCGCGCATAGGACGGCGGGGTGCAAGGCTTGCGTCAGCCGATCAACCAGACCGCCAGCCCATGCGCCAGCGCGCCCGCCAGCGTGGCCAGCACCACCGATTTCCGGGTGAACCAGAGGGCCAGGACCGCCGCGGTGCCGGTTATGACCGGCAGGAGGCGCGCAAGGTCGGAGGTCAGCGAGGGCAGGATCGCCGCCACGAACAGCGTGCCGATGGCGGCCGGGCCGGTGGAGGACAGGAAGCGGCCCAGCCAGCCGCCCGCCGTCGTGCGGCCCCTGTGCGCCAGGATCGGCAGGGCGCGAAAACACCAGTTGGCAACCCCGGCCATGAGGGCGACGGTCAGCAGCTCCCAGCTCATTTGCGGATCACCCCGGCCAGCGCGCCCGCAAGCATGCCCAGAAGGATGCCGCTCGTTGCACTGAGCGCCAGCGTGCCCGCCACCGTTGCCGCCGCCGCCACGGCAATGACCGGCACCTGCCTGCGGCTGAGGATCGACAGAAGCAGCGCCAGGAACAGCGCGGGCAGCATGAAGCCCAAGCCCGCGTTCACTGCGGGCCAACCCTCCAGCGCCCCGCCCCCGGCAAAGGCGCCGACCACGGTGCCGGAAACCCAGGAGGCATAGGCGCCAAGGCCGAGGCCGAACATGTAGGGTTCGGAAAACTTCTGCCCCCGCGCCAAGGCACCCAGGGCCTGGCCGAAGACCTCGTCCGTCAGGCCCCAGGCCCAGGCCCAGGCGAGGCGCGTTGTCGCCTCTTCGCCCGCCTCGCGCATCAGGGCCGGGCCATACAGGAGATGCCGCAGGTTCATCGCGATCAGCGTGAAGGCCGCGACCAGCACCGGCGCGCCCGACGACAACAGCGCCAGCGCCAGGAATTGCGAGGCCCCGGCGTAGATGATCAGCGACAGGGCAGAAGCCTCGACTTCGGTAAAACCGGCCCGGGTGGCAGCGACGCCGAAGGAAAAAGCGATGGGAAAATAGCCCATGACGATGGGCAGGCTGGCGCCAAGGCCGTCAAGGAATGTGGCTTTCGTCCGGGTCATCGGCGCCAGCGCTACCTTGGGCGACGCTTTCGGTCAATGCTTCGACATTGTTGGGTAGTGGGTCAGTTTGAAATCAGAAACTTCCCGCGCGCGTGAGGCAGGGTTTGCGCCAAGCGCAGGCAGGCACTATCTTGAGGGTATGACCGACCGACCCAAACGCCCTCGTGACGCCAACCAGCTTGCCAAGTTCATCGTGGACGTGGCGACGGGGGATGACAATCCCGTGGTTCTGCCAGACAGCGATAGGCAGGTTAGCGGCACACATGGCGGCAAGGCGCGCGCTCGTGCGTTGACGGGTGAGCAGCGCAAGGAAATTGCCCGTATCGCCGCCGATGTGCGCTGGAAGAAAAGCTAGGCCGCGTCTTCGTCTTCGTCGTATCCGTCGCTGGCCTTGCGAATTTCGATGTCCATCGTCAGGTCCATCGGAAGGACGATCGGATCTTCGTCGGTGTGAACGCGGTTCCAGTGATCAAGGTCCAGCTGAAGATTGTAGCCGTCGCTGACAATCTGTTCGCGGCGGATGACGCTGGACTTGTGCATCTGTGGGCGCGTGGCTTCGTCGGTGTCAACATAGACAAATAGGTTCATCTGAACAGGACCGGCAGGGATCGCCTGATACGCTCGGTATGGACGCTTCGTCTTCGTGTCGTAGCGGCGTTCTGCCTGCGCATCATCCGCAAACAGCTTTGCCAGCATTTCGACATCGGACTGTGGCTTGGGCATTTCCCAGCCATGCTTTTTGGCAAACTCAGCCACTTTCTGCATGCTGATCTCGGTTTCGCCGGTCTGCTCTTTGTAGAAGCGGATGAACCGCTGACGCTCCTGTCGTTTACTCACTTTCTGATGCCTTTCATTGTTCTATGGGGGCGACGTCGCCCCATCCATCCTTGAAAACATTGGGCAGAATGTTTGCCCTGATCTTAGCCAGGTGTTCGCGGAAGCGGTCATACCTGTTGGTCTGTCGTTGAAGTTGTCCTGCGACGATCCCAGGATGCACTCTCATGATTTTTGCAAAGCCCAGCAAATCACGCTCCGAGAAGAAGGGGGCCTTCCGGGCAATGAAAGCGTCCATCTGATGCACCGGGACAAGGAAGTCCTGCGCTGCCAGGTTCGCCTGACGCTCTTCGTCGTTGACGTCCGGCCCCGTTCCCGCCCTTTCGCCTTCAAGGCCCGCATCCAGAACTACAGAAGACATGCCGTGCCCCTGAAGGACATGTTCAATCTCATGCCGGAGAACAAACCAGAAGTTGTCGATGCGGTCGAAGCGCAGCGTCAGCCCAATGACCGGGGCGTTCGGGTTAAGCCAGAAGCACACGCCGTCAATCTTCGCGGCAGGAAGTGTCTCGACAACAACAAAGCGGATACCGCATTCTGCAAGGATGCGGGGCACTTGGGCCGCGCCCTCTGGCGAAACCGCTAAGGCCTTAAGCTTCGGAAGGGCGGCAAGTAGTGCCTGCTTGGAATAGGGCTTCGCCAGAATTCCCGTAGCCATCTGTTTGACGCGGTATAGCCAAGCGATTTGTGCTGGCGTTGCATCGGTGTTCACGGCGGTCTTCTTAGCCGCGTGTGGAAGAACCTCAATATCCTCTGGGCGGTTAACGCCAAAGAAGCGCATCAGCCCTTTGTCTACGTTCTCAGTGTCACGAATGTTTTCCGCTGAGATCCATCCGCGCTTTATCATATCGGCTAGAGGCAAATCCCCATAAAGGGTGGCGCGGACAGCTCGTGCGGGGTCGGGGCGCATGACAATTCGTGCCTGAGCGAGGTCGTAGCCCTTTTGCAGCCGAAGAAACTCTTCGGCGGGGACCGAGAAAACCTCTTCCAGCATCAAAGCGGTCTCCGCGTCCAAGGATGCCTTGCCACTGATGAGCCGGTTGATTGTCGTGTCGGCCTTGTCCAGCACGACACCCAACGCGCGCTGCGTCCAGCCCTTCTGTTCAAGTAGCGCCTCGATCAACTGCCCAGGCGTCTTGTAGTCCGGCATTCATGCCTCCCCTTCTGATTCAGGCACTCTATACAACTTGCGGAAAAACGCAAACTCATATTTTATGCTTGCAATAAGGTCATTTTGAATTACGTTGGGCTTATGAACACGCTCGACACCAAAATCCGCGTCCTGATCCTCCGCCTTCTGGTGGAAGGCAACTCCATCCGCGCCACAACGCGCATCGCGGACGTGTCGAAGAACACCGTCACCAAGCTGCTTGAGGATGCCGGGAAGGCTTGCGCCGCCTACCACGACGAACACGTTCGCGGCGTCAAAGCCTCGCATGTGCAGGCCGATGAAATCTGGTCGTTCTGCTATGCCAAAGAGCGCAACGTCGAGACAGCCAAGGCTGCACCGGCTGATGCTGGCGATATCTGGACTTGGACCGCGATGGACCGGGATAGCAAGCTGATGATCTCGTACACTGTCGGCGATCGTTCTGCGGCCACCGCGCGCGAGTTCATGTTTGATCTGGCCGACCGCCTGGCAAGCCGCGTCCAGTTGACCACGGACGGGCATGGCGCTTACCTCAAGGCCGTTGCTGACGCCTTCTCTGGCGACGTGGATTACGCGATGCTGATCAAGCAGTATGGCGACCCGACTGGCACCAAGGGCCATGAGCGCAAGTATAGCCCCGCAGAATGCACGGGCGCTATCAAGGAGCCGATCTTTGGAAAGCCTGACATGGCCCAAGTCGGAACGTCGCATGTGGAGCGGCAGAACCTGACGATGCGCATGGGTATGCGCCGCTTCACCCGCCTGACTAACGCATTCAGCAAGAAGGCCGAGAACCACGCTTACGCCGTGGCCCTGCACTTCATGCACTACAACTTCTGCCGCACCCACAAGACGCTGCGCATGACGCCCGCGATGGCCGCTGGCCTCGTGTCCAGCCCGTGGGAAATCGAAGACCTTGTTGCACTTGTCGAAGCGGCTCAACCGGCACCGAAAAAGCGCGGTCCTTACAAGCCCCGCAAAAAAGACAATTCAAACTGACCCACTACCCATTGTTGCGGAAAGCCTGACTTGCGCGATGCGCCGCGTGACTGCATTCTGATCGGCAAAACCTGCCTTAGGAACCGCACCATGCGCCCGCTTGCCCTTGCTGCCGCCCTTGTCCTTGCGCCCACGCTTGCCCTCGCCCAGTCCGCGGAAATTCCGGGTTCGGAGTTCGAAGCCGGCAACTGGTACGGCGGCGCCTATACCGACGACGGGGGCGCATTTTCCTACTGCTACATCACGGTCAGCTACCAGAATGGCCAGGATCTCTGGATCGGGCTTTACCCCAACGACACGCTGTCGATCCTGCTCAGGCAACCCGACGTCAAGTTCCAGCCCGGCCAGAAGTTCGAGCTTTGGGTGATGATGGAAACCGGCATTCCCGCCATTGGCAACGGCGAGGCCTGGGATGCAGACTATGGCGGCATCACCTATGACGGGATCGACGCCACGATCGACTTCCTGAATTCCGGCCGTTACCTGCGGATGCTGGGCATGGGCATCGACGACGGCTTCGACATCGACGGGATCAGCCCCGCGCTGGTGCAGGCGCAGGATTGCCTGGCGCGGCAGGGCGGGGCGGGCGGCAAGGTGCTGGGCGCGGTGCCGGGCGTGAAGACCCCGCCGAAGGTGCCGGACCTGACGAAGCCCAAGACCAGCGGCGTCGGATCGGGCGGCGGACTTGGCACCCGGCCCGGCGGGGCGCTTGGCACGCCCGCTCCGAAGCCGCAGCCCTAGTCCAGCCTGCGGAAGGCGCCGTTCCAGTAGATCAGCGCCCCGGCGCCCGGCGTTGCCCGGATCGCACGGACGCGGCCGATCAGGATCGAATGCGTCTCGCGCGGGATCATCTCGTCCACCGTGCAGTCGAAGGCCGCAGGCGCCCCGACCAGCAGCCGCGCGCCGGTGACGGCGGTTTCCCACTCCGCGCCCTCATACCGCGCAGCACCCTTCACGCCGCCGAAGCCCGAGAAGCGTTCCGCCACGGCCTGATGTGCCGCCCCAAGCGAGGACCAGCCGAACCGGCCCCAGCGTTGCAAGAGGTCATGGCTCGATGCGCTGCGGTTGACGCAGGCGAGCAGCAGCGGCGGATCGGCCGAGAGCGAGATCGCCGAGGTGACGACAAGGCCCGAAGCCTCGTCGCCGTCGCCCACGGTGATCACGCTGCAATTGCCGACAAAGGCCCGCATTGCCTCGCGGAAGCTCTTGCCATCCGGGTCCACTAACGGATGCCCGCCGCCTGAAGCTTCGGCAGCACGGTGTCGCGGAAATAGGGGAACTCCTCGACATAATCGACGAAGGACAGCGTCGTCCCGGCAAAGCCGGTTGCGTGCAGCCGCAGGATGCCTTCGGCCACCTGATCCGGCGTGCCGATCAGCGGATAGCCGCCATGGCCCAGCGCGAAGAGGTGCTTGATCTGCGCCAGGAGGTCATGCGGGAAGCTGTGGGCATGGGCGAACTGCAGGCGCACCAGATTGTCCACGGCGTCGGTATCGGCGTTCTGCACGGCGGTATAGTCGGCGAAGGCCTTGGCTTCCGCTTCGGTCGGGCGGCAGATGACATGGCTGAAGGTCAGCACGTCGACCTTGCGGCCCTTGGCGGCGGCCTGCGCCTTCAGCTCGACGATCTCGGTCTTCGAGCGGTCGAGGTCGATGGCCGGGGTGAACAGGAAATCGGCGTTGTCGGTGGCGAACTCGCGCCCCTGCGGGCTGCCCGCGGCATTGATGATCGGCACGCGGGCGCGCTGCGGCTTCGGATCGCCCTTCACCCGCTTGGCCTTGAAATACTTGCCATCCCAGTCAAAGTGTTCATCCGAGGTCCACAGCTTCTGCACCAGGTCGAACCATTCCTGCGCATAGGCGTAGCGGGTTTCGTGATCGTCCGGCAGGCTCAGACCCAGCGCCTCATATTCCGGCTTGTTCCAGCCCGCGACGACGTTCAGCCCGGCCCGGCCATGGCCGATCTGGTCGATGGTGGCGATCTGCTTGGCGACGACAACGGGATGGTTCGCGGCGGTGTGGATGGTGGCGAAGACCGCGATGTTCTTGGTCGCGGCCAGAAGGCCCGCGGCCCAGGTCATCGTCTCCAGCACGCCGCCGTGAAAATCGGTTTCACCGCCATAGCCGATCCAGCGCGCGATGGGCAGCATGAAATCGATCCCGGCCTCGTCCAGCATCTTGGCGAGCTTGAGGTTGTTGTCCCAGCTGTTGACCCAGCGTTCGGGCACCTTGGTGGGCGTCATGCCCGAGGAGCAGTTGGTCGAGAAGGTGCCCAGGCGAAAGCGGTCGCCCGAGAGCATCGGGTGGTGCGGCATGGCGGGTATCCCTGTTGGAGTTTTGGTGATATTTTATGTTTGAAAGTCTATCGTAAATTCCATTTGCGTCAACCGTCTCCTGCGGCAAAACTTCGCAGGCAGAGGGGGCGCTTCGGATGGCTGGAAAATTGGTTCAAACTCAAAAAGATACCGGGGACGACACCCCGACGCCGGGCCTCGACCTGCGCTGGCATCTCGCCGAAAGCGCGGTCGAGGTCGACACGACGGAACTGGAATTCGCGTTGATGCGGACGTTCGAGGGATTCGGTCGCTGGCAGTCGGAATGCCTGGCCTCGGTCTGCGACCTTGCAGCGACCGGACCGGAGAATGCGCTTTTGCACATCATCCGCATGAACGACCGCCCGAAGACGATCAAGGACCTTGCCCGGCTGACCAACCGGGACGACGTGCCGAACATCCAGTATTCGCTGCGCAAGCTGATCGGCGCCGGCCTGGTGCTGCGCCGGGGGGCGGGGCGGTCGGGCGTGACCTATGTCGTGACGGAGGAGGGCCGCCACGTCACCGATGCCTATGGCGCGCTGAGGCGGCGGCTGCTGTTGCAGGCGGTGGCAGGCGTGCCGGGCTTTTCCGACCGGCTGGCCGAGGCGACGCGGACGCTGAACCTGCTGTCCGGCATCTACGAGGAGATCTCGCGCGTGGCGGCAACCCACCGCCGGGGGTAGCCGGGCCCTTGGGCGGGCCCGGCCCTCGGCTTACTCGGCGGCTTCCATGTAGCTTTCCACCGGCGGGCAGGTGCAGATCAGGTTGCGGTCGCCATAGACGTTGTCGACCCGTCCCACCGGCGGCCAGTACTTGTCGACCCGGAACGATCCCGGCGGGAAGCAACCCGTCTCGCGGCTGTATTTCCGGTCCCAGTCGCCGACCAGCGCCGCAACCGTGTGCGGGGCAAAGCGCAGGGGGCTTTCCTCGGCCGTGATCTCACCCCGCTCGACCGCCCGGATCTCTTCGCGGATCGAAAGCAGCGCAGTGATGAAGCGGTCGATCTCGGCCTTGGTCTCGGACTCCGTCGGCTCCACCATCAGCGTTCCCGAAACCGGCCAGCTCATCGTCGGCGCGTGGAAGCCGTTGTCGATCAGGCGCTTGGCGATGTCGTCCACCGTCACGCCATGATCGGCGAAGGGCCGGGTGTCGAGGATGCATTCATGCGCCACCCGCCCCTTGTTGCCCATGAAGAGGATCGGGTAGGCCCCCGACAGCCGCGAGGCGATGTAGTTTGCGTTCAGGATCGCGACCCGCGTCGCCTGCGTCAGCCCCGGCCCGCCCATCATCAGGCAATAGGCCCACGAGATCAGCAGGATCGAGGCAGAGCCGAAGGGCGCCGCCGAAACCGCGCCCTCGCCGCCCTTTTCGGGGTCGCCCGGCAAATGCGGCGCGAGATGCGCCTTGACCCCGATCGGCCCCATGCCCGGGCCGCCACCGCCATGCGGGATGGCGAAGGTCTTGTGCAGGTTCAGGTGGCTGACATCGCCCCCGACCTCGCCCGGCTTCACGAGGCCCACAAGCGCGTTCATGTTCGCCCCGTCGATGTAGACCTGCCCGCCATGGTCATGGGTGATCTGGCAGATCGTCTTCACCGTCTCCTCGAAGACGCCATGGGTGGACGGGTAGGTGATCATGCAGGCCGCCAGCCGGTTGCCCGCCGCCTCGGCCTTCTGGCGGAAGTCCTCGACATCCACGTCGCCGTTGGCGGAGGCCTTCACCACGACCACCTCCATCCCCGCCATCTGCGCCGAGGCAGGGTTGGTGCCGTGGGCGCTGGTCGGGATCAGGCAGACCTTGCGGTCATGGTCCCCGCGCGCCCGGTGATAGGCGAGGATGGTCAGAAGCCCGGCATATTCGCCTTGAGCGCCCGAGTTCGGCTGCATGGAGAAGGCGTCATAGCCGGTGATCTCGCACAGTTTCGCCGACAGGTCGGTGATCGCCTCGGTATAGCCTGCCGCCTGGTCGCGCGGCGCGAAGGGATGCAAGGACCCGAACTCCGGCCAGGTGATCGGCATCATCTCCGCCGCCGCGTTCAGCTTCATCGTGCAACTGCCCAGCGGGATCATCGCCCGGTCCAGCGCCAGGTCGCGGTCGGAGAGGCGGCGCATGTAGCGCATCATTTCCGATTCCGCCCGGTTCATGTGGAAGACCGGATGGGTCAGATAGTCGGTCGTGCGCAGCATCTCCTCGGGGAAGCCCAGCGTCGCCCGGTGCGGCGGCACCCCGTCGATCCCGAAGGCGCGCAGGACCTTGATCAGCACCCGCTCGTCCGTCGTCTCGTCCAGGCTGATGCCCACCCGGTTCAGCCCGATCTTGCGGAAGTTCAGCTCTTCGTTGCGGGCGGCGGCGAGGATGCCCGCCTGCCCCACGCCGACTTCGACGGTGATGGTGTCGAAGAAGGCGCGCGGGTCGACCTTCGCCCCCGCCGCCTTCAGCGCGCGGGCCAGCCGCTGGGTCAGGAAATGCACCCGCTCGGCAATCGCGCGCAGGCCCTTCGGCCCGTGGAAGACCGCGTACATCGACGCCATCACCGCCAGCAGGGCCTGCGCCGTGCAGACGTTGGAGGTCGCCTTCTCGCGCCGGATATGCTGCTCGCGGGTCTGGAGCGACAGCCGGTAGGCCTTGCCGCCCTGCGCGTCGATCGAGACGCCGACGATCCGCCCCGGCATCTGCCGCTTGTGCGCGTCCTTCACCGCCATGAAGGCGGCGTGCGGGCCGCCATAGCCCATCGGCACGCCAAAGCGTTGCGACGACCCGACGGCAATATCAGCCCCCATCGCGCCGGGTTCCTTCAGCATGCAAAGCGCCAGCAGGTCCGTCGCCATGATCGCGATGGCCCCCGCCGCGTGCAGCGTCGCGATCCGCACGGTGAAATCGACGACATGGCCGTAGCTCGACGGATACTGGAATATCGCCCCGAAGACCTTGTTCGGGTCGAGGTTGCGGACGTCATCCTCGATGATCTCGATCCCCAAGGGCATGGCCCGGGTGCGGATCACCGCGATGGTCTGCGGATGGCAGAAGCGGTCGACGAAGAAGGCTTTCGCCTTCGACTTCGCGATCCGCTCGGCCATGGTCATGGCTTCCGCCGCCGCCGTCGCCTCGTCCAAGAGGCTGGCGTTGGCAACATCAAGGCCCGTCAGGTCGCAGACCATGGTCTGGAAGTTCAGCAGCGCCTCAAGCCGCCCCTGCGCGATCTCGGGCTGGTAGGGGGTGTAGGCGGTGTACCAGGCCGGGTTCTCCAGGATGTTCCGCTGGATCGCCGGGGGCGTCACCGTGCCGTAATAGCCCTGCCCGATCAGCGAGGTCATCACCCGGTTCTTCTCGGAAACCTCGCTCATCTTCGCCAGAAGCTCATGCTCGGCCAGCGGCGCCCAGCCGAGCGGCGTCTTCTGCCGGATCGAGGCGGGGACGGTCTGTTCGATCAGCTCGTCCAGCGAGCGAACGCCGGTCGCCACGAGCATCTCGGCCATCTCGTCGGGCGAGGGGCCGATGTGGCGGCGGTTGGCGAAATCATAGGGGTTGTAGTCGGTGGGGGTGAAGGTCATTGCGGAACCTCTGAAAGGAGAAACAAATTCCTTCGAAGGAATTTGCAAATCTTTTCGAAAAGATTTGCCCGGAGTTTTCGAAAACTCCGGGCGCGGGCCGTTCAGCCGATCAGGTCCTGATATTCGTCCTCGTCCATGAACTGGTCGAGCACGGACAGGTCGTCCACCTTCAGCTTGAAGAACCAGGCGGCGCCCATCGGGTCCTCGTTGACGAGGCTCGGGCTGTCGACCAGCTTCTCGTTGACCGCGACAATCTCGCCGTCGATCGGCGCCAGGATGTCCGAGGCTGCCTTGACGCTTTCGATCACGCAGACCTCGTCGCCCCCGGCCACCTGGGTCTCGACCTCGGGCAGTTCGACGAAGACCACGTCCCCGAGCTGGGTCGCCGCATGTTCGGTGATGCCGACGACGACCAGATCGCCCTCGACGCGGAGCCATTCATGTTCCTTGGTGTATTTCATCGTCTAAGCCCTCAGCGCTTGTAGGTTGTGGGTTGGAAGGGAAGCTCGGCCACGGTCACGGGCAGGCGCTTGCCGCGCACCTCGCCCATGAGTGTCGTGCCGGTGTTGGCATGGGCGCGGGCGACATAGCCCATCGCGATCGGGGCGTTCACCGAAGGCCCGAACCCCCCCGAGGTGACGCGGCCCACGGGCGTCCCGTCCTCGGCGAAAAGCTCGACCCCCTCGCGCATCGGCGCCCGGCCTTCGGGGCGCAGGCCGACGCGCAGCCGCTCCGGTCCCTCGGCCAGTTCCTTCAGGATGCGCGCGGCACCCGGGAACCCGCCCTCGCGGGCACCCCCGGCCTTGCGGGCCTTCTGGATCGCCCAGACCAGATTGGCCTCGACCGGGCTGGTCGTGGTGTCGATGTCATGGCCGTAAAGGCACAGCCCCGCCTCCAGCCGCAGGCTGTCACGCGCGCCAAGACCAATCGGCGCCACGCCCGGCTGCGCCAACAGCTTCCGCGCGAAGCCTTCCGCCTGCGCCTCCGGCACCGAGACCTCGAACCCGTCCTCGCCGGTATAACCCGACCGCGAGACCCAGATATCGCCGAAGACCCTGTGGTCCATGAACCGCATCGCCGCGACGCCCGGCACCACCGCTTCCAGCGCCGCTTCGGCCGCCGGACCCTGCAAGGCTAGCAGCGCCCGGTCCATGACCGGCTCGACGGAAACCCCCGGCATTCCGGCGGTCATGTGGGCAATGTCCGCCGCCTTGCAGGCCGCGTTGACGACGACATACAGATGATCCCCCCGGTTGGTGAACATCAGGTCGTCCAGGATGCCACCCGCGTCATTGGTGAAAAGGCCATAGCGCTGCTGCCCCTCGGCCAGCCCCAGCACATCGACCGGCATCAGCGCCTCGAAGGCCAGCTTCAGCTCCTCCATCGAGCCCCTGGGCCGCAGGATCACCTGGCCCATGTGGCTGACGTCGAACAGCCCGGCGGCGGATCGCGTGTGCAGATGTTCCTTCAGCACCCCGTCCGGGTACTGCACCGGCATCAGGTAGCCCGCGAAGGGCACCATCTTGCCACCCAATGCCTCATGCAGGGCCTCCAGCCCCAGATGAAGCAGCTCCGGTTCCTCAAGGTCGGCCATTGCCGCCCCTCCCTCGTCTGGCCGGAAGTCGCACCGGCACCGTCCGGGCAGGCCAATCCCTGCCCCGCGATGCCCCCTCTGTCCCTGCGCCATGTGGCGCGCCTGAGATCGTTATCCCTTCGGCGTCCCGGATCAAGCCCGGGAACTCTCCAGAGTCTGTCGTCAGCTACGGTCCCTTGCGCCTGAGAGTTTACCGGGGCGGTTGCTCCTTCGGCACCGTCAGGCCCCGAGGCCTGCCGGATTCTCCCGAACCTGACGGCCATGGGTTAGCCGAGGCCCGGCCCGAAAGGCAAGCGCAAAAAACGGAACCGGCGCATCGGGCCGAAAAAGCGACATCAGGCCGTGCGCCGCAGGATCACCCGCCAGGCAAGCCAGATCGCCAGCAGTCCGAAGACGACACCCCCCGCCGCCTGCCCGACCAGCACCCCCGCCGCGCCCGCCCATTTCGCGCCAAACGCGGCAAAGGGCACCGTGCCCAGCGTATGCCGCGCCCAGTTGATCACGGTGGACTGGTAGGCCGCGCCAAGGTTGTTGCAGGTGGCATTGGCCACGAAGATCAAGCCGTTGAAGAAGAAGAGGAGCGACAGCGGTCCGCAGAACAGGAACAGAAGATCGCGTGTCTGCCCCTCGGCATGGAACAGCCCGGCGAGCGGCCCGCGCAAGAGGAACAGCGCCGCCGAGACCGTGGCGATGACGATCGCGGTGAAGACCACCGCCTCGCGGAAGGTGCGCCGTACCCGGGCCATCTGCCCCGCGCCAAGGTTCTGGCCGATGATCGGCCCCACTGCGCCCGCCAGCGCGAAGATCATCGCGAAGGCCACCGGCGTCAGCCGCCCGGCAATCGCCATGCCCGCCACCGCCGCCTCGCCATAGCCCGCGACCATCCGCGTCACGATGGCCTGCCCGACCGGCGTTGCCATCTGGGTCATGATCGCCGGGCCCGCGATGGCGAACAGGGGGGCGAGCCCGCCCCGCAACCGCCAGACCGTGACCGGGACAAAGCCCCCGATCCGCCGCCAGACCGGGATCAGCGCGACGGTTGCCATTACGATCCGCGATCCCGCCCCGGCGATGGCCGCGCCCTTCAGCTCCCACCCCGCCCAGAGGATCAGCACGGGGTCGAGCGCGGCCAGCGCCACCGCCCCCCAGACCGTCACCATCATCGCCCGCCGCGCCTCGCCGTAGGACCGCAGGATCGCCGAGCCGACGATGCCAAGGATCAGCAGCGGCTGGCTCAACGTATAGATCTGCAGGAAATGCAGCGTCTCGTCGGCCGTGCGCCCCGTCGCCCCGAGCGCGGGCACGATCCAGGGCAGAAGAATCAGCACCAGCGCCGCGAACCCGGTGCCGAAGATCAGGCTCAGCACCAACCCGACCGTCGCCCGCTCCCGCGCCAATGCCGGATCGCGCGCGCCCACAGCCTGCGCCACCAGCGCCGAGACGCCGATCGACAACCCGATGCCGAAGGCCGTGGTGAAGAACATCACCGCCCCGGCATAGCCCACCGCTGCCGTCAGCACCGCATCCTTCAGCCAGGAGATATAGACCATGTTGATCAGGTCGACGATGAAGATTGCCATCAACCCGACCGAGCCGGTCAGCGACATCACCGCCACATGGCGGAAGAGGTTGCCCTCGACAAACTTCGCCTGCGGCCCGGCCATGGTCCAAAGCCCCTTTCATACTGGTCCAAATATCCCACGGGAGGTCCGGAGGGTGTGAAACCCTCCGGGGGCCTGCCAAAGGCTCAGACGCCGGGCACCTTGCGCAGAAGTGGCATAACCTCCGCCATCTCCGGCCCCGCATCGCGGCCGGTCAGCGCCCGGCGCAGCGGGCGGAACAGGTCCTTGCCCTTGCGCCCCGTCGCCTCTTTCACCGCCGAAGTCCACTCGCCCCAGGTCGCCACCGTCCAGGGCCGCGCGGGCAGCATCGCCAGCGCCTGCGCCACGAACGCCCGGTCGGCCTCGTCCACCACCGGCTCCGCCCCGTCGCGGAACAGCGTCCACCACCCGCCCAGGTCGTCCAGCACGGTGATGTTGCCCTTGGCCACCGCCCAGAAGGCCTCAGCCATGTCGGCAGGAACGCCCAGAGCCGCGATCCGGTCCTTCACCGCCGCAAAGGGCAGGCCCTGCACATGGTGCCGGGTCAGCGGGAACAGGTCCTCCGCATCGAACTTGGTCGGCGCCGCGCCGAACGAGCCGATGTCGAACCCGGCCACCAGATCGTCCATCGACGCGGCCAGTTCCACCGGCTTCGACGACCCCAGCCGCGCCATCAGCGACAGCAAAGCCATCGGCTCCACCCCGCGCGCCCGAAGATCGCGGAGCGACAGCACGCCCAGCCGTTTCGACAGTTCCTCGCCCTGCGGACCCGTCAGCAACGAATGGTGCGCGAAGGTCGGCGGGGTGCCCCCGAGCGCCTTCATGATCTGGATCTGCGTCGCGGTGTTGGTCACATGGTCGGCGCCCCGCACGATATGCGTGACCCCCATGTCCACGTCATCCACCGACGAGGCGAAGGTATACAGCACCTGCCCGTCGGCCTTGATCAGCACCGGGTCAGAAACCGAGGCCGCGTCGATGGAGATCGGGCCGATGATCCCGTCCTGCCACTCGATCCGCTCCTGGTCCAGCTTGAAGCGCCAGTAGCCCTGCCGCCCCTCGGCGCGGTAGGCCTCTTTCTGCGCTTCCGTCAGCGACAGCGCCGCGCGGTCATAGACCGGGGGCTTGCCCATGTTCAGCTGCTTCTTCCGCTTCAGGTCCAGCTCGACCGGCGATTCAAAGCATTCGTAGAACCGCCCGGCGGCCTTCAGCTGCTCGGCGGCCTCGGCATAGCGCGCCATCCGCTTCGACTGCTGCTCGATCCGGTCATAGCGGATCCCCAGCCAGTCGAGGTCCGCCTTCAGCCCGTCGATATATTCCTGCTTCGACCGTTCCTGGTCGGTGTCGTCCAGCCGCAGGATGAAGGTCCCGCCGTTCTGGCGCGCGATCAGGTAGTTCATCAGCGCGGTGCGCAGGTTGCCGACATGGATCCAGCCGGTCGGAGAGGGGGCAAAGCGGGTTGTGACGCGGGGCGAAGTCGTGGGCATCTCAAGGGCTCCTTCAAGCGCCCTTCCCTGTCACAAGCCCCCGCATTTGTCCAGTTGGCGAGCTTGGCCGCTTGATCCTGATCATCGCGCGGATCGACCGGGCGGGTCACGCTTGTCGGACCCTCCCGAAGCCCGGAGCCCGCCATGCGCCGCGCCTTGCCTCTGACCCTTGCCCTTATCCCGGTCATCGCAGCCTTTCTGGCGCTGGCCGCCTACGGCATCTACCGGCGCGACATCGCCACCCTTCGCGCGGCACTGGCCCGGGGCAGTACCGTGATCGACACCCGCCATGGCCCGATCGAGGTCGCCCGCCTGGGTGAGGGCCCGCCGGTTCTGGTCCTCCACGGCGCGGGGGGCGGCTATGACCAGGCGCTGCTGCTCGCGCGGATGTTCGGCCCGACCGGCCACCAGTGGATCGCCGTCTCGCGCTTCGGCTACCTGCGCTCGCCCTTGCCCGCCGATGCTTCGACAAAGGCCCAGGCCGAAGCGCTCCTCGACCTCCTCGATGCGATGGGCATCGACCGCGTCGGGATCCTTGCCATGTCAGGCGGGGTGCCCCCGGCCCTGCAACTCGCGGCCCTTGCGCCCGATCGCATCACCGGCCTGGCGCTGCTCTCCTCGGCCCCGTTCACCCCGCTTACCGCCGCCGCACAAGACCTGCCGATGCCAGCCTGGGCCTATCAGGCGCTCTTTTCCAGCGACTTCCCGATCTGGGCGATCATCCACACCAGCCCTGGCCTTCTCGACCCGGTCTTCGACGTCACCCCCGCCCTTCGCGCCCGGCTGACGCCAGAAGACGCGGCCGCCGTCGAAGCCCTCGTGCAGGGGTTCCTGCCCGTGACCGCCCGTCTGTCCGGCCTTGCCAACGAAGGCGCGGCCATCGACTCCGCCGCGACCTATGCTCTCGACCGGATCGCCGCGCCGATCCTGATTGTCCACGCCAGAGACGACGGCATCAACCCGTTCCCCATCGCCGAGTTTCTGGCGAAGTCCCTGCCCCGGGCTCGGTTCCTTCCGCTCCCTGATGGCGGCCACCTGCTCCTTGGCCACAAGGCCGAAGTTTCCGGGGGCATTGCCGACATTCTCGGCCCCTGAGCCACTTCAAACCGGATGCACCTCCCAGCGCGTCGCCAGGTCCTCCAGCCCCGCCCGGATCAGCTCGCGCAGCACGCCCTCGTCCACCGCCGCCAGCCGCCGGATGTAAAGGCAGGCCTTGGTCATCCGGTGCGGGCCAAGCCGCGCCAGGATCGGCCCGAAATCGCCATAGCCCGGCAGGATGTAGATCGACAGCTCCGCCCTGCGGGGCGAGAAGCCGGTCGCCAGGCTTTCGCCCGAATGCCCGCTCTCGTAGCGATAGGCATAGCGCCCGAACCCCACCATCGACGGCCCCCAGAGCCGCGGCTCCCATCCGGTCACCTCGCCGAAAAGCCTGAGCAGCCGCTCCGCCTCGTCCCGCCGCGCCGGCAGAACCCCGGCAAGCCAGACGTCCCGGTCCAGTGCCGCGCTCTTCGTCTTCGTCTCGGTCGCCATCCCGGCCTCCCGCTGCCCGGACCATCCTAGCACATCCGTGCGCGCAGCCCGCTCCCCCTTTTCCCCGCCCCTCGTGCGCCCTATCTTTCCGGCATGACCAACCCCGCGCCCGACAGCATCGCCCCCTCGCTCGCCTTCCTCGAACAACTCGCGCACGAGGCGGTCTCCACCCTGCCGGACCCGTTCCGCGAGCCCGCCACCCATATCCGCCTGCGGGTCGAGGAGTTTCCGACCGAGGACATGCTGGAGGAGCTTGGCATCGACGACGCCTTCGACCTGACCGGGCTTTACGACGGCATCCCGCTCACCGAGAAGTCCACCGCCGACCAGATGATCCGCCCCGACGTGGTCTGGCTCTTCCGCCGCCCGATCCTGGACGAATGGGCGGAACGCGGCAACGTCTCGATCCAGGAGCTTGTCACCCATGTCGTGATCCACGAGATTGCGCATCACTTCGGCTGGTCCGACGAGGACATCGCCGCCATCGACCCCTGGTGGGAGTGACCCGGTTCCCGGCGCCTGGCTGATGCTGAACGGCTGGGCAAGGGCCAAAATCCCTCGAAGGATCTTGCCAAAAGTTTTCGAGAACTTTTGTTCCCGGCGACCACCCCGGGGGCGGTTCCATTTCGGCGCAAACACTTTATGATAGCGGTAACATCCACAGGTGCCGCATGTCCCAGCTTCCGATCCTCACCCTCACGCTCAACCCCGCGCTCGACATGGCGACCGAGGTGCATGAACTCATCCCCGGCCACAAGCTGCGCTGCGCCGAGCCCTTGCTCGATCCCGGCGGCGGCGGCCTGAACGTCTCCCGCGCGATCAAGGCGCTGGGGGGCGACAGCCTTGCGCTCGTCGCCATCGGCGGGCTGACCGGCGACCGCCTCGCCGGGCTGATCCGGGCCGAGGGTGTGACCTTCCTCTCCATCCTCGGCCCCGGCGAGACGCGCCAGTCGCTGACCGTGAACGAAGCGACCTCCGGCAAGCAGTACCGCTTCATGCTCCCCGGCCCGGTCTGGGGTGAGGCCGAGCGCGCCCGCGTCTTCACCCTTCTCCGCGCCACCGCCCGGCCCGGCGGCATCTCGGTGATCTCAGGCAGCCAGCCCCCGGGCGTGCCGGTCGACTTTCCGGCCCAGCTTGCCGCCTCGATGCCCGAAAGCCGGATCGTGCTCGACACCTCCGGCTCCACCCTGACCGAGGCGGTGCGCCACCCGATCCCGGGCCTCGAAGTCCTGCGCATGGACGGGCCCGAGGGCGAGGAACTGGCAGGCAAGCCGCTTCCTACCCTGTCCGATACCGCCGAATTCGCGCAGTCGCTGGTCCGCCGAGGCGTGGCGAAGACCGTGATCGTCGCGCGCGGGGCGGAAGGAAACGTCCTGGCCGACAAGGACCAGAAGCTCTTCGCCAAGGCGGCCAAGGTGCGGGTCAAGTCGACCGTCGGTGCGGGCGACAGCTTCGTCGCAGCCTTCGTGCTGGCCCTGGCTCAGGGCCAGACCAATGCCGAAGCGCTGGCCCTTGGCTCCGCCGCCGCTTCCGCCGCAGTCACCACCGACGCAACCCAGCTCTGCCGCCCGGAAGACGTGATGCGCCTCCTGCGCGAATGCACCGTAAGCGCTGTGTAGGGTGGGTGCCAACTCACCGTCCCCGGCCCTTCCACAGCAGGCGGTGGGTTTCACCCACCCTACCCTAGAACTCCACCTCCGCCACCACCGCCCGGTGATCCGACGGCCAGGGCATGACCACGATATCGCTCCTTGGCCCGTCCTCGCCGACGATGGCGGCATCGGTCACGCGCAGCCCCGCGCCCTTGGCCAGCACAAAGTCGATCCGGTCGGGATGGTCGTCTGTCGCCGCCTCGTCATAGCGCGGGGTCCAGGTATAGGCGGGCCTGGCCACCGGGTCGAAGTGGATGGCCCGGTAGGCATCGAGAAAACCCTCGGCCACCAGCCGCCCGGTCGTCGGCCATGCCACCGCGACTGGCTGCTGCCCCGCCGCCACCGCCTCGGGGGTCCAGTCATGGACAGAAGGTTCGTTGAAATCCCCCGTGACGAAAATCGCCGCCGCCCCGTCTGCTGCCGCCATGTCCGCCTGCAACAGGTCCAGTGCCGGGCCGCGGGTTTCGGTGGCGTATTTCACCGCCTCCGCCTCGGTCTTGATGAAGGGCGCTGGCCCGTATTCGATGCCGAGAAGCTGGTAGGGCTGATAGGGCTCGTCATCGAGATGGATGTTGAACAGCCAGACCGTCTTGCCGTTCACATCCAGCGCCACGCCCAGGTCTTTGGGCGAGACGGCGCCAATCGGATAGCGCGAGATCACCGCATTGGCCCAGAGCGCCACATTCTCCTGCGTCTGGTCGTAGACATGCCAGCCCAGCGCTTCGGCAATGGCCGGGGCGACGCTCTCGCCCACCGCCGGACAGCTTTCCGCCGTGCAGGGATCGCTTTCGAGGCGCGTCTCCTGCAACCCCACCACATCCGCCCCTGCGGCCCTGATCGCGGCCACCGTCTCCTCGATCCCCTTGCCCTCGTTCGCGCCGCCGCCCCAGATGTTGAAGCTCATCACCCGCAGCGTCTCGGCCCCCGCAGGCGCCGCGCACAGCACCAGAAGTCCTGCCAGCCGGATCATCATCGCTTCCCCCGAGGTTTCCGCCTCCGGTCAGGCTAGCGCAAAGCGCCGCATCGGTCGACGGTTGCGACTAGCCGCGCCGGAACCCGGCAATCGCCTCGCCCTGGTGGCGCAGCTTCTTGCCCAGGCCCATCTGGTCGACCCAGGCCTGCATCGGCGGGGTCAAGGGGCCGTAGAGGTCGGTCCGCGCCAACCGCGCCGCCGCGCGCAAGGCGACCATCTCCTGCCAGCCCATGATCAGGTCATGGTGGCCGACCCAGGCCTCCGGCCCCTCGTAGATCGACACCAGCCGCCGCTCCTTCGGGCCTGACCCGAAGAAGCGGTAGCTGCGCAGCCCCTCATGCCCCTGCAAGCGCACCCGCGGCACCAGCGCCCGCACCGCGCGGTCGAAGGCCTCGCCGTCGCGGAGCGCGTAGAAGTTGACGACGACGATCTCAGAGGTCATCGCGGTAGCGGTTCACAATGGGATAACGGCGGTCGAGCCAGAAGGCCTTCTGCGTCAGCCGGACGCCGGGGGCGGCCTGAAACCGCTTGTATTCCGCCAGATACAGCAGGTGCTCGACCTTCTTCACCACGGACCGGTCAAAGCCCAGCGCCACGATGTCGGCGACCGCCATCTCCTTCTCGACCAGACACTCCAGGATCGCGTCCAGCACCTCATAGGGCGGCAGGCTGTCATCATCCCGCTGGTTCGCCCGCAACTCCGCACTCGGCGGCCGCGCAATGATCCGCTCCGGAATGACCTCGCCCGGCGGGCCCTTCATCCAGCTCCGGTGGTTCTCGTTCCGCCAGCGCGCGGTCAGGAACATCCGGGTCTTGTACATGTCCTTGACCGGGTTGTAGCCGCCGTTCATGTCGCCGTAGATCGTGCAATACCCCACCGCCATCTCCGACTTGTTGCCGGTGGTCAGAAGCATCTCGCCGAACTTGTTCGACAGCGCCATCAGCATAAGCCCCCGCAACCGCGACTGGATGTTCTCCTCGGTGATCCCGGCTTCGGTCCCCGCAAACAAGGGCGCCAGAGCCTCGCCCACCGCCGCCTGCGCCCCCGAAATCGGCACCGTGTCATACCGGCAGCCCAGCGCCTTCGCCGCCGCCGTCGCCAGCTCCAGCGACTCCGCCGAGGTGAACTCGCTCGGCAGCATCACGCAACGCACGTTCTCCGGCCCCAGCGCATCCACCGCCATCGCCGCGACAATCGCCGAGTCGATCCCGCCCGACAGGCCCAGCAGCGCCTTCCTGAATCCGCATTTCCGCATGTAGTCGCCCAAGGCCATCACGCAGGCCCGATAGTCCGCCTCGCCAATCGGCGGGATCTCGGCGATCTCTCCCTGCTCTGCCTCCCAGCCCGAGGCCCCCCGGTGGAACGTCACCATCACCTCGCACTCGTCGAACTGCGGCAGCTGCGCCATCAGCCGCCCGCCCGGGTTCAGCACCATGCTGGAGCCATCGAACACCTGGTCATCCTGCCCGCCCACCATGTTCAGGTAGACCAGGGGCAACCCCGTCTCCACCACACGGGCGACCATCAGGTTCAGCCGCAGGTTCGGCTTGCCCCGGTGATAGGGCGAGCCGTTCGGGATCAGCAGGATCTCCGCCCCCGTCTCGGCCAGCGTCTCCGCCACGTCCGGATGCCAGGCGTCCTCGCAAATGGGAGTCCCGATCCGCACCCCCTTCACCACATAGGGCCCATGCACGTCGGCCGAGGCAAACACCCGCTTCTCGTCGAACACCGCGTCGTTCGGCAGGTGGTGCTTCAGCACCCGGGCATGAACCCGCCCGCCTTCCAGCACATAGTAACCGTTGTAAAGCCGCCCGCCCAAGGACACCGGCCCGCCGATCCCCAGCGCCGGGCCGTCCGCGCAGTCGACGGCCAAGGCCTCGATCGCCGCCACGGCCGCGCTGACAAAGGCGGGCTTCAGGATCAGGTCCTGCGTCTGGTAGCCGGTCACGAACATCTCGGTCAGCGCGACCATGTCGGCCCCTGCCGCCTTCCCGCTCTCCCAGGCCTCTTTCGCCCGCGCCACGTTCGCGGCAATCGCCCCCACCGTCGGGTTCAGCTGCGCCAGCATCAGTTTGAACGTGTCGGTCATGGCAAGGCCCCCACTACATCCTCTCCTTCTACCAGACTTCACCCCAAGGGAAAGTGGCTCGCACCCCCGCCCGACCCTTTGACCGCCAAATCCTTGTCACCTTGGAACCCGCCCCTTACCCTGCCCCCAAGTCACCCCGGGGATTCGTCCATGCGCCTGATGACCGCCGCCCTCCTCGCCAGCCTCGCCCTGCCCGCAATGGCGCAGGACGGCGAGATCATCACCAAGCAATACGACGACGGCTCGGTCTACGAAGGCACCTTCAAGGACGGCCGCCAGGACGGCACCGGCACCTACAAGCTCCCCTCCGGCTTCGAATACACCGGCGACTGGGTTGCAGGAGAAATCACCGGCCAGGGCGTGGCCCGCTACCCCAACGGCTCGGTCTACGAAGGCGCCTTCGTCAAGGGCCAGCCCGAGGGCAAGGGCAAGATCACCGCCCCCGACGGCCGCACCTATGAGGGCGACTGGGTGCAGGGCCAGATGACCGGCATGGGCAAGGCCACCTATGCCAACGGCTCGGTCTACGAAGGCGCTTTCGTCAAGGGCACCCACAACGGCAAGGGCAAGCTGACCAACCCCTCGGGCTACACCTATGACGGCGACTGGGTGCTGGGCGTCAAGGAAGGCACCGGCCGCATCACCTATCCCGATGGCACGGTGTACGACGGCACGCTGGTCAAGGGCCAGCGCTCCGGCAAGGGCAAGCTCACCATGCCCGACGGCCTGATCTACCAGGGCGACTGGGCCGAGGGGCAGATCAACGGCAAGGGCATCCTGACCCAGCCGAACGGCGATTTGTACGAGGGCAGCTTCAAGGACGGCCTGCGCGACGGCCAGGGCAAGCTCACCCACAAGAACGGCGACATCTACTATGGCAGCTGGGCCAAGGACCACCGCCAGGGCCAGGGCAGCTTCACCACCACCGACGGCTTCAAATACGAAGGCGCCTGGGTCGCGGGCCGGATGGAGGGCACCGGCTCGATCACCTATCCCGACGGCTCGGTCTACATCGGCGCGATGAAAGCCGACCAGCCGAACGGCCAGGGCGCGATCACCTATCCCGACGGGTCGACCTACCAGGGCAACTGGGCCGCGGGCGTGATCTCGGGCGAGGGTCGCGCCACCTACAAGGACGGTCGGGTCTACGAGGGGTCGTTCAAGCAGGCCAAGCCCGACGGCAAGGGCCTGATGACCTACCCCGACGGCTACCGCTACGAAGGCGATTGGGTGGCGGGGGAACGCCAGGGGGTCGGCTCCGCCGTCTACCCCGACGAAAGCCTCTACAAGGGCGAGTTCAAGGCAGGCCTGCGGGATGGCCAAGGCGAGTTCTCGACCACCGACGGGTTCAAGTATGTGGGCGCCTGGGTCGCGGGCCAGATCGAGGGCCAGGGCGTGGCCACCTACCCCGAAGGCGACATCTACGAGGGCCTCTTCAAGGCTGGCAAACGCGAGGGCCAGGGCAAACTCACTTACGCCAGCGGCGAAGTGGCTGAGGGCATCTGGCAGAACGGCATCCTGACCGCCCCGCCGGAGGCCCCGACAGAAGCGGCCCCGGCGGAGGGCGAGGCCCCTGTGGCCCCCGCCGAAGGCACCGCCCCCGCTGAACCCGCGACAACCCCGTAGGTCGGGCTTCAGCCCGACTCTTCCGGGCGATTGTCGCCCTCGTAGGGTGCGCTAATGCGCACAACTCCACGGTCTTGCGCGTCTCCGACTAGATAGCCTTGCGCGACTTCAGTTGAATGACATCCGCCTGCGAATGGTTCGAATAGGTGTCCCACGTCGGCGTGTATTCGTCAGCCTGATTGCCCCAGACAGTCCAGCCGACGCGCGGCCCGCGTGCGAACATCTCCAGCCGAGGCCCATTGCTGCACCCCTCGATCAGCGCATACTGCTCGTCCGGCTTGCGACTATGCTCGCGTTTCTGGGTTGAGATGATGTTCTCCTGTGTCCGCCCCAGCTGCAAGGTTCGCGCGTTCTTGCCGCGGACGCCAAACAGCAGGATTTCCGTCACGTTGCGAAAATAGAAACCAACCCCGCGTCGATCCGGCCCCCCGTCCTTGCGCACCTTGTACCAGATGATGTTGCTCTTGTAGGAGAAGCCCCAGTGCTCCATCACCTTCAGCCCCTCGGGCAGCAAGGCGTTGGGCACCCAAAGGTAAAGATGCGCGGTGTCGGCGACGATTGCCTCAACCGGAAGATCGCAGATCTCGCGCAGCGTCATCGTAGGATACCGCGACAGGCGCTTGTGCTCGGGCGCCATCTTGCCGGTGCGATTCTGGAACTGCCAAGGCGGATCGGCCAGAACGGTCTTGAACCTGGTCGTTCCCGCTTTCGCCAGAAGATCATCCGCAGCGCTGGTCATTCTTCATCCTCCAGGTAAAGCGACTTCCTGATGCCGAACACAAGGAGCGGACATCCCGCCCCTCCCCCGCCTTCGATCCGGGGAAGCAGTTTGGACATGTGCGTCGTCGACATCCCATAGGATGATCCTCGTCCAAGATCCCTAAAGACGTCTTGCAACTCGTCTGCCCTCGTCAAGATGACCCCAACGCTCACGGCGCGCAGGTCGAATAGCAGACGGAAGTTGTTCAGGTCCCGGTCATAAAAAGGGTCCTTGTTGTTCCACTCTACCTCAAGCGCGATCCCGTTCTTGTAGCAGTCCACCTTGTGAGTCGGAGAGTCGAGCCTGTTGCCATCCACCTCGATCGCCGTCTGGAACTGCTTTTCGACCCATCCGCGTTGCACGAGAAACTTATCGACGTAAATTGCCAGCTTCGACTTGTTCCCACCCCCGACAGCAATCCAGGACTTACGAAGTCGCAAGTCTTGCAGCAACGAAAGCAGGTCGAGCCATTCGGCAGGAAAATCTTGAGACAGGATCGCGCTCGCGTGCTTCCACTCGTGAAATTCGTAGTTGTCCCGCACAAACTGGGGCAGACGGTCAATCAACATCTTGTGGTCTCCCTGCCGCGCTTTAGCCTATATGCTCATGCCCTTGCTCACAAGTTGAACTTCGCGTTCCGAAAGCATCGCCATGATCCTTGCCCACCCTCGGTTAACACCACCCTAACGCCCAAACCCAACCCCTTGAAATCCTTGACCCGGTAGCACCTGTCCACTGTGGACAGCCGCGCCCCCCTTGCGGCCCCCGCCCCCGCCCCGCTATCCCTCTCCCATGCGCCAGACCCTGACCGAGATCTACGAGGCCCGCGTGGCCGGGGGCACCCTCCGCCCCGACCCGGCCCAGCACGCGCTCCTCCCGCGGCTGGAGGACCTCCGGTCCTGGCTGGAAGCGAACGCGACCCGCAAGGTCGGCCTTTTCGCGGGCCTCTTCGCCAAGCCGATCCAGCCCCCGCGCGGCCTCTACCTCTGGGGCGGCGTCGGGCGGGGCAAGTCGATGCTGATGGACCTCTTCACCGAGGCGACGGACATCACCCAGAAACGTCGCGTCCATTTCCACGCCTTCATGCAGGGGGTCCACAAGGGCATGCACGCCGCCCGGAGCCGTGGGGTCGAGGACCCGCTGGTCCCGGTGGCCGAGGAGATCATCCGCGACCTCCGCCTCCTCGCCTTCGACGAGATGCAGATCACCGACATCACCGACGCGATGCTGGTGGGGCGCCTTTTCGAGAAGCTCTTCGCCGCCGGGATCGTGATCGTCACCACCTCGAACCGGCCCCCCGGCGACCTCTACAAGGACGGGCTCAACCGGGGCATCTTCCTGCCCTTCATCGCCATGCTGGAAGAGAAGCTGGAGGTGGTGGAGCTGGAAAGCCCCACCGACTACCGCCAGCACCGGCTGCAGGGCGCGCAGGTCTATTTCCACCCCGCCCGCACCGCCACCACCCAGATCGCCGCGATCTGGACCGACCTCACCGGGGGCGCCCCCGAACAGCCCCTGACGCTGGAGGTGAACGGTCGGCAAGTCCAACTCCCCCGCTTCGCGAACGGGGTGGGGCGGGCGAGCTTCTGGGACCTCTGCTCGAAACCCCTCGGCCCCGGAGACTACCTCGCCATCGCCCGCGCGGTGCGGGTGCTGATCCTGGAGGACATCCCGCAGCTGTCGTCAGCCAACTACAACGAGGCGAAGCGCTTCGTCACCCTGATCGACGCGCTCTACGAGGCGAAGGTCCGCCTCATCGCCTCCGCCGCCGAAACGCCGGAGCGGCTCTATATCGAGGGCGAGGGGTCGTTCGAGTTCGAACGCACCGCCAGCCGGTTGCGCGAGATGCAGGGGGCGGACTGGGGGCTCTAGCCCAAGGCCTGCCACAACAGCCGCAGCGCCATCGCGGTCGAGACGAAGACCAGCAAGGGCTTGATCAGCCGTGCCCCCACCCGCATCGCCACTCGCGCACCCAGGCTTGCCCCGGCGATCTGCCCCACCGCCATCGTCAGCCCCACGCCCCACCAGGTTGCGCCGGAGAAGGCGAAGACCAGAAGCGAGCCGACGTTGGAGGCGAAGTTCAGCATCTTGGTATGCGCGGTCGCTTTCAGCACGCCGTGGCCCGCAAGCATCACGAAGCCCATCATGAAGAACGATCCGGTTCCGGGACCGAAGAACCCGTCATAGGCGGCCACCAGCGGCACGACCGTCGCCGCGAACACTCCGGGCTTCACCCGTTCCGCCCTGGCGTCGTCGGATAGCCCCGGCTTCAGGGCAAAGAACGCCGCAACCCCGATCAGGACCACCGGCATGATGATCCGCAAGACTTCGGCCGGGATCAGATGCGCAACCATCGCGCCGCCCGCGCCCGCCCCCGCGCTGATGGCTGCCATTCCCAGTTGGTCCTGCGGCCGGACCTGCCCCGCACGGGCATAGGCCAACGTCGCCGTCGCCGCCCCGAAGGTGCCCTGCAGCTTGTTCGTCGCCAGCGCCTCGACCGGCGAGGCCCCGGCCAGGAGCAGCGCGGGCACCGAGATCAGCCCGCCCCCGCCCGCGATGCTGTCGATGAAGCCCGCACAGAAGGCGGCAAGGACCAGGAGCAGGGCAAGATCGGTGGCGATTTCGAACATGTCCGGCTTTTCGCCACTTCCCGGTCCGGCGACAAGGGGAACCTGTCCTGCACGGTCAGGAAAATACCCCCTCGCAATACCACTGGTCGGTCACCGCCCCGCCCCGGCCGTAGAACAGCCAGAGCCTCTCGCCGCCCTCTGCCTCGACCCGCCAGTAATCGCGGGTGCCGCCGCGCCAGTCCGGGTCCTCGAACCACCATTCGGGTTGCAGCCGCTCCGGGCCGACCGCCATCCGCACGGTGAAGTCGCGCCGCCGCCAGCGGAAGCGGGAGGGCAGATCGGGCGTTTCCGGCGCATCGACCGGTTCGGGGCGGAACATCACCAGCGGGCGGGGGCAGGACGAAGCGGGCCAGACGCCATCATGCGGCTCGCTCCAGGCGGCCATCAGCAACCTGGCGGATTTCGCCGGGACATGGCTGTCGGCGGGATGCAGGCGCAGGACCGACTCGGCCCCGAGCCTTGCGCCCAGGCGGCCGATCAGATCTTCCAGCGCCTGGGCCGAACCTGCCGGAACCCGCCCGACCAAGCCCTGCGCCTCGGCCGTCACCTCCAGTTGGCCGCGATGCTGGACCGCGCTGACCGCCTCGGTCGCGAGCGCTTCCAGCCGCAGGCAGTCGATCCCGAAGCCTGCGTCGATCTGGTCGAGCTTCAGGTGCAGCAGCGGGCGGATGCGGTCGGGGCTGTCCGAGGCGCGGGCCAGTCCGACCTCGACCGAGGCGACCCCGCCATCGGCGCGGAACGCCTGGAACAGCACCCGTCGCGCGCCCCGGCCCCTGGCGCGCAGCTTGTCGCAGAACGGCGGCAGCAGCCGGTCCAGCGCCGCCTCGACATCCGAGCGCAGGCCGATCGGGTCGGGCAGGGTCAGCCGCACCGCGAACTGCATCGGGGGCCGGGCCGGGCTGACCGGCTCGGGCTCCAGCCCCATGGCCTGGTCCAGACGGCGCAAGGTATCCGCCCCGAAGCGCCGGGCGAGTGCTGCGCGCGGGATGCCCATGATGTCGCCCACCTGGCGCAGGCCCAGCCGCAGCAGCCGGTCCACCACATCCCCGTCCAGCCGCAGGGCGGCCAGCGGCAAGGGGGCCAGCGCGTCGTGAAGCCGACCCGGCGGGGCAACCAGCGCCGTCCCGGCCCCCCGCGCGGCCACGGTCCGCGGCAGGCTGCCGCCCCGCTCCCACCCCCGGCGCTTGGCGGCGCGGGACCGCGTCGCCCGCGCCTCCTGGTCGATGGCATCGCCCGACCGGACCGGCACCACCCCGGCGCTGGCATAGCGCGCCAGCCCCCAGGCCGCCCCCGGCGTATCGGCGATCGCCGCGCGCACCGCCAGGCCCAGGCGCTCGCAATCCTCGGCCACCCGGTCCAGCACCCCGTCTTCCCCGCCATGCAGATGCGCCGATCCCGTCAGGTCGATCATCAGCCCGGCGGGGGCTTCATCCGCGACCCAGGGCGAGAAACGTCCCGCCCAGCGGCGCAGCATCAGCAGGAACTGCGCCTCGGCCAGGGGGTCGGCCGGCACGGTCAGAAGCGCGGGGCAGATCGCGGTCGCATCGCGCAAGGGCTGGCCCGGCGCCAGGCCTGCCGCTTCGGCCTCCACCGACAAGGAAACCAGAACCTGCGCGCCGTTGCGGTCGCCCACCACGGCCAGTGGCACTGGCACCGCATCCTTGCGCCGCCGGGTGGCCCGGTCTGCCGCCAGCCGCGGAAACCATAGTGACAGGATGCGCCGACCCGCCATCACCGACTCATTTGTTCCCTTTATGTTCCTGTCATGCCACCCTGCCGCGACCCTGTCGAGTCCTGCACCACCGAAGATGACAAGTGCGTGAGAGCACAGAGCCGCGACTACCGCGACGGAATGTCGCGCCTATACTGGCCCGGTTTAGCCAACGAGGGAGCCAATAAATGAAATTTGCCAAAGCCTTGATGATCGGCGCGGTCCTGGCCGGAGGAGCCGCTTTCGCCCAGGAAGAGATGGAACCGACCGATCCGAACGCGATTGCGCGCGAGGAACTGATGAAATCGCAGGGCATGAACATCGGCATCCTGGCGAAGATGGCCAAGGGAGAAGAGCCCTATGACCAAGCCAAGGCCGAAGCCGCCAAGGCCGTGCTGCTCGAAGATGCGGGCAAGATCGAGGCAACTTTCAAGGAACAGGGGGCAGCAGACCCTGCCTCGGAAGCCAAGCCCGAGATCTGGGCGAACTGGGACGATTTCCTCGTGAAGGCCAAGGGGCTGGGTGATGCGACGGGTGCGCTGGATGTCGCCTCGGCCGAAAGCATCGGCGCGGGCCTCGGCGCGATTGGCGGCGCCTGCACCGCATGCCACAAGGCTTACCGCGTGATGAAGGAATAAGCCGCCCTGCGGCGAGAGGCGGGCCCCGGTCGACAGGCCGGGGCCTTTTTCATCCGCACCAGATGCCGCTGATCCGGTTCCTGGCGTCGATGTCGATGTTCAGCCGCGAGGCGCTGTAATCCTCGGTCACGGCCATGCCGGGGGTGATGATCCGCGTGCCTTGCGGAAGGCTCATCGCGGCCAGCACAGCTTGGTCCTTGCCGACCAAGTCCTGCATCCCGTCGGCCCCGCAGGCGTTCTGCTGTGGTTCCCCCGCAACGCAGGCCGCAAGCGCAAGCGTCAGGGCAAGAGGCGCGAGCCGACTAGCCACAGGTCACGCGCTCGATCACGTCGCGCCGGTCGAGCCAGAAGTTCAGCCGCGTCGCGCTATAGTCCATCGTCACCGCCATGCCGTGCTCGATCACCCGCACGTCCTGGCTGAAACGCATCCCGTCCAGGACCACGCCGGGGCGGCCGACCAGATACTGCAATTCATCCGCACCGCAGCTTGCCAGCGGGTCGGGCGGCGGCATCGGCACCGGCTCCATCACACAGGCCGACAGAAGCAGCGGGGCGCAGACGAGCAGGGGAAAGGCATGTCTCATGGGGTGCATCCTTCGTGAAAGCGGATAGAATCCGTCATTGCTTTACGCCCGAGTTTGGCACAGGTTCCGGAAAATCTTTAAGGGAGGAAAACCAGATGCGCACCCGTGCCGCCGTCGCCGTCGCTGCCGGACAGCCTTTGCAGGTCATGGAGGTGAACCTCGACGACCCGAAAGAGGGCGAGGTCCTGATCGAGATCAAGGCCACCGGCATCTGCCATACCGACGAATTCACCCTGTCGGGGGCCGACCCCGAAGGCATCTTCCCCTCGATCCTGGGGCACGAAGGCGCAGGCGTGGTGGTGAAATGCGGCCCCGGGGTGAAGACGCTGAAGCCCGGCGACCATGTCATCCCGCTCTACACCCCCGAATGCCGCGAGTGCCCGTCCTGCCTTTCCCGCAAGACCAACCTCTGCACCGCGATCCGCGACACGCAAGGAAAAGGGCTGATGCCGGACGGGACGACCCGGTTCTCGATGCTGGATGGCACGCCGATCTATCACTACATGGGCTGCTCGACCTTTGCCAACCACACGGTCCTGCCGGAGATTGCGCTGGCCAAGGTTCGCGACGACGCGCCCTTCGACAAGATCTGCTACATCGGCTGCGGCGTGACCACCGGGGTCGGCGCGGTGCTGAATACGGCGAAGGTGGAGCAGGGCGCGACCGCTGCGGTCTTCGGGCTGGGCGGCATCGGGCTGAACGTGATCCAGGGCCTGAAGCTGGCGGGAGCCGACAAGATCATCGGCGTCGACATCAACGACGACAAGGAGGAATGGGGCCGCAAGTTCGGCATGACCCATTTCGTCAACCCGACCAAGATCGAGGGCGACGTGGTGAGCCACATCGTCGGCATGACCAGGACGCCTTTCGACAAGATCGGCGGGGTGGACTACTCCTTCGACTGCACCGGCAACGTCAAGGTGATGCGGGCGGCGCTGGAATGCACCCACCGCGGCTGGGGCCAGTCGATCGTGATCGGCGTTGCCCCGGCGGGCGCCACGATCGAGACGCGGCCGTTCCAGCTGGTGACGGGCCGGGTCTGGAAAGGCACCGCCTTTGGTGGCGCGCGTGGTCGGACCGATGTGCCGAAGATCGTCGACTGGTACATGGACGGCAAGATCGAGATCGACAGCATGATCACCCACATCCTGAAGCTCGAAGACATCAACAAGGGCTTCGACCTGATGCACGAGGGCAAGTCGATCCGGGCCGTGGTGGTGTACTAGACTTGACGTCCCCCATTGGCAGGCATATCTAGCTAGCTATCTGTCTAGCTGGATAGCTGCCATGTGGACGCTTCAAGACGCCAAGAACCGCTTTTCCGAAGTGGTGGATTCAGCCCTCGCCGGTACCCCACAGGAAGTCACCCGGCGCGGCAAGCCCGCCGTCGTGGTCCTTTCGGCCACGGAATACACGCGGCTTGTCTCTCAGGCAGGAAAATGCCGGGGCAGCTTTGCCGATCACCTCCTGTCCTTCCCCGGGGAAGACCTCCCCCGCGCCGAAGTGCGGCCTCGCGACGTCAGCCTGTGATCTACCTTCTCGACACCAACGTCGTGTCGGCCTTCCGCCGTCCCGACCGCGCGCCGCATGTTGTGCGGTGGCTGGCGGACAAGCCGGACAACAGCCTTTATCTCAGTGTCGTCACCCTGGGCGAGATTGAACGCGGCATCGCCCAGCAGACCCAGCGCGATCCGTCATTCGCACAGGACCTCCGCAGTTGGCTCGACCGTACCATGCTGCTTTTCGCCGACCGCATCCTGCCCTTCGACGCCGATGCCGCACGCATCTGGGGCCGTCTTTCCGCCCGGATCGGCAACGCGGGCGCCGACCTGCAGATCGCCGCCACTGCCATTTCCCGAGACGGCACCGTTGTCACCGGCGACCGTGCCTTCCTTGCGACTGGCGCGCGCGTCGTCTCCCCATTCCCCGAACCGCTTCTCTGACCTCGCCATGTCCTCCACCCCCGCCCTTCGCATCCTTGCCGCCCTTGGCATCACGGTCGAGCTGCATCCCTACGCCTACGACCCGAAGGCCGAGGCCACCGGACTGCAAGCCGCCGAAGCGCTGGGGATCGACCCTGCGGTCATGCTCAAGACCCTGATGGTCGAGGTCGACGGCAAGCCCGCCTGCTGCGTGATCCCGTCCAACCGGCAACTGTCGATGAAGCGCGTCGCCAGCGCCTTCGGGGGCAAGTCCGCAGCGATGATGCCCGCGCCCAAGGCCGAGAAGCTGACCGGTTACCATGTCGGCGGCATCTCGCCCTTCGGCCAGAAACGCGCCGTCCCGACGGTGATCGAGGCCACCGCCTGCACCGCCCCCCGCGTCTGGATCAACGCCGGGCAGCGCGGGCTCCTCCTGTCGCTTGTCCCCGAAGCCGCGATCACCGCCCTGTCCGCAAAAGCCCTGCCGCTGATCGCCTGACGCTTTCCGCTTCCCCCGACGATGCGGTTCAGCGACAAAGGGACAACCCGGAGGCCCCATGCCCGCAGATCCCCGCTCCCCCCGCCTGGCCGTCCTGATCGACGCCGACAACATCCCCGCCCGCCACATCGAGGCAGTGCTGGACGAAATCGCGGGTCTGGGCGAACCCTCGGTCCGCCGGGTCTATGGCGACTGGTCCTCGCAAGCGCTGGCGCAATGGAAGGATAAGGCCCGCAGCCTTGGCCTCGTCATGCACCAGCAGTCGGCCAACACCAAGGGCAAGAACGCCTCCGACATCGGCCTTGTGATCGACGCGATGGACATCCTGCATCTGGGCAAGGTCGACGGCTTCGTCCTTGTCTCCTCGGACAGCGATTTCACCCGGCTCGCCTCCCGCATCCGCGAGGACGGGTTGCAGGTCATCGGCGTGGGCGAGAAGAAGACGCCGGAATCCCTGCGCAACGTCTGCAACCGCTTCATCTTCCTGGAGAACCTGACCACTGCCCCGGAACCGGCGACCGATGCCCCAACGCCTGCGAAGCCCGCCAAAGCCGAGAAGGATGCGCCGTCCAAAGCCATTCCGCTGATCCTCGCGGCAATGAAGAAGATCGGGGTCGAGGAGGATGCCTATTCCCTTGGCCAGCTTGGCAACGTGCTGGTGCAACTCTACCCCGACTTCGACAGCCGCAGCTACGGCAGCCAGAAACTGTCGGACCTCCTGAAGCGCACCGGCCGCTTCGACGTGACCAAGGGCGAGGGAAACCGCCTGATCGTCCGCGACAAGGCCTGATCGGGGCCTAGAAGATCGTCGCCAGCCAGTCCGCGAAAGCGTCCACCGCCGGGCGCCTTGGGCCCTTGGGCAGGATCACGGCATAGGTCACGACCGGCAGTCCTTCCAGCGGCAGCCGGACCAGCCGCCCGGCCTCCAGGTCCGCCCGACAGATGATCTCCGTCGCCAGCATCGCGCCCAGGCCCTGGCGACAGGCCGACATCTCCAGATGCGGGCTGCCGACCTGCACCCGGTTCAGCCGCGAGGGGTCGATCCCGGTCGCGCTTAGCTGATCGGTGTCCCAGGGGCTGTCGCCGCCGATGATCCAGGGCAGCGCCTGCAGGTCAGGCCGCCCGCGCGCCACCAGCGAGGGCGCACAGACCGCCAGTAGCGGGATCCGTGCCAGCGGACGGACTTCCTCGCCCGGCGGGTCGCTCCAGCCGTCCGACAAGGCCCGGATCGCCAGGTCGAACCCGTCGCGATGGATGTCGGCGCGCGCCGGGCTGGGCGACATCGCCACCTCGATCCCCGGATGCCGGGCCCAGAACTCGGGCAGGCGCGGCATGACATGGGTCTCGGCGATGAAGGTGGTCGTGGCGACCCGCAGCACGCGCCGCGCCTCGGCCTGACGCAGCGAAGCGATCCCAGCGGCCACGGTGCCGAAGCCTTCGTCCAACGCGCGGGCAAGCTTTTCTCCCGCCCCGGTCAGGCCCACCGTCCGCCCCGCCCGCCGCACCAGCGGCACGCCCAGCTCTGCCTCCAGACCCCGCACGGCTTGCGTCACCGCGGCGTGGGTGACGTTCAGCACCCGCCCCGCCTCGGCAAAACTGCCGCTGCGGGCGGTAGCATCAAAGGCCCGCAACATCGACAGCGAGGGAAGGTCACGCCAGCGCGACATGTAACTTCAACTTTCGTCCCGTGGAAATTCCTGAGTCGCAGTATCGCCGGTTTTCAGGCATTACCATAAGGCAATCTTGATCTGGAACGAAAGCCATGTACGGCGTCAACCTCGACCTCCTCCACATCGCCCCGCCCTGCCCTCATGCGCAGCACCGGGCCGAGCATCTGGCCAACCTGCGCGCGGCGCGTCGTCAGCGCTGGTCTTCCGCCCTGGCCCGCCTGACGGCATGGGCCGCGCCAAAATCACAGGTTCCGGTGCAGGCGCCCTGCCGGTAAGGCGCGACGTCTACTCCACCTCGACCGTGACCCAGGTCTCGAAACAGACGCCGTTGGCCAGCGCCATCACACCGATCGTCGCCCGCCCGCCAAGCCCGCGCTCGCGCCCGAAGACCTCCAGGAACAGGTCCGACAACCCGCTGGACACCCTGTGGACCTCCTCGAACTCCGGCGTGCAGACGACGAAGTTCAGGCTGCGGACAATACCCTTCACCCGGTCCAGCGATCCCACAGCTTGCCGGATACCGCCCAGCACGTTCAGCCCGGTCCGCCGCGCCGCCTGATAGCCCTCCTCCACGGTCACATCCGCGCCAAGGCGGCCCTTGTGGGTGATCTCCACCCCGCGCTGCGCCACATGGCCGGAGAGGAAGAGCAGGCTTCCCACCCGGTGATAGGGCTTCATCGTGCCGTAGTCGGCGCCGTAATAGCCGTCACGGTCGAAGTCGGGGATGTCCAGGCCCATCTGGATCGCAAGCAGTTCGGGGGCCAGTCGTTCGGGTGAGGTCATGCCGGTCTCCTTCCCGGGCCACTCTGCCTCGGCGACCTGATTCGGTGCCATGGTAAATCCCTGATGTGCCAGACGCGCGTATGGCCGGATTCCATACGCCATCCAGATGGAAACCAGACCGACGGACAGCCCAAAGGCAGACCATTTAATCTAGCGTTCGCAATGGGTTAAACCGCAGCGTGCGGCGCCGAACCGCATCTCTCTCGAAATCTGCATTCATTTGTCGCGGGCCGATCCCTACCTTCCCGGCCAAAGGAGCCTCTCATGACCCCCATCTCTCTCGGCCTCGACACCTTCGGCGATGTCTCGGTCGGCCCGGACGGCCAGCCGCAAAGCATGGACCGCGTTTTGCGCGAGGTGCTGGACCAGGCCACGCTGGCCGACGAAATCGGCATTGATTTCATCGGCTTGGGCGAACACCACCGCCCCGATTTCGCAATCTCCTCGCCCGAGATCGTGCTCGCCGCCATTGCCGGGCGCACCCGTCGCATCAAGCTTGGCACCGCCGTCACCGTGCTGTCGACGGATGACCCCGTCCGCGTCTTCCAGCGGTTCTCCACGCTCAACGCGCTGTCGAACGGGCGTGCCGAACCGATCCTCGGGCGCGGGTCGTTCACCGAAAGTTACCCACTCTTCGGCCACGATCTGCACGATTACGACCAGCTTTTCGAGGAACGCCTGGACCTTTTTGCCAAACTCCTGCGGGAAAGCCGCATCACCTGGTCGGGTGAAACGCGCAGCCCCTTGGAAAACCAGCAGGTTTTCCCGCCCCTGGGTCAGCCGATGACGGTCTGGGTCGGCGTCGGCGGCTCGCCCGAAAGCGTGGTCCGCGTCGTCCGGCAGGATCTGCAACTGATGCTCGCGATCATCGGCGGCGATGCCGCGCGCTTCGCGCCCTACGTCGACCTCTACCATCGCGCCTGCGCCGAGCTTGGGAAACCCCTGCGGCCCATCGGCGTCCATTCCCCCGGTTTCGTCGCGGAGACGGACGAGGCGGCGCAGGAGGCACTCTGGCCGCACTATGCCGAGATGTTCGGTCGCATCGGCCGCGAAAGGGGCTGGCCCCCGGTGACGAAGGACCGCTACCTCGCCGAGGTGCACCACGGCGCGCTCTATGTGGGCAGCCCCGAGACGGTGGCGCGGAAGATCGCGAAGACGGTGAAAACCCTGGGACTCCAGCGGTTTGACATGAAGTACTCGACCGGACCCGTGCCGCATTCCCGGCTGATGGAGTGCATCCGGCTTTATGGTGAGCAGGTGATTCCGATGGTGCAGGACATTTTGGCCGACCAAGCCGCGTAGGGTGGGTGCCAACCCACCTTACTCCAGCGAATACCCCAGATGTAGCGCCCCTCGCTTCTCTGCCAACATCATCTGGCGGTGCCGCTCCCGGAACCGTTCCCGATCCGCTGCGGAATACTCCTCCACGCACGCCCGGCAGCAGACGCCTTCCTCATAGACGGCAGCCGCCTGATCCTCCACCGTCACCGGCCTCCGGCACGCCCCGCAGACCTTGAGACCCCCGGGCTGCAAGCCGTGCCCGACCGAAACCCGGTCGTCAAAAACGAAGCACTGTCCCTGCCACAGGCTGTCAGTCTCGGGCACATCCTCCAGATATTTCAGGATGCCACCCTTCAGGTGGTAGACCTGGTTAACCCCTTGCCCCAGAAGGTAATTCGTCGATTTCTCGCAGCGGATGCCTCCGGTGCAGAACATGGCGATCCGCTTGCCCGCGAACCTTTCCCGGTTGGCCTGCCACCAGTCGGGAAACTCGCCGAAGGCCCGCGTCCCGGGGTCCACCGCGCCCTTGAAGGTGCCGATGGCAACCTCGTATTCGTTCCGGGTGTCGATCACCACCGTCTCCGGGTCGCTGATCAGCGCGTTCCAGTCCCGGGCCGCCACATAGTTGCCGACCCGTGCCAGGGGGTCCACGTCGGGCTGGCCCATCGTCACGATCTCGCGCTTGAGCTTCACCTTCATCCGGCCAAAAGGCATTGAATCGGCGAAGCTTTCCTTCCATTCCAGCCCTTCGCACCCCGGCAAGGCCCGGATCGCGGCCAAGGCGGCGTCGATCCCTTTGCGGGTCCCCGCAATGGTGCCGTTGATCCCCTCTGGTGCCAGCAGCAGCGACCCCCGCACGCCATGCGCCTCGCAAACCTCCAGGAGCCCCGGCTTCAGGGCGGCGGGGTCGGGGAAACGGGTGAAGTGATAGAGCGCGGCGACGGTCAGCATGGCCCCCCTTTGCGCCGAACGCCCCAGAATTTCAAGCGCTTCGCTTGACGCACCCCGCCCCCGCACTTACGCAAGGAGAGTGACCCCGGAGGAGGCCGCCATGAGACCCGCAACCGACGCGCTGATCGTGATCGACGTGCAGAACGACTTCTGCCCCGGCGGTGCGCTTGCCGTGGCAGAGGGCGACGAGATCATCCGCCGGATCAATGGCTTGATGGGAGAGTTCGCGACCGTCGTCCTGACGCAGGACTGGCATCCGGCAAACCATGCCTCCTTCGCCGACAACCATCCCGGCGCCGAGCCATTCACGCTGATCCAGATGCCCTACGGCCCGCAAGTCCTGTGGCCCACCCATTGCGTGCAGGGCAGCAGGGGCGCCGAATTCCACCGAGATCTGCGCACCGACCCGGCGCACCTGATTGTCCGCAAAGGCTTTCGCCCCGAGATCGACAGCTATTCCGCCTTCTTCGAGAATGACCATGTCACGCCCACGGGCCTTGACGGCTATCTGCGCAGCCGGGGGGTGACGGCGGTCACTCTGGTCGGCCTCGCCACCGACTACTGCGTCGCCTATTCGGCGCTCGACGCGGCGCGGCTGGAGTTCAAGGCCACCGTGCTGGAAGGCGCGACGCGGGCCATCGACCTGAACGGCAGCCTGTCAGAGGCGCGGGACAAGATGCGCGCGGCCGGCGTCGCGCTGGAGGCCTGAGAGCATGGATATCGCCACCCGCGTCTGGGACCACAAGTGGAAGATCGACCCGATCGTGCGGTCGCTGATCGACACCGACTTTTACAAGCTATTGATGTGCCAGTCAATTTTTCGGAACAAGCCGGACACGAATGTCGTCTTCAGCCTGATTAACCGCTCCACCAAGGTGCGGCTGGCTGACCTGATCGACGAAGGCGAGTTGCGCGAGCAGCTGGATCATGTGCGGACGATCTCGCTTGCCCGCGGCGAAAGCACCTGGCTGCGCGGCAATACCTTCTACGGCAAGCGGCAGATGTTCCGCTCCGATTTCATGGAATGGTTCGAGGGCCTGCGCCTGCCCGCCTATCACCTGGAAAAGCGCGACGGCCAGTTCGAGCTGACCTTCGAGGGCCGTTGGCCCGAGGTGATGCTGTGGGAAATCCCGGCGCTTTCCGTGCTGATGGAATTGCGCAGCCGGGCGGTTCTCGACAGCATGGGCAAGTTCGAGCTGCAGGTGCTTTACGCCCGCGCGATGACCCGGCTGTGGGAGAAGATCGAGCGGTTGAAGAAGATCGACGGGCTGCGCATCGCCGACTTCGGCACAAGGCGGCGGCACGGGTTCCTGTGGCAGGACTGGTGCGTCCAGGCGATGCAGGAGGGGCTGGGGGCGAAGTTCACCGGCACTTCCAACTGCCGCATCGCCATGCGCCGGGACATCGAGGCCATCGGCACCAACGCGCATGAATTGCCGATGGTCTACAGCGCCCTGTCCAATTCCGACGAGGAGCTGCGCCAGGCCCCCTACCGCGTCTTGGCCGACTGGCAGGAAGAGCATGACGGCAACCTGCGGATCATCCTGCCGGACACCTATGGCACCGAGGGGTTCCTGAAGAACGCTCCGGACTGGCTGGCGGGCTGGACCGGAATCCGCATCGATTCCGGCGATCCGGCGAAGGGGGCGGAAATCGCGATCCGCTGGTGGAAGGAGCGGGGAGAAGACCCGACGAAGAAGCTGGTGATCTTCTCGGATGGCCTCGACGTCGACACGATCGAGATGCTCTACGCCCAGTTCAACGGGCGGGTGAAGGTGTCCTTCGGCTGGGGCACGATGCTGACGAACGATTTCCGCGGGCTTGTGGCGGGCGATGCGCTGGCACCGTTCAGCCTGGTCTGCAAGGCACTGTCGGCGAACGGGCGGCCGACGGTCAAGCTCTCGGACAACCCTGCCAAGGCGATGGGGCCGAAGGACGAGGTCGAACGCTACAAGCGTGTCTTCGGGGTGGGCCAGCAGGAGGTGCAGGAGGTCCTGGTCTGACGCCCTCAGACGCCGATGAACAGCTCGCCGATCCCGTAGAACACCGCGCCCATGATCGCGGCGGCGGGGATGGTGATGACCCAGGCCCAGACGATGCGGCTGGCAAGGCCCCAGCGCACCGCATGGACCCGGCGGGCCGAGCCGACGCCGACGATGGACGAGGTGATCGTGTGCGTGGTCGAGACAGGCACGCCCAGGTAGGTCGCCGCGAACAGCGTCAGCGCCCCGGCGCTTTCGGCGCAGGCACCCTGCATGGGCGTCAGGCGGGTGATCTTCGACCCCATCGTATGCACGATGCGCCAGCCGCCCAGCATGGTGCCGATCCCCATCACCGTGAAGCAGGACAGCACCACCCAGGCCGGGACGGTGAATTCCTTATAATAGCCGTTGGCGTAGAGAAGGACCGCGATGATCCCTGCGGTCTTCTGCGCGTCGTTCGAGCCGTGGCCGATGGAGTAAAGCGCCGAGGTCAGAAGCTGCAACTTGCGGAAGATGCCGTCGGTGCGGGCCGGGTTGGCGCGGACGAAAAGCCAGCTGACCAGCACGACGAGCAGGATGCCGAGGACAAACCCGGTGACGGGCGACAGGACGATGGCGATCAGCGTCTTCGACAGGCCCGCCCACTGGATCGCCGGGAAGCCCGCCTTGGCAACCCCCGCGCCGATGATGCCGCCCACCAGCGCGTGCGAGGAGGAGGAGGGGATGCCCAGCCGCCAGGTGATGACGTTCCAGACGATAGCCCCCATCAGCGCCCCGAAGATCACCGCGTTCGTCACCATGTCAGGGTCGATCAGCCCCTTGCCGATGGTCGAGGCGACCTTGGCCTCGAAGCCGAAATGGTGACCGATGAAGTAGGCGGCGAAGTTGAAGAAGGCGGCCCAGAGCACGGCCACGAACGGCGACAGCACCCGGGTCGAGACGATGGTGGCGATGGAGTTGGCGGCGTCGTGCATCCCGTTCAGAAGATCGAACAGGAAGGCGATTCCGATCAGGAAGACCAGCAGGAAGGTGATGGTGCCGCCGTCCATCAGACGTGCTCGATCACGATGTCGCTCATCACATGAGCCACGTCCTCGAAGCGGTCGCAGACTTTTTCCAGCCGGTCATACAGCTCGGCCCCGATCACGAAGTCCAGCGCCTGGTCCTTCGGCGTGGCCTTGAACAGGTCCTTGAGCCCGGTGTCGTACATCTGGTCCGACTGTTCCTCGATCCGGCTGATCTCGCCGACCATCTGGTGCAGGCGGCCGGAGTTCGTGCCGATGTCGCGCATCAGCGGCAGGGCCTCGGCGACGATGTTGGACAGCAGGATGATCCGGTCGCCCATCGCGCGCATGTTGGGCTGGAAGCTGGCGACATCGTAAAGCCCGACGGTCTTGCCAGTCTTGTTCATCTGGTCGATGGCATCGTCGAGCGAGGTGGACAGCGCCTTGATGTCGGAACGGTCGAAGGGCGTGATGAAGCTGCGGCGGATCGACTGCATGACCTCGTAGCTGATCTGGTCGGCCTCTTCCTCCTGCGTCGACAGTCGGGTGCATTTGTCGGCCGTGTCGGCGCCGCCGTCGAGGATCGCCCGCAGGGTCAGTGCCGCCTCTTGCGCCTTCTTGGCCTGGGCCTCGAACAGGTCGAAAAAGTTGTCCGACCGCGGCATGATGGCCTTGATGATCTTGAACATGGCGTCTCTCCCGCGTGGACCTGCGTTCAGGCGCAGCGACTAGCCGTTCACAAAAGTTTTGGCAATCTGTTACGTCACTGTCAGGGCATCCCAAGGACCTGTCCGGCAAGCGAGATCGCCCTTGCCAGATGGCTTTTGTGAACAGGGTCATCAGGTTGAAGGCGCGGCATCGTCCAGCCGACCGAGGACAGTGCCCGGGCCAGCGTGAAGGCCTTGACCATGTCCTGGTCCCCTGTGCCGTAGCCCGCCATCAGGGCCGCGCGAATCTGCGGCTGCTCCGGGTGCTGGAACGTCTGGACCAGCGCAGTGCCAAGATCATGCAGGCGGAAACCAAAACCGCTGTCATCGAAGTCGATCAGGGAAACCGAACGATCGTTCACCAATACGTTCTCGCGCAGGACGTCGGCGTGGATCAGGCCGCTGTCGCCCGCCAGCCTCTCGCGCAGGGCGTCACGGGCGCGGACCAGCGTGGCGCGCTGGTCGGAGGTGGCGGCGGGATGCTCCCAGAACCGGCCCCAGAGCGGGGTGTCGCCGACCAGACCGTCCAGGTCCCAGCGCGGGCGGGTGAAGCCGTCGGGCAGGGTAAGGGCGTCGGTCGTGCGATGCACCCGGGCCAGAAGCTGCCCGAGGGCGTGATAGGCGTCCAACACCTGTGGTAACGGTCGGTTGAAGGGCTTCGCCGCCTCGCCGAGGGCCTCCCCCGCCATCCAGGCAATCGCCGAGGCGTGACGTCCGTCGGGCAGCCTCACGAGAAGCGCACCATCCAAGGCGGGAAGGGCGGCCGGGACGGGCAGTCCGGAGCGGGCCAGTTCCGCGCACCACCAAAGTTCTGACCGGATCGCCGCCGGGGACTGGTAGCCCGCACGGTGCAGGCGCAGTGCGGCGCGGTCGCCCGAGGGAAGGCCCATCTCAAACACATGGTTCTCGCGGTCGCGCAGGGTGCGCAGGACGTGGGCGCCCCAGGCCTTTGCGGCGGTTTCGGCGGCGGTCACTCCTCGTCGCCCACCTTGCCGCGCAACGCCTTCACTTCGCCGCGCTGGGTCTTGGCGGCAACGCGGCGACGCTGGCTGCCGAGCGTGGGCTTGGTGGCGATCCGGCGCTTCGGGGCGACCAGCGCGGCACGGATCATCTCCACCAGCCTTTCGCGCGCGATGTCGCGGTTGCGCGCCTGGCTGCGCGTTTCGTCGACCTGCAGGACGATGGCGCCTTCGGTCGTCCAGCGTCGCCCGGCCAGCTTCTTCAACCGCGCCTTCACCCCTGGCGCCAGATGCGGAGAGCGTTCGGCTTCGAAACGCAATTCGACGGCGGTCGAGACCTTGTTGACATTCTGTCCGCCGGGACCGGAAGCGCGCATGAAGCTTTCGGACAATTCCCATTCGGCAATTGCAAGGGTGTCGGTGACGTGCAGCATTTCGGGATTTCAATCAAAGAGGCGAAATAGAGAAAGGGTTGCCCTGCTCAGGCAACCCTTTCCGAGATCCAAGGAGATGGGCCAGTTAGGCATCCAAATCCAATCGGTGGTTTATTTCCCAGGGGCTGCCCTTAGAAAATACGCCTCCCGACTGTCCCGACACCTCTCTCCAATATCACTCTAGACACTGGATCACCTCCTTTCAAAAAGTTGCCGATAGGGGGAGCGTGACACAGATTTTGTGTTTGTCAAAACAATTTACGCAACCCTTGTGGCAAGCCTCGCGAGTGCCAATCGAAATGGCAACAATGCCACCACGGCGAGCAGAAGCTTCACCAGCCAGTCACCAACCGCCAGGGAAACCCAGAATGGCGCTTCGGGTCCAAGGCCCAGAAGCGGCGCGGGCTGGGTTGCCCAGGAGACGTCGACGCCGGGTTCCAGGAAGGTCAGCGCGGCGGAAAAGGCGATGGTGAAGAAGATTGCGGTGTCGAGGGTAGAAGAGATCACCGGCGACACCAGCGGCGCCTTCCACCACAGGCCCCGGCGGAAGCGGTTGAAGACCGCGATGTCCAGAAGCTGCGCCGACAGGAAGGCCGCGCCCGAGCCGAGCGCGACGCGCAGCGTGACAAGCGGTCCGAACTCGCCCTGGATCCTGGTGCCGATGAAGGAACAGAGGATCCCGGTCAGGAAGCCGGCCAGCACCACCTTGCGGGCGGCGGCGGGGCCTTCGAAGCGGTTGACGATCTCGTTCACCAGGAAGGCGAAGGGATAGGTGAAGGCCCCCCAGGTCAGGAAGGCCCCGAGTGGATATTGGACAAGGATGTTCGAGGCGACGACAATGATCGCCATGGCGATGACGCCAGTAAGAAGGATGCGCATTTGGCTTTCCGTTTTGACAAGGTCGCGGAGACTTGGCCCCCACCATGAGGGCGGGGGCGGCCTAACCTGCCGTCACATGCGAGTCAACCTAATCCGAGGCGAGCACGCCTTTGCACTGCTTCGGCAGGTCGGCCATGGTAAAGTCGCGCGGGCCCTTCTTCTTCGGCGGGTCTTCTTCGTCCTTGGGTTTGTTCGGGTCGGCCTTCGGCGGATTCAGGTAATCCGTCACCCACCACATCAATGTCTCGTCGCAGCCGTCGCCGCCTTTCGACAGCTCGGCGACCGTGGGGCTTTGCGTCTCGCACAGGCGCGCGCCCTTGGGGCATTTCAGGCGCACGTGAAAATGCGTGTCATGGCCCGCGATGGGGCGGATCTTCTGGAGCCACTTCTTGTCCTTGGCCTTGGCGGTCCTGCACATCTCGATCTTCACCGCTGCCGCGACGAAGATGCGGTCGACGCGCGGGTCCAGCGCGGCCCGCTTCAGCAGTTCGCGGTGCACCTTGGTCCAGTATTCCGTCACCGACCGCTGGTCGGCCGACCGCACCGGGATCGAGCTGATCTCCTCGCGTTCCGCCTCGGTCAGGGTCAGGCTGCGCGGGGGCAGCATCCAGATGTCGGCGTCAAGCCCGATCTGGTGGCTGGCATGGCCCGAGGTCATCGGCCCGCCCCTCGGCTGGCTGATGTCGCCGATGTAAAGCCCCTTGCCAAAGCCGATGTCGCGCGCGGTGGCCGACAGGTCCATGAGGAACTGGATCATCGCGGGCTGGCCGAAGTTGCGGTGTCGAGACAGCCGCATCGCCTGCCAGGTGGGGCCGGTTTCCGGCAGCTCCACCAGCCCCGCCGCGCAGCCCTTGGCATAGGAACCGATCGGCATGGAATCCTGGTTCGACGGCGCCCCCATCGCGCCGAAAAGCTTGTTCGCCAGTTTTTCCGCCTGGGCAGGAGCCGCCAGCAGAAGCGAGACAAGGAACACGCGGTTCAGGGTCATGCGGGCATCTCCCCCTTGGGTCGGACCCAGATCAGCAGAATGAGGCCGATCAGGAACAGCAGGATGATTGGCGAAATCCCCAGCCGGGCACTGCCGGTCAGGGTGGTGGCGGCGGTGATCAGGGCGGGGGCGACGAAGCTTGTCACCTTGCCGGACAGGGCGAACAGGCCAAAGGCCTCGGTCGCGCGGTCGGGGGTGGTGTGGCGCAGGACCATGGTGCGGCTCGCCGCCTGCAAGGGGCCCCCCGCCGCGCCGATCAGCCCGCCGCAGATGTAGAAGATGATGTCGGGCATCGACGAGGCTTCATCCAGCGGAATGCCCCAGACCTGCTCGCGATCCATCCCCACGATGACGGCACAGACGGCCAGCAGGACCATAAGGCAGCCGGTGATCACCGGCTTCGGCCCGAACTGCGCGTCCAGCCGCCCGCCGACCCAGCTGGCCAGCATCGCCGTCACCCCGCCGAGGATGCCGAAGACCCCGATCTGGGTGATCGACCAGCCCAGCACGTTCGAGGCATAGACCCCGCCGAAGGCATAGATCCCGGTCAGCGCGTCGCTGTAGGCCAGCGCCGAGCCAAGGTAGGCCGCAAGGCTGCGCCGGTATTTCAGGCTGCGGATCGTCTCTTTCAGGCTGGCCAGTGCCCGGCCGATATGTAGCGACCCGGCCCCGCCATGCGGCTCGCGCACCCACAGCGCGAAGGGGATCATGAACACCACGAACCAGATCGCCGCGAAGGGGCCGACGAAACGGGTGCCCTCGCGCGCCTCGGTGTCGAAGCCGAAGATCGGGTCGATCCCGATCAGCGTCTTGCCGGTATCGGCGTTGTCCGCAAACAGTGCCAGCATCAGGAACAACGCAACCAGTCCCCCGAGGTAGCCAAATGCAAAGCCCGAGCCCGAGATGCGGCCGATATCGTCGCCTTCCGCCAGCGAGGGCATCAGCGCGTTGGTGAAGATCGTGGCGAATTCCATCCCGATCAGACCGATGCCAAACAGTATTGCCCCGCGGCGCAGCATGTCCAGTTCGGCCCCGGGGGCAACGTACCACAGGCTCCAGGCGCCGATCACATAGAGGACCGAGAAGAGCCAGACCCAGACCAGCCTCCGCCCGGTGCCCTGCGCGACGGCCCCAAGAACCGGGGCCATGCAGGCGATGATCAGCGAGAAGCAGGCATACCAGAAGCCCCAGAGGCTTTGCGCGGCAGCTTTCGCGGCCTCTTCGTCAATCCCCGTTCCCATATAGTAGCCGCGGGCGACTTCCGCGAAATAGGGGCCGAAGATGAAAGTCAGCAAGAGGGTGTTGTAAGGCTGGCTGGCCCAGTCGAAGAAATACCAGCCCCAGATCCGCTGCCGTGCCGTCGCCATGCCTGCCCCCTGTTTTTTAAGCGAAGTGAACCCGGAAATGGGCTTCGGCGCAAGGGAAGGCTGTGCGGGGCTCGCCCTCGCCTATCGCGCGGGCGGCCAGGGTCGGGTCGCCTCGGCGGCGATCCAGGCCCTGACCCAATCCGGCAAGGCGGGGCTGTCGACCGGCACCCCAGCCGCCTTGGCCATTTCGGACGGCGGCACGATCCCCGCCTTCGACACGATGGCCGACCGGATCAGCGCCTGCGAGGTACAGTGCGCCCCCCTCCACATAGACTGCTCCATGTAGAGGAACCGCTCGTCCCAGCCGAGGCAGCGGCTGTAGGTGGTGATCCGCGAGAACACCGTCACCCGCTTGCGGTAGCGCACGCTGGACCCGGCGACCGTCATCCCCCAGCCGTTGGCGATCAGGTGCCGGTGGATGCCGGTGCGCGACCCCAGGGGCAGGCGGCCCAGGTCGTAGAGCGTCAGCGTGCGCCCGTTGTTCAGTTCAACCCAGGGGTCGAGGTCCCAGGGCCAGCACAGGTGATGGCTGACATGGGTGTCGAAGAGGCCGAGCGGCGGCATCCGCCGGGCCCGGGCCAGTTCCTTGAACATGCGCAGGAAGGGGTACATCGTCGGCTCCGGTATTGCCTCCCGGGTCGTGGCGCGGCGTTCACCCTTCGTCAAGCAGAACGCTGCGGAAGGCATTGCCCTTGCCGCGCCCTGCCGCTACCTCTGGCGAAATCCTGACGGAGTGCCCGATGACATCGCTGTACCAGATCCTCATGCTGATCCTGAGCGTGGCAAAGTTCTTCGTCTTCGCGCATTTCATCATGAGCTGGCTGATCAGCTTTCAGGTCCTGAACATCCGTCAGCCGCTGGTGCAGCAAGTCTGGTACGGCCTGAACCGCCTGCTCGAACCGCTTTACGCGCCCATCCGCCGCATTCTTCCGGCCATGGGCGGGCTGGACCTGTCGCCTCTGGTGGTCCTGATCGCGATCTATGCGCTGCAGATCATCCTGACCAACAACATCGCCGTCTTCCTGTAGCTCCGGGGCGCGGTCGCATGGACGGCGCAGCCGGGCTTCTGCATTCGGTCTTCGGCTTCCCGGACTTCCGCCCTGGCCAGGCCGAGATCGTGCAGTCGGTACTCGAAGGACGGAACACACTGGCGATCCTGCCCACGGGCGGTGGCAAGTCGCTGTGCTTCCAGCTGCCCGCCCTCTGCCGCGACGGGGTGACGGTCGTCATCTCTCCCCTCATCGCGCTGATGCGGGACCAGGTGCGTGCGCTGAAGGCGGCGGGGGTGGAGGCCGGGGCTCTGACCTCGGGCAATACGGAAGAGGAGACGGAAGAGGTCTTCGCCGCCATCGACGAAGGACGGCTGAAGCTCCTCTACATGGCCCCCGAGCGGCTGGCTTCGGGCGGGGCGCTGGCGCTGCTGCGGCGGGCGAAGTGCAGCCTGATCGCGGTGGACGAGGCGCATTGCGTGTCGCAATGGGGCCACGACTTCCGCCCGGACTACCTGCGGATCGGCGAGTTGCGCCGTAGCTTGCGGGTGCCGCTGGCCGCCTTCACCGCCACGGCGGACGAGGAGACCCGGGCCGAGATCGTCACGCGCCTGTTCGACGGCGAGCCCCCCGTCACCTTCCTGCGCGGCTTCGACCGGCCGAACATCCACCTGGCCTTCTCGGTCAAGGACAAGCCCCGCGAGCAGATCCTGCGCTTCGCCGCCGCCCGGCGGGGGCAATCCGGCATCGTCTACTGCGCCACCCGGTCGAAGACCGAGACGCTGGCGCAAGCCCTGCGCGAGGCGCGGCATGAGGCGGTGGCCTATCACGGCGGGATGGAGCCCGACGAACGCCGCCGGGTCGAGACCCGGTTCCAGCGCGAGGACGGGCTTATCGTGGTGGCGACCATCGCCTTCGGGATGGGGATCGACAAGCCCGACATCCGCTGGGTCGCCCATGCCGACCTGCCGAAGTCGATCGAGGCCTATTACCAGGAAATCGGCCGCGCCGGGCGCGATGGCTCGCCCGCCGAGACGATGACCTTGTATGGCCCCGACGACATCCGCCTGCGCCGGACCCAGATCGACGAGGGGGCCGCGCCGCCGGACCGAAAGGCTGCCGACCATACCCGGCTGAATGCCCTCCTCGGGCTGGCCGAGGCCTTGAGCTGCCGCCGTCAGGTCCTGCTCGGATACTTCGGCGAGGCGGCGGAGCCCTGCGGCAACTGCGACCTCTGCGACCGCCCGGCGCTTCTGTTCGACGCGACCGAGGCGGTGCGGAAGGCGCTGTCGGCGATCCTGCGCACGGGCGAGTGGTTCGGGGCGGGGCATCTGATCGACATCCTGACCGGGTCTGCGACGGCAAAGGTTCGCGAGCGGGGGCATGACCAGCTGCCGACCTTTGCCGTGGGCCGCGACCTGTCGAAACCCGCCTGGGGCGCGGTGTTCCGGCAGATGATGGGCCGCGACCTCGTCCGGCCCGATCCTGACCGCCACGGCGCGCTCCGGATGACCGATGCGGCCCGGCCGGTCTTGCGGGGCGAGGCCTCGGTGACGCTGCGGCGCGACACGGTGGTTGCGGCAGGGGAGCGGGAGCCGGTGGTCCGGGCGCAGGTGGCGGAGGAGGATGCGGGGCTTTTGGCCCTCTTGAAGGCGAAGCGGCGGGCGCTGGCCGAGGCACAGAACGTGCCGGCCTATGTGGTCTTCCCGGACAGGACGCTGATCGAGATGGCGGAGAAAAAGCCCGGCAACCTGGACCAGATGGCGGGGATCACCGGGGTCGGGGCGAAGAAGCTGGAGAGCTACGGGGCGGCGTTCCTGGAAGTGATCACCGGGGCTTCGGAGGGGTTGCACCCGGCCCGGATGCGACTGGTCGGGCGGCCGGAGGGGGCGCTGTTCGACCGGCTGGCGGCGGTCCAGCTTGAACTGGCACGGGGGCAGGACGGGACGGGGAAGTATCTCAGCTGCACCCATTCGACGCTGCGGGCCATCGCGGAGCGGCGGCCTTCGACGTTGGGGGAGCTGGTGGGGATTCAGGGGATGGGGGAACAGAAAGTGGAGCGGTTCGGAGAGGCCTTCCTGGCGGTGCTGCGGGCGGGGTGAGGCGGAGTGTCCACGGTGGACATTTCGAGATACCTGTTTATTTTCATTATGTTGATTGTGGGCGTTAGCGGTTTGTTAGGGGGATGGTTAGCGCAAGGTTGGCGAGCGCCAGCCAAGTTGAGCGCTGGTGCACGGGCCTTTCATCTCGCCTCTGGCCTGCGGTCAACTGGCTCGGGTGTTGCCACCCACAGTGAGAAGGCCGGGCCGCAGCGGAGGGCCAAGCGGCGGTTGCCTCCGGCGGGGATATTTTGGCCAGTATGAAAGACATGCCTCGCTAGGGGCGGGGTGCCGGGGCCGGAGGGGTGCAATGCGCTAGCTTGAAGCGCCAGCGGCAGCCGGTAGTGCCTCCGGCGGGGATACTTGGGCAAAGATGAAAGGCCGTATGTCTGGGGGAAGACGGACCCGCGTTTGATCTCCTGCGAGCGCGGCCGCTGCGGGGGTGCTGGTGGCGCGAACACTCAGTTCACGGGGTCGGAGGCGCCGCCGGGAAGCGGTCAGGCGGCGTTCTCCGCGTGGGCGGCGACGGGTGGGCGGGCCTCGGGCGGGCGGTACTCGGCCAATGCGCCCTCGATTGCGGTCTTGCGCAGGGGCTTCGTGAGATAGCGGTCAATCCCGGCGGCGAGGATCGCCTCGGCGTCGCCCTCCATTGCGTGCGCGGTCAGCGCCACGATGGGAACCTTCGAGCCCATCGCGCGGATGGTGCGGGCAGCCTCTTTCCCGTCCATCTCGGGCATCGAGATGTCCATGAAGATCAGGTCGGGCTGGAAGCTTGCGAACAGGTCCACCGCGAGGCGGCCGTTGTCGGCGAAGCGCAGGTCGATGTCCATGTCGCGGACCATCTTCTGGAAGACGAGCTGGTTGGTGCGGTTGTCTTCGGCCGCCAGCACCCGCATCTGGCGCAGGTCGGTGGGAACCGGGGCGACCTGCGGGCCGGTTTCGGCGAGGGCGGGGGCGGTCAGGCCCTGCAGGTGGCGGTAGAGATCCGAGCGCAGGATCGGCTTCTGCAGGATCGCCGCGAAGTCATGCGCATGGTTGCCAAGGCCGGTGGGGTTCGATGACAGGAGCATCACGGGCAATTCGTGGCCCGCCACGCGGATCAGATCCAGAAGCTGGACCCCGTCCATCTCGGGCATGGCATGGTCGGTCAGCACCACGTCATAGGCCGGGTCGGCGGCGAGCCGTTCCAGCACTTCGGCGCCGGACCGGCAGAGCGTGACCTCGATCCCGCAGGGAGTAAGCTGGCGTTCCAGGATGGTGCGGTTGATGAACTGGTCATCGACCGCGATGACGCGTTTCACCGCGACCGGAACCTGCACCGGCGCCGCATCCTCGGCCACCGGCAGGGTGACGCGGAAGCCGAAGCTGGAGCCCTTTCCGGGTTCGCTGTCGACCCAGACGGCACCCCCCATATGCTCGATCAGGCGACGGGTGATCGCGAGGCCAAGGCCGGTGCCTTCGAACTTGCGGTTGCGCTCATCCTCTACCTGGTTGAACTCGCCGAAGATGTGGTCGAGGTAGTCGGGCGCGATACCGATGCCGGTGTCTTCCACGGTGACATGCAGGGTCTGGGTGCCCTCGCCCTCTTCGACGCCGACGACGCGGGTCAGGACATGGCCCTTGTCGGTGAACTTCACCGCATTGCCGATCAGGTTGGTCAGCACCTGGCGCAGGCGACCGGGATCGCCGACGAAGCGGGTGGGCAGGAACATGTCGAAGTCGATCATCAGGTCGATGCCCTTTTCCCGCGCGCGGGGCTGGAGGAGCATCGTCACCTCATGAATGGTGCGTTCCAGGTCGAACGGCTCGGGCCGCAGCGTCAGGCGTTCCGCCTCGATCTTGGAATAGTCGAGGATGTCATTGATGATGACGAGAAGTGCCTCGCCCGAGGAGCGGATGGTCTCGGCGAAGAGGCGTTGTTCTTCCGACAACGCGGTGTCGCAGAGAAGTTCCGCCATGCCGACGACCCCGTTCATCGGTGTGCGGATTTCGTGGCTCATGTTGGCGAGGAAGGCCGACTTGGCGCGGTTCGCAGCCTCGGCCGCCTTGCGCGCGGCTTCGAGTTGCGCCTGCTGGTCGCGGATCGCGGTGATGTCGGTGCGCAACCCGACGCGCCCGCCGTCCGGGGTGACGTGGTCGGACTCGATGATCACCCGGCCATTGGCGAGAGTGTTCTCGGCAATGGTGTCGGCGGCGCGGAAATGCGCCAGGCGATCGGCGAGCCAGTCTTCCTCCCTCCCCACGGCCTCGGGGACATGGCCGTTCTTCAGGCCATGGCGGAGAAGGTCCTCGAAGGTGACGCCCGGCTGCATGAGCGAGGCAGAGTCAGGGAACATTTCACGGTAGCGCCGATTGCAGGCCAAAAGTCGTTCCTCCCGGTCAAAAAGGACAAAGGCATCGGGCAGCACGTCGATGGCGGCCCAGATGCGCATCTGTTCGGTGATGTCGATGGCAAGCGAGACCAGATCGCCATCGCGGGCGCGCCGGTCCTGGAGCTTGATCCAGATGCCGTTGCGCAATTTGAGAGTGACGGGCTCGATCGGGTCACAGTCGACCCGGGCGCGCATGCGGGTGATGAAAGCCTCCGGCGGCTCCTCGCCGAGGTCGAGCACGGTGCGGGCGAGGATGGCGAGCATCTCGTCGTAGGGCAGGCCGGGAGCGACGGGCTGGCCCTCGAACCAGGAGAGAAAGGCCTGGTTGGCGGTGGCGAGATTCATCGCGGGATCGAAGACCGCGAACCCGTCGCGGACGGTGTTGATCGCGTCCCAGAGGCGGCGTTCTGCCATGACGGCGGCGGTATGGGCGCGGTCGAGATCCTCGACAAAGCGCAGGTTCTGGTCTTTCAGCGTTTCGGCCTGGAAGAGCGCGGACTTCACCACCTGGCGCTGTTCGACGATCTGGTCGGAGAGGGACCGGGCATGGATGGCCAGCTTTTCGTTGGCGGCGAAGAGTTCGCGGCTTTTCTGTTCGAGGAGGCGTTCGGCCGCAAGCCTTGCACGGCGTTCCCTGACCAGACGTTCCGAAAGATCCATGCTTCCCAGCCGAGGTTCTGCGCGGTGTCGGCAGGGCCAACATCCGGTTTTCGCGACTAGCCTCGCAAGCCAAGATGAACCAAGGCTTAACGCTGAAAGACATGGGGCGCGCGCTTGCCACCGGGGGCGGCGCCATGCGACATTCGTGCCAATCCAGAGGGAGGCATTTTCGATGCGTTGGTTTCTGAAAACGGCGATTGCGGCGGCGTTTCTGGGGGCGGCGGGCCTGGCGTCCGCGCAGGACCTGATCCCCGAGCGGCGATTCGTCGTGACCCAGGACCAGGACCTGCCGGGCGGGGACATCGCGTCGATCTTCGACACCACGATCGAAGCCTGCGAGCGGGCGGCGCTGACCAATGCGCGTGCCACGGCCTATGTCTACAACACCAAGAACGGGTCGTGCTTCGTGAAGAACGGGCCGGGCGAGGGGACGTTCTTTGCCGGGGCCTGGTCGGCGACGGTGATCGAGGCGGATCAGGCGGTGCGCGAGGCTGCGAAGGCGCGGCGCGGGGAACTGGCGTTCCTGCCGGACTGGGACATCCAGCCTGCCTTCGACCAGGCGCAGGGGCTGGGGCGGCAGCATACGACCGGGCCTTGGACGGCGGAGGAACATCTGGCGGCGGCCTCGGAGGCGGAAGCGAAGGGCGACTGGGCGGGGGCGGCGGCCTTTACCGGGGCGGCCTTGAACCTGACGGATGATGCGGCGACCTGGGGCGAATTCGCGCGGCGGCAGTTGCAGGCGGGGATCGCGGACCAGAACCAGTCGGGCTATTTCTTCAACCAGGCCTTCCTGTCGTCGATCAACGCCTATCTTCGGGCCGAGAGCCCGGCGTTGCGGCACACGATCCTGGTGACGATGGCCGACGTTCTGGAGCGGAACGGGCGGGGGCGGGATACCGTCAGTGCGCTGCGGCTGGCGCAATCGTTGCAGGAGCGGACGGACACGGCGGCGCTGCTGGATGATGCCATCGGGAAATACGGCTTCCGCATCGCCGAGACGCTGGTGCAGTCCGACCTGGCGCGACCCCGGATTTGCGTGACGTTCTCGGAGGATCTGGTGGCCTCGGGGGTGGACTATTCTACCTTCGTGCAGCTGAAGGATCCCGGCCTGACCGTCGAAAACGGCGGCTGGCGGCAGCTTTGCGTGGCGGGGCTGGAGCATGGCAAGCGCTACAGCGTGACCTTCCGCGAGGGGCTGCCGGCGGCGGACGGGCAGGTCATGGCGAAGTCGGTCGAGATCACGCAGTACATCCGCGACCGGGCGCCGGGAGTGAAGTTTCCGGGCCGGGGCTATGTGCTGCCGAAGGCGGGCGATCCGGCGCTGCCGGTCGAGACGGTCAACACCGAGAAACTGGACCTGACGCTGTACCGGGTGACGGACCGGAACCTGCTGCGGTCGATCCAGGACTATTATTTCGGCGCGCCGATCAACGTCTATTCCGAGGAGTATTTCGCCGATGGTGTGGGCGAGAAGCTGTGGTCTGGCACGGCCACGGTCGCGCAGGAGGTGAACAAGGACGTCACCACCCGCCTGCCGATGGGCGAGGCGCTGAAGGGGCTTTCGGCGGGGATCTATGCGCTGAAGGCGGAAGTGCCGGGGGTGGACCCCTATACGATCCCGCCGGGCTGGCAGTGGTTCGTGATCTCGGACCTTGGGGTCACGACGATGTCGGGCGTGGACGGGTTGCATGTCTTCGTGCGCAGCCTTGGGACGGCAGAGGCCAAGGCCGGGGTGTCGGTGGAACTGCTGAACCGGGCCAACACGGTCTTGGGGACGGTCACGACCGATGATCAGGGCTATGCCCGGTTTGATGCAGGCCTGACGCGCGGCACCGGGGGCAGCGCACCGGCGATGGTGGTGGTGAAGGAGGGGACGACTGACATCGCCTTCCTGTCGCTGACCGACCCGGAGTTCGACCTGTCCGACCGGGGTGTCGAAGGGCGCGAGGCTGCGCCGCCGGTAGATGTGTTCGTGACGACCGACCGGGGCGCCTATCGCGCGGGCGAGACGGTCTATGTCACCACGCTGGCCCGCGATGCGGAACAGGCGGCGGTCGAGGGGCTGCCGCTGACGGCGGTTCTGAGCCGCCCCGATGGCGTGGAATATTCGCGGCAACTGGTCGAGGATCAGGGCGCGGGCGGACATGTGTTCCAGCTTCCCATCGCAGGCAGCGCCCCGCGCGGGGTCTACCGGCTGGAGATGTATGCCGATCTGGAGGCCCCGGCGCTGGCGTCGAAGACCTTCCTCGTCGAGGATTTCCTGCCGGAGCGCATCGACTTTGACCTGACCTTGGCGGACGAGCCGCTGTTCGTCGGGCGCGACTCGGCGGTCGACCTGACGGTGGCCGCGCGCTACCTGTTCGGCGCGCCGGGCGCGGGTCTGGCCATCGAGGGCGAAGTGCTGCTGCGTGCCGCCGATGGGTTGGCGGCTTTCCCCGGCTTTGTCTTCGGGCGCCATGACCAGCCGTTCTCTGCGCAGATGGCGTCGCTCAACGGGGCCGAGACCGACGAGGCGGGGAATGCCGTCGTCCCGGTCTACCTGCCGATGATCGAGGACCCGCACCGCCCGCTGGAAGCGCGGGTGACGATCCGTGTGGCGGAAGGCTCGGGTCGTCCGGTGGAGCGGGAAGTGACGAAGGTGGTCGCCTCGGAAGACCCGATGATCGGGGTGAAGCCCCTGTTCGACGGCGTGGCCCCGGAGGGTGGCGAGGCGCGGTTCCAGATCGTCGCGGTGGACGGCGAAACTCCGGTCGCGCTGCCGGTGAAATGGACCGTCAGCCGCGTCGACTATGACTATCAGTGGTACCAGAGCTACGGCAACTGGAGCTGGGAGCCGGTGGTGAGCCGGTCCATCGTGGCGGAAGGCACGGCGACGACGGGCGACGCGCCGGTCGAGATCGCGGCAGACGTGGACTGGGGGACCTACGAGATCCTGGTCGAGCGGACGGACGGCGGCAAGGCCGCGACCTCGATGGAGTTTTACGCGGGCTGGTATGCGCCTGCGGATGCCTCGGCGACGCCCGACACGCTGGAGCTGTCGCTGGACAAGCCCGCCTACAAGCCGGGCGACACCGCGACCTTGCGGATCGTGCCGCGCGCGGCGGGGACGGCGCTGGTGACGGTGCTGTCGAACCGGCTGGTCGCGATGCAGGCGGTCGAGGTGAAGGAGGGCGAGAACCTGATCCAGCTTCCCGTCACCGACGAATGGGGCGCGGGTGTCTATGTGACTGCTTCCGTGTTGCGTCCGATGGACGTGGCGGCGGGCCGGAACCCGGCGCGGGCCTTGGGGCTGACGCATGCCGCGATTGATCCGGGCGCAAGGGCGCTGGCGGCCAAGGTCGAGGTGGCGGCGGAAGCGGCTCCGCGCGGACCGCTGGACGTGGCGGTCAAGGTCGACGGGGTGACGGCGGGCGAGACGGCCTATGTCACCATCGCGGCGGTGGACGTGGGCATCCTGAACCTGACGGGGTTCGAGGCGCCTGATCCTAGCGACTATTACTTCGGCCAGCGGCGGCTGGGCGTCGGCATCCGCGACATCTATGGCCGGTTGATCGACGGGCTGAACGGGGCGACGGGCGAGGTCCGCTCCGGCGGTGACGCAGGCGCTCAGGCGCGGTTGCAGGCGCCACCCCCGACAGAGGAGCTGGTGGCCTATTTCACTGGGCCGGTGGAAGTGGGGGCCGACGGCTATGCGCGGGCGAGCTTCGACCTTCCCAGCTTCAACGGGACGGTGAAAGTGATGGCCGTGGTCTGGTCGAAGACCGGGGTCGGGCAGGCCAGCGCCGATGTGCTGGTGCGCGATCCGGTGGTGGTGACGGCTTCGGTGCCGCGTTTCCTGTCGCCGGGGGACACCACGCGGCTGCTCTTGGAAGTGGTGCATGCCACCGGGCCTTCGGGCCGGATGAGCCTGGACGTGACGGCGAACGGGCTGACGCTGGGCGAGGTGCCTTCGGGCTTTGACCTTGGCGACAAGGCCAAGGCGGTGTTCGAGGTGCCGGTGACGGCGGGCGCGGTGGGCAACCAGACCATCGAGGTTTCCCTCACCACGCCGGACGGGAAGGTGTTGAAGAAGTCGCTGACGGTGCCGGTGCAGGTCAATGATCCGGAAGTGGCGCGGATCAGCCGGCTGGAACTGAAGAAGGGCCAGAGCTTTACCTTCGACGACAACGTCTTTGCCGGGCTGGTGCCGGGGTCCGGCAAGGCGGTGATGGCGGTCGGGCCATTGGCGCGGCTGAATGCGCCGGGCCTTCTGGCGGCACTCGACCGCTATCCCTACGGCTGCACCGAGCAGATGACGTCCAAGGCCTTGCCGCTTCTATACTTCGACGAAGTGGCGCAGGTGATGGACCTTCAGGGCGCGGCGGATATCCAGAAGCGCATCGACGAGGCGGTGGTGGAGATCCTGGCGAACCAGTCCTCGACCGGTGGCTTCGGGCTCTGGGGGCCGTATGAGGGCGACTTCTGGCTGGATGCCTATGTCACCGATTTCCTGAGCCGGGCGAAGGCTCAAGGGTATCAGGTGCCGGATCTGGCGTTCAGGAACGCGCTGGCGAACCTGCGCAACCAGGTGAACTACGCCCCCGACTTCAGCGCCGAGACGAACGGTGGCGGTGAGGCGCTGGCCTATGCGCTGATGGTGCTGGCCCGCGAAGGCGCGGCGGCGATTGGCGACCTGCGCTATTATGCCGACGTGAAGGGGGATGATTTCTCCACCCCGCTGGCACAGGGGCAGCTGGGCGCGGCCCTGGCCTCTTACGGCGACCAGGCGCGGGCGGATGCGATGTTCCGCAAGGCCGTGGCGAAGATGGAAGCGCTGGAGCCGGAGGTGGGCCAGGTCTGGCGGGTGGACTATGGCACCCGCTACCGCGATGCGGCGGCACTGCTGACGCTGGCGGTGGAGGCCGGGAGCCAGGCGGTGGACCGCGAGGCGCTGACCGACCGGATCGCGGTGCAGGGGCAGAACCTGTCGACGCAGGAAGCGACCTGGGCGCTTCTTGCGACGAACGCGCTGATCGACCGGCCGGGGGCGGATGGCATCACCATCGACGGCAAGCCTGCCGATGGTCCCTTGGTCCGGGTGCTGGATGCAGGCGCGGTGACGCCGGTGGTGGTGAAGAACGACGGGGCGGATACGACCGTCACCGTCACCACCTATGGCGTGCCGTCTGACCCGGAACCGGCGGGGGGCAACGGCTATGCGATCAGCCGGACCTACTACACCATGGCGGGCGAGGAAGTGGCGCTGGACAAGGTGGCAGCGGGGACGCGGCTGGTCACGGTGCTGGAGGTCACGCCCTTCGGCTATGGCGAGGCGCGGCTGATGGTCAGCGATCCGCTTCCGGCGGGGTTCGAGATCGACAACCCCAACCTGATGTCGGCGGGATCGACGTCGGAACTCGGCTGGCTGGACACGCTGAACGAGGTGGCGCACAGCGAGTTCCGGCAGGACCGGTTCCTGACGGCGGTCGACTGGTCCTCGGACCAGCCGTTCAAGCTGGCCTATGTGGTGCGGGCGGTGTCTCCGGGCACGTTCCACCACCCGGCGGCCTCGGTCGAGGACATGTACCGGCCTGACTTCCGCGCGCGGAGCGAAACGGGGGCGGTGACGGTCGTCAAGTGACCTGCCGATGCGGATATGCGCCTCCCCTCCCCCTGGTGGGGAGGGGCGGGGGGCGGGGGGCGAACGTTGCGCCGTCGATTCGCCCCGGACCTGATCCGGGGCCTCTGCCTGCCCCAACCGCCACGCTGCGAAACACGCGAGGCCCCGGGTCAGGCCCGGGGCGGGTATCCTGACGATGCGCGCGCGCTGGATCATCATGCTGGCCCTGACCCTCTGGCTCGCCGCCCTGGGCCGGGACCGTTTCGATGCCTGGATCGACGCGACCGTGCTGCCGCCGCTGGCGCTGGAAATGTCGGTCGAGGTGCTGGACCGCGATGGCGACCTGTTGCGAGCCTATACGGTGGCCGATGGCCGTTGGCGGCTGGCCCTGCCGGTGGACCGGGTCGACCCGCTCTATCTGCGGATGCTGCTTGCCTATGAGGACAAGCGGTTCTACCGGCATGCGGGGGTGGACCCGAAATCGGTGATCCGGGCGGCGGTGCAGGCTTTGTGGAACGGTCGCGTCGTCTCGGGCGGGTCGACCCTGACGATGCAGGTCGCCCGGCTTCTGGAAGAGGGCACGACCGGCGAGGTTGGTGGCAAGCTGCGGCAGATGCGCGTGGCACTGGCGCTGGAGCGGCGGCTGTCGAAGGACCAGATCCTGCAGCTCTACCTCAGCCTTGCGCCCTTCGGCGGGAACCTGGAGGGCGTCAGGGCGGCCTCGATCAGCTACTTCGGCAAGGAACCCAAGCGCCTGACCCCTGCCGAGGCGGCGCTTCTGGTGGCCATCCCGCAGGCCCCGGAAAGCCGCCGCCCGGACCGCGCCGCCGACCGGGCCGAGGCCGCACGGAACCGGGTTCTGGCGCGGGCGGTCAAGGAGGGCGTGATCGACGCAGAAGAGGCCGAGGCAGCGCTGCGCGAGGCGGTGCCGGGCATCCGCAAACCCTTCCCGGCGCTGGCCCCGCATCTCGCCGACCGGGCGCGGGCGGAGGAGCCGCAACTGGGGTCGCACCACCTGACCATCGATGGCGAGTTGCAGAAGAAGCTGGAGGCGCTGGCGCTGGAGGCGGTCGAGGGCAAGGGCGAGCAGTTGCAGGTGGCGATCCTGGTGGCGGACCATGCTTCGGGCGAGATCCTCGCCAGCGTGGGCTCGGCAGGCTATCAGGCGGACCTGCGGCAAGGCTTCGTCGACATGACCACGGCGCTGCGCTCGCCCGGATCGACCTTGAAGCCGCTGGTCTATGCCCTGGCCTTTGACGAGGGGCTTGGCCACCCGGAGACGATGATCGACGACCGACCGATGAGCTTTGGCACCTACGCGCCGCAGAATTTCGACAAGCTCTACATGGGCACGATACGGATGCGCGAGGCATTGCAGCTCTCGCGCAACATTCCCGTTGTGGCGCTGACCGATGCTCTGGGGCCGGCGAAGCTGATGGCGGCGATGCAGAAGGCGGGGATGACGCCGGTGTTCCCCGGCGACCAGCCCGGCCTAGCCATTGCGCTTGGCGGCGTCGGCGTGACGCTGAGCGACATGGTGCAGCTTTACGCGGCCATCGCGCGCGGCGGGGTGGTCCGTCCCCTCAGCTACCGTCTGGATGCCGAGGTGCCGGAGGGGCAGCGGGTGGTGTCCGAAGTGGCGGCCTGGGAAGTGGGCGACATCCTCGCGGGCCTTGCCCCGCCGCCCGGGGCGCCGTCGAACCGGCTGGCCTACAAGACGGGCACGTCCTACGGGCACCGCGATGCCTGGGCCATCGGCTTCGACGGCAAACATGTCATTGGCGTCTGGATGGGCCGGGCGGATGGAACGCCGGTGCCGGGGGCCTTTGGCGCGGATGTCGCGGCGCCGGTGCTGTTCCAGGCCTTCAACCGGCTGAAGGGCAAGCTCGACCCGCAGCCGCCTGCGCCCGCCTCGACCCTTCTGGTCGCCAATTCCGAACTGCCGCAGCCCCTGCAACGCTTCCGCTCACGCTCGGCGGTGTTCGAGGCCGAAGCGGATGCCCCCGCCGTGGCCTTCCCGCCGGACGGGGCGGAAGTGGAACTGCTGGCTTCCGGCCTGAAGGTGAAGGTCGCGGGCGGGACGGCACCCTTCACCTGGCTGGCCGATGGCGTTCCCGTGGTGGTGGCCTCCGACGCACGCGAGGCGATGCTGGCGATGCCGGGCGCGGGCTTCGTGACGCTGAGCGTGATCGATGCGGAAGGGCGGTCGGACCGGGTGCAGGTGCAGGTTCGGTAGCCCCGGAGTTTTCGAAAACTCCGGGCCGGAGCCTTTGAAGGCTCCGATACGATTTCTTCGAAGAAATCGCTTACGCCCGCTCGATGGCCAAGGCGATGCCCTGACCGCCGCCGATGCACATGGTGATCAGCGCCGTCTTTCCTCCGGTTCGTTCCAGCTCGTGCAGCGCCTTCACCACAAGGATCGCGCCGGTTGCCCCCACCGGATGCCCAAGGGCGATGGCGCCGCCGTTGGGGTTCACCTTGGCCGGGTCGAGGTCGAGCGCCCGCGACACCGCAAGGGCCTGGGCGGCGAAGGCCTCGTTCGATTCCACGACGTCGAAAGACTGCGGCTTGACCCCAAGTTTGCGGCACAAGGCCTGCACCGCCGGGATCGGGCCGATCCCCATCATCTTCGGGTCCACCCCGGCCAGCGCATAGCCCATCACCCTTGCGCGTGAGCCCTTGGCATTGCGCGACAGGACCAGCGCCGCCGCGCCGTCGTTGATGCCCGAGGCATTGCCCGCGGTCACCGTGCCGTCCTTCTGGAAGGCGGGACGCAGGCCCGCCAGGGCCTCGGCGCTGGTGGTCTTGGGGTGTTCGTCCACCGCGAAGGTCACGGGGCCTTTCCTGCCGCCGATTTCCACCGGAACGATCTGGTCGGCGAAGCGGCCCTCGGCGATGGCGCGGGCGGCGCGGGTCTGGCTGTCCAGCGCGAAGGCGTCCTGATCGGCGCGGGTGATGCCATATTGCGCGGCGACGTTTTCTGCCGTCACGCCCATGTGGCCTGTGCCGAAGGGGCAGGTCAGCGCGCCGGTCATCATGTCGGTCGCGCGGGTGTCGCCCATCTTTTGCCCGAAGCGGGCGGCAGGCAGGATGTAGGGCGAGCGGCTCATGCATTCCGCCCCGCCCGCCAGCGCCAGGTCGGCATCGCCCAGCATCAGCGCCTGCACCGCCGAGACCACCGCCTGCGCGCCCGAGCCGCAAAGCCGGTTCACGTTCATCGCCGGAGTGGTTTCCGGGATGCCCGCGTTCATCGCCATGACACGCGAGAGATACATGTCGCGGGGTTCGGTGTTGATCACATGGCCCATGACAACCTGGCCGATCTGCGCACCTTCCACCCCGGCGCGCTCCAGCGCAGCCTTGGCGGCATGGGTGGCGATGTCGATGGGCGGCAGGGCGGACAGCGAACCGCCGAAGCCGCCGATGGCGGTGCGGGCGGCGGAGAGGATGTGAATCTCGGTCATGGGGGCCTCCGGGGTTTGGCGGCAGTTTGCACGATCTGCGGCCCCTTGCAGAGGGGACGTCGCGTCACGGGTGCCATTGACATGCGCTAACAGGCGGGGGAAGTCAGGCGGGCCAGCGGGAGAGCGATGTGAAAGACCTGATCCGGGCCCATGCCGGGCTTCTGTTCGCCGGAATTGCGACCTTTGTCATGATGGGCGCTGGGCAGGCGCTGTTCGGGCCGGTGCTGCCGGTCTATGTGCGCGACTTCTCCCTGACCGAAGGCGAGGCGGGGCTGTTCGTCGCGCTGCTCTGGGTCGGCTGCTTCCTCGGCGTCGGGCTGATGTATTTCAACGGCGCGGCGATCGGGCCCCGGCACACGCTGGCGGTGATGGCGGCGGGCGCGGGGGGCATGGCGGCCAGCCCGACCTGGGCACTGACGCTGGCGGGGGCCGTGGTTTTCGGCATGGGCTACGGCATGGCGACGGCGGTCTTCAACCCGGGGGTGATGCGGGCCTTCGGGGCGAAGGGTCCGTCGATGCTGAGCCTGCTGAACGCGACCTTCGGCGTGGGGGCGATTGCCGCGCCGCTCGCCTTCGTCTGGCTGGGCAGCGACCCGGCCTGGGCCTTCGGGCTGGTGGCGGTGGCTATCCTGGTGATCTGGGTCTTCGCCGGGCCGGCCGGTGCCGAGAGCGCGGCGCCCCCGGGTCAGGTCGCGGCATTCCGGCCGCACTGGGCGATCCTCGGATTCGGGCTGGTCGCCATCGGCATGGAGGCGAGTCTTGCGGGCCTCGGGCCGACCGCGCTGATCCGGGCGGGGGTCGAGGAGCAGCGGGCTGCGCGGCTTCTGAGCGCGTTCTTCGTCGTGTTCCTTCTGGCGCGCGTCGGCCTGATCTTCATCGCGCACCGGGTGCAGGCCTTCGTGCTGTACACCGTGGCCGTCACCTCGGCGGCGGCCTTCGCGCTGGGGGCGGTGTTCCTGTCGCCGTCGGTGTTCTTCGTGGCGATGGGAGCCTCGGCGGGGGTGTTCTTCCCCGGCTTCTACGTCACCGCCAGCGGCAAGATGGGCGAGGACCTGCGCGTGCCGCCAACCATCGTCGCATCGGGCCTCGCCGGTGCCATCGGCGCACCGCTGATCCTTGCGCCCCTGAGCGCGGGGATGGGCGAGCGCGGGTTCTTCGTGCTGGTCGCGAGTCTTCTGCTGGCAACCAGCGCGGCGGCAATCCTGTCGCTGCGGCGGATGAAGGTCTAAGGGTTTTCCAGAAAATTCTTAGGCTTACCGTCCGGCCTGCCACTGCGCCACGCTGTCCAGCGGCCAGACCAGCATCAGCACGTTCAGCGCCAGCCCGTCGCGGATGATCCACATCGTCGTGCCCTCGAACAACACGATCAGCGCAACCGTGGCCCAGACCGGCAGCTTAGACGCAAGCCAGAAGCCCAGCACCATCGCCAGCACGTCGCAGACCGTGTTCAGGACGGAATCGCCATAGTAGTCCAGCGAGATGGTGACACTGCGGTAGCGCTCGATCACCGCGTCCGAGTTCTCCACGATCTCCCAGGCGCATTCGACCAGCGTGGCGATGGCCAGCCGCCAGCCGAACGACAGCCGCCGCGCGACCAGCCACAGTGCGCCGAAGAACAGGAAGCCGTGGATGAAGTGGCTGGGGGTGTACCAGTCCGAGATGTGCTGCGAATTCTCGGCGCTGACCACCTCGCCGTGCCAGAGCTTGATATAGCCGCATTTGCACCATGGCTCGCGCCCGATCCACAGTAGCCAGGCGGCGGACAGGGCGATGATGGCAAGGGTGACGAGGAGGGGGGAAACGCGCTTTGTCATGGGCCTGAGGCAACCACGCAGACTGCCGTCCGTCCAGTGAAAAGACAGGCGCTCAGGCCGGGGCGCGGGTAAGCTTTTTCCGACCTGTCGGGGTGAGAAGCGCCGCCTCGCGCCCCTCGATCACCACCGCCGACAGTGGCCCGCCATAGGCCGCACCGGAGTCGAGGTTCAGCCGGTTGCCGTACTGGGTGGCATGGTCGATGGCCGTGTGGCCGTGGACGATCAGCGGGCCGAAACTTGCGGGCTCGGACAGGAAGGGTTCGCGGATCCAGATCAGGTCGGTCTCCGTCTGTTGGTCCAGCGCGACACCGGGGCGGATGCCGGCGTGGACAAAGGCGGTCTCGCCCAGGCGGTGCAGGACCGGCAGGCCGTTCAGGTAGTCAAGATGCGCCTGCGGCACCGCGTCCAGTGCCTCGGCGTGGACCCTGGCCACGGGGCGGTCAGCCGCTTTCTCCACCCCGTAGGAGGCCAGCGTCGATGGCCCGCCAAGCTTGGGATGCAGCCAGCCCAGATCGGCGCGCAGGCCCGGTTCCGGCTCGAACGGGTCGTGCAGGAAGCGGGCGAACATCCGGTCGTGGTTGCCTTTGAGCACGGTCCAGTCCTGCCCCCGCGCCTGGCCCTGCATCAGATAGTCGACCACCCCCCGGCTGTCCGGGCCACGGTCGACGAGGTCGCCGACATGGATCACCGGGCCGGCGCCATGCTTCGCCATGTCGTCGGCGATCAGGTCATGGGCGACCTGCAGGAGGCCGAGATGACCGTGGATGTCGCCGATGGCATAGATGTGCATGCGTCAGGTCCAGATGGAGAGCGCCGGGGGTTTCACACCGCCGGACCCCTGTGGGATATTTGGGCAAGGATGAAAGGGCAAGCGGGCCCGGACAGTGCGGCCGACCGGGTCAATTCCGGACGGGAACGAACCGCGGCGGGTACGGGTTGGGACTGGCAGCGATAGAAGGAGAGCGAAAAATGATCGACCACACCGGCATCGTCGTGTCCGATCTGGACAAGGCGCGGTGCTTCTATGATGCGGTGGCCGCGGCGCTGGGATTGCAGACCAAGTCGAACGGGCCGCAGTCCTTCCTCTTTGGCAAAAGCGCCGGGGAGCCGATCCCCTATCTCTGGATCGGCACGCTGCGCCCATCCTACTGGGCCGAGGGCTCGCGCGCCGGTTTGAACCAGATGCATGTGGCCTTCGTGGCGGCGGACAAGGCGCAGGTGCGGGCGTTCTACGATGCGGCCTTGGCGAACCGGGGCCGCGACAACGGCGCGCCGGGCCCGCGCGAGGGGGCCGGGGAGTATTACGGGGCCTTCGTGCTTGACCCCGACGGCAACAACATCGAGGCCTGCTGCCGGGGGGCGGCCGCGCGCTAGGTTCACGCCACCTCGAACTGCAAGGCCTTGACCTGCTGGAACATGCCCGTCGACTCCAGCGTCTCGATCACCTTGGGGTCGATCGGCTGGTCGAGATACAGGATCGCGATCGCATCCTGCCCGACGCCCGACCGGCCAAGGGTGAAGTTGGCGATGTTGACGTTGTTCTTGCCCATGGTCATGCCGAGAAGGCCGATGATGCCCGGCACGTCCTCGTTGGTGGTGTAGAGCATATGCGCGCCGATCTCGGCGTCGATGTTGATGCCCTTGATCTGGATGAAGCGCGGCTTGCCATCCGAGAAGCAGGTGCCCGCCACGGACCGCTCGCGCTTGTCGGTGACCATCGTGACCTTGATGTAGGCGTCGAACACCCCGGTCTTTTCCTGCCGGGTGGTGGAGATCTGGATGCCTTTCTCCTTGGCCACCACGGGGGCGGAGACGAGGTTCACGTCGGGGTTCTGGGTTTTCAGGACGCCCGCGATCACCGCCTGGTTCAGCGCGGCAAGGTTCATGCTGGCGACCGACCCGTCATAGAGGATGTTGATCGCCTTGATCGGCTCGTCCGTCATCTGGCCGATGAAGCTGCCGAGGTGGGAGGCAAGCTTGATCCAGGGGCCCATGACCGCAGCCTCTTCCGCCGTGACGTTCGGCATGTTCAGCGCGTTCTGCACGGCACCGGTCAGCAGGTAGTCCGACATCTGTTCGGCCACCTGCAACGCAACGTTCTCCTGCGCTTCGGTGGTGGCGGCGCCCAAGTGGGGCGTGCAGACGACGTTCGGATGGTTGAAAAGCGGGCTGTCGGTTGCCGGTTCGACCTCGAACACGTCCAGCGCGGCCCCGGCGACATGGCCCGTGTTCAACGCGTCGAGAAGGGCGGCTTCGTCGATCAGGCCGCCGCGGGCGCAGTTGATGATGCGGACGCCCTTCTTGGTCTTGGCCAGATTCTCGCGGCTCAGGATGTTGCGGGTCTTGTCGGTCAGGGGGACGTGGAGGGTGATGAAATCGGCACGGTGAAGCAGCTCCTCCAGTTCGACCTTGTGGATACCCAGTTGCTTGGCGCGGTCTTCCGACAGGAAGGGATCGTAGGCGATGACCTTCATGTGCAGGCCCACGGCGCGGTCGCAGACGATACCGCCGATGTTGCCCGCGCCGATCACGCCGAGGGTCTTGTTGAACAGCTCCACCCCCATGAACTTGGACTTTTCCCACTTTCCGGCATGGGTTGAGGCGTTGGCCTCGGGGATTTGCCGGGCAACAGCGAACATCATGGCAATGGCATGTTCCGCCGTGGTGATCGAGTTGCCGAAAGGCGTGTTCATCACGATGACGCCCTTCTTGGACGCCGCCGGGATGTCGACATTGTCGACCCCGATCCCGGCGCGGCCGATGACCTTCAGGCGCGCGGCTTTCTCCAGAAGCTTCTCGGTGGCCTTGGTGGCCGAGCGGATGGCGAGGCCGTCATACTGGTCGATGACGGCGGCAAGGGCGTCCTTGTCCTTGCCGAGCTTCGGCAGGTAGTCGACCTCGACCCCGCGGTCGCGGAAGATCTGGACGGCGGTTTCGGAAAGTTCGTCGGAAACGAGGACTTTGGGCATCAGTGTGCTCCTTGAAAATGGGGGGCTGGACGTAGGATGGGCAATATTGCCCATCCTACAGGGCGGCGATCTCGGCCTCGAAGGCGTGGGCGATCCAGGGCATCAGCGCCTGGACGTCCGAGGTCTCGACCGTGGAGCCGCACCAGATCCGCAGGCCCGGAGGCGCGTCGCGGTATGACCCTAGATCAAACCCCGCGCCCACCTTCTCGATCCGCTTGGCGATGGCTTTGGCAAAGGCCTCGCCGTCGGTGATGCGGGGATCGGTGAACTTGAGGCAGACCGAGGTGGTCGATGCCGTCGCCGGGTCTGCCGCCAGGTTCGCGATCCAGGGGTTCTGGGCACAGAAGTCCCAGACGACCTTGGCATTGGCATTCGTCCGACCGATCAGACCCTTCAGCCCGCCGATGGACTTCGCCCATTTCA
>NZ_JAEULP010000006.1 GCF_016792905.1 Tabrizicola sp.
GTCCGGCTTGTTGCTGGGGTGGGGGGGGTGTGGGTCGGGGGGGCGGGGGCGGCGCCCCCCCCCGCCGGGCGCCGCGCGCCCCCCCCCCGCCCGCGGCGCCCCCCCCCCCCCCCCCCCGACTCTCCAACGCCACCCCCACCAGCCCGGCCTCCCGCTCGCCGGTCCCCAACCCCGGCCCCACGCACAGCGCATTGATCCGTCCGTCCTCCAGCACCCCGGCCAGCGCAGCCGCATCCGCAACCCCCCGCAGCATCACCGCATCCAGCCGCGCGGCGTGCTCGGCGATGGCGCCGGGCGGACACCCCACCGTCACCACCCCCGCCCCGATCCGCAGCGCCCCCCGCGCCGAGAGCCGCGCCGCCCCGCCGCGACCGGAGGGGCCGGAGAGGATGAGAGCGTGGCCGTGGGAGTATTTGTGGCCCATACTCTTGCAGAGATGCGGACCGGGTCGCCCGATCAGCTCAACCCTTTCCCTCCCCTGAGCGTCAGACCCGCCCAACCCGATGTCTGACACGACAAGGGTCGAACAGTCATCCGGTCCAACGTCGAGGTAATGGCCGAGCTTTGCCCGATGGAATGTCACGGTGAGATCGGCCCTTCGCGGCCATTCAGTCAATTCCTTGCCGGAATCGGCACACAGTCCCGACGGGACGTCAACCGCGACATACCAGCCCACGCTTTCATCCAGTGTGTCGTTCAGGGCGTTCAGCAATGACTTCAGCGGTCCTTCGACGCGTCGCGTCAGGCCCGTCCCGAAAAGGGCATCGATCACCACCTGATCGTCATGTGGCGCGATCAGACCCGCCACGTCCTTCCATGCCTCCTCGCGGTCGAGTGGACGCACCTCCCCCATCCCCCGCCACCGCTCATAATTCACCCGCGCATCCGGCGGCATCCGCTCCGGGTCGCCGTAGAGGAAGACCTCCACCTCCCAGCCCCACTCCTTCAACAGCCGCGCGACCACGAACCCGTCGCCGCCGTTGTTGCCTGGCCCGCAGAGGACCACCGCCCGGTGCGAGGTGGCGCGCAGCTCCGGCCATTCCTCGAAGATCGCCTCGACCACGCCCCGCCCGGCGCGTTCCATCAGCTCCAGACCCGTGACCTCGCCCGAGGCAATCGCCGCCTGTTCAATGGCCCGCATCTGCGCGGCGGTCAGGAGTTCGGTCATGTTTTCAGCACCACAGTTTTCAAACTGCCCAACGGACGGGCGCATTGCATAAAAATTAGGCACGCCTCAAGGATTCCCCCGACAGCAGCCCGGAAGAAAACCCTGTCACATTGCCCCTCCCATAGGGAAGTGGTGAGAGGGGCAAAGACGGAACCGGGGGGAGTCGGCCCAATGAAGAAAGTCGAAGCGATCATCAAGCCGTTCAAGCTGGATGAGGTCAAGGAAGCGCTTCAGGAAGCCGGGATCCAGGGCCTGTCGGTCACCGAGGTCAAGGGCTTCGGCCGTCAGAAGGGCCATACCGAGCTTTACCGCGGCGCCGAATATGTCGTCGACTTCCTGCCCAAGGTGAAGATCGAGGTCGTCCTGACCGACGACATGGTCGACACCGCCGTCCAGGCGATTGTCTCGGCCGCGCGCACCGACAAGATCGGCGACGGCAAGATCTTCGTCACCCCCGTGGAACAGGCCATCCGCATCCGCACCGGCGAAACCGGCGATGATGCTGTCTGACGCGATGGTCCGGGAATTTTCGTCGAAAACCCCCGGACCTGACCCCAAACCGGGCCGCAAGCCCTAACCGCAACCAAACCGAAAGGCAGCATGATGAGCGCAGTCGCAAAAGCTCTGAAACTGATCAAGGACGAGGAGGTCGAATACGTCGACATCCGCTTCACCGACCCCAAGGGCAAGCTCCAGCACGTCACGCTGGTCTCGGACCTTGTGGACGAGGATTTCTTCGAGGAAGGCTTCATGTTCGACGGCTCGTCGATCGCGGGCTGGAAGTCGATCGACCAGTCCGACATGAAGCTGATGCCCGATGCGGCCTCGGTCTACCTGGACCCGTTCTACGCCGAGAAGACCCTCTGCGTGCATTGCAACGTGGTCGAGCCCGATACGGGTGAGGCCTATTCGCGCTGCCCGCGCCAGATAGCGCTGAAGGCGGAAGCCTACCTCAAGTCGTCGGGCATCGGTGACGCGTTCTACTGCGGCCCGGAAGCCGAGTTCTTCCTGTTCGACGACGTCCGCTATTCGGTGACCCCGCGCAAGGTGGCCTACGAGATCGACGCGGAAGCCGCCGCCTGGAACACCGACACCCCAACCGAGGGCGGCAACTACGGACATCGCGCGGGCCACAAGGGCGGCTACTTCCCGGTGAACCCGATCGACGAAGCCCAGGACATCCGGGGCGAGATGCTGTCCACGATGAAGCGGATGGGCATCAAGGTCGACAAGCACCACCACGAGGTCGCGACCTGCCAGCATGAGCTGGGGATGATCTTTGGCGGGCTGGTCGAACAGGCCGACAACATCCAGAAGTACAAATACGTCATCCACAACGTCGCGCATGCCTACGGCAAGACCGTGACCTTCATGCCGAAGCCGATGAAGGGCGACAACGGGTCGGGGATGCACGTCAACATGTCGATCTGGAAGGGCGGCAAGCCCTTGTTCGCGGGCGACAAGTATGCCGACCTCAGCCAGGAGGCGCTGTACTTCATCGGCGGGATCCTGAAGCACGCCAAGGCGCTGAACGCGCTGACGAACCCCGGCACGAACAGCTACAAGCGGCTGATCCCGGGCTTCGAGGCCCCCGTCCTGCGCGCGTATTCGGCCCGCAACCGCTCTGGCTGCGTCCGGATTCCGTGGACGGAATCGCCGAAGGCCAAGCGCGTGGAAGCCCGGTTCCCCGATCCGTCGGCGAACCCCTATCTGGCCTTTGCCGCGCTGCTGATGGCGGGCCTCGACGGGATCAAGAACAAGATCGACCCGGGTCCGGCGTCCGACAAGGACCTCTATGACCTGCCGCCGGAAGAACTGGCCGAAATCCCGACCGTCTGCGGTTCGCTCCGGGAAGCCCTGGAAGAGCTGGAGAAGGACATGGACTTCCTGCTGGCCGGCGACGTGTTCGACCGCGAGCAGCTGGAGGCCTATATGGCGCTGAAATGGGAGGAGGTGTACGCCTACGAGCATACCCCCCACCCGATCGAGTACCAGATGTACTATTCCTGCTGAGCCCGTCGGGACAGGGACACGGAAAGGGCGCCCGCGGGCGCCCTTTTTCGTTTCTGTCCACAGTGGACAAAATCGGAAACACAAGTCTTCTGAATGGGTTGCCTGCGGGCGTTAACCTTTTTGAAAGGTCCACCCACGGCAGTTGCCGGGCTGCGGTACCTGGGCTAACCTGCGGTTGCAAAGGGTGGCGGGAAGACCATGGCGGACAATCCCCTTCGGAAGAAGACCGGCAAGGAACGCCCGAAGATCTGGGCCTCGGGCGGGCAGCGGCCACCCTTCAAACTGCGCGCCCTGGGACGGGCGAGCCTGTATCTGTCGCGCGAGGGCGTGGCCGGGGTCCATGCATGGCTTGCCCGGAAAGCCCGCCGTGTGGCGATCAACGTCAAGAACGGCGCGGGGCGGATCCCGGCGGAAAAGCTGGGCCGGGCGGAGCGTTTTGTGCCGTCGCATCTTCGGGTGGCGGGCTGGATCAAAAACCTTGCCGCCACGCTCTCTCATGCCAGCGCCACCGCTGACGAAGACGTGACGCGGGGCAACGCGCTGGTGGCGGAGGTCGCGCCACATCTCTGGGGCGATCACCCCGCACCGGCCACGCCAGAACCCCCGTCCCCGATCCCCCATGACCCGGTCGATGCACCGCCCATCATCCTCGCCGAACCCTCGGCGCAAGAGGACGACCCGCTTGCCGCGATCCGCGACGAGATGGCCGCCCCGGCCCCGTCCGCCACAGGTGCGGCGGTGCGGAGTGCGCGGCCGCAGCGGGCCCCGGCGTCGACTGGCCCGGCACTGCCCCCTGCCCCGCCCGGCCCGGTCGCCGAAGGCGCGATCCAGGTCATGGGATATCTGATCGGCTGGGCCTCGATCCTTGTCGCCCTGCCCTACGGCCTGGGCCGGGCGCTCTGGCTCTGGGCCAGCGGGCGGGATCTTAAGACCATCGGTGCCGGGGACTGAGTGCCGCGCGGGTCGGGACGCCTGTCAAATTGAGCGCTGACGCGCGAAGTCCTTTTGTCTCATGGTCTTGCGTGAAGACCGCAAGACCGCTCGGGCCGCGACATGGGGCTTGAACCAGTGGCGCCACCATGTCGCACTCCGGCGGGGATATTTGGTGCCAGGTGAAAGGGCTCGATTGGGTTTCGGAGATCAGCCGAGCGCCTCTCCCACGAAGGCCAGCACATCGGCCTTGACCTCGCCGGTCTCAAAGGCCGCACCGCCATGGCCTGCGCCGGGGACGAGCTTGTAATCGATGCTCGCATTTGGATCAGCGGCAAGCCAGGCCTCACGCAGGCGGCGGGCCTGCAGGTCGGCGACCATGGTATCGGCATCGCCATGCCGGATCAGGAGCGGCGGCAGCGGTTCGCGCATCCGGTCGAGCCGCGCAAGCGGGCTGGCGGCATGGGCAGCCGCGCGCTTTTCCCCGACGGCAAAGCCGAGCAAGCGGCTTTCGGGACTGGCCGCATCATCCGCCGGTCCCCGCGCCGGGCTCCGGCCCAGGGTCCGCAGATCGGCATCGAGCGTCGAGAAATCCATCGGACCGTAGAGGCTGACCACCCCCTTCGGCGGCAGGCCGACCTCGACCAGGCTGAGCGCGGTATTGACCGCCAGATAGGCCCCCGCCCCCTGCCCCATCAGCACCATGCGCGCGGGGTCGAGGCCGAGCTCGGCGCCATTCCGTTGCAGATGCACCACCGCCGCCAGCGCATCGTCGGCCTGGGTCGGCCATTTTGCCTGGTCCGAGGTCCGGGTGTTCACCCGCACCACGGCAATCCCGGCTTCCAGCCACTCGGGCCAAACCGTTACATCATCCTTGTCGCCGGTCGCGAAGTCGCCGCCATGGAATATCACCAGCACCGGGGCCGCATCGGTCGCGCGCGGATAGGCGACGTCAAGCAACTGCGCCGGATCGCCACCATATTCCAGTTCTACCCCTCCCGGCCTGCGCAGGCGCCAGAGGGCCACGCCCCCCGCCGCCGCCGCGACACCACCGATCAGCAGGGTTCTTCGGATCAGTCCGGGCATCACAGTCTCCGTTGCAATCTGTGGATGTCGGCGGCGAGGGTCGCCTCGAAACGGGCAAGCCTGCCACCCGCCACCGACTCGGCCGTGTAAAGCGCGCGCCAGCCGAGGCGGGCCTGCGGCGCGCAAGGCTTCACGATGGCCAGCCGCAGGATGCGCCGGACAGGCCGACGCAGGACCAGCCAGTCGATCCAGGCCGGGGCACCCATCGTGGTGACGGCCAGAACCTCGCGCAGATCATTCAGCCGGGGCAGCATCGGGCCGAAGCCGGGGGAGTGGTCGAAGGCGGTGCCCGGCGCCCAGACCCGGTCGAACCAGCCCTTCAGGATGGCCGGGAAGCCGAACCACCAGGTCGGGAAGACCAGGATCAGCACCTGGGCCGCCGCGAGTTCGGCCTTTTCAGCGGCCAGCGTCGCGGGCGGATCGCCGTAGTAGGAGGCCCGTTCCTGCGGAGCAAGGCGCGGGTCGAACCCTTCCGCGTAAAGGTCGCGGCGCGTGACCTGCCAGCCCGCGGCCCGGGCCTGCGCTTCGACCGTCGCGGCGAGGCGCGCATTCAGGCTGCCATCCAGCGGATGCGCGAAGACCAGCAGGCAGCGGGTCAATGCACCGCCTCGCGCAGCGCTGCCAGGTTCTCGGGCGTGACGGTGCCCGCCTCGACGACATAGGTGTGGATGGTGAAGACCACCGCCTTCGTCACCGGCAGGCGCAGAAGGCACTGGCGCTCGCAGCGGATGAAGACATGGTCGGTCGGCTGCGGCCGCTTCTCGCCCTCGCGCCGGGGCTGGTGCAGCACGAAATCGTCATAGGTCAGGTAGTTCATCCGCCAGAGCGGCTGCTCGGGCCGGATCGCGTCGAAGAGGCGCGCCACGCGCCTGGCCACATCGGCATCATAGACCGCGACCGGGTCATGGATGCCGGTCAGCGCCCGGCCAAGCTTTTGCGCCAGGGTCCAACTGGCCGGAAAGCAGAGAACGCCGCCGGTCAGCCGGTATTCATCGCCCTCGCGCTCCATCAGGCAGAGATCCTCCTGCACGAGGCGACCGAGGGTCAAGAGCGGCTTGCCGGGGTTCAATGGGACGGTCGCGCCATCGGGTCGGGTGACGCTGTCATCGCCGATGCGAAAGCCCGGCGCCGCGCGCAGCCAGTCGAGCGTTGCGGCGTAAAGCTCGGCCGCGGCCGGATGGGCTTCGGGCAGCAGACCGTGGACGACATCGGGCTGCGCCGCGATCAGGCGATCCCGCAGCGCCATCTGCGCGCCGTAGGCCTCGTCGATGCGCAGCCAATCCTGCCCCTCGACCGGCAGGATGCCCGGCAGGCGGCGGGTGCGCGGGTCGATCCAGGGCAGAAGCGGCAGGCGGTCCTGCAGGATGGGCTGGTCTTGCATCGGGTTCGTCATGCCGGGTCTTTGACCATGGGGCGCGACCGGCTGCAACCGGGCGGTTTGCGACGGCGCATGTCGCGGGCGGCATAGGCGGGGGATTGCCGGGCGGGGCAGTCTGGACCGGACAGGGAGAGACCGATGACCAGCTATCACCGCGACAGCCGCAAGATCGACCCCACGCGCGGGGATCGCCTGGGCGACGGGACGCCGAACGAGAATGACCGGGTCGAGATCGGGCCGACGCAACTGGCCTACGGCGAATGGGCGGCGGCGGGGTTGGTCTTGCCGGACCTTGGCCGGATGCGGCACGACCGCTGGGCGAAGCTGGTGGCGGGTCTGGTGGCACGGGACTACGGCGGGCTTCTGATGTTCGATCCCTTGAACATCCGCTACGCGACCGACACGACGAACATGCAGCTCTGGAACACGCACAACCCGTTCCGGGCCTGCCTTCTGTGTGCCGACGGGCACATGGTGATGTGGGAATACAAGAACTCGCCCTTCCTGGTGACGTTCAACCCCTTGGTGAAGGAGCTGCGCTCGGGGGCGACCTTCTTCTACAACTCCACCGGCGACCGGGGGGTGGACGCTGCGCGGGGCTTTGCGGCGCAGGTGGACGAGGTGATGCGGGCGCACGCGGGGACGAACCGGCGGCTGGCGGTGGACAAGATCATGGTCCATGGCCTGCGGGCGCTGGAGGCGGCGGGGTTCACGGTCGAGGAAGGCGAGGAGGTGACGGAACGGGTCCGCGCGGTGAAGACGCCGGACGAGGTCCTGGCGATGCGCTGCGCCCATCATGCCTGCGAGGCGGGGATTGCCGAGATGGAGGCCTTCACGCGGGCGGCGGTGCCTTCGGGCAAGGTATCGGAGGACGCGATCTGGGCGGAGCTGCATGCGGCGAACATCCGCCGCGGCGGGGAATGGATCGAGACGCGGCTGCTGGCGTCGGGGCCCCGGACGAACCCTTGGTTCCAGGAATGCGGGCCGCGGCTGGTGCAGCCGGAGGAGATCGTCGCTTTTGATACCGACCTGATCGGCTGTTACGGCTTCTGCATCGACATCTCCCGCACCTGGTGGGTGGGCGACAACCGCCCCTCGAACGCGATGGTCAGCGCTTTCCACCACGCGCTTGACCATATCGCCGACCACAAGGCCCGGCTGAAACCCGGCGTGACCATCGAGGAGCTGGTGATGCAGGGGCACCAGTTGGCCCCGGAATACTGGGCGCAGAAGTATTCCTGCAAGATGCACGGGGTCGGGCTTTGCGACGAATGGCCCTATGTCCATTACCCGGACGGCTGGATGCCGGGGGCGTTCGACGCCGCGCTGGAACCGGGGATGGTGCTCTGCGTCGAGGCGCTGGTCTCGCCCGAGGGGGGCAGCTTCTCGATCAAGCTGGAGGATCAGGTGCTGATCACGGAGACGGGGTGCGAGACGCTGACGCGCTATCCGTTCGATGAGCGGTTGATGGGTTAGGGGTCCAGATGCTCGCAACACTCGTCGCTGGCTGCGGGCCAGCGGGACCGAGTTGCAGCCTGCCTGCATTTCCCCGGATGATCCGCCTTCCTGCATCGCCTGCCGGCACAGCGGGGACGTGGTGATGATGACATACTCTGCGGCCTGCCGCTGTCCCCATGGCAGAAGCGCGCCCATGGTCTCCCTGCCGATCGCAGGCTGATCGGTCCACCACACCCGCGCGCGACTTCGTTTTCTGGTCGTATGCCCTGCGCAAGCGTCGTGGCCGGAGGCCAGGTCTTAACAAATCCCTGACGCCCGCGACCAACCCATTGATATCTCTGGATCACCCATCCTTGTCCACCGTGGACACATCAAAGGTCCTGATACCGTCCCACCGTCACCTTCCCGCCCGTTCTGGTGAACCGCACGTCCAGCCCCTTTGCCTCGACCCCGTAGCAGGCGGCCACGTCCGATGGCGGCCAGGTGGAGCAGTAGCGACCGCCCTCCACCCACCACTTGCCCCAAGCTTCGCCTCCCCCGGCCTCATAGAGCGTCCGGCCATCCTGGAAGAAATTCTGCGTCGAGCCGTCTTCATATCGCAGGACGCGGGCCGCCAGTGCGGCAGTGATCCCGGCATTGTCCAGCACATGCCAATCTTCGGCCCGGGCCGGAGAGACAAGACAAACGGCAAGCAGAGCGGATCGCAGCATGGAAGCCTCCTCCACGGATGGCGCAGCCTACCTGCCCGCCCGGCCGACCCGCCAGTCACCTGCGCGTGAGATCAGATCACCACCTGCGCCAGCAGCCCCAGGTGGTCGGACCCCGCCGCGGGGCGCAGCGTCACCTTTCCGCCGCCGGTGGCGAAGATGTGGTCGATGGGAAGGGGCAGGACGCGCGACAGGCCGATGTAGCTGCCGAGCATCGGGCCTGCCGCCCGGACGCCCAGCACCTCGGCCATTTGCGTCACCGAGTTTGCCCAGCGCACCATGTTGAAATCGCCCGCCATGATTGCCGGTCCCTGCAACTTGTCGAGGATCGGCAGCAGGAGGCGCACATGGTCGGACTGGCCGTAGGGCCAGGGCCAGTGCAGATGCACCGAGACGATCCAGAAACGTTCCGGAAAGTCGGCGGTTCCGCCCACGACCTGCATGGCGGCAAGGCCGGGACCGCAGAAGGCCGTGCCGTCGACCGGAGGCAGCCGCGTCAGAATCGCCTCGCCGCCGATCCGCGACCCGGGGCAAAGGAGCTGGTGCGGATATGCATCTTTCAAACCCTCCATCCAGGCCCGATTTTCCGGCAGAACCTCTTGCAGGGTAACGATGGCGGGGTTCGCGGCACGGATGTCCTCGGCAAGCGCCGGAAGCGCGGCGTTCCGGAACAGCACATTCTTCTGGTAGACGGTGTAGGACCCCGGCAGCCCCGGCCAGGAATAGGCCAGCAGCACCTGCCCCCCGGTCAACATGGCCAGCAGCATCGAGACGAAGGCCGCCATCCGGAGCCCGGCGAAACTGGCCGCGACCGCCAGCACCAGCACCGCCGCTGCCGCAAACCCGCGGCCGACCGACAGCGAATCGCCCAGGGGATGCAGCCAGCCCAGATAGCCCGCAGCCAGCGCAAGCACCGACAGGCAAAGCGCCACTCCGATCAGCTGTTGCCAGATCCTGCCTGTGTCTTCCATCCACATCCCTTTCCGCCAGGCGTTCCGGCGGTATTCGGCCTTTCCGTTCCCATTAGCCCGATCACTACGGCATAAATGCGTTGCGGCTTTGGCAACAGTTCGATCTTTCATCCTCCGACAATCGCGAAGTTCCGCGTCGGCCTCACGCCTTGCACCCCTGCCGCCCACGGCGTAAGGGGGCGCGACATTTCCCGTCCGGAGGCCCCGATGATCCCGCGCTATTCCCGCCCCGAAATGGTGGCGATCTGGTCCCCGGAAACCCGCTTCAGGATCTGGTTCGAGATCGAGGCCCATGCCTGCGACGCGCAGGCCGCGTTGGGCGTGATCCCGAAAGCCAATGCCGAAGCCGTCTGGCGCGCGAAGGACGTGGAGTTCAGTGTTGCCCGGATCGACGAGATCGAGGCGGTGACGAAGCATGACGTGATCGCCTTCCTGACCCATCTTGCCGAACATATCGGCGCCGAGGATGCGCGCTTCGTGCATCAGGGAATGACCTCGTCGGACGTCCTGGACACCACGCTCAACATCCAGCTCTGCCGTGCGGCGGACCTGTTGCTGAAAGGTCTCGACCGGGTGCTGGCGGCGCTGAAGGTCAGGGCCTTCGAATACAAGGACACCCCGCGCATCGGCCGCAGCCACGGCATCCACGCCGAGCCGATCACCATGGGGCTGACCTTCGCGCGCTTCCATGCCGAGATGTCGCGGAACCGCGCCCGGCTGGTGGCAGCGCGGGCGGAAGTGGCGACCGGGGCAATCTCGGGCGCGGTCGGCACCTTCGCCAACATCGACCCGGCGGTCGAGGAACATGTCTGCAAGATGCTGGGCCTGACGCCCGAACCGATCTCGACCCAGGTCATCCCGCGCGACCGCCACGCGATGTTCTTCGCGACTCTCGGTGTGATCGCGTCCAGCATCGAAAACGTCGCCATCGAGATCCGCCACATGCAGCGGACCGAGGTGCTGGAAGCGGAGGAGTTCTTCTCGCCCGGCCAGAAGGGCTCCAGCGCCATGCCGCACAAGCGCAACCCGGTGCTGACCGAAAACCTCACCGGCCTCGCGCGGCTGGTGCGGATGGCCGTCGTCCCGGCGCTGGAGAACGTGGCGCTCTGGCATGAGCGCGACATCAGCCATTCCAGCGTGGAACGGATGATCGGCCCGGATGCGACGATCACGCTCGACTTCGCGCTGCACCGGCTGGCCGGGGTGGTGGAAAAGCTGGTGGTCTACCCGGAAAACATGCTGAAGAACCTCAACAAGTTCAAAGGCCTGGTGATGAGCCAGCGCGTTCTGCTGGCCCTGACCCAGGCCGGTGTCAGCCGCGAGGACAGCTACCGCCTGGTGCAACGGAACGCGATGAAGGTCTGGGAGAAGGGCGCGGATTTCAAGACCGAGCTTCTGGCCGACCCCGAGGTCACGGCGGCGCTGTCCCCCGCCGAAATCGAGGAGAAGTTCGACCTCGGCTACCACACCAAGCACGTCGACACGATCTTCGCGCGCGTTTTCGGCGAATAGGCGCGTCACGGAAGCGTGATCGACCGCTTCCGACCGGTCGCGACTTTCCCCCCTTGCCGTCGGGTCAATCGTGCTACCTTTCGGGAAAGTGCCGAAAGGAACGCCCATGCGCATGATCCTTGCCGCAGCCCTGGCCCTGGCCCCGCAGATCGCCCTTGCGGTCGGGACGGACGACAGCCAGCCGCCGAAACCCACGGAAACCACGACCGAATGCGAAAAGGGCATGGTCTGGGATGAGAAGACCAAGACCTGCGTCAAGGCGGAAGATTCCAGCCTGAACGACGACCAGCGCTTCGGCGCGGTGCGCGAACTAGCCTATGCCGGGCGCTACGACGAGGCCACGGCAGTCCTTGCCGCGATGCGCGAGGGCGAGACGAGCCGGGTGATGACCTATCGCGGCTTCCTCCTGCGCCAGACCGGCCATGTCGAGGAAGGCATCGCCGCCTATGAGCGCGCCATCGCGATGGACCCCTCGAATATCCTGGCCCGCAGCTATTACGGCCAGCTTCTCGTCCAGATGGACGAACTTGCGCTGGCCGGGGACCAGTTGGCCCAGATCCGCGCCCATGGCGGTACGGGCACCTGGGCGGAAGAAGCCCTCTCGAATGCCATCAGGACCGGAGTGACCTACACCTTCTAGCACAGCGGAGGATCCCATGAAGATAGCCACAGCCCTGGCCGTCCTGGCCATCAGCCTTCTGCCTGGCCTCGCCCTTGCCGAATGCATGGGCCACCCGGACGAGACCGCTGCAAGCTGCATGCCAGGCATGGTCTGGGACGAAGGTTCCGGCACTTGCGTCGAGAAACCGACCAGCTGACGTCAAGCCCGCGTTAACCCGGGCCTGTCACGGTTCCCCGGACAGGAATCGATGAGGACCCGATGCCGCAGGACATGGTGCCGCTTGCCCGGATCACCCCGGAACGCCGGGTTGTCGCGGTCCCTCCCCTGCCGAAGCGGGTGCTGACCCCGCGGCAGAAGGCGGCGGTGATCGTGCGCTACCTGCTGACCGAAGGGACCTCGCTGCCGCTGTCGTCGTTGCCCGAACACATGCAGGCCGCCTTGGCCGAACAGATGGGCCAGATGCGGCTGGTCGACCGCACCACGCTGGACGACGTGGTCGCCGAATTCCTGGCGGAACTGGAATCGATCGGCCTCGCCTTCCCCGGTGGGATCGAGGGGGCGCTTTCCATGATGGACGGCCATATCTCGCAATCCGCGGCCCAGCGGCTCAGGCGGATGTCCTCGACCTCGTCGAAGATCGACCCGTGGGAGCGGATCACCGCGCTCCCGCCCGACCGGCTGCTGCCGATCCTCGTGAACGAGGCGGTGGAGGTCGGCGCGGTGATGCTGTCGAAGCTGCCGGTGGCCAAGGCGGCGGAGCTTCTGGGCAAGCTGCCGGGCGAAAGGGCGCGGCGGGTGGCCTATGCGGTATCGATGACCGGAAATGTCGACCCGGAAACCGTGCGCCGGATCGGGGCGGCATTGCTTGCGGAACTCGACAACCAGCCGCCCCGCGCCTTCGACCAGGGGCCGGTGGAACGGGTGGGCGCGATCCTGAACGTCTCGCCCACGCTGACCCGCGACGACGTGCTTCAGGGGCTGGAGGCCGAGGATGCCGCCTTCGCCGCCGAGGTCCGGAAGGCGATCTTCACCTTCACCCATATCCCGGCGCGGCTCAATCCGCGCGATGCGCCGAAGATCACCCGCCTCGTGGAGCAGCCGCAGCTGGTGACAGCGCTTGCTGCTGCTATGGGCAAGCCGGGGCTGGAGGAGGCGGCGGAGTTCATCCTGCAGAACATCTCGCAGCGCCTGGCCCAGGGCCTGCGCGAGGAGATGGGCGCCCGCGGCCGCGTCAAGGACAAGGACGCCGAGGAAGCGATGACCGCCATCATCGGTGCGATCCGCACGCTGGAGACGAGCGGGGAGATCACACTGGTACAGCCGGAGGAGGAGTAGGCGGAGGCGATCCGGTAGTGGGCATCGTGGCGCAGTGCGGTTGGCAGCGGCGGATGTCCCAGCTATTGCCTCGCCGATGAGGATGCTCACATCGCGGGGGTGTCCAGTCGCCATGGCGGGAAACGCCTGTCAGCCCCGGCATGGAAGAGGCAGAGCCGGTTCCCCGTCGGGTCGACGAAATGGGCTTCGCGCCAGCGCCAGCTCTGGTCGGTAGGCGGGGTTTGGAACGCAATGCCGACCGCACAAAGTTCGGCATAGCGCCGATCCAGATCGTCCACTTCGAAATACAGGACGACATCGCCGGGATGCGCAGTGCTGTCCTCATAGAGGGAAAGGGTGGTCGACCCCGACGGAAGCTCGAAGCGGGCATAGCAGGCTTCGGCATTGCGGACGATCGGCGTCAGTCCCAATGCGGCATAGAAGGCGACACTTTCATCGAGATCCCGCACCGGGATCGCGATCTGATTGAGATCCATGCCAGTCCTGTCCCCGTGGAGGTCACACCGCCTTCAGCTTCGCGACAATCCTTGGGAGGGCAAGCATTCGGTTCCGGCGGTGAACCGTGGCCGACCGTGCCGGAAGCGGACAGCTGACGACTTCGAGCACCAGTTTTCTGTGAAAACTGCTTTCAGCGACGCACCGGAGAAACCCTGATTCTTCGCAGAAGAATCGTGCTTCCGAACTTTCGGCAAGCGCGTTTCCGGCAGACCTGTTCCGCAGATCACCGTTCACGCCCCGCCCTTGCAGCCCCTGCCGACACCCCCTACAACCGCCCCATGTCCGCCGCCCCCACCTCCCAAGTCACGCGCGGCGTGGCGTTGATGATCCTCGCGATCTTCCTTTTCACGTCAATGGACGCCACCGCAAAGGGGCTTATCGAGCGCTACCCCGCACCGCAGGTGATCTGGGTGCGCTTCGCCGGGCAACTGACGCTGGTTCTCCTGATCCTGCGTCACCGCCTGGGTCCGGTCCTGCGCACCCGGTTCCCGGTGCTGCATTTCTGGCGCTCGGCCTCGCAGTTCGGAGCGACCACCTTCTTCTTCCTGTCGCTGCCCTATGTCGGGCTTGCCGAGGCCACCGCGATTGCCGATCTGAATCCGGTCCTCATCACACTGGGCGCGGCTCTCTTCCTTGGCGAAAGGCTCGGGCCAAGGCGCATTGCGGGGGTCATCGTCGCCCTGATCGGCGCGCTGGTGGTGATCCGGCCGGGCGCCGGGGTCTTCACCTGGTGGGCACTGCTGCCCCTTTGCTGCGCGCTGTCCTACGCGACCAGCGCCCTGCTGACCCGCCGGATCGGCGCGCAGGAAAGCGTCTGGGCCTCGATGATCTACGCCGCCCTGTTCGGCAGCATCGTTGCAGGCGCCGCCCTGCCCTTCGTCTGGCAGCCGGTCGCCACCGAAGACCTGTGGAAATTCGGGCTGATCGCCTGCCTTGGCACCGGGGCGCAGCTTTGCATCATCCGCAGCTTTTCCATCACCGAGGCCGGGATCGTCGCGCCTTTCGCCTATCTCGGCATCGTCTTCGCCACCTGCTGGGGTGCCGTGCTCTACGGCCAGTGGCCCGACCGCTGGACGGTGATCGGCGCGCTTGTGATCGTGGGGGCCGGTCTTTATGTCTGGCATCGCGAAACCCGGGCGCTGAGCGCGCGCCCCGAAATCACGGGCTCCGATGCCGTCTGAAGGCGATGCTCTCCCTGCGTTCCGGCCCGACCATTTCCTGGTCAACCTCGCAGCGCGGGGGCTGATCGGTCTGGCGCTGGCGCTGCCCTATCCGTGGCGCGTCCGCTTTGTCGGATGGCTTATGCGGCGGGTGATCGGGCCTCTCGCGGGATACGGTACGCGGGCAAGGGAAAATCTGGCGTTGATCTGGCCCGAAAAGCCCGAGGCGGAACGCGCAGCCATCGCGGCCGCGTCGCTCGACAATGCGGGGCGGACGCTGATCGAGAACTACTCGACGCGCGCCTTCCTGGATCGGGCCAAGGGGATCGAGCCGGAAGGCCCCGGCTACGGCGCGCTGATCGAGGCGCGCAATGCCCGGCGCCCGGTGATCCTGGTCTCTGGCCATTTCGGCAATTACGAGGCGGCGCGGGCGGCCCTTGTCGCGCGCGGCTTCGACATCGGCGGGCTCTACCGGAACCTGTCGAACCGCTATTTCAACGCGCATTACGTCCGCACCATGCAGGCCTTCGGGGGACCGGTGTTTCCGCAAGGCCGGGCGGGGACCGCGGGTTTCGTGCGGCATCTGAAGGACGGCGGGCAACTGGTGCTTTTGTTCGACCAGGACGTGCCCGGCGCTCCGGTGCTGCCCTTCCTCGGCCATCCGGCGCGCACGGCACTTTCAGCGGCGGAACTGGCGCTGCGGCTGAAGGCAGACCTGATCCCGTTCTTTGCCATCCGCCAGCCGGACGGTCTGAGCTTCCGGGTCGAACTGGACGTGCCAGTCCCGCCCAGCGACCCCGAGACGATGATGCGCGCAGTGACAGTGGCGCTGGAGACGCGCATTCTCGCGCATCCCGGCCAGTGGTTCTGGATTCACCGCCGCTGGAAGGGTGGCAAGGCATAGCAGGCGTCTTTTCGAGCGTCTCTTGTTTTCAATGGCTTGTCTGCGGACGTTCGGCAATTGCAACCGTCTGGCGTCGGCTCGGACAGGGGCGGCTTTCGAGTTGAGCGCTGACGCGCAAGCCTCTTGTTTCGCCTCTGGCGCAAGCGCCAACCGGCTCGGGCACTTGGGGGTTTTGCACCCCCAAACCCCCCGCAGGATACTTGAGCCAGGTGAAAGATGGGGATGCTGGATCAGGCCCTGCGAGGCGGAACCTGTCCCAGGAGGCCGACTTCGCGCGCCCGGTTGGGGCGAAGGTAGGCCCAATTCAGGAACGCGGCGGGGACGCCGATCACGAGACCCGCGAGCGCAGCCCAGAGGA
>NZ_JAEULP010000012.1 GCF_016792905.1 Tabrizicola sp.
TGAAAGCTGCCGTCGATGCGGGCTGGGTCTGGCTTGCCGTCGCCGGGGCGGTGGCTTCGGTCATCGGCGCCTTCTATTACCTGCGCATCGTCTATTTCATGTACTTCGGCGCCGAGCAGGAGCCGGTCGACAGCCGCATGGTCCCGGTGCAATGGGCGATGCTGGTTGCCGTCGCCGCGATCATGGTCTTGGGGATCGTGAACCTCTTCGGCATCGAACCCGCGGCTGCCGTCGCCGCCGAAGCGCTTGTCCGCTAGGGACGGGGCAGGGCGCATCGCCCTGCCTGAAATCGACAGCACCAACGCCGAGGGCTTCCGGCGGGCTGCAAGCCTGCCGGCGCCGACCTGGATCCTCGCCGGGGTGCAGACGGCAGGACGGGGCCGCCGGGCAAGGCCGTGGTCCAGCCCGCCGGGCAACTTCCACGGCACGCTGGTCCTGAAACCGACCGAGCCGCCGGAGGTGGTGGCGCTCCGCTCCTTCGCCGCCGCGCTGGCGCTGCATGAGGCGTTCGTGCAAGTGACCGGACTGCCGCAGAGTTTCGCCCTGAAATGGCCGAACGATGTTCTGTGCAACGGCGGCAAGATCGCGGGCATCCTGCTGGAAAGCCAGGGATTGAACGGCCCGGAGCCGATCCTCTGCATCGGCATCGGCGTCAACCTGATCGCCGCGCCGGACGCCTCGCAGGTCGAACCCGGCGCAGTCCCGCCCGTCTCCCTGTTGCAGGAAACCGGGTTGCGAGTGACGCCCGAAGCCTTCCTCGACACCCTCGCCCCCGCCTATGCCGGTTGGGAGACCATTTTCACCGCAGAAGGCTTCGCCCCACTGCGCGCCGCGTGGCTGTCGCACGCCGCAAGGCTGGGCGAAAGGGTCCGCGCCCGCACCGGGGCCGAGACCCGCGAGGGGGTGTTCGAGACCATCGACGCGCAGGGCAACCTGATCCTGCGGATGTCGCACGGCAGCGTTGCCATTCCCGCCGCCGAGGTGTTCTTTTGACCGACCTGTGCGGGGTCTGAAATTCTTCGTCGAAAAATTCTAGACCTCGCGTCCCGTGAAAGGCCCCGCCCATGCTTCTTGCCATCGACTGCGGCAATACCAACACCGTCTTCTCGATCTGGGACGGAACGAAATTCCTCGCCACCTGGCGCATCGCCACTGATCACCGGCGCACGGCGGACGAATATTTCGTCTGGCTCTCCAGCCTCATGTCCCTGACCGGCGTGAAAGCCCAGATCGCCGAGGCGATCATCTCCTCCACCGTCCCGCGCGTGGTTTTCAACCTCCGCGTCCTTTGCGACCGCTACTTCAACTGCCGCCCGCTGGTCGTGGGCAAGCCCGACTGCAAGCTGCCCGTCGCCCCCCGCGTCGACCAGGGCACCACGGTCGGCCCGGACCGGCTGGTCAACACCGTGGGCAGCTTTGACCGGCACGGCGGCGACCTGATCGTGGTGGACTTCGGCACTGCCACCACCTTCGACGTGGTCGATCATGACGGCGCCTATATCGGCGGGGTGATCGCGCCCGGCGTGAACCTGTCGCTGGAAGCGCTGCACATGGCCGCTGCCGCCCTGCCTCACGTCGATGTGGCCAGGCCGGCCAAGGCCATCGGCACGAATACGGTGGCCTGCATGCAGTCGGGCGTGTATTGGGGCTATATCGGGCTGGTCGAGGTCATCGTGCGCGAAGTGCGCCGCGAACGCGACCGGCCGATGAAAGTCATCGCGACCGGGGGCCTCGCCTCCCTGTTCGCGCAAGGAACCGAGCTGTTTCACAGCATTGAGGACGACCTGACCATGCACGGCCTCGTCCTGATCAACGCCTTCAACAAGGATGCCCCATGAGCGCGAACCGCCTGATCTACCTTCCCCTCGGCGGCGCCGGCGAGATCGGCATGAACTCCTATGTCTACGGCTACGGGCCGAAGGGCAAGGAACGGCTGATCCTGGTCGACCTGGGGGTGGCCTTCCCCGACATGGACACCTCGCCCGGGGTGGACCTGATCCTGCCCGACATTGGCTGGCTGGCCGACAAGCTCGACCGGCTGGAGGCGATCTTCATCACCCATGCGCATGAAGACCATATCGGTGCCCTGGCCCCCCTGTGGACCCAACTGGAAAAGAAGGTCTATTGCCGCCGCTTTACCGCCACCATCGGACGGCTGAAGTTCGAGGAGGCGGGCCTGCCGGTCGACCAGATCGTGACGGTCGAACCGCGCCCCGCCACGGTCGAAGTCGGGCCGTTCAAGGTGCAGTTCGTGCCGGTCTCGCATTCGATCCCGGAATCCTCGGCGCTGGTGATCGACACGCCGGCGGGCCGCGTCTTCCATTCGGCGGACTTCAAGATCGACCATACCCCTGTGGTGGGCGAGGGCTGGGAAGACTCGCGCATCGCCGAGATCGTGGCCGAACGCCCCGTGAAGGCGATGACCTGCGATTCCACCAATGTCTTTTCCACCCACGAGGGCCGGTCCGAGGCTTCGCTGGCCGAACCCCTGGCCGAGCTGATCCGCAGCCGCACCGGCATGGTAGTGGCGACGACCTTCGGCTCGAACGTCGCGCGGCTGAAAACGCTGGCCCAAGCGGGCCGGGCGGCGGGCCGGACGATCTGCGTCCTTGGCCGGTCGATGAAGCGGATGCTGTCGGCGGCGGAAGAGGCGGCGGTGCTGTCCGGCTTCCCGAAGACCGTGACGCCGGAAGAAGCGCTGGAAGTGCCGCGCCGCAACCTGATGCTCTTGGTCACCGGAAGCCAGGGCGAGCGCCGGGCTGCCAGCGCGCAACTGTCGCGCGGCAAGTATCTCGGGATCGAGATGAAGGAGGGGGACACCTTCCTGTTCTCCTCGAAGACCATCCCCGGCAACGAACGCGATGTGCTGCGGGTCTGGAATGCGTTTTCGGAAATGGGCGTGCAGGTGATCGACGACCAGGGCGGCAAGTACCACGTCTCGGGCCACGCCAACCGCCCGGACCTGGAGCATGTGCATCGGCTTGTGCTGCCCGACATGCTGATCCCGATGCACGGCGAACACCGCCACCTGACCGAACATGTCCGCATCGCGACCGAGGCCGGGATCGCCGCCGCCGTGGCGCCCAATGGTACGATGCTGGACCTTTCGGGCGATGTGCCGGAAGTGGCGGAATATGTCGAAACCGGGCGGCTCTACCTCGACGGGACCGCGCTGATCGGGGCGCTGGACGGGGTGGTCCGCGACCGCATCCGCATGGCGCTGAACGGCGTTGTCACGGTCACGGTGATTCTCGACGAAAGCGATACGCCGATGGGCGAACCCTGGGTCGAACTGATGGGACTGCCGCCCGTCGGCCGCGGCGAGCGGCAGTTGTCCGAGACGATGGAGGCCGACCTTGACGAGGTGATCGGGCGGCTGGGCCGCAAGGTCATGGCCGACGACGACAAGCTTGAGGAAGAAATCCGCAAGGTCGTGCGTCAGGTCGCGATGGAGGAGATCGGCAAGAAGCCCGAGGTCACGGTGGTGATCAGCCGGCTGGTGGCCGAGTAGGGGAAACCCGTCCCGGGCCGGACCCGGGACCTCGTCTCTCCCTTGCGCCGGATGGTGAGCAGAGGCCCCGGATCAGGTCCGGCGCGCGCCCTCAGCCCTCGGCGCCGGTCGTGGCCTCTTCCAGATCTTCGACCTTCGACGGCTTGATCGCAAAGCTGCGCAGGATGAAATCCGGCACATGGTCGCCCATGCCGATCACCGACGGCCCGAGGTCGCGGTCGCGGCGATAGTCGCGGCGCTCCTCGCGCGGTTCGCGCGGTTCGCGCGGTTCGCGGCGATCTTCACGCGGTTCGCGACGCTCGTCCCGGCGCTCGCCCCGCTCCTCGCGGCGACGGTCGCCGCCACGGTCTGCGCGGTCGCCTCTCGGCTCCCGGCGCTCCTCGCGCGGGGCTTCCTCGGCCAGCTCGGCTTTCGGCGCGACGACGACAGGCTCCATCGGCGCCACCTCGTCATGCGCCTTCACCGGACGTTCGCGGTCACGGCCACGCCCACCGCGTTCACGCCCCTTGCGGTCTTCGCGCGGGGCACGATCCGGGCGGCTGTCGGCGGTCGAGGGCTCGAACCCTTCCGGCGGCTCGCCACGCGGGATTTCCGACTTGATCAGGTTTTCGATCGCTTTCAGGTACTTCTCGTCCGACGGCACCGCGATGGTGAAGGCCTTGCCCAGACGGCCCGCGCGACCCGTCCGACCGATGCGGTGGACATAGTCTTCCGGGTGCGAGGGCACGTCGAAGTTGAACACATGGCTGACCGCCGGAATGTCCAGCCCCCGCGCCGCCACGTCCGAGGCGACCAGAAGGTGCAGCGTTCCGTCGCGGAAGGCGTCGAGCGTCTTCATCCGTTCGGACTGCGCCAGGTCGCCGTGGATCGGCGCCGCGTTGAAGCCGTGCGATTTCAGCGACTTCGCCACCACGTCCACGTCCATCTTGCGGTTGCAGAAGATGATTGCGTTGGTGCAGGCCTCGCCCTCGGCCTTGATCAGGGCGCGCAGCATGGCACGCTTGTCGCCGAAGCTGCGGTCCTTGCGGGCGGGCTTCACCTCGATCAGCGCCTGGGTGATGGTGGTCGAGGCCGTCGCCTGCCGCGCCACCTCGATCTTGGCGGGGTCCTTCAGGAAGGTCTTGGTGATCCGCTCGATTTCCGGCGCCATGGTGGCCGAATAGAACATCGTCTGCCGCTTCGGCGGCGTCAGGGTGAAGATGCGCTCGATGTCGGGGATGAAGCCCATGTCGAGCATCCGGTCGGCCTCGTCCACGACCATGATCTGCACGCCGGTCAGGAGAAGCTTGCCGCGCTCGAAATGATCCAGCAGGCGGCCCGGCGTGGCGATCAGCACGTCGACGCCGCGGTCGATCAGCTTGTCCTGCTCGCCGAATGCCACACCGCCAATGAGCAGCGCCTTGGTCAGCTTGGTATGCTTGGCGTAGACGTCGAAGTTCTCGGCCACCTGCGCGGCCAGTTCGCGCGTCGGCGCCAGCACCAGAGAGCGCGGCATCCGGGCGCGGGCGCGGCCCTGACCCAGAAGCGTGATCATCGGCAGGGTGAAGCTCGCCGTCTTGCCGGTGCCGGTCTGGGCGATGCCAAGCACGTCACGGCCTTTCAGCGCCTCGGGGATGGCCTGGGCCTGGATCGGCGTGGGGATTTCGTAGCCTGCTTCGGAAACGGCCTGAAGAACGCGCGGGTCCAGCGCGAGGTCGGTAAACTTGGTCATAAGCGTCCTATATATGCGGTATCGGACCGCATGAATGATGGGACGCAAGTTTCCGGGCGCCCCGGCGTCTCGGCCCCTGTGGCCGCCGGAGGCGCATAGCGGAAATAGACCCTTCGGTCAAGTCGGGGCCCGAAGCCGTGACGGAGCGGCCCGGCCTGCGCTAGCCTTCAACCATTCGAACCCGACTGCATTTCAGATCACGTTGTTTCAGGTGCTTCATGACAAAGGCATTTCTGCTTGCCGGGCTGGTCCTCGCCGCCCCGGTCTTCGCGCAATCGGACGAGGTTTCCTGTCCGATCAGGGGCTGCCCGACCATGGTCAGCTTCGCCTCGGTTTCGGACAGCCGCAGCTATGGCCTGCTGATCGCGGCCCCCGACAGCGGCTGCCGCCATGTGCGGTTCCGCATCGAGGGGCGGGGCGCGATCTTCCTTGGCCAGTCCCCGCCCCTCGCGGCGGGAGAACTGGCCGTCGTCCGGATGGGGCGCGGCTTCCCGGAAGGTCGGAACCGCGTCACCGTTGCATCGGTGGGCTGCGACGCGCCACCGGCCGCGACCCGGCGGGTGGTGCTGGCGAAGGTAGGCCCCGACCATGGCTGGCGCGCCGCGGGGGACTAGCTCCCGCCGGTTTCCGGGATATCCCCGGCAGCGTCGGGCGGCCCGGCCTCCAGCACGCGGTCCAGCCGTTCCAGCGCCTTGCCGGCCCGCATGATGCCGATCCGGCGGAACAGGTTGCCCGGATCGCGGTTCAGCCGTTGCAGCAGGTGGCAGGCCAGCGGCCCCACCACCGGCTCTTTCCGCGCCTCGTTCCAGATCTGCGCGAGAAGGTTGATGTCCAGGCCGCCGCTGCCAAGGTTGAAATGCGGCATGTCGAGCGGCAGGCGCCGGGTGCGGATGCGCCGGATCGCGAAAGGCGTGTCGGCCGCAAGGCCGGAGTGGAAGCGCTCGAACTCATAGAGTTTCATCAACGAGAACAGGATGTTGATCGACAGGCCGATCCGGCGCTGCGCCTCGGTCTCGCCGTGGTCGCCGAAAGTGATCGCCGAGGAAATCAGCCAGCGCCCCGGCAGGTCCGGCATCAGCGCCGCACCGGCCTCGGCCCAGATGCGGCGGAAAAGCGCGGGCGCATGGGCCGGGAAACGTGCCTTTCGCAGATGCGCGATCAGGATCGCATTGACCGCCGCCAGCTCCGGCCTGCCCGCCAGTTCGACCCGCATCTGGTGCAGCTTCCGGGCATGCAGGGTCTGCGACCCTTCGAGCGGCGGCAGGTCGGCCGGAATGCGGGTGGAAAGCAGCGCGGCGAGGTCCAGGTCGGCCGCCGGAAACCAGTCGCGCGCCGCCAGTTTCAGCCGCCGCCTGCGCTGGCTCCAGATCGCGACCAGGCTGTCGGGGGCTCCGGGATAGGTTTCGACCGGGTCGTCCTCTGGCGCAGCAGGCTCGGTCGGGCTCGTCGTCATGCTGGGCAGGCCTTGTCCCCTCCGGTCCCGCGCAGGCTATGGCGCGGGCCGAAGGGGGTCAATGCCCAGGCTCAGGCCATCATCTCCTTGGTCGCGGTCAGCTTCACCGCCGGATAGTCGCGCACCACGCGGTCGATGTCCCATTGCAGGCGGGTCAGGAAGACAAGGTCGCCGTCGCTGTCATGCGCGACATGGCCCTTGTTGACGTTCACGAGCTTCTCGATTTCCGCCTTGTCGCCGGAAATCCAGCGGGCAGAGGTGAAGTTCGACCCGTCGAAGCGGACGGGCAGGGAATATTCCTGCTCGATCCGGCTCGCCAGAACGTCGAATTGCAGCGCGCCCACGACGCCGACGATGTAGCCCGACCCGATCATCGGCTTGAAGACCTTGGCGGCCCCCTCCTCGGCAAACTGGGTCAGGGCCTTTTCCAGGTGCTTGGCTTTCAGCGGATCGGTCGCGCGGATCGTCTGCAACAGCTCCGGTGCGAAGGACGGGATGCCGGTGAAACGCAGCGTCTCGCCCTCGCTCAGCGCGTCGCCGATGCGGAGCTGCCCGTGGTTCGGGATGCCGATGATGTCGCCCGCCCAGGCCTCTTCCGCCAGCTCGCGGTCGGCGGCGAGGAAAAGGACGGGGTTGGTGATGGCCATCGGCTTCTTCGAACGGACATGGAACAGCTTCATGCCCCTCTCGAAATGGCCCGAGGCAAGGCGGACAAAGGCCACCCGGTCGCGGTGTTTCGGGTCCATGTTCGCCTGCACCTTGAAGACGAAGCCGGTGACGGCGGGCTCGGCAGGGTCGATCTGGCGTTCGGCGGCCTTCTGCGGCTCGGGCTCCGGCCCGTATTCGCCGATCCCGTCCATCAACTCCTTCACCCCGAAAGAGTTGATGGCGCTGCCGAACCAGATCGGGGTCATGTGGCCCTCAAGGAAGGCCTTGCGGTCGAAGGAAGGCAGCAAGGCGCGGACCATTTCCAGTTCTTCATGGAACTTTGACAAGAGGTCGGCGGGGATGTGCTCGGCCAGCTTCGGATCATCCACCCCGGAAATCTGGATCGACTCCGCCACCTTGTTGCGGTCGGCGCGGTCCATGATCTCCAGCCGGTCGTGCAGAAGGTCATAGGCGCCGATGAAGTCGCGTCCCATGCCGATGGGCCAGCTTGCCGGGGTCACGTCGATGGCCAGGTTCTCCTGGATTTCGTCGATGATCTCGAAGGTGTCGCGGCTTTCGCGGTCCATCTTGTTGCAGAAGGTCAGGATCGGCAGGTCGCGGAGACGGCAGACCTCGAACAGCTTCCGGGTCTGGCTTTCCACCCCCTTCGCCCCGTCGATCACCATGATCGCGGCGTCGACGGCGGTCAGCGTGCGGTAGGTGTCTTCGGAAAAGTCGCTGTGGCCGGGCGTGTCGACCAGGTTGAAGCGGTAGTGGCGAAAGTCGAAGGACATAGCGGAGGCCGAGACCGAAATCCCCCGCTCCTGCTCCAGCTTCATGAAGTCCGACCGGGTGCGCCGCGCGTCGCCCTTGGCGCGGACCTGGCCCGCCATCTGGATCGCGCCGCCGAACAGCAGGAACTTTTCGGTCAGCGTGGTTTTCCCGGCGTCGGGGTGCGAGATGATCGCGAAGGTCCGGCGGCGGGCGATTTCGGGGGGAAGGGGGGCGCGGTTCGACATGGGCCTTCCCATAGCGCGGGCAGGATTGCGCCGCAACAGATGCGCGGCTTGCCCTTGCGGCCTTGGCTGCTAGGGTTTGCACAAAAGCAGGAGGGATGCCGATGGATCTGGGGATCAGGGGAAAGCGGGCGCTGGTCTGTGCCTCGTCAAAGGGGCTCGGGCGCGGCTGTGCCGAGGCTCTGGCGGAAGCGGGCGTCGATCTGGTGCTGAACGCCCGCGGCGCCGAGGCGCTGGAGGCCACGGCAGCGGCGATCCGCGCGAAGCATCGGGTCAGCGTCGTGACCGTGGCGGGCGACATCACCACCGAGACCGGTCGCGCGGCAGTGCTGGCGAAAGACCCCTTCGACATTCTTGTCACCAACGCGGGTGGCCCGCCGCCGGGCCTCTGGTCGGACTGGAGCCGCGAGGACTTCCTCAAGGCGCTTGACGCCAACATGCTGACGCCCATCGCGCTGATGCAGGCGGTCCTGCCGGGGATGATGGCGCAGGGCTGGGGCAGGGTGGTCAACATCACCTCGGTCTCGGTCAAGGCGCCCATCGCAACACTGGGCCTGTCGAATTCGGCCCGGGCCGGGCTGACCGGATTTGTCGCCGGAACGGCGCGGCAGGTCGCACGGCAGGGGGTCACGATCAACAACCTTCTGCCCGGCAGCCATGACACCGACCGCATCCTGGCGCTGGACAGCCGGATCGCGCAGGCGAAGAACATCCCGCTTGAGGACGCGCGCGCCGAACAGCAGGCAGGCATCCCGGTCGGGCGCTATGGTACCCCGGCCGAGTTCGGTGCGACCTGCGCTTTCCTCTGCTCGCAGCACGCCGGGTTCATCATCGGGCAGAACGTGCTCCTCGACGGTGGTGCGACGAATACGACAATGTGAGGCGCCTTGTCCGGACCCGGCGCCGCTGCTAGGGAAAACCTGAGCAATTTTCTTGAGTTTCATGCCCGACACGCCGCCGCCGCGCCTTGAGGTCAGCCATCTTGTCCGTTCCTTCGGCGGGCAGCGGGTGGTGGATGACGTCTCGCTGTCGGTCGCGGCGGGGCAGGTGACGTGCCTTCTGGGGCCTTCGGGCTGCGGCAAATCCACGACGCTGCGGATGATCGCCGGGGTCGAGCGGGCCGATGCGGGCGAGGTGTGGCTTGACGGGGTGAGGGTCGCGGGGCCGGGGGTGCATGTCCCGCCCGAGGCGCGCTCGGTCGGCCTGATGTTCCAGGATTTTGCACTTTTCCCGCATCTGACCGTGGCCGAGAATGTGGGCTTCGGCCTACGCATCGACCGGGCCGAACGGGCGAGGCGGGTCGGTGAGCTGCTGGAAAAGGTGGATCTTGCGGGTTTCGACCGCAAGCATCCGCACCAGTTGTCCGGCGGCGAACAGCAACGGGTGGCCCTGGCCCGGGCGCTGGCGCCGCGCCCCCGCGTCATGCTGATGGACGAACCCTTCTCGGGCCTCGACAACCGGCTGCGCGACGGCATCCGCGACCGGACGCTGGAGCTGCTGAAAGAGGAAGGCACGGCGGTCCTCCTCGTCACGCACGAGCCGGACGAGGCGATGCGGATGGCCGACGAGATCGCGCTGATGCGTCAGGGCCGGATCGTGCAGATCGGCGCGCCCTACAACGTCTACAATGCCCCCGTCGACAAGGCGGCGGCGGCCTTCTTCAGCGATATCAACGTGATCCGTGGCATCTCGCGCGGGGCCCTGACCGCGACGCCCTTCGGCGAGTTCCTTACCCCCGGTCACAAGGACGGCGCCGAGGTCGAGATCGTCATCCGCCCGCAGCACCTGCGCATCGACTTCGACCGCGGCGGGCGCGGCCCGAACCCGACGCCCGAAGACGGCACCCCGGCGCGCGGCACGGTCCTGCGCAGCCGCTATCTGGGTCGCGAAAGCCTGGTCGATTTCGCGATGGACTTCGAAGGGGCGAAGCTGACGGCCAGCGTCCCGGGGGTGTTCCTGCCGAAGCCGGGGACGGTCCTCTGGCTGATGATCCGCCGGGATCGCTGCTTCGTCTTCGGCGTCTAGCTCTCCGCCTCGATCCCCGACTGCGGCAGCAGGGTCGCGACCTTGTAAAGCAGGCTTCGCGCCGCTTTCGCGCGGGGGTTGCCGTCCCGGCCTACATGGCGCAGCCCCTCGACCAGCGCTTCCAGTTCGTCCGGCGTCAGCATGGTGGGCGGCAGCATCAAGGGCGAGCGCAGGAGGTAGCCAAGGCCCCGTTCCCCTGTCACCGGCAGCCCGGTCGCCGCCAGCATTTCCATGTCGCGCCAGATCGTGCGGGTCGAGACGCCAAGCGACTCGGCCAGTTCCGCCGCGGTGTGCAGCCGTCCGTCGCGCAGGGATTGCACGATGTCATAGAGTCGGGCGTCGCGTTTCATTCCGATCCGGGCGTCAGGTGGGGCAAGATAGTCCGCCTACTGACAAAATACTGTCAGTAGACTGCACCGCGCAAGCCGCTTCGCCCTTGGAAGGCGCCGTTCCCGCGACCTATTAGGAGGGCAGACTGACCCCGGCCGGTCAATCCGGCCTGTGAAGAGGAGATGACAACATGCATTTGGGAAGCCCGCTTCAGCTTCTGTTGATCGCAATCGTGGTGCTCGTTCTGTTCGGGCGCGGCAAGGTGGCCGGCCTGATGGGCGAATTCGGCAAGGGCATCACGGCCTTCAAGAAAGGCATCAAGGAAGGCTCCGAAGAGGCAGAGCAGCAAGCTGCTGCCGAGGCCAAGGATGTGACGCCTCTGGACAAGGACAAGGCCTGAGCCGGACATCCGGCCCGGTCGCGGAGAATAGGCTATGTTCGATATCAGCGGGACTGACCTGCTCTTGATCGGCACGGTGGCGTTGATCGTGGTCGGTCCGAAGGATCTGCCGGATATGTTCCGGCAGCTCGGGCGGGTTACGGCAAAGCTGCGCCAGATGGGACGCGAGTTCAGCCGCGCGATGGAGGAAGCCGCCAAGGAAAGCGGCGTGGATGACGTTCGTCGCGACCTGAAAGCCGTCACCAATCCCGTGTCGACCGGGCTGCAAAGCCTGAAATCTGCCGCCGACAAGTTCGAAAAATGGGATCCCGTAAAGAACGCGGCCCGCCCGACCACCCCCGCCAAGACCGAGCCGTTGACGCCTCCGCCGATGCCGCCGGTCACGCCAACCGCGCAAGCGACACCGCCAGTTGCCGCGGGCCCTGCAACTCAGGCGCTGATCGAAAAACAGGCGGCGCGCAAGGCGATCATGGACGAGATGAACGCCAAGCTGAAAGCCCTGGATGAGGCTCCGGCCGCGACAATGACCGAGTCGACGCCCGTCAAGCGCGCTGCGGGCCGTACCCGCAAACCGAAAGCCCCGAAGGAATGAGCAAGGAAGATAGGATCGACGACAGCTCGGCGCCCTTGATCGAGCACCTTGCGGAACTGCGCAACCGCATCCTCTATTCGCTCGCGGCCTTTACCATTGCGTCGCTTGTCGCCTGGGTGTTCTGGGAGCCGATCTTCAAGCTGCTGGAGGCGCCGCTCTGCCATGTGCAGGAAGCGCGGGGTCAGGCGTGCCAGCTTGTGACGCTCAAATTGCAGGAAAGCTTCTTCGTCTCGATGCGCATCGCTATCTGGGGCGGCTTCTTCCTGTCCTTCCCGGTCATTGCCTACCAGCTTTGGCGGTTCATCGCGCCCGGCCTGTACCGCAGCGAGAAATCGGCCTTCCTGCCCTTTCTCGTCGCCTCGCCGCTGATGTTCGCGCTGGGCGCCGTGCTGGCCTATATCATCGTCCTGCCCTGGGCGTTCGACTTCTTCCTGTCCTACGCGGACAGCTTCCAGGCGGCGGTGTCCGAAGGCGGCAGTCTTGCCAACGCCCCTGGCGGGCTGGTTTTCCAGGGGTCGATGGACAACTATTTCTCGCTGACGATGAGCTTCGTGATGGCTTTCGGCATCTGCTTCCAGTTGCCGGTGCTGTTGACGCTGATGGGGCGGGCGGGGCTGGCGACGTCGCGTGGCCTGAAGGCGATGCGGAAATACGCGATCATTGGCATTCTGATCGTTGCCTCGATGATTACCCCTGACGTGATGACGCTTCTGATCCTGTTCGCCGTCATCTACCCGCTCTACGAAATCTCGATCTTCCTCGTCGCCCGCTTCGAACGTCAGCGTGAGGCGCAGATGCGGGCCGATGGCACCTGGGTCGACATCGACGACGACGAGGAGGCCGAAGCGGGCTCCAAGACATGAGCGACCCGCTCGACCGCATCGCGGCGGCGCTGGAGCGGTTGGCCCCGGCGCCGATGCCTGTGCCCGACTTCGGAGCCGAGGCCTTCGTCTGGCACGTCTCGCCCGATCGGCTGGACCCGGTGGCCCATGTGGCCCGGGTGGACATCGGGCTCTTGATCGGGGTGAACCGGTCGCGCGACACGCTTCTGGAAAACACCCGGCATTTCGCCGCCGGGCTGCCCGCCAACAATGCGCTTCTGTGGGGCGCGCGGGGCATGGGGAAATCCTCGCTGGTCAAGGCGGTCCATGCGCAGGTCCGCGCCGAAGGTCATGACCTGAAGATCGTCGAACTGTCGCGCGAGGACCTGCCCTCGGTCACGCGCCTGCTGGCGCATCTGCGCGCCGCGCCGCATCAGTTCCTCCTGTTCTGCGACGACCTGTCGTTCTCTCACGACGACCAGCACTACAAGTCGCTGAAGGCCGTGCTCGATGGGGGCATCGAGGGGCGACCCGAGAACGTCCTCTTCTACGCCACCTCCAACCGCCGCCACCTGATGCCGCGCGACATGATCGACAACGAACGCTCCACCGCGATCAATCCGGGCGAGGCGGTGGAGGAGAAGGTGTCGCTGTCGGACCGCTTCGGCCTCTGGCTCGGCTTCCATCCCTGTTCGCAGGACGACTATCTGGAGATGATCCGTGGCTATTGCGGCGCGCATGGCGTCAGGGTGCCCGACGACCGCCTGCAGGCCGAGGCGATCGAGTGGCAGGCGACGCGCGGGGGCCGTTCGGGCCGGGTGGCCTGGCAGTTCTTCTGCGACCTCGCGGCGCGCGAAGGGGTGCGCATCCGGGCGTGA
>NZ_JAEULP010000022.1 GCF_016792905.1 Tabrizicola sp.
CCCACAAGTAGTGAAGCTGACACTCACATCATCGGTCCATCCCCTCGCAGGAACTTCCCTAGTGAGCCGATATGCGCGTCTCCGACGCCGATGCGCCCAAACCGCCCGCATATCCCTTCATTCATTCAAATTTCAAAGAGCCATCGTCAGACAAAAAACGTGCGATCCGCCAATTCCTTGGCGTATCCCTTCGCGCCTTGCCTTCAGATTTTCCGAACTTCCGCTTCCGTCGCCAGCCGCTTCCGTCCGTCACCGTCGCGTCTCCGCTTCGGTGAGGGGGTATTTACGGAGAGGCCGCGGCGCCCGCAAGAGCAAAAAACGCGTTCCTCGCAAAATTTTCGCAGATGGCGGAAAACAGCGCAAAATCTGGTGGTTGGCGCAAGAAACCCCACAATCAACGCGGCACGGCGGCAATATTCTTGCCTTGGCAGCCTTGCCGGAACGGTTCAGGCCGCGGCCGGACGGCGCGGGCGGGCCTTGGGCAGCAGCCGCAGCGCCAGCAGGCCAAGGCCGAGCGTGAGGTAGACGAGGATTTCCGTCGTCCACACCTTGGACAACAGCGCCAGATGGATCACGCCGGCCAGAATCGCCACATAGGCCAGCCGGTGCAGCCGGTTCCAGGCCGCCGCCCCCATCCTGCGGATCGCCCCATTCCAGGAGGTCGCGGCCAGGGGAATCATCGCCGCGAATCCGATCATCCCCAGGATCACGAAGGGCCGCTTGGTCAGGTCGCCCGCCATCTCGCCCCAGCGCAGCCCCATGTCGAGCCAGACCCAGGCCACAAGGTGCAGGCTGACATAGATGAAGGAGAGCAGCCCGAGCGCCCTGCGGAACCGGAGCAGGTTCAGCCCCGCCCGCCGCAGAGGCGTGATCGCGAGCGACGCCAGCAGGAACTGCAAACCGCGCAGGCCCAGCCCCCGCTCGATCGCCTTGACCGGGTCGGGACCGATGCCACCGAAGATCGCGCCCCAGACCAGGAAGCCCAGGGGCACCAGCCCCAGGACATAGACCACCCAGGTCGGGACCCGTCGTGCCTGCCGGTTCAGCCAGTCCATCAGTAGTCGACCTTGAGGTCCTGCCCGGCATACAGCGACGCCACCTCGGCCTCATAGCCGTTGAACATCAGCGTATCCTGCCGTCCACCGAACAGCCCGGCGCCGATGCGGCGTTCCGAGGCCTGGCTCCAGCGCGGATGGTCGACGGCTGGGTTCACGTTGGAATAGAAGCCGTACTCGTTCGGTTGCAGCATGTTCCAGGTGGTTTGCGGCATCTTGTCGACCAGGCTGATCCGCACGATCGACTTGATCGACTTGAACCCGTATTTCCACGGTACCACCAGCCGGATCGGCGCGCCGTTCGGCTTCGGCATTGCCTCGCCGTAAAGCCCGGTCGCCAGGATCGTCAGCGGATGCATCGCCTCGTCCAGCCGCAGCCCCTCGCGGTAGGGCCAGTCGATGAAGGGCGAGGCCTGGCCCGGCATTTCTTCCGGCCGCAGCAGCGTTTCGAAGGCCACGAATTTCGCGTCGGACTGCACGCCCACGCGGTTCAGAAGCCCCGCCAGCTCGAAGCCGATCCAGGGGATGACCATCGCCCAGGCCTCGACGCAGCGGAAACGGTAGATGCGTTCCTCCAGCGGCTGACCCTTGACCAGGTCGGCGAGATCATAGGTGCCGGGCCGGTCGACCATTCCGTCGATCACGACCGACCAGGGGTCCACGGTCAGACTGCCTGCATAGTCCGACGGGTCGCTCTTGCCGGTGCCGAATTCGTAGAAGTTGTTGTAGGTCGTGATGTCTTCCAGCGAATTCGGCGCGTCACCGGTCGAATACTTGCTGGGTGCGGCCTCGATCCGGGCCATGGCGGGCGTCGCAGCCAGCGCGGCGGCCCCGGCGATCAGCTGGCGGCGGTTCAGCCAGAGCGGTTTCGGAGTCACATCGGACCAGGTCAGGCGGCGCATCGGCTTGCTCCATGCGGGTTTCGCCAAGGATGCGCCATCTTGAATGAAAGGCAAAACAATCCGCCTCACGTCTGCGCCAGACGGTTGAAACATTGCGCGCGCCGGTAGCGGCTGTCCACGCAGGACAGGCGGGGCGGCGCAAATGGAATCAACCGTTTGGCCGCGGGCATTCACGATTCGTCAAGCATGACACCGCAGCCTGCACCCGCCACACGCATCCGCCCGTGCCCGATCCCGCGTCAAGTCACCCTTTCCGACCCAGAGGCCACGCGCTTTTGACGGGCCGCTCACGGTTTGGCCTTTGCCGCATGCGGGAATTGGGCGTAGCCTTTGACCCAACGTCACTTTCGGCCCCGGATCCCGCCATGTTCCGCCGACTGATCGCCCTGCCGCTCTGCCTTCTGCTGCTGGTCAGCGCTGCCCTGGCCGAAACCCGGGCGAAGGATCGGGTGGCGCTCGTCTTCGGCATGGCCAATTACCAGAACGTCACCGCGCTGCGGAACACGATCAGCGACGCGGGCGCGCTGGCGAAGACGCTGGAGGACATCGGCTTCGACGTCGATGTCCGGATGGACGCCACGAAGGAGGAAGCCCTCGCCGCGCTGGACAAGTTCGCCTTCGAGGCCGAAACCGCCGACATCGCGCTGATCTACTTCGCCGGGCATGGCGTCTCCGTCCAGGGAACCACCTTCCTGTTCCCGGTCGACGCAAAGATCAGCGAGGCGCGGGACATCGTCACCGCTTCGGTCACGATGGACCAGATGCTCGCGGCCCTCGACGGTGCCCGGAAGATGTCGATCCTGATCCTCGACAGTTGCCGCAACAATCCACTGCCCGACGTGATCGACCTGCGTGACCCCGAGGTCGCCAAGGGCCTGACCACCGGCAAGGGCGGGCTCGCCGCCCCCTCGCCCGACCGTGGCACGCTTGTCGCCTATGCCGCGCGGGACGGCGAGGTGGCGCTGGATGGAAGGGGCGCGAACAGCCCGTTCAACATCGCGCTGCGCGCCAACATGGTGAAGCCGAATGTCGAGATCGGCCTTCTCTTTCGCCAGGTGCGCGATGACGTCCTTGCCGCGACCGACAACCGGCAGGAACCCGCAACCTATGGCTCGCTGCCGGGTGAGCCCTTCTATCTGACTGCGGACGCCAGCACCGGAGCGGCAGAACCGGGGGTCGAGGATCTGGCCATTGCCTGGCAGCGCGTCGTGGATGCCGACCGCGCGAGCCTGGAGAAATCGGCCGCGGCCGGGGACACCCGTTCCATCGTCGGGCTGGCGCTGGCCAAGCTTGACCGGCAAGGCACCGACTACGATCCACAGGCGGCGCAGGCACTGCTGGAGAAAGCGGTGGCGGCGGGCGACCCGGATGCGAAGTACCGGCTGGCCAAGGTGCTGGAGGGCGGGATCGGCGTCGACCCCGACCCCGCCCGCGCACTGAAGCTGTACGAGGAGGCGGCAGAGGCGAAGATTCCCGCCGCCCTGAACGACATGGGCTATTTCCACTTCACCGGCGAACTTGGCCTGCCGGTCGACCGCGACGCGGCTCTCGCGCTCTTCCGCGAGGCCGCCGCGCAGGGCCATACCGAGGCAATGTTCAACGTGGCCTCCTTCGCCGCCAACGGTCTGGTTCCGGACCTTGGCCCGAAGGACGCCGCCGACCTGTTGTATCGCGCCCTGCGCGGCGGCAGCGAGCTGGCGCTGGATGGGCTTCTGAACAACGCCGACAAGTTCCCGAAGGAAACCTGGGCCGACCTGCAGGCCACCCTGGCTGAAAAGGGGCTCTATGACGGCAAGGTGGACGGTTCGTTTGGTCCAGGCACCCGGCGGGCGATCCTTGCAGCTTACGGTATTTTTGAAACGGAGAACTGAAATGACAAAATCAATCCTGACCGCATTTCTATTCGCTCTCGGCCTCCTCTTCTTGCTCCCGGTAGGTGCCGCAAGGGCAGACTGTCTTGAACCGGAAGTCGAGTCCGTGCCACCGGATCTCGATCTTTCGGTCGGCCTGCTCCGCATTTCCTGTCAGGATGGCAGCCCGCACCCGGCTCACATCGTCAACACCAACGTCACCAAGGCGATCGTCAAGATCCTGCAAGGTGCCGACAAGACCTGCGACGCGCGCATCGACCTGCGCTACCGGATCGACTGCCTCCGGCTCTATTACCTGAAAGTCGCGGCAAATCTGCCGGACTCCGGTGACTACCTGCCGATCAAGACGGCGATGCTGGATGCGGCCGGAAAGCTCGATGCCATCGTCACGAAATATGAGGACGACATGGCCCCGCCCCTTCGCCTGCGCGAAGGCCACAAGCCCATGGCCAAACGGTTGCCGCCGGTGCGCGCCGTCAAGGAGGGTTTCGCCGACGAGGCCGCCGCCGAGGCCGCCGCGGTGGTGAAGGAAACCGAGTTGATCATCATCCGATCGGGCGGCGACCCGGCCCGTCGGACGCAGGCCTACACCGATGTGGCGGCAGCCGTCGAAGACAACCTGGTGATCCTGCGCTCGGCCTGAACTGAAAGGGCGCCGTAGGCAGAACTGCCCACCCTACGTTTCGGTAGGGTGGGCGATCCGCCCACGCCTCTCTTAATGCACCACAGCCGACTGCGGACGCTCGCGCCGACTTTGCACCACGCGGTCGCCGATGATCAGCCCCTCCGGCCCCGCCGTGACGCGGATCACACTGCCGTCCAGGATTTCCCCGGCCAGCAGCATTTCCGCCAGCGGATCCTGCAACTGGCGCTGGATCACCCGCTTCAGCGGCCGTGCGCCGAAGACCGGATCGTAGCCTTCGTCCGCCAGCCAGGCCTTCGCCGTGGCATCAAGGTCCAGCGTGATCTTCCGCGCGGCAAGCCGCTGTTCCAGGCGCTTCAGCTGGATCTCCACGATCCCCGACATATCCGCCCGGTTCAGCCGGTCGAAGATGATCTGCTCGTCCAGGCGGTTCAGGAACTCGGGCCGGAAATGCGCCCGGACCGCTTCCATCACCTCGGCCTTCGCGGCGCTGGCGTCGGCGCCTTCCGGCAATTCGCTCAGCGCCCGCGCCCCGAGGTTCGAGGTCAGGATGATCAGCGTCTGCTTGAAGTCCACCGTCCGGCCCTGACCGTCGGTCAGGCGACCATCGTCCAGCACCTGCAGAAGCACGTTGAACACGTCGGGATGCGCCTTTTCCACCTCGTCGAACAGGACAACCTGATAGGGCCGCCTGCGGACGGCTTCGGTCAACACGCCGCCTTCGTCATAGCCGACATAGCCGGGGGGGGCCCCGATCAGCCGGGCTACCGAGTGCTTCTCCATGAACTCCGACATGTCGATCCGAACCATCGCATTGTCGTCATCGAACAGGTATTCGGCCAGGGCCTTGGTCAGTTCGGTCTTGCCGACGCCGGTGGGCCCCAGGAACAGGAACGACCCGAGCGGACGGTTCTCGTCCGACAGCCCGGCACGGGCCCGGCGCACGGCCTTGGACACGGCTTCCACCGCTGCCCGCTGGCCGATCACCCGGCGCCCCAGCTCCTCTTCCATCTTGAGAAGCTTCTCCTTCTCGCCTTCCAGCATCTTGGTCGTCGGGATGCCGGTCCAGCGTTCCACCACCTCGGCAATCTGCTCGGGGCGCACGGCCTCGGCGACCAGCGCCTCGCCCTCGCGGCCCTCGGCCTCTCCCAGTTGCTTCTCCAGCTCCGGGATGCGGCCATACTGCAACTCCCCGGCCTTGGCGAAGTTGCCTTCGCGCTTGGCCTGGTCAAGCTCGGCCCGGGCGTGGTCAAGCTGCTCCTTCAGCCCACGCGCAGCTTCCAGGCTCGCCCGTTCGTTCTGCCACTTGGCGGTCAGTTCGGCCGATTTCTGTTGCAGGTCGGCAAGCTCCTTCTCCAGCTTTTCCAGCCGGTCCCTGGACGCCGCGTCGTCTTCCTTCTTCAAGGCCTCGGCCTCGATCTGGAACTGCAGGATCTGCCGGTCCAGCGCATCCAGCTCCTCGGGCTTGCTGTCCACCTCCATCCGCAACCGGCTGGCGGCTTCATCGACCAGGTCGATGGCCTTGTCGGGCAGGAAGCGGTCGGTGATGTAGCGGTGCGACAGGGTCGCCGCCGCGACCAGCGCCGCGTCGGTGATCCGCACCCCGTGGTGCATCTCGTATTTTTCCTTGATCCCGCGCAGGATGCTGATCGTGTCCTCGACCGTCGGCTCCTCGACAAAGACCGGCTGGAACCTGCGGGCCAGCGCCGCGTCCTTCTCGACGTGCTTGCGGTATTCGTCCAACGTGGTCGCGCCGATGCAGTGCAGCTCACCGCGCGCCAGCGCCGGCTTGATCAGGTTGGCCGCGTCCATCGCGCCTTCGGACTTCCCGGCGCCGACCAGCGTGTGCATCTCGTCGATGAAGAGGATGATCTCGCCCGCCGCCGCCTCGATCTCCTTCAGGATCGCCTTCAGCCGCTCCTCGAACTCGCCGCGATACTTGGCGCCCGCGATGAGGGCACCCATGTCCAAGGCCATCAGCTTCTTGTTGCGCAGGGATTCGGGCACGTCGCCATTCACGATGCGCAGCGCCAGCCCCTCGGCGATGGCGGTCTTGCCGACACCGGGTTCGCCGATCAGCACCGGGTTGTTCTTCGTCCGGCGCGACAGCACCTGCATCGCGCGCCTGATCTCTTCATCCCGGCCGATGATCGGGTCGATCTTGCCGTCCCGCGCGGCTTCCGTCAGGTCGCGGGCATATTTCTTCAGGGCCTCCATCGTGTCTTCCGACGAAGCCGAATCCGCCGTCCGCCCCTTGCGGACCTCGTTGATCGCGGAATTCAGCCCCTGGGCCGTCACCGCCCCCGCCGTCAGCGCATCCTTCGCCCGCGTGTTCACCAGCGCCAGCGCCGTCAGCAGGCGTTCAACCGGAACGAAACTGTCCCCGGCCTTCTTGGCCACGGTTTCCGCCTCGTCCAGCACCCGCACCAGTTGCGGGTCGATATAGGTCTGCGCGTCCCCGCCCGTGACCTTGGGCAGCTTGCCAAGTGCTGCATTCACCGCCGCATTGACCTGCTCTGGCGAACCGCCCGCCTTGCGGATCAGGTTCGCGGCCAGCCCCTGGTCGTCATCCATCAAGGCTTTCAACAGATGGTCGGGCAGCACGCGCTGGTGGCTTTCCCGCATCGCGATGGTCTGGGCCGCCTGAAGGAAGCCGCGCGACCGTTCCGTGAATTTCTCCAAATTCATCGGTCATTCCCCTTTCATGAAGCGCCTTGCCTGCGGTGCCCGGGTTTCCAGCCCACCGCTCAAGGCCTTGACCCTCACTTGGGCGTGGCCCGCTTTCTTTGCAATCCCCGCTTGCGCAAAAACCACACTGCGCGAAAACCCGGCGCAGGGCCATGAGATCGGCCTTTCCTTGCCGATCCACGCCGCACGCATCGGCGGTATCGGGCTGGCCCTTGTCCGACAGCGCAACCTTGCCTTGCATCCTGTCGCGGCACCTCCCCATCCTCGGTGCTTCCGAAGACGAAAGGCCCAAGGCATGAGCGACGCCAAACTCCCCCTGATCCACAAGGCCCCGGTCGAGGGCCTGGCGATCCATGTCTCCCGCACCGGCCTGTCCATCGGTGACGCCGCCCGGCTCGACCGGCTGTCCGATGGGCGGATCGGCGTCTTCGCCCGGCTGAGGAAGCCGATCCTCGGTGTCATCCCGCATCACCGCGAAGGGCTGGTCGGCCACCTGGGTCCAGTGGCGGAAGAGATCATCGCCCCCTCGCTTGCCCATGGCGACGACCTGCGCGTCCGGATCATCGACCTGACGCCCGAGCATCTGGCCAACGGCTACCCGCCCGAGGTCTACATCTCGGTCTGGGGCGACCCGCGCCACCTGCAACCCGTGCTCGCCGCCGTCGACCTGCCGCTTCCAGAGGCGCCGAAGCCGAAGGCCCCGAAGGGCCTCAGCGGCTTGCGCCCGGCCTAGGGCTCGTAGCGCACATAGGCGAAGGCGCTGGAATCCGGCGCCCACGAGGGAACGTTGATCGTCCCCTGCCCGCCGGTGAACTCCCGCACCCGCCGCCGGTTGCCACCCTCGGGGTCGCACAGCACCAGCGCCACCTCCAGGTCCGCCGGATGCCCGGTCGTCCCCGGCGGATACGCGAGATACAGAAGCTGCCGCCCGTCCGGCGAGGGATGCGGGAACCAGTTGACGAACTGATCCTCGAACAACTGCCGCTGCGCCGAACCATCGGCGCTCATCACCCAGATCTGCGCATGCCCCGTGCGGTCGCAGTTGTAAAAGATGCACTCCCCGTCCGGCGAAAAATCCGGCCCGTCGCAATGCCCCTCGCCCATGGTCAGCCGCTTCTCCTCCGCCCCCGGGACCAGCGTGTAGACGTCGATCACGCGCGACCCGCCCCGCGCCGCGACATAGGCCAGCACCCGCCCGTCGGGCGAGACCCCATGCCACCAGCTTGGGCTGCCAGGCGACACCCTCACCGGCTCCCCGCCAGAGACCGGCATCACATAGACCTGCGACCCTTCGCCCTCATGATGCGAGGACAGGATGATCGCCGCCCCGTCCGGGCTGATCCCGTGGTCGTTGTTGCACTTGACCGCCGCGCCCGCGTCCACCGGCACCAGCGCGGGCTTGTCCAGCGGCACCCGGAACAACCGCCCCTCGCCGTTCACCAGGAGCCAGTCGCCGGACGGCGCCCAGTTCGGCGCCTCGATCCGCCCCTCGACCGCCAGCACCTCGCGCACCTTGCCCGAGGCGACCTCATAGGTCTCGATGATGCTGCGCACGGGTTGCCTCCAATTCAACTAAAATTGCGCTTTCATACTGGCGCACATATCCCGCAGGGGGTCCGGGGGACGCGAAGTCCCCCGGCGGCCGACCAGAGGCGTCTACTCCCGGGATTTCGCAACCAACAGCCTCTTCGGCCGCAGCCCCTCCGCCGCCTTGAACAGCGAGAAGGTCTGGTTGACGTAGTTCACCACGCCCGAGACCTTCTCCAGATAGGCCTGCAATTCCGCCGTCCGCTCCGCCTCGACCACCTGCACCGACCGCGACGGATCCATTCCCTCGAACTGCACATAGAACAGCGGCTCGCCCCGCTTCAGGATCAGGTCCTTCTTCGGCTCGTGCCATTCAAAGGCCCACATCAGGGGCCGCGGCCAGATCGAGATCGGGAAGCGCCCGCCGAAGATCGTGCCGGGCAGGGGATCGGGCCGGTAATGCGCAAAGGCCGCCAGCTGGGTCAGGTAGACCATCTCGTCGGCGACGAAATAGTAGGGCAGGTGCAGTTGGATCGTCGGGCGGTCGGGGAAACGCCATTCCGCCTCGCTCACCAGCGTCAGCACTTCGTTCAGCTTCGAGGACCGGATCGGCGAGGACGCCCCCGCCCGGTTCACCAGCACCGGCTTGCCCTTGTCGTCGCGCTGGAACCCGATGTGCAGATCGAACGGGCATTTCACCATGAAATACCGGCTTTCCAGCTGGATCACCGCCGGACAGCGGCTGGCCGACTTGGCGTGCGCCTTGTTCGGCGGGCGGATCACCACACGCTCCGGCGGGTCATACAGCACCGCGCCCTTGTCCTGCGCCAGGAACCAGCCCACGGTCAGCGGCCCCGACCCCGGACCCTCCTCCGGGCGGTCGTAATCCAGCCTCAACTCCATCGCCCGCTCCTATTCCAACGCCGTCTTCAGGGCACGCACCGCATCCGCGTCAGTCTGCCGCCACAGGGCAGGCGCAAAACCCATCTCGACCGCCCGGCCCGTGACCGGGATCGTGGCCGAACATGAGGCATGTATCTCGGTGATGCCAAGCGCTTTCAACTGCGGCGCATTGACGGGCGTCACCCCCGACCCCGGCATCACCGTGATCCGCCCCGCAGCCTGTTTCACCAGCGCCGCGATCCGCGCCGCGCCTTTCTCCGCCGTAACCTCTGCGCCCGAGGTCAGGACGCGGTGAAAGCCCAGCGCCACCGCATCCTCCAGCGCCGCGCTCATGTCCGGCGCCAGGTCGATGCAGCGGTGCAGGACCAGTTCCAGAGGCGCCGGAATTATTGAAAATTCCGCTTCGGAGCCTTCAAAGGCTCCGGTCCGATTTCTTTGAAGAAATCGACGACCCTCCATCCCCACCGCAGCCGCCACCAGCCGCCGCAGCACCGTCCCGTCCAGCCGCCCGTCCGGCAACGAGGCCCCGAGCACCACCCCCGCCAGACCGGCCGCGCGAACCGCGCCGATTTCCACCTCCATCATCCCGACTTCCGCCTTGGACCAGACGAAATCCCCCGCGCGGGGTCGGATCATGGCGACAACGGGCACCCCACACTCCGCGGCCAGCCCGATCAACCCCGCCGAGGGCGTCAGCCCGCCCAGCGCCAGCGCCGCGCACAACTCGATCCGCTCCGCCCCTCCGGCGACCGCCTGCGCCAGCCCCTCCGCCGTATCGACGCAGACCTCCAGCCTCACCCCCATGCCGCCACCCCCGCCATCGCCGCGCCGAGAAGCCCCGCATCCGCCCCGCATTCCGCAGGCACCAGCAAGGGCCCCTTCGTCCGCCGCAAAATCCGCACCCGCACCGCCTCGTCCAGATAGCCGACCAGCCCCGGCGCGCGGCTCAGCCCGCCGCCGACCGGCACGACATCGGCGCCCACCACGTTCACCACCATCGCCAGGGGCCCCGCCACCAGGTCCCGCCACAGCGCCATGGTCTCGCCCGCCTCCGCCTCGCCCGCGATCCAGTTGGTGATGATCGCCTCCGCCCCCAGCAGTTCCGCCGTGCGCTTCCGATGCAGCCGCTCCAGCCCACGCGCGGACCCGACGGTATCCACGCAGCCCACCTGCCCGCAGCCGCATTGAAAGGCGAACTCGCCCCGGATCACCGGCCCGTGCCCCCATTCCCCGGCATAGCCCCCCGCCCCGGTCACGACCTGCCCGCCGATCACCAACCCGCCGCCGACGCCCGACCCCAGGATCACCCCGAAGACCGAGCCATGCCCCCGCCCCGCGCCCTGCATCGCCTCGGCCAGCGCAAAACTGTCGGCGTCATTCAAGACCTTGACCGGTAGGCCGGTCGCCGCCTGAACCTCCGGCCCGAGCCGCCGCCCGTCAATCGCCGGAATATTCGCCACCTTCCCCACGCCCGTCGCAGGATCGACCACCCCGGCAATGGAAATCGCGATTCCCGTCTCGCGCCCGGTCGCGAACCCCGCCACCGCCGCCGTGAACGCCGCCTCGTCACCCAGCGGAGTCGCCACTTCCCCCAGTGGTCGCAATGCTCCGTCCCAGACCGCCGCCTTGATCCGGCTGCCACCGATGTCGAATGCCAGGATCATGCCTCACCCCGATTTTCCGCCAGTCTTGACAGGCTGACCCCGCCCCGTCAAACCGCCCCAAACCCGGAGGCCCCCATGACCGCAGATGACCGCCTGATCGTCGCCCTCGACGTGCCGAACGTGGTGCAGGGCCTCGAACTCGTCGCCCGCATCGGCGAGGAGGCCAGCTTCTACAAGATCGGCCTCGGCATGCTGACCGGCGGCGGTCTCGCACTGGCAAACGAACTCAAGCACGAGCAGGGCAAGCGCATCTTCCTCGACATGAAGCTCTTCGACATCGGTGCCACCATCGAAGCCGCCGTCCGGGGCCTTGCGCAATACGACCTTGACTTCCTCACCGTCCACGGCGACCCTCAGGTCGTGACCGCCGCCGCCACCGGCAAAGGCGGCACAAACCTCAAGATCCTCGCCGTGACCGTCCTCACCTCGCTCGACCGCGCCGACCTGGACGCGAACCTGATCAAACCCGGCGACATCCACCAGATCACCCTCGAACGCGCCGCCCGCGCCTTGGCTGCCGGGGCCGACGGTGTGATCGCGTCGCCGCAAGAGGCCGCGATGATCCGCGCCCTGCCCGAGGCGAAGGGCAAGCTGATCGTCACCCCCGGCGTCCGCCCTGCGGGGGCCGCGACGGGCGACCAGAAACGCATCGCCACCCCGCACCAGGCGATCACCGACGGGGCCGACCACATCGTCGTCGGCCGACCCGTCTGGCAGGCGAAAGATCCCGCCGCCGCTGCCCGCGCGATCACCGGCGAGCTACCGCCCCGTCAAGCCTAGGATTTTCCGACGAAATATCCCGAACATCGCCCTCGCTGCCACTTGCGGCGAATTGCCCGATCAAAAGAATCAGCCTTTACAAATCCGAGCAATTTGGTCAGAGAAAGGGAAATCCCGACTGAAAAGGTTTCCTGATGCGCTATCTGTCCGCCCTGGCCCTGTCGACCGCGCTTTGCGCCCCCGCCTTCGCCACCACCCCGGACGAAGTGGTCAGCCATTATGCCGACATGGCCCTTGCCGGCTACCAGGACAGCCTGACTACCGCGCAGACCCTGCAAGTCACCGTCGCCGCGCTGATCGCCACGCCCTCGGACGAAACCCTGCAAGCCGCCCGTGACGCCTGGAAAGCCGCCCGCATTCCCTACCAGCAGACCGAAGCCTTCCGCTTCGGCAACCCGATCGTCGACGACTGGGAAGGCCGGGTGAACTCCTGGCCGCTGGACGAAGGCCTGATCGACTACACCTCGGGCGACTACGGCAACGAGGAAAACGCGCTGGCCACGCTGAACGTCATCGCAACGCCGAAATTCACCCTATCCGGCAGGGAGATCGACGCCAGCACGATCACGCCCGAGCTGATTTCCGGCACCCTGCACGAGGCCGACGGGATCGAGGCCAACGTCGCCTCGGGCTATCATGCCATCGAATTCATGCTCTGGGGCCAGGATCTGAACGGCACCAACCCCGGCGCGGGCGCCCGGCCCTATACCGACTACGCCGCTGGGGACGCCTGCACGAACGGCAACTGCGACCGCCGCGCCGCCTATCTCCAGTCCGCGACCGACCTCCTGGTCAGCGACCTGACCGAGATGGTCGACAACTGGGATGAAGACGGCCCCGCCCGCGCCGCCGTCACCGCCGACCCGCAGAAAGGCATCCTCGCCATGCTGACCGGCATGGGCAGCCTCTCCTACGGCGAGCTTGGCGGCGAGCGGATGAAGCTTGGCCTGATGCTCAACGACCCCGAGGAAGAGCATGACTGCTTCTCGGACAACACCCACAACAGCCATTTCTACGATGGCCTCGGCATCCGGAACGTCTATCTCGGCTCCTACACCCGGACCGATGGCAGCACCGTCCAGGGCCCGTCGCTCTCCGAACTGGTCGCCGCCGCCGACCCGGCCGTGGACACGCAACTGAAAGCCGAACTCGACGCCTCGGTCGCTGCCCTTCAGGCGGTGAAGGACGCGGGCGACGCGGGCAAGACCTATGACACGCTGATCGCCCCCGGCAACGCCGAAGGCGAGGCGCTGATCATGGGCGCCGTCAGCGCGCTCGTCACCCAGACCGCCTCGGTCGACCGCGCCGTCACCGCGCTTGGCCTCTCCAAGGTCGAATTCGAAGGCTCCGACAGCCTCGACAACCCCAACGCCGTCTTCCAGTGATGCCATGATCGTCTGTCACTGCCAGTCCATCACCGATCACGACATCCGCGCGGCGGTGGACTGGATGCGCGCAGCCGATGCCGACACGGTGATCACTCCCGGCAAGATCTACCACGCGCTCGGCAAGCGCGCCGATTGCGGGGGGTGCATGCCCCTGTTTCTCAACACCATGCGCGCGAACGAGAATTTTCGCGTGCCTGGCAAGGATGCGGTCCCGGTGCTGCGCCGCCCGAGGATCATTGCCGCAGAATAGCCTAGTTTTTCTATAAACTTCTGGAAAGGCAGGGAAATCCCGCCTCCGCACCCCTGTCGCGCTGGACAGGGCGGCTGGATCGGCCTAACTTCGCCTCGACTCCAGCCAGGCAGCACCGCCCCAGCCAGGGTCAGCCCCGCACAGCGCGAAAGGATCCGGCCATGAAGGGCGACGCGAAAGTCATCGAATTTCTCAACTCTGCGCTCCGGTCAGAGCTGACTGCCGTCAGCCAGTACTGGCTGCACTATCGGCTTCAGGAAGACTGGGGCTTCGGTCACCTCGCCGACAAGTCGCGGGCCGAATCGATCGAGGAGATGCATCACGCCGACCGCCTGATTGCACGGATCATCTTTCTGGAAGGCCACCCGAACCTGCAGAAGCTCGACTCCCTGCGCATCGGCCAGTCGATCCGCGAGACCCTGGAATGCGACCTCGCCGGGGAATACGACGCGCGCACCCTCTACATCGAGGCGCGGCAGCACTGCGACAAGGTCGGCGACTACGTCTCCCGCGCGCTTTTCGACGACCTGATCGCGGACGAGGAAGGCCATATCGACTTCCTCGAAACCCAGATCGGCCTCTTCGACAAACTCGGCGCCGAACGCTACGGCCTCCTCAACGCCAAACCTGCCAGCAAGGCGGAATAGCGCGGTTGGCTGGGTGCCAACCCACCATGCCATCGACCACCCATTCGAATGCCTGGCGCGATAGCCGGGCATTTCCTTTGACGATCCGGTGTTCGTCCTCGCCCTCCCCCTCTCCGCCTGCCGCAAAGACCATTCCTGGCACCGGACGCCGAGGCAGGTCGCCGAAGTGCGAACCATCTTGAGATCAAGTATCCGCGTGAATGTTCGCTCGATGCCCCCGCGAGGCGCAAGAAGATGTCGGTATCCTATGAGACCATTGAGTGTGAGCGCTGCGGCTATGCTGAAACCAGCTTGGTGACAGCAGGAAAGTTTGTCTGGTCGGACGGCAGCGAGGAATACTGGTTCAGCCGACAACTTGCGGTCTGCAAGAATTGCGAATGCGTTGTCGCAATGGAGGAGTTTCCGGAACCGGCTGTTCTGGCCGAGGCGCGGAAACGCCTTGGCAGCTATTGGCGTAAGCTCACCAGGAACTACGGAGTTGATGACGTGGGCATGATGGCACGCAGCAAGGGGCTTGCAGTGGCGGAGAAAGTCATCGCGTTGCAGCGCAAGCCCGTTTGCCTTTCCTGCGGCAGCGCGAACGTAGCGCCGCTCGTGACCCCTGACGATGGTGGTTCCGACGACACGCGGATTCGATCCTTGGGTATCCAGCATCCGGGATGCGGTGGAATGCTGACGATTTACGGATCTGGTGGTGATCGCGCAGCACCGCTGGAAGTGACGCGAATCTACGACCTCCATGGAAGGCAGATAGGGACGCGACCCGGATGGTAGGATTGTTATCTGTTCACTGAGTCCTTGACGCTGTTCAGCCGTACCGATGAGCACGGGCGCGCAATTTCACGCACCATTCCTCACCGACACTCTTGCAAGTCGGCCGCCAGCCCGCTCTCCCCTCGGTGAACCGGGCCAAACGCGGGTCTCACCCGACCCTCACCACCGGGCCAGACCCGCCTTGATCCCAAATCGCCCGGCGCAAGACCCGTCCACACCATGCGCCCAGCCCTACCTTTCACCTGTCCCCAAATATCCCCGCCGGAGGCCCTTCGCCCGAGCCGGTTGGCCGCAAGGCCAGAGGCGAGAGAAAGGCTTGCGCGTCAGCGCTCAATTTGCGAACCGCCGCCGCCCACACGACGCCCCCCCGCCCGTCCCGACGGCCAGCCCCAAGCGCCTCCCCTCCCCCACCGTGGGGAGGGGCCGGGGGTGGGGGGCATCGCGCCAGATTCCGATTCGCTCCGAATGGTTAACGCCCAAGTCCCCCTACGCACGTATGGCCGCTTTCCAGACGCATTCCATACGGTTTCCATACGTAAATCCTTCGGCCAACCTCTTGATCTAACGCACCGAACTCTCCGCCGCCCCGACGCCACCCCCCAAGATCGTGAAACACCCCCTGCGACCCCCCGCCGCAGCCTTATTTTCCGATTGAAACGCTCGGAAAAGCGGCGCTATCTCCCGGCAAAGGAGCCCACCATGCGTTTCGCCACCGCTCTCATCTGCCTGATCGCCGCCCCCGTCCTGGCCCAGGACCTGGATGACCGCCACCTCCCCGTCCTGCCCCGCACCGACAAGGACAGCGCGAAGATCGCCAAAGTCCTCGCCCCACCCGCCGATTTCACCAAGCCCGAACCCTTCGAGGCCAACCCCGGCGGTGCCGCCACCGTCCGCGACATCGCCACCGCCGACGCCTTCAGCCAGCACTCCGCCAACATGGCCTTCGAGCGCGAGATGGACTTCAAGCTCGGCAACGCGCTTTTCCGCAAGACCTGGGTCGCCGCCCCCTCCTCCACGGCCGCCTCCGACGGCCTCGGTCCCCTCTACAATGCCCGCGGCTGCCAGGATTGCCACCTGAAGGACGGTCGCGGCCATACCCCTCCCACCCCCGACGCCAGCCGCGTCTCGATGTTCCTCCGCCTCTCCGTCCCCGGCGGCCCAGCCCCCGAAGGCATCGCCGACTGGATCGCCACCTCGCCCGACCCGACCTATGGCGGCCAGCTGCAGGACCTCGCCGCCCCCGGCCATGCCGCCGAAGGCCGGATGGACGTGACCTGGACAGAAACCCCCGTCACCCTGGGCGACGGCACCGTGGTCAACCTCCGCACCCCCGCTTACGTCTTCGCCGACCCCGCCTACGGTGCCCCGGCGCCGGACATCATGCTCTCGCCCCGTGTCGCCCCCCAGATGATCGGCCTCGGGCTTCTGGAGGCCATCCCCGCCGCCGACATCCTCGCCAAGGCCGATCCCGACGACACTGACGGCGACGGCATCTCCGGTCGCCCGCAGATCGTCCCCTCCGTCGAATTCGCCACCCCCATGCTCGGGCGCTTCGGCCTGAAGGGCGGCGCCCCGACCGTCAAGGAACAATCCGCCGGGGCCTTCGCCGGCGACATGGGCCTCTCCACCGTGCTCCACCCCGACCCCTGGGGCGACTGCACCAAGGGCGAACAGACCTGCATCGACGCCCCCCACGGCCAGGAACCCGGCATCCGCGACGGGCTGGAAGTCGACGGCCCCAGCCTCGACCTCGTCACCTTCTATGCCCGCAACCTTGGCGTCCCGGAACGGCGCGGTGTCGACGACCCCAAGGTGCTGAAGGGCAAGGAATTGTTCTACACCACCGGCTGCCAGTCCTGCCACACGCCGAAATACGTCACCAACCGCCTCAAGGACCAGCCGGAGCAGAGCTTCCAGCTGATCTGGCCCTATACCGACCTTCTCCTGCACGACATGGGCGAAGGCCTGGCCGACAACCGCCCGGAGGGCCGCGCCACCGGCAGCGAATGGAAGACCGCACCGCTTTGGGGCATCGGGCTGACCGAACAGGTCTCGGGTCACAGCGAATTCCTGCACGACGGTCGCGCCCGCAGCCTGATCGAGGCTATCCTCTGGCACGGCGGTGAGGCACAATCCCAGCGCGACGCCGTCGCAGCAATGACCACCGAGGACCGCGAGGCCCTCCTTGCCTTCCTGGGAAGCCTCTGATGCGTATCCTCTTCCTGTCGCTCGCCCTTGCCGGCCCGGTCGCTGCCGACACCGCCGCCGTGGTGCGCGACCATGCCCGGCCCGGCTATGCCGCCTTCGACGAAGCCGCCGGACGCCTGGCCGATATCGACAGCTGCGACACCGAAACCTTGCGGAGCGCCTTCCAGGCCACTTATGACGCCTGGCTTGCGGTAGAGCACCTCCATCTCGGACCGGCCGAAGACGAGGGCCGCTCGCTTGCCATCCTGTTCTGGCCCGATCCCAAGCGCCTCGGCGCCAAGGCGCAGACCGCGCTCCTCGTCGGCGATCCCGCGGCCCTGACCACCGAGGCCATGGCCCAGCAATCGGTCGCCGCGCGCGGCCTCGCAGGACTTGAACGCCTGCTCTATCCGGCCGAAACGCTCCCTGCGGATCCCTGCCCGCTGATCGAGGCCACCGCGAACGACCTGTCCCGAGCCGCCGCCGTGCTGGACAACGAATGGGGCGGGTTCGGCGATCTTCTCATGACGGCGGGCCAGCCCGGCAATGATCGCTACCTGTCCGAGAAGGAGGCGACGCAGGCGTTGTTCACCCAGCTTGCCACCGGGCTTGAGTTCGTGGCCGACCGCCGCATCGGCCGCCCCCTCGGCACCTTCGACAAACCGCGCCCCGATCTCGCCGAAGGCATCGCCTCGGGCCGGGCGCTGGCCAACATCACCCTGTCGCTCAAGGCGCTGCGCGACCTTGCCCTGCGGCTCGACCCCGACAGCGCAAAGACCCAGGCCGCCTTCGACCATGCGATCGGCCTGTCCGAGACGCTGAACGATCCCCTGCTCGACCACATCACCGACCCGCAGGCCTGGCTGAAGCTGGAAATCCTGCAACAGGCCATCCGCGCCACCCGCGACACCGCGATTGCCGAAATCGGCCCGGCGCTTGGCGTCGAGCTTGGCTTCAATTCGCAGGATGGTGACTGATGCAGCGCCGCACCTTCCTTGCCAGCTTCGCCGCGACGCTTGCCCCCCGCCTGACCTGGGCCGATGTCGGCGCCCCCGCCTTCCTGGCCGCCGGGAAGCGCGGCGAGGACTATTTCCTGCACGGGCTGTCCGTCACCGGCGCCTCGCTCTTCCAGTTGCCTTTGCCCGGGCGCGGCCATGCCGCCGCCGCACATCCGACCCGGGCCGAGGCCGTCGCCTTCGCGCGCCGCCCCGGTACCTTCGCCCTGGTGCTCGACTGCGCCACCGGCGAGATCCGCCACCGCCTGACCCCGCCCGAGGGGATGCAGTTCAACGGCCACGGCGCCTATTCGCCGGATGGCTCCCTCCTGATGACCTCCGAGGTCGTCGCAGACACGTCCGAGGGTCGGATCGGGCTCTGGGACACCGCCCGTTACACGCGGCTGACCGACTGGCCCAGCCACGGCATCGGCCCGCATGAGGTGAAACGTCTCGCCGATGGCCGTCTCGTGGTGGCGAACGGCGGTATCCAGACCGATCCTGTGGACCGGACCAAGCTGAACATCCCGGACATGCGGCCGAACCTGACGCTGCTGGCCGAGGATGGCGCCCTGATCGACCAGATCGACCTGCCAGACCTGCACCAGAACTCGATCCGCCACCTTGCGCTGCAAGGCGACAGCATTGCCTTCGCCATGCAATGGGAGGGCGACCCGGCGGAACCCGTGCCGCAGCTTGGCCTCTGGACCCCGGGGCAGCCGCCAGTCCTCTGCCCCCCGCGCGAAGCCGAGGCCTTCACGATGCAGGGCTACGCAGGCTCCGTCGCCGCCACGACGGACCGCATCCTGATTACCTCGCCCAAAGGGGGCGCGCTGATGCTCTTCGACGCGGGCGGCAGTCCTGTCGCCACGCATCTGCGCGCCGACCTCTGCGGCGCGGCCACGGCGTCGGGGGCTTTCACCGTGACCGACGGTCAGGGCGCGATCTGGTCCGTCGACGATGAGGGTCTCACCCCGCTCGGCACCGATGAAACCCAGTGGGACAACCACCTCGTCGCGTTGACCTGAGCCCCTGTAGGGTGGGTGAAACCCACCATCCTGCGGGAACCATCCTGCTCGAACGGTGGATCGGCATCCACCCTGCAAGCCTCTCCGCCGCCGCAGGATGGGTACTCTGCCCACGCGCTTCCTGTCATGTTCCCCTGTGCGCGGACGACATCGCTCGCCACTTCCGGCCCCCAACCCCTTTCACCTGGCACCAAATATCCTCAGGGGGTTCGGGGGGCGAAGCGCCCCCGACAACCGAGCCGGTTGGCGCTTGCGCCAGAGGCGAGACAAGAGGCTTGCGCGCCAGCGCTCACTTTGAAAGGCGCCCGTCCCTCGGCACCCCGCCCGAAATCCTTGCCAAACCCCTAACGCCCGCGCACAAGCCGTTGATTTCAAATGCCCGAAAAATCTGTCCACCGTGGACAGGTCACGCCAAGAGCCGCGCCCCGTCCTGCCCCGCGATGCGGATTTCCCGGATCGCCCCCTCCGGCTGGTCCGCCGCGAAGGCGACCTCGGTGAACTGCTCGGTCCGTCCGACCCGCGGCCCCTCGGTCAGGACCCGGTGGGTCTGCCCGACCTGGGCCACCAGATGCCGCCCAAGGACCTCGTGCCCCAAGGCCCGCAGCCGCGCCGCCCGCTCCCGGATTTCCGGGCCCCTGACCTGCGGCATCCGCGCCGCCGGGGTGCCCTTGCGGGGCGAAAAGGGAAAGACATGCAGGAAGGTCAGCCCGCAATCCCGAACCAGATCCAGCGACCGCTGGAACATCGCCTCGGTCTCGGTCGGGAACCCCGCGATGATGTCGGCCCCGAAGACCATCTCCGGCCGCAAGGCGCGCACCTCCTCGCAGAACCGGATCGCGTCGTCCCTGAGATGCCGCCGCTTCATTCGCTTCAATATCAGGTCATCCCCCGCCTGCAGGCTGAGATGCAGGTGCGGCATCAGCCGCGACTCGGTCGCGATCGCCTCGATCAGCGCCGGGTCGGCCTCGATGCTGTCGATCGAGGAAATCCGCAACCTAGGAACCGACGTCAGCTTCAGGATCCGGCGCACCAGATCGCCCAGCCGCGGCTCTCCCGGCAGGTCGGCCCCCCATGAGGTCAGGTCCACGCCGGTCAGCACCACCTCGTTGAAGCCCCTGTCGACCAGCCGGTTGATCTGCTCGACCACCACCCCCGCCGGAACCGATCGCGAATTGCCCCGGCCATAAGGGATGATGCAGAAGGTGCAACGATGGTCGCAGCCGTTCTGGACCTGCACATAGGCCCGGTGCCGCCCGAAGCCGTCGATCAGATGCCCCGCGGTTTCCCTGACCGACATGATGTCGTCGACCTGCACCCGCTCGGTCGCGCCGATCAGGCCCGGGGCCGCGATACCCTTCCAGGTCTCGGCCTGCATCTTCTCGTGGTTGCCGACAACCCGCGTCACTTCGGGCATTGCCGCGAAAGTCTCCGGCTCGGTCTGCGCCGCGCAGCCGGTGACGATGATTGCCGCCCCCGGATTCTCCCGCGACAGCCGCCGGATTTCCTGCTTGGCCTTCCGCACCGCCTCGCCCGTCACCGCGCAGGTGTTGACGATGACCGCTTCCGACAGGCCCGCCGCCGCCGCCAACTCCTTCATCGCCTCGGTCTCATAGGCGTTCAGGCGACACCCAAGGGTCGCGAAGACCGGGGGCTTCACGGGGCGGGTGGGTGCGTTCATCTGTTGGCCGCGATATACTCGGGCGACAGCACCCCGTCGAAGACTCGCGCCACCGGCCCGGTCAGCCAGACGCCATCGTCACGCCAGTCAACCTCCAGCGTGCCACCATCCGCCTCCAGCACCACATGCCGCCCGGTCAGGCCACGCAGGTGCGCCGCGACCGCTGTCGCACAGGCGCCGGAGCCACAAGCGAGCGTGATCCCCGTCCCCCGCTCCCAGACCCGCATCCGCAGGTGGTCGGGACCAAGCAGCGAGGCAAACTCGACATTGGTGCGCTGCGGGAACAGCGGGTCATGCTCATGGCCCGCACCCACCGCCACAAGGTCCACCGCCTCGGCATCCGGGACGAAACGCACAGAATGCGGGTTGCCCATGCCGACGGCCACCGGATCGCCCGGAAGCGGCAGGTGCAGCGCGTCGACCTCGCGCGCCAAGGGCACCTCGCGCCAGTCAAGCTGCGGCTGCCCCATGTTCACCGCGACCCGGCCATCTGCCAGCCGCTCGGCCCTGAGACCGCCCCGCGCCGTAACTAGCGAGGCTTCTTCGGCCCCGATACCGCGCATCACATAGTCCGCCACGCAGCGGGTGGCATTGCCGCAGGCCCCGGCCTGCGAGCCGTCGCTGTTCCAGAACACCAGCCCGAAATCCGCGCCGTCTGCATCGGTGATCTCGGCCAACTGGTCGAAGCCCACGCCGCGGTTCCGGTCGCCCAGCGCGCGGGCCAGCCCGGCCGTCATCACCGCCCCGCGCCCGCGCGAGTCGATCACCACGAAGTCATTGCCCGCGCCGTGCATTTTCATGAACGGCAGGCCGGTCCGGGGAGTCATGTCCTTCATGCCCCGGCATATACGCCCGCGGCCCAAGATTTGCCAGTGCCGCATGCTTTTGCCCTTGACCCCCGTCCCCGGCTTGCCTAATCAGCCGCCTCGTGGGGCCGGTAGCTCAGTTGGTAGAGCAGCTGACTTTTAATCAGCGGGTCACAGGTTCGAATCCTGTCCGGCTCACCACCCACAGAAAGGCCCGGGTCCTGCGACCCGGGCCTTTTGCGTTTCAGATCATGCGGATCGTATCCTTGCCCACCGCCAGCATGTAGCCGCGGCGGGCGATGGTCTTGACCAGAAGCTCGCTGACAAGCTGGTTGCCCAGGGCGTCGCGCAGCCGTTTCACGCGCGTCGCCCCGGCGGCTTCGTCGCAGTCGGCCTCGTTGCGGCCCGAGATCACCGATTCAATCTGCGCGCCAGTCAGCACCTCGTCATCCATCCGCGCCTCGGCGAGAACCGACAGCGTCTCCAGCGCGGCCTCGGTCAGCTGGAATTCCAGGTCGTTGATGTAGACCGCCCGCGCCTCGCGGCTGATCATCAGGCTTGCCACCTGGATGCCTGACCGCTGGATCGCGGAGATCCGGCGGTTCAGCGCGATGATCATGACAAGGAATACCAGCGCGGCAATGAGGAGCGCGGTGGAGAAGACCAAAAGGACGAAGATGACCGAACGGTAGCTGGCCAGCACCGAGGAAAAGGCCGTGCCCGATTGCGCCAGGATTTCCAGAAGCTTGATCTCGGCCCCGGTGTTCAGATTGTCGTTCTCGACGAACAGCCGTTCGACCCGGGCGTTGAACGCGTTCGCATCCGGCAGGTTCAGGAACAGGAACAGCGCCGCCCCCAGAAGGATGAGGACGATGGCGGCAATTCCGAAGGCGACGACACGGTTGCCGGCCTTGAGGCTTTCAGTAACGGAGGAAGTAGTCTCCGGCACTCGCTTTCCTTTCTGCAAGACCTTCCGGCCCGAATGTGGACAGAACGTTCAGCAGCGTCCAGCCGTCGGCCGCCAGTCTCGGCGCCAATTCGCCTTCGGCCGCGCCGGGCGAGCAGTTGGCATCGGACACCTGCGCGACACCGTAGTGCAGTTGCAGCGGCTCGTCACGCTTGGCCTTGTAGTCCGCATAGCACTCTGCCGCCGCCGGTCCGGCCAGGGCCAGCGCTAAGGCTGCAGAGGTGATCAGTCTTTTCATCTTCCCGCTCCGGAAAAGGAGGCTGCTCGATTGCTGACGGACAATGCGCGGGCGCGCACTGATATTCAATATCACGCCGGATTCTGGCGTTCCGCTATCGGATAGCAAGTCGGATTTTCCGCACCGCTATGGCCTAGCAGGCAGGCGATATTGCTTACGGCGAAACCCCGGGGCGAGGCTTGGGTCATCGGGCCGGAGACGCCATTGGCAACAGGCCGCCCCGAGGAAACGAAGACCGTCACAAGGAGCCAGCCATGTCCGTCGAATTCAGAAGCAAGTCGTACCGCATCGCGTCGCACGGCATTGCCGAGACGACTCTCTCGGGTCGCCGGCTGGCCGCGATGATCACCGGAGGCGCGGCAGCCCTGGCGCTGGTGCTGGCCACAGCCATTCCGGCCCGGGCCGAGCCCAATGACCTGACGAAGGCGCTGATTGCGGCCCTGGTGGTCGGCGCCATCGCGCACGAATTGAACGACAAGGACAAGCCCGCGCCCGAACCGGCGAAGTCGAAGCGCGTGCCGTCGGTCTGCGCGATCTCCATCGACGGGGCCGAGCGGTCGGTCACGCTGTTCCCGGAAAGCTGCCTGCGCAAGGAAGGCTTCGACTATCGCCTGCCGCGCTACTGCGCGAACAGCGCCACCATCTTCGGCAAGCGCGACCGGGTCTATTCGGCACAGTGCCTGCGCGAGGCCGGGTTCCGGGTTCCGGGGCGCTGATCCCGGGGACATCGAAACGCGGGCCGCCGAGGCGGCCTTGAACGAAGCGGGACGGCCCTAGCCCCGCTTCCGTCTGGGGGGCGGGAGGGTGAGCAGCTCCCGCCCCCTTTTTCTGCCTCCGGTTCCGGGATAGGTCCGGATCATGGCTGGCATCCTTCCCGACTTCACCCATGAGACCGAGGCGATGGCGCGTGGCGCGTGTCGGGTGGTGGGCGTTGACGAGGTCGGTCGCGGCCCCCTCGCCGGACCCGTGACCGCCTGTGCCGTGCGGCTTGATCGTGGCCGCATTCCGCAGGGCCTGCACGATTCCAAGCTGCTGACCGCCGCGCGGCGCGAAGCCCTGTTCGACGCGATCATGGCGGTGGCCGAGGTCGCGGTCGCCCATGCCTCGGTCGAGGAGATCGACAGGTTGAACATCCTGCGCGCCAGCCACCTGGCGATGGAGCGGGCGGTGGCGGGGCTTCAGGCCGACCATGCGCTGATCGACGGCAACCTGATCCCGCGCGGACTGGGCTGCGCCGCGACGGCCATCGTGAAGGGTGACGCGCGCTGCCTGTCGATCGCGGCGGCCTCGATCGTGGCCAAGGTCACGCGCGACCGGATCATGGTGGATTTGGCGCAACAACACCCCGGCTACGGCTGGGAGGCCAACGCGGGCTACCCGACAAAGGCGCATCTGGAGGCACTGCAAATCCTAGGTGTAACCCCTTGGCATAGGCGTTCCTTCCGGCCGGTCCACAACATCTTGTATCAAGGGAATTCTGTAACTTCTTGATTCAAAAAAGAATTTGACGGCGAATCGGCTCTGACTCATGATTCTGGGCAAGAACGGCACATCAATGATGCCGGGGGCAGAGGCAGAGAATGACGACCAGGAATACCGCGGCGGAAGGGGCGCTTCCGCTGAACCAGATCCTTGCTGGCGACTGCGTGGAGGTGATGAACTCCCTCCCGGCAGGCTCCGTCGACCTGATCTTTGCCGATCCGCCCTACAACCTCCAGCTTCGCGGCGACCTGCATCGGCCCGACAACTCAAAGGTCGACGCGGTGGACGACCACTGGGACCAGTTCTCCAGCTTTGCCACCTATGACAGCTTCACCAAGGACTGGCTGGCGGCGGCCAAGCGGCTGTTGAAGCCGAACGGGGCCATCTGGGTGATCGGCAGCTATCACAACGTCTTCCGCCTGGGGTCCGAGTTGCAGAACCAGGGCTTCTGGCTCTTGAACGACGTGGTCTGGCGCAAGTCGAACCCGATGCCGAACTTCAAGGGCAAGCGGCTGACCAACGCGCATGAGACGTTGATCTGGGCCAGCCGCGACGAGGCGGCGAAATACACCTTCAACTACGAGGCGCTGAAGGCGCTGAACGACGGCGTGCAGATGCGGTCGGACTGGGTGATCCCGCTCTGCACCGGGCATGAGCGGCTGAAGGATGAAAACGGCGACAAAGCGCATCCGACGCAGAAGCCAGAGGCGCTCTTGCATCGGGTGATCGTCGCGACGACCAATCCGGGCGACGTGGTGCTGGACCCGTTCTTCGGCACCGGGACGACCGGGGCGGTCGCCAAGATGCTGGGCCGCGACTTCATCGGCATCGAGCGCGAGGCAGCCTATCGCAAGGCCGCCACGCAGCGGATCGACCGGGTGCGGCGTTTCGATGCCTCGGCTTTGGAGGTTTCAGGGTCGAAGCGGGCGGAGCCGCGGGTGCCGTTCGGCCAAGTCGTCGAACGCGGGATGCTGCGGCCGGGGGAGGAGCTGTTTTCCCTGGGCAACCGCTTCAAGGCCAAGGTGCGCGCGGATGGCACGCTGATCGGCAATGACGTGAAGGGGTCGATCCACCAGGTCGGCGCGGCGCTGGAAGGGGCGCCAAGCTGCAATGGCTGGACCTACTGGCACTTCAAGCGGGACGGAAAGATGGTCCCGATCGACATCCTGCGGCAGCAGATCCGGGCCGAGATGGAGGCCGACGGGGCACGCCCGCACTGACATTGGAACACGCCTGTCCCCCGGACCGCCTGGGGGACACCTTTACCCCGCCGAGATGTCTCGGCGGGGTTTTTTCCTGTGACGCGGCCATTTGCGCGAAGGGCACCGGGACTCCCCTTTCCCGGAAAAGTTCTGCTATTGGGTCAGCATGGTCTTTCGACGGCGCACCCCCCTGACCCTGCCGCAGAAGCTGCGCGCTTTTGTCCTGCCGCCCGGAGGCTGGCGCCGGTCCCTCACCTATCTGCGGCTGCGCCTGACCCGGATTTCCGACCAGCCGCACCGCGTGGCGCGCGGCATCGCCTGCGGGATGTTTGTCGGCTGCACCCCCTTCTTCGGTCTGCACCTGCCGCTCGCCGCCGCGCTGGCCTGGGCCTTCCGCGGCAATGTCGTCGCGGCGCTGCTCGGGACCGCTGTCAGCAACCCTGTCACGATCCCGCTGATGGCGGTCCTGTCGCTGGACCTTGGCCGGGTGATCCTGGGCGATGGCCTGACGCTGCCCTTCCGCGAGATCATGACCGCCTTCGGTCAGGCGGGGGACGAGATCACCCGCAATATCGAGGCGATCTTCACGCCCGCAGTCATGCACTGGGACAAGCTTGCCCAGTTCTGGCACGAGGTCTTCCTGCCCTATCTGGTCGGAAGCCTCGGGCCGGCACTTGGTGCAGCACTTCTCGGCTACTGGATCAGCCTGCCGATGATCGAAGCCTACCACACCATGCGGGCCAGACGGCGCGAGGCGCGGGCGCGGAACCGTCCCGAAAGCACCCGAGACAGCTTCACCAAGGAGAATTGAGATGAACGGCGCGGAAACCCTGGTGAAAACCCTTCTGGCCAGCGGTGTGCGTATCTGCTTCGCCAACCCCGGCACCTCCGAGATGCATTTCGTCGCGGCATTAGACCGCCATCCGGAGATGCGCTGCATCCTGTGCCTGTTCGAGGGCGGCGTCTCAGGCGCGGCTGATGGCTATTATCGGATGACGGGCGAGGTTGCGGCGACGCTCCTGCACCTTGCCCCCGGCTTCGGCAATGCCTTCGCCAATCTGCACAACGCACGCAAGGCGCAAAGCGGGGTGCTGAACATCATGGGCGACCATGCCGACTATCACCTGCGCTTCGAGGCGCCGCTCAAGGGTGACACGGTGGGGGTTTCTCAGGCCGTCTCGCACTGGACAAGGGTTTCCGGTGCGGCTGGAAAGGTCGCGGGCGATGCGGCCGAGGCGGTGCAGGCGGCGCGGGCGAAGGGCGGGCAGATCGCCACGCTGATCCTGCCGGCGAACACGGCCTGGGAAGCGGCGGAAGGGCATGCGGTGGCCGCAGAACCCCCGGCCCTGCGCCGCCCGTCGCAGGGGGAAATCAAGGCCGCCGCGCGGGCGCTGCGCCAGCCAGGGGCGGTGCTGCTGCTGGACGGCCCGGCGCTCTACACCGACCTCGGGCTGCTGGCGAAGCGCCTGACCAAGGCCTCGGGTGCGCGGCTGATGCAGCCCTTCTTTGCCAGCCGCTTCCGGCGCGGTGCGGGTGTGGTGAAGTTCGAGCGGATGGCCTACCGGATCGACGACAACCTGAAGCTTCTGGCCGGGGTGCCTTCGCTGGTGCTGTGCGGCACGACCCGCCCCGCCGGGTTCTTCGCCTATCCCGGCCTGCCCTCCACGCCCGACGACCCCGACACCCGGCTGATCGAGCTGTGCGGCCGCGAGATGGATATCGCATGGACCTTGCAGGCGCTGGCGGGGGAGTTGGGGGAGGCGGCGCTTGGGCCGGAGGATTTCGTGGCCGAAGACCTGCCTCCGCTGCCGGACGGGGCGCTGACCGTGGCCAAGGTCGGCGAGGCGGTGGCGGCGCTGATGCCGGACAACGCCATCGTGGTGGATGAGGGGATCACCGCCTCGTACTTTCTTGCGCCGGGGCTGAAGCGAGCGCGGGGGCATGACGTGCTGACGATCACCGGCGGGTCGATCGGCTTTGGCCTGCCGAATGCGGTGGGGGCGGCGGTGGCCTGCCGGGACCGCAAGGTGGTGGTGATGGAGGGCGACGGGTCGGGAATGTACACGCTCCAGTCGCTGTGGACGATGGCGCGGGAGGGGCTGGACGTGACCACGGTGATCTTCGCGAACCGGGGCTACCAGATCCTGCGCGAGGAACTGGCGGCGATGGGGGTGAACGAGGTCGGACGGAACGCGGCGCGGATGTTCGACATGGATGGCCCCGCGCTGGACTGGGTTGCGCTGGCCAAGGGGCATGGGGTGCAGGCGGTGCGGGTCGATGACATGGCCGGGTTCAACGCGGCGTTTGCCGAGGCGATGGGGCAGCGGGGGCCACGGCTGATCGAGGTGGTGTGCTGATTCAGCAGAGTGGGTGTCCACGGTGGACAGATTTTTCGAGTGAACGATTTCAATGACTTGGTCGCGGACATTCATGAAAAGTTAACTTCTCAGCACTTGCCGTCGTTTACCCCGCCACCGGGTTCAGTGCCTTGTTGTAAGGGTGCCAGTCGGCGATGTCGGGGTAGTGTTGCCGACGCCAGGCCTTCACCCGGCGGTTCATGATCCGCTTCCACAGGGGCGGGACCATCGCGGCCATGGTCATCAGCGGATAGCCGTAGGGCAGTTGCGGGGCCTCGTCCTCGGCATAGGTTTGCAGCACCGGAAAGCGGCGGTCGGGCTTGTAGTGGTGGTCGGAATGGCGCTGGAGGTTGATCAGGAGCCAGTTCGAGGCCTTCTGGTCGGCGTTCCAGCTGTGACGGGGCAGGACATGCTCGTACTTCCCCTCGCCCAGGTGGCGGCGGGTGAGGCCGTAGTGCTCGATGTAGTTGACCAGCTCCAGTTGCCAGATCGCGGTGAAGGCCTGGACCAGGAAGAGGCCGAGGCCCTGCCAGCCTCCCAAGCTTAGGGCCAGGGCGAGGAAGCCGGCTTGCAGCAGGGCATAGCGCCAGAAGGGGTTGCTGCGGTGCCACCGGGTCAGGCCCCTGCGGGCCAGCATTGCGGCCTCGGCAGCCCATGCCGATTGCGGGCATTGCCGCAGGACGCGGGGGAAGAAGCGGTGGAAGCCTTCGTTGTAGCGCGCCGTCACCGGGTCGCGCGGGGTGCCGACGTGGAGGTGATGGACGCGAAGATGTTCCGAGCGGAAGTGCGAGTAGAGCACCGAGGCGAGCAGGAGGTCGGCCAGCCAGCGTTCAAGGCGCGATTTCTGGTGCATCAGTTCGTGGGCGTAGTTGATGCCGATGGTGCCCGAGACGACGCCCATGCCGAAGAAGAGGGCGATCTTCTCGCCGGTGTCGAGGTGGGCGGCGCGGGGGACATACCAGAGCATCAGGGCGAGGAGAGCGATCTGGATCGGGAACCAGACCAGCGTGACCATGCGGTAGGCGGTCAGTGCGGCGTCGGGCGTGCCGGGGTCGGGGTTTTCGGTGTTCCGCCCGGTTATCGCGTCGAGGAGGGTGAAGAGCCACCAGGTCGACAAGGGCAGGAGCGCGATGGTCCAGCCGCCCTGCACCATGCCGAGGACGGCAAGCGGCGGCAGGCAGAGGGACAGCCAGAACGGCAGGGCTTTCGGGAGCGGGCTCATGGGCCGGAGTGTAGCGGAATGGCGGGGCGGCTCAACGGGTGAGGGTGTCGCGGCGGTTTGCCCATTCCTCCTGACGCGGGGGAGGGGAGGCGCATGGGGCAGGTCTCAGCTTCCGATCCGGTGCCGGGCAAGGTCCCAGGCCTTGCGCATGACGGTAGGCAGATCGGCGGGGCGGAAGGCCGCACGGGGGATCAGGTCGCCACGGGTGGGGGGGCCGTCGACATGTCCGGCGTGGACGCGCAGGATCAGGTGGAAATGGGTGAAGGTGTGGCGGACCTCGCCGATCTCCTGCCAGTCGGCCTTTGCCGGGGCCTCGCCGCCCTGCCCGTCCCAGCCGTCGCCCGGAATGCCCAGCATCCCGCCGAGAAGACCCCGCTCGGGGCGCCGTTCCAGCAGGATCGCCCCGTTGCGGTGGCCAAGCCAGAGTTTGCCGTGGCGCGTGGGTTTGTCGGGCTTCGGCGACCTGCGGGGCAAGTCGGACTGGAGGCCTTCGGCGCGGGCGCGGCAGGCATGGTTCCACGGGCAGATGCCGCAGGCGGGCGAGCGCGGGGTGCAGATCGTTGCGCCAAGGTCCATGACGGCTTGGGCGTAATCTCCCGGGCGGATCGCCGGGGTCAGGCGGGCCGCGAGCGCGGTGAGTTCCGGCTTGGCGGCGGGCAGCGGCGTTTCGACGCGGTGCAGGCGGGCCATCACCCGTTCGACATTGCCGTCGACCACGGTGGCGGGTTCGTCGAAGGCGATGGCCGCGATGGCGCTGGCGGTATAGGGGCCGATGCCGGGAAGGGTCAGGAGGCCCTCTCGCGTCGTCGGGAACTGGCCGCCATGCAGCGCGACAACCGCACGGGCGCATTTCAGGAGGTTCCGGGCGCGGGCGTAATAGCCGAGGCCGGCCCATTCGCCCATCACCTGCGCGTCTTCGGCAGCGGCAAGCGCGGCGACCGTCGGCCAGCGGGCGGTAAAGCGCTGGAAATAGTCCTTCACGGCGGCGACCGTGGTCTGTTGCAACATCACCTCGGACAGCCAGACGCGGTAGGGATCGGGCCGGACGCCTGCCGCACGGTCCTGCGGCGAGACACGCCAGGGCATGACACGGGCGTTGCGGTCGTACCAACCAAGAAGCTGGAGCGCGAGGGATTCGGGGGTGTCCATCGGAACGACAATAGCCTGTGGGGTGCGGGCGGCCAGAGGGGGCGGATAACCCCGCCATAACGCATTGTTTATTCCTGTTTCAGCCTTCGCTCTGGCGGGGGCGGGTGCTTGCGGTAGAATGCAGCCCAAGGACAGGAGCAGATGAGCCGCAAACCCCTTCCCTCGCCCAGCGCGGACCACCGGATGCGGGGGTTCGAACCGGCCTTCGGGCTGATGAAGGATGCCGTCCGCTCCGCCGGGGAATCGCGCGGCTTTGCCGTGGCGCGGCTTCTGACCCATTGGGCCGAGGCGGTAGGCGAGGACATGGCGCGCAAGACCCGGCCGGTGAAGGTCGGCTACGGGAAAGGCGGCATGGGGGCGACGCTGACGCTCTTGGTCAAGCCCGCCGAGGCGCCGATGGTGCAGATGGCGCTGCCGCAGCTGAAGGACCGGGTCAATGCGGTCTATGGCTATGCGGCCATCAGCCATATCCACCTGACCCAGACCGCCGCCACCGGCTTTGCCGAAGGGCAGGCCGAGTTCACCCCGGCGCCGAAACCCGCGAAGGCCCCCGACCCCGCCACGACTGCCCAGGCGCAAGCTGTGGCGAAGGGCGTCGCCGACCCAAGCTTGCGCAGCGCGCTTGAACAGCTGGCGCAAAACATCTTAACTCGCCCGCGATCTTGATATCCGGACTCACGAAGGACCCTGACCCATGCTGAAACTGAACCGCCGGGCGATGATCGCCCTTGCCGCTGCCGCCACCGCGGCGATGACCCCGGCGCTGGCGCAGGAAACCACCACCGCCGAGACTCCGGCCGCCGCTGGCCCTGGCGATTTCTCGCTGGGTTCGCCGGACGCCAAGGTGAAGATGGTGGAATACGCCAGCTTCACCTGCCCGCACTGCGCGCATTTCCACGAAACCGTCTTCGGCCAGCTGAAGAAGGACTATATCGACACCGGCAAGGTGCATTTCACCCTGCGCGAGGTGTATTTCGACCGCTACGGCTTGTGGGCCGCGCTGATCGCGCGCTGCGGCGGCGAGATGAAGTATTTCGGCATCCAGGACATGCTGTTCGCCAAGCAGGCGGAATGGGCCGCGTCGGATGATCCGGCAGTGGTGGTCGAGAACCTGAAGACCCTTGGCCGGTCCGCCGGGCTGGAAGATGCGGCGATGGACGCCTGCCTGAACGACCAGGCCAATGCCGAGGCGCTGATCACCCAGTTCAAGACCAACTTCGAGGCCGACGGGGTGGAAGGCACGCCGACCCTGTTCATCAACGGCACCAAGTATTCCAACATGGCCTATGAGGACCTGAAACCGATCCTCGACGCAGAGCTGGCAAAGTAAATGGCCGCGACCCTGGAAGGCATCCGCGTCATCGAGCTGGCGCGGATTTTGGCTGGACCCTGGGCCGGGCAGACGCTCGCCGACCTGGGCGCCGACGTGATCAAGGTCGAGGCGCCGGAAGGTGACGATACAAGGCGCTGGGGGCCTCCGTTCATCGAAAGCCACGGCGAGAAGACCGCCGCCTATTTCCACTCGGCCAACCGGGGAAAGCGGTCGATCACCTGCGATTTCCGCACGGCGGAGGGGCAGGAAATCGTGCGTCGGCTGGTGGCCGATGCGGACGTGGTGATCGAGAACTTCAAGGTCGGGGGGCTGGCGAAGTATGGTCTCGACTGGGAGAGCTTGCGCAAGGTGAACCCCCGGCTGATCTACTGTTCCATCACCGGCTTCGGGCAGGACGGGCCCTATGCGCATCGGGCCGGGTATGACTTCATCATCCAGGGCATGTCGGGGCTGATGTCGGTCACCGGCCCTGCGGACGGGCAGCCGCAGAAGGTGGGGGTTGCCGTCACCGACATCTTCACCGGCGTCTATGCGGCGACGGCGATCCTTGCCGCACTGGTGCAGCGCGGACGGACGGGCGAGGGCCAGCAGATCGACATGGCGCTTCTGGACGTGGCGACCAGCGTGATGGCGAACCAGGCGATGAACTATCTGGCAAGCGGCAAGGCACCGGGGCTGATGGGCAACGCGCATCCGAACCTTGCGCCCTATGCGGTGTTCGACTGCAAGGATGGCTGGCTGATCCTGGCCACCGGGAACGATGCGCAGTATCAGCGGCTGTGCCGGATCCTGGGGCTGGAGGCGATGGCCACCGAGCCGCGTTTCCTGACCAACGCCGACCGCATCGCCAACCGGGCCGAGATGACCGAACGGCTGACTGCGGCGACGAAGACCTGGGCGAAGGCCGATCTTCTGGCCGCCTGCGAGGCTGAGGGGGTTCCGGCCGGGCCGATCAACGATCTGGCCGAAGTTTTCGCCGATCCGCAGGTGGTGGCGCGGGGGATGCAGATCGCGCCGGAAGGGATGAAGGGCGTGCGGAGCCCGATGACCTTCTCGGGCGCCGAACTGGCGCTGGACCGACCCGCACCAAGGCTGGGGCAGCATCAGGAAGAGGTGCTGGGGAAGGTGTAGAACCGGAGTTTTCGAAAACTCCGCTGCGAAGCCTTTGAAGGCTTCGGCTCGATTTCTTCGAAGAAATCGGGCTAGAGTCCCAGCCGGTCGAATGCGGTGTCCATCTCCGACCAATCCTCGACCTGCAACCTGACCACCAGCGTCAGCACCTTCGCCCGCCACTGCGGCGGCAGGCGGGCGGCGTCCTTTTCGGTCGTCACCAATTGCGCCCCGGCCTGGTCGGCCTCCATCTCCAATCGCCGCAGCAAGGTTTCCGACAGGGTTTCATGATCCCCCAGCGCCTCGCCCCGGATTACGTCTGCCCCCTGGGCGCGGAGGGTGGCGAAAAAGCGGGAGGGATCGGCTATCCCGGCAAATGCGAGCACCCGCTCACCTTTCCAGTCCATCCCCATCTGCAGGGGCTGCAACTGCCCGCGCAGGCGGGGAAGGTCGAGCGGTCCCCAGATGGCATCGAACTGCACCTGCGCCGCGCTGTCGCCGATGGCCAGCACCAGATCGGCGCGGGAAAGGCCCGTGGCCACGGGCTCGCGCAGGGGTCCTGCCGGAATGCAGCGCCCGTTGCCGAAGCCACGGGCGGCGTCCACGACGACAAGGCCAAGCGAGGGCTTCACCGCCGGGTTCTGGAACCCGTCGTCCATGAGGATCGCCCCGGCCCCGGCCGCCTCGGCCGCGCGAACCCCCGCCGCGCGGTCCCGCGCCACCCAGACCGGCGCGAAGGCCGACAGGAGTAGGGGCTCGTCGCCCACCTCCTCGGCGGTATGGCGGCTGTCGTCCACCCGCAGCGGGCCTTCGAGCCGTCCGCCATACCCGCGGCTGACCACATGCACCTTGCGCCCCCGGGCGGAGAGCCGCTCGATCAGCGCGATCACCGTGGGCGTCTTGCCGGCACCGCCCGCCGTCAGGTTGCCGACGCAGATCACCGGAACCTGCGGGACATAGCCGGGCTGCCGGAGCCGCCGTGCCGTGGCTGCGGCGTAAAGCCAGCCGAGCGGCGCCAGCGCGCGTGGCAGAAGGCCCGGGCGGTCCGGCGGGCGCCACCAGAAGCCGGGCGCGCGCATCATTCCTCGCCGTCCATGATCGCGCGGAGGCGGGTCAGGATGCCCTCGGTCACTTCAGCGCCGTCGCTTGCCACCATCCAGGCCGCCTGCGCCAGCCGTGCGGCGCGATCCGGCGCCAGGAGATCGCCCAGCGCATCGCCAAGATCGCTGGCCGACGCCACCGCCCGCGTCGCGCGCGCCGCGCCAAGCCGCGCAAAGACCGGCCCGGACTGCCCGGTGCGCGGCCCGTGAAGGATCGCCGAGCCCAGCGCCGCAGCTTCCATCGGGGTGCGGACCGGACCCTTGCCCAGCAGGCTGCCGCCAAGGAACGTCACCGGGGCGAGCCGATACCAGAGCCCGTATTCCGCCGGGTTGTCGACGACGAAGACCTCGATGTCGGGCTCGGGTTCCTCGTCCCGCGCGCGCTGCGCCACGGCCCAGCCCATGCCCGCCTCCAGCTTGCGCGCAAGGGTCGCGGCCCGGGCCGGATCTTCCGGCATGAGGATCAGCAAGAGCCGGTGCGAATGTTGCAGCGCCTTGCGGTGCGCCTGCAGGACCGCCTCTTCCTCGGCTTCGATCACACCCGCGGCAAACCAGACCGGCCGTGCCGCCAGGAGGCTGGCCAGCGCGGCGCGCTCCGCCTCCAGCCCCGGCAGGACGGCACTCTCCTCCTCCATCCGTCCGGTCACGGCCACCGCAGACAGCGCCGCGCCGCCCTTGCGGAAGGCGCGCGCGGCGGCCTCGTCCACCGCCATGATCGCCCGGAACCGCGCCAGCGCCGAGCGCATCAGGCCGGGATACCAGCCATCGCGTTCGCGCAGGAAGGCCGGGGCCTTGCCGTTCACCACCAGCATCGGGATCTTCCGCTCGGCGGTTTCATGCATCACGGCGGGGCGCAGCTGGCCACCGGCAAAGACAGCGATTTCCGGGCGCCAGTGGTCAAGGAAGGCCCGGGCATCGACCGGGCTGTCGACGGGCGGCGGCTGGACGATCACGCCGGGCAGCGACGCAACCGGAACCGGGGCGGTCAGGAGGACCGGCAGGCCGTCCTCCTCGACCAGGCGCCGCGCGAGCGCGCGCATCGGGCTGACAAGGCCCTCACCCGGTGCGTGCAGCCACAGAAGCCGCCCCGTCGGCCGGGCGGGCCGGGTCTGATCCTCGCCCGGCTCGCGCCGTTGGCCCAGGTTGTAGAGCGTCAGGCCAAGCGGGGAGGCCATGGGTCAGAGCCCAAGCTCCTCGGTCGCCGATCCGGCCCGGGCCTCGTCGCGCAGGCGGTGGATATGGGCGATGAAATAGCGCATGTGCGCGTTGTCGACGGTGCGCTGCGCCTCGCCCTTCCAGGCCTTGAACGCGCTTTCATAGTCGGGAAAAATCCCGACGACGTGAATCTGGCTGACGTCGCGGAAGACGTTGGTCTGGGGGTCCACCAGCTCGCCACCGAAGACGAGATGCAGGCGCTGGGTCATTTCAGGCTTCCTTCGGATCAGGCGCGGCGACACTACCTGCTTCCTGGGGGCGGGGGAAGTCCGCGCCGCGCCTCTTGCGTTGGGAACCCCGAGGGGTCACATTCCTGTCAACGCGGCGAATGATGATCTTCGGCGTGGTTTTGGAACGGAGGACTTGACCTTGGATCTTGATTTTCTCATCGGCTGGCCGGGTGTCTACCTCGCCATCGCGCTTTTCATCATTCTCTGCATCTTCCTGGGCGTGCGGATCGTGCCGCAGTCGGAGAAGCATGTGGTCGAACGCTTTGGCCGACTTCGGGCGGTTCTGGGGCCGGGGATCAACTTCGTGGTGCCCTTCCTGGACCGGATCGCGCACAAGGTTTCGGTGCTGGAACGCCAGCTGCCGAACGCCAGCCAGGATGCAATCACCGCCGACAACGTGCTGGTGAAGGTCGAGACCTCGGTCTTCTACCGCGTGACCGAACCGGAAAAGACCGTCTACCGCATCCGGGACGTGGACGGGGCGATTGCCACCACGGTCGCCGGGATCGTGCGGTCGGAAATCGGCAAGCTGGAACTGGACCAGGTGCAGTCGAACCGCGCCCAGCTGATCGAACGGGTCCGCGAACAGGTCACGGCGATGGTCGATGACTGGGGCGTCGAAGTGACCCGGGCGGAAATCCTGGACGTGAACCTGGACGAGGCGACCCGCGCCGCGATGCTGCAACAGCTGAACGCGGAACGCGCGCGGCGGGCGCAGGTGATGGAGGCCGAGGGCAAGAAGCGCTCGGTGGAGCTTGCCTCGGACGCCGACCTCTACGCCGCCGAGCAGGCCGCCAAGGCCCGGCGCGTGACGGCGGATGCCGAGGCCTACGCAACGGGGGTGATCGCGGTCGCGATCAAGGAGAACGGGCTGGAAGCGGCGCAGTTCCAGGTCGCGCTGAAGCAGGTCGAGGCCTTGCAGGCGGTGGCCTCGGGCCAGGGCAAGCAGACGATCCTGGTGCCGGCGAATGCACTGGAAGCCTTTGGCGATGCGTTCAAGATGCTGAAAGGACGGGGCTGACATGATGGCGACCCTGATGGGAACCTGGTGGGCCTGGGTGATCCTGGGCTTCGCGCTCGGGGTGCTTGAGGTGCTTGCGCCGGGGTTCATCTTCCTTGGCTTCGCGATCGGGGCGGTGGTGACGGGTGTGCTGGTCGGAATTGGCGTCCCCGCCGGACCAACGGCGCTGATCCTGGTCTTCGCGGTGGTCTCGGTGGTCGCCTGGCTGGTCCTGCGCCGACTGGTCGGGGTTCGGGAAGGCCAGGTCAAGGTCTGGGACCGCGACATCAACGACAACCCCTGAGCCATCGGGGTGGAGTTCACCGGGGCCAAGGCGGCGCTGTTCTGCGGGGCCTCGGTGCTGACCTACCTGCGCGACGAAAAGCCGGGCCTGCGCTGGCCCGGTCTTTGGGATCTTCCCGGCGGGGGCCGCGAAGGGGCGGAGGGGCCGGAAGACTGCCTCCTGCGCGAGCTGTGGGAGGAGTTCGGCCTGCGGCTGGCGGCCGGGCGACTGGTCTGGCGGCGGGTGTTTCCCTCGACGGTGGAGGCGGGCCGGAGTTCGGTCTTCTTCGGGGGATGGCTGTCCCCGGACGAGGTGACGGCGATCCGCTTCGGGGACGAGGGGCAGCGCTGGGAGCTGATGCCGGTCGCGGGGTTCCTCGACCATGCGCGGGCCGTGCCCGAGATGCAGCGGCGGGCCGGGATCGTGTGGAGCGACCTGTTGCCCGGCCAGGGCCATCGACGGCTGCCAGCGCGCGACAGCCTTGCGTCATGGGGCGTTCCCGGATTTGCTGAGGCAAGTCCGAACCGTAGACAGGAGCCACCCATGACCGAGGAAATCGTCAAAGGCCGCGATGTCACGATCCGCTTCGATGGCGGACGCTGCGTCCATTCCCGCAACTGCGTGCTTGGCCATCCCGAGGTCTTTGTGCCGAACGTGCAGGGCGAATGGATCCATCCCGATGCGGCCAGCGCCGAAACGGTGATGTTCACGGCGCTGGCCTGCCCGTCCGGCGCGATCCGGGCATTCCGCAACGACGGATCGGCAACATCCGACACGCCGCCCGTGGTGAACACCGTCCGGGTTCGTGAGAACGGGCCGCTGGCGGTCGAGGCCGAGCTGCAGATCAGGGGCGAAGCACAGGCCACGCCCCGCGCGACGCTGTGCCGCTGCGGCCAGTCGCAGAACAAGCCGTTCTGTGACGGCGCCCACGCCGCCGCCGGGTTTACGGCGACCGGAGAACCAGCCGCGAAGGAGTTCAAGGCGCTGGAGGTGCGGAACGGCCCGCTGAATGTCGAACCGCAGCCCAACGGACCGTTGATGGTGATGGGCAATCTGGAGATTGTCTCGGGCACGGGCCGGACGCTCCACAAGGTGACGAAGACCTGGCTCTGCCGCTGCGGGCATTCGGCGAACAAGCCCTATTGCGATGGCAGCCACAAGGCGGCGGGATTCGTAGCGGACTGAGGGTATGCCTCCTCGCGCGATGCATGTCTCGCCGGAAGGGCAAGGTGGCTTGGCATGTCTTTCATACTGGCCCAAATATCCCCGCCGGAGGCATCCGCGGGGAGGAGGAGACGAACGACGAGCATGTCCTTGGGCAAAGGTTTCGAAATCGTTACCGTCCACGAACAAATATATGATATAAAACGATAATCCAGAAATGTCCACCGTGGACAGATCAGGCCGCGAGGTCGTCTGCCCCCACCGCGTAAAGCCCTGCCGCCCCTTCCTTCGCCTGCGCCAGAAGGGCGCCATGCTCGGGCAGCAGCCGCCGGATCATGACCCGGGCCAGCGCCTCCCGCCCCGGATCGGCCTGCATCGCCTTCAGGTGGGCAGCGCCCCCCAAAACCAGCGAAAAGGCCCGCAGGTAGGGCACCGCCCCGGCAAAGCGGTCGTTCAAGGGCATCGCCACCAGCGCCTCGGTCGCCTCGCGCAGCGCCTCGGCGGCGGACCAGACGTCACCGGCAAGATCGGGGCGGGCAGACCGCGCGGCCTCGGCCCCGCGCTCGACCTCGTCGATCAGCCGGAACGCCGCCTCGCCGCCATCGGCCATCTTGCGGGCCACGAGGTCCATCGCCTGGATGCCGTTGGTGCCCTCGTAGATCGGCAGGATGCGGGCGTCGCGCAGGAACTGCGCCGCACCGGTTTCCTCGATGAAGCCCATCCCGCCGTGGATCTGCACCCCCTGATGCGCGACCGAGCAGGCGGTGTCGGTGCCGTAGGCCTTGGCGATCGGGGTCAGAAATGCCGCACGGGCCTGCCAGTCGGCATTGCCGGTGGCACTGGCCATGTCGATGGCAACGGCGCAGGACAGGGCGATGGAGCGCGCCGCGAAGACCTCGGCCCGCATCGCGGCCAGCATCCGGCGGACATCGGCGTGGTCGATGATCGTCCCCTGCCCCGCGACCGGGGTCGCGCCCTGCCTGCGGTCCATCGCATAGGCCAGCGCGTGCTGCAGCGCGGCTTCCGCGACCCCCACGCCCTGCGCGGCGACCGAGAGCCGGGCGTTGTTCATCATCGTGAACATTGCCGCCATTCCCTTGTGCGGCGCGCCGACCAGCCAGCCCTTTGCCCCGTCGAACTGCATCACGCAGGTCGGGCTGCCGTGGATGCCGAGCTTGTGTTCCAGGCTGACGACCCGCAGGCTGTTGCGGTCGCCCAGCTTGCCGTGAGCGTCGGGGATGAACTTCGGCACCATGAAGAGGCTGATCCCCCTGGTTCCTTCCGCCGCGTCCGGCAGGCGGGCCAGGACCAGATGGCAGACGTTCGGGGTCAGGTCGCTGTCGCCCCAGGTGATGAATATCTTCTGGCCGGAGATCGCGAAGGTCCCGTCCCCGTTCGGCACCGCCTTGGTCCTAAGCGCGCCGACATCGGACCCCGCTTGCGGTTCGGTCAGGTTCATCGTGCCGGACCATTCGCCGGAGGTGAGGCGGGGCAGGTAAAGCGCCTTGATCGCGTCGCTGGCGTGGTGTTCCAGCGCCTCGATCTGGCCCTTGGAGAGGAGGGGTTTCAGTTGCAAGGCGAGACAGGCGCCGGACATCATGTCGTCGACCCCGAGTGCCAGCGAGATCGGCAGGCCCATGCCGCCATGCGCCGGGCTGGCTGCCATGCCTACCCAGCCGCCATCAGCAATCGCGCGGTAGCCTTCGGCGAAGCCGGGCGAGGAGACGACGGCACCGTTCTCCAGCCGGGCCGGGGTGTGGTCAGCGCCCTTGTTCAGCGGCGCGAGGATATCGGTCGAGATGCGGCCCGCCTCGGTCAGGATCGCCTCGGCGAGGTCGGGGGTCGCTTCGGAAAAGCGGGGGGTTGCGGCGACCTCGGCGAAGCCCACGACGTGGTCGAGGATGAAGCGGATATCCTTGACCGGGGCGCGGTAGGGCATGGGTCTCTCCTCAACTCGGCTTGGCAAAACGGGGGGGCTGCCGTAAGGACGGCCCCATGCAACGCTAACGGTTTCGCGTTGTCCTTCAAGCCGGACGCTGCGTCAGAGCATCATGACCGCCACCCTTGCCCCAGATGACGCCGGGATTGCAGAAGCCGCCCGCCTGCTTGCGGCGGGAGAGCTTGTCGCCTTCCCGACCGAGACGGTTTATGGCCTCGGCGGCGATGCGCGGTCCGACCGGGCGGTGGCGCGGATTTACCAGGCGAAGGGGCGGCCCAGTTTCAACCCGCTGATCGTCCACCTGCCCGACCTTAAGGCGGTCGAGGCGATTGCCGAGGTGGGGCCGAAAGCGCGGATGCTGGCGCAGGCGTTCTGGCCGGGGCCATTGACGCTGGTGCTGCCCTTGCGCAACGGGGCGGGGATTTCGCCGCTGGTGACGGCGGGGCTGTCGACGGTGGCAGTGCGAGTGCCTGCGCATCCCCTGGCGCAGCGGCTGTTGCGGGCTTTCGGCGGGCCGCTGGCGGCGCCTTCGGCCAACCCTTCCGGGCGGGTGTCGCCGACGCGGGCGGAACATGTGCTGGAGGGGCTGACAGGCCGGATCGCGGCGGTGCTGGACGGCGGACCCTGCGCGGTGGGGCTGGAATCGACCATCATCCTCGCCGACCCCGAGCCGGTGCTGCTGCGGCCCGGCGGCCTGCCGGTCGAGGCCGCGGAGGCCGCCTTGGGCGAGCCGCTGGCGACGGGCGGCAACGCGGGCAAGCCGACCGCGCCGGGGCAGCTGGCATCGCATTATGCGCCCGAGGCGATGGTACGGCTTGATGCGACGCAGGCACGTCCGGGCGAGGTGCTGGTCGGGTTCGGCGCGGTGAAGGGGGCGTTGTCGCTGTCTGCGGCTGGCGATCTGGTCGAGGCGGCGGCGCGGTTGTTCGACGCCCTGCGCGAGGCGGACCGGCTGGCGGGACCGCGTGGCCGCATCGCCTTCGCGCCGGTACCCGAGACGGGCCTGGGCCGGGCGATCAACGACAGGTTGCGACGGGCGGCGGCCCCGCGGACCTGAAGCGCTTTGGGTGGATTGTTGATTTCGTGCCGATCGGGTGCGAATTGTGGCTTTTTGGTGAAATTTCCCCGTTCTGACTTGCGTTGACCTGTGCGATAGTTTCGCCGGGCCTTAGAGCCTGAGCTATCAGAAAGCTTGCCGATCAAGGCAGGGCAGCAAAGGGAACCGTGAGATGCTTAACGAATTCAAGGCCTTCATTGCGAAGGGCAACGTCCTCGACCTCGCCGTCGGTATCATCATCGGCGCGGCCTTCACCGCCATCGTCACCTCGCTGGTCGATGACCTGATCCAGCCGCTGATCGGCATGATCATCGGCGGGATCGATTTCTCGTCCTGGGGCTTCTCGATCGGTGACGCCAAGTTCGCCATTGGCAACTTCATCACTGCGGTCATCAAGTTCCTGATCGTGGCCTGGGTGGTGTTCCTGATCGTGAAAGCGGTCAACAAGATGATGCCCAAGAAGGAAGAGGCCCCGGCTGCGCCTGCCGGTCCGTCGGACAACGATCTCCTGAAGGACATCCTGGCCGAGCTGAAGAAGAAGTAAGCCACCCGGATCGTGAGGAAAGGCCCGCACCTTGCGGGCCTTTTTTCATTTCAGGCCGCGGCGAGCGGCGCGCGGGGGCGCAGGTACCAGTACCAGAGGCGGTAGGCCCAGAGCGCGACCAGCGGGGCGAACTGGATTGCCGGGGCCTGCCAGCTGCCCCAGTCATGCAGCGCGGCCCAGTGGATCAGCACCAGCACGGCGGCGGGGTAGGCGGCGCGTTGCAGGGTCTTCCAGCCGCTGTGCAGCCAGCGTTGCGCGGCGTTGTTCGAGGTGACGGCCAGCGGCAGGAAGAGAGCCATGGCCAGCCAGCCGGTCCAGATGAAGGTTTCGGGCAGAGCCTCGATGATGCGGGCCAGCGTGCCCCGGTCGATGACATAGACCAGCGTGTGCAGGGCGGCATAGACGAAGGCTGCAACCTCGATGTCGCGGCGGTGGTGCATCAGCCAGCGCGGCCACTGGCGGCCCTTGAACAGGAGCATCAGGCCCGAGGCCATCATGCCGATGATCATGAGGCGCGCGGCCCATTCGCCGGTCGGGTGCAGAAGGCGGTGGAAGGCCCGGTCATCGTCACCCAGAAGCGGGCTGATCATGGTCAGGGCGGGAAGGGCTAGGACGGCCCAGAGGGCGAGGGTCGAAGGTTTGTAACCTGGAAATGTCATGGGGCACCTGTTGTCTGGTGCCCCATATACGCCGCAGCGCAGCAGTTCCGTCGCGTCAGAGTTTCAGGGCCTCGGCCGCCGAAATCACCGGCAGCCCAAGCGCCACGCCGACGGCTTCGTAGGTCAGCTTCCCGGCATGGACGTTCAAGCCGTTCAGGAGGTGCTTGTCATCGGCGCAGGCCTTCTTCCACCCCTTGTTGGCAAGCGCCAGCATGAAGGGCATGGTCGCATTGCCAAGCGCCTGGGTCGAGGTGCGGGCGACCGCGCCCGGCATGTTCGCCACGCAGTAGTGCATGATCCCGTCGACTTCATAGATCGGGTCCTGATGCGTGGTGGCGCGCGAGGTCTCGAAGCAGCCGCCCTGGTCGATGGCGACGTCGACAAGCGCGGCGCCGGGTTTCAGCTCTTTCAGCTGGGCTTTCGAGATCAGCTTGGGTGCCGCGGCGCCGGGGATCAGGACCGCGCCGATGATCAGGTCGGCCTCACGCGCGAGGGCGATTGTGTTCCCGGCGCTGGCGTAGGCGTTCTTGAACTGGCCGCCGAACACGTCGTCCAGATAGCGCAGGCGGTTGATGGACCGGTCAAGCACGGTGACATCCGCGCCCATCCCGGCGGCGACCTTGGCCGCATGGGTGCCGACGACGCCGCCGCCGATGACCAGAACCTTGGCGGGCGAGACGCCGGGCACGCCGCCCAAGAGGACGCCACGGCCGCCATTGGCCTTTTGCAAGGTCCAGGCGCCGACTTGCGGGGCCAGGCGACCGGCGACTTCCGACATCGGCGCCAGAAGCGGCAGGCCGCCCCGGTCGTCGGTGACGGTTTCATAGGCGATGCAGGTCGCGCCCGATGCCAGAAGATCCTTGGTCTGCTCCGGATCGGGGGCGAGGTGGAGGTAGGTGAACAGCACCTGGCCCGGGCGCAGGCGCTTGCGTTCGACGGGTTGCGGTTCCTTGACCTTGACGATCATGTCGGCCTTGGCGAAGACCTCTTCCGCCGTGTCGACGATCTTCGCACCGGCGGCGACATAGTCGGCATCCGCGAAGCCTGCGCCAACCCCGGCCTTGGTCTCGATGATCACGTCATGACCATTGTTGACGGCTTCGCGTGCGGCATCCGGGGTCATGCCGACGCGGAACTCCTGCGGCTTGATTTCTTTCGGGCATCCGATTTTCATGTGTTCTCTCCCTTGGGCGTTGCGCCCTGTGGGCGCAATCCTGATCCGATTCCGTGGCGATGCTTTGAATTCTGGTTGGCGCGACGCGGGGTTCGGCGTAGGTTCTTCGACAAATACCCTCATCAGCCGAAGAATATTCAATGGCCCTTGAACTAGACGCCACCGACCGGCGCATCCTGACGGTGCTGCAAAAGAACGGCCGGATCACCAATGCAGAACTGTCCGAGGCGATCAATCTCTCGCCCTCCGCCTGCCACCGCCGGGTGCAGCGGCTGGAGGAGGACGGATTCATCGCCGGATATGTGGCATTGCTGGACGCCCGCCGCATGGGCCGGATGACCACGGTCTTCGTCGAGATCACCCTGCAAAGCCAGGCCGAGGACCTGCTCGATGCCTTCGAGCGCGAGGTGGCGCGCGTGCCGGACCTCCTGGAATGCCACCTAATGGCGGGGACGGCGGATTACCTGTTGAAGCTGATGGCCGAGGATACCGAGGATTTCGCCCGCATCCACCGGCAATTCCTGTCGCGCCTGCCGGGCGTGCGCCAGATGCAGTCCAGTTTCGCCTTGCGCACCGTGGTCAAGACGACGGCGTTGGCGGTCTAGGCAGCCTGCAGATACCCCAGCACCGCGCGGCGGGTGCGGTCGGTCAGGGCGGAGCGGTCGGCCTCATGCGCCTCGCTCGCGGCGTCGATCATGCCGCGGAGGATGGCAAGGACATCCTGCGCCGTGGTTTCCGGGCGCGAGATCCTCAACTCTTCCAGCCGCGCGGCGATCAGCACGGTGATCCGGGCCGAGAATTCGGCGGCCTCGGGATCAGGCGGAAGCTGGGTGCGCGCAAGGTTCAGCGTGCGCGACAGCGAGGGCCGCGCGAGGTAATGTGCAACGGTGGCTTCGGTCAGCCCGTCGACCAGACGGGTCAGGTCATGCGCCGCGTCCGAACTGACGATGCGCTCCACCGCTTCCAGAAGGTTGGCCCGTTCGGCCCGGATCAGTGCGGCCAGAAGCGCGATCTTGCCGGGGAAGTACTGGTAGAGCGAGCCGATGGAGACCCCGGCCCGTGCGGCGACCGCGTTCGTGGTCAGGGCATCGAGGCCGCGGCCCGAGCAAAGATCGGCGGCCGCGGCGAGAATCCCTTCGACCTTGGCTCGGGACCGGTCCTGGCGGGGTTGTTTGCGAAGCTCGATCATGCCGCAACGGTAGGGTGCCGGGGCACGCCGGAAAACAGCAAAATGTGGCAACAATTGGAAATAGATTGTTGATGCCCGCCCAAGTTGCACCACGGTGCCGCCACAAAGTTGCCACACAATCTGCGGTTGCCGATTGGCGTCTCTTCCGGTCATGTCCGGCCAATGAAAAACCCCCGGCCAGGGGCGCGGGGGTTGATCGGGCGGGAATCGCTTCCCCAGAGTCGCTTGACGTCTTAGAGACCGCCTTCGCGCTGAAGCTTCTTCCGGGCAAGTTTCCTTGCACGGCGGACCGCTTCGGCCTGTTCGCGTGCCTTCTTGACGGAGGGCTTCTCGAAATGCTGCTTGAGCTTCATTTCCCGAAACACCCCTTCACGCTGAAGTTTCTTCTTCAGAGCACGGAGAGCCTGTTCGACGTTGTTGTCGCGGACGCTGACCTGCATGTGGTTGTCACCACCTTCCTAA
>NZ_JAEULP010000080.1 GCF_016792905.1 Tabrizicola sp.
GCACCTCGCGCGGGATCAGCCGGGCCCCGGCGCGGGCGATCTCGATCTTGCGGTCGAAGACCGGGACCGCGACTTCCGCCTCGTCCCGCGCCCGCATCCGTTGCAGCGTGTGGTAAAGCCCGCCCACGTCAAACGTCATCGGGGCGCCCTTGCGGGGGCGCAGCCCGGCTGGCACCAGATACAGGTCGTCGTAGTGATAGCCGTCCATCGGCAGGACAGCGGCCAGGCCCGGCTGGCGTCCGTTCAGCTTGCCCACCAGCTTGTCGGCAAGGGTGGATTTCCCCGATCCCGGCGCCCCGGCCAGTGCCGCGATCACCCGCTGCCCGCTGGTCGCGCGGGCCTCCAAGAGGTCGGCGAGCTCTGTCAGCTCGGTCGCCTTCCCCGCCATGCCATTTCCCCCCGGCGTTTTCCGATACCATGCGCAAGCCGCGCGCCCAACGCAAGACTGGCCCGAATGTCGCCCACCTGGCATCCGGCAAGCCCGGGGCCGGAAGTTAAGAAATCCTGAACGTCCGCGATCAACCCATTGATATCATTGACACGAAAAATCTGTCCACCGTGGACACCCCGCTCAGAACGGCACGTCGTCCACCTGTTCCGCCGGGATCACCCAGCGGGCGACCACCTTCTTCGACCCGGCATGATCGAACTCCACGTCCAGCTTGTCGCCCTCGATCCCCATGATCTCGCCATAGCCGAACTTCTGGTGGAACACCCGGTCCCCCAGGACAAAGGGAGACACCGCCTCCATATCGATCACCACATTCCGTGCCTCCTGCGGCTGGCGGACGGGGCGGTGGGACTGGTTCTCCTGCAACCGCCGCCAGCCGGGGGAATTGTAGACGTCGGCCTTGGAAACCCGGTCCTCCAGGCTGGACCCGAACCCGACCGAAGCCGCAGCCCCGAACCCGCCGCCATACAGGCCCGGGGCCGTCAGCACCTCGACATGCTCAACCGGAAGCTCGTCGATGAAGCGGGAGGGCAACTGCGACTGCCACTGCCCATAGACCCGCCGGTTCGAGGCGAAGCTGATCGTACACAGCTCCTCCGCCCGCGTGATGCCCACATAGGCCAGCCGCCGCTCCTCCTCCAACCCCTTCAGCCCGCTCTCGTCCATGCTGCGCTGGCTCGGGAACAGCCCGTCCTCCCAGCCCGGCAGGAAGACCACGGGAAACTCCAGCCCCTTCGCCGCGTGGAGGGTCATGATCGTGACCTTCTCCTCCGCCCCCTCGGTGTCGTTGTCCATGATCAGGCTGACATGCTCCAGGAACCCCTGCAGGTTGTCGAACTGCTCCAGCGCCTTGATCAGCTCCTTGAGGTTGTCGAGCCGCCCCGGAGCCTCCGGCGTCTTGTCGTTCTGCCACATCTCGGTGTAGCCGCTCTCGTCCAGGATCGTTTCGGCCAGCCGGATATGGTCGTAATCCGGGTGGAAGGTCGCGGCGTGCCAGCGGTCGACCCCGTCGACGAAGGCCCGCAACTGAGACGCCCCCTTGCCCGGGATCACCCCCTTCGCCAGCGCCTCACGCGCTCCGTCCAGAAGCGAGACCCCTGCCCCGCGCGCCAGCACGTTGATCTTCGACTGCGCCGTATCCCCCAGACCCCGCTTGGGCAGGTTCACCACCCGCTCGAAGGCCAGATCGTCGTCGGGGGAAACCGCCAACCGGAAATAGGCCATCGCATCACGGATTTCCTGCCGTTCATAGAACCTTGGCCCCCCGATCACCCGGTAGGGCAGGCCGATGGTGAGGAACCGATCTTCAAACGCCCGCATCTGATGGGAGGCCCGCACAAGGATCGCCTGATGGTTCAGGTCCCTGGGCTCCATCCCCCGCGTGCCCCGCTGGATCGCCTCGATTTCTTCGCCGATCCATCGCGCCTCTTCCTCGCCGTCCCAATGGCCGATCAGCCGCACCTTCTCGCCCGGCTCTCCGGCGGTCCAGAGCGTCTTGCCCAGCCGACCATTGTTCTTGGCGATCAGGCCGGAGGCGGTGGCAAGGATATGCCCGGTCGAGCGGTAGTTCTGCTCCAGCCGGATCACCTGCGCGCCAGGGAAGTCCTTCTCGAAGCGCAGAATGTTGCCGACCTCGGCCCCGCGCCAGCCATAGATCGACTGGTCGTCATCACCGACGCAGCAGATGTTCCGGTGCGCCTGGGCGAGGAGGCGCAGCCAAAGATACTGGCAGACGTTGGTGTCCTGGTACTCGTCGACAAGGATGTAGCGGAACCAGCGCTGGTACTGTTCCAGAACGTCGGGCCGGGACTGGAAGATGGTGACACAATGCAGGAGGAGATCGCCGAAGTCGGTGGCGTTCAGGGTCTTCAACCGGTCCTGATAGGCCGCATAAAGTTCCGTCCCCCGGTTGTTGTAGGCACTGGCTTCGGAGGACGGCACCTTCTCGGGCGTCCAGGCCCGGTTCTTCCAGCCGTCGATCAGCCCGGCCAGCATCCGCGCAGGCCAGCGCTTCTCGTCGATATTGGCCGCAAGGACCAGCTGCTTCAAAAGACGGATCTGATCATCGGTGTCGAGAATGGTGAAATTCGGTTTCAGCCCCACCAGCTCGGCATGGCGGCGGAGGATCTTCACCGACAGCGAGTGGAAGGTGCCCATCCAGGGCATCCCCTCGGCCACTTCGCCCAGCATCCGGTGGACCCGCTCCTTCATCTCGCGCGCGGCCTTGTTGGTGAAGGTCACGGCGAGGATTTCGTTCGGGCGGGCCTTTCGCAGGTGCAGAAGGTGCACGATCCGCGCCGTCAGCGCGCGGGTCTTGCCCGTCCCCGCCCCCGCCAGCATCAGGACCGGGCCATCCAGCGCGCGGACGGCTTCAAGTTGCGCGGGGTTCAGGCCGTCGAGATAATCCTCGCGCGCCGACACCTGCGCCCGCCCGGCCAACGCCCGCTGCGAGAGGGGCACGGGGGTTGCGGCGGCCTCGAAGGCCTGGTCTTCGTCCCATCCGGTCATGACCGGCAGTATAGCGGGATCGGCGCGGGGGGAAAGGGCCAGCGTTCCTTCATTGTTCTTGTGGGTCGTCGCTTCCCCGTGCAGCACCGGTTGCGACACCCGCCCATGTCGCAATTCTGTTGGAAATGGCCGTCAAAGTCTCTTGCGCTGCAGCGCAGCACCCCTAATGTGCACCCGTCCTGCTGCCTGGGGAGGCCCGCATGCCCGAGTTCAAGAAGATCCTCGTCGCCAACCGGGGCGAGATCGCGATCCGCGTGATGCGGGCGGCAAACGAGATGGGCAAGAAGACCGTCGCGGTCTTTGCCGAGGAGGACAAGCTGTCGCTCCACCGCTTCAAGGCGGACGAGGCCTACCGCATCGGCGAGGGGCTGTCGCCGGTGGGCGCCTACCTGTCGATCCCCGAGATCATCCGGGTGGCGCGGATGGCGGGGGCGGATGCGATCCATCCCGGCTATGGGCTGCTGTCGGAGAACCCGGATTTCGTCGATGCCTGCGACAAGGCGGGGATCACCTTCATCGGGCCGCGCGCGGAAACCATGCGGGCCCTTGGCGACAAGGCCAGTGCCCGGCGGGTGGCGATGGAGGCCGGAGTGCCGGTCATCCCGGCGACCGAGGTGCTGGGCGACGACATGGCGCTGATCAAACGCCAGGCCAAGGAAGTGGGCTATCCCCTGATGCTGAAAGCCTCCTGGGGCGGCGGCGGTCGCGGGATGCGGCCGATCCTGTCCGAGGACGAGCTGGAAGGGAAAGTCCGCGAAGGGCGGCGCGAGGCGGAGGCGGCCTTCGGCAACGGCGAGGGCTATCTGGAAAAGATGATCACCCGCGCCCGCCACGTCGAGGTGCAGATCCTCGGCGACAAGCAGGGCAACTGCTGGCACCTCTGGGAGCGCGACTGCACCGTGCAGCGCCGCAACCAGAAGGTCGTTGAACGCGCCCCTGCCCCCTATCTTACGCAGGCCCAGCGCGAGGAAGTCTGCGAGATGGCCAAGCGTATTTGCGGCCATGTCGGCTATGAATGCGCGGGCACCGTCGAATTCCTGATGGATATGGAATCCGGCAAGTTCTACTTCATCGAGGTGAACCCCCGGGTCCAGGTCGAGCACACTGTCACCGAGGAAGTCACCGGGATCGACATCGTGCAGGCGCAAATCCTGATCGAGGAAGGCAAGACCCTGCAGGAAGCGACCGGGGTTGCCAGCCAGGCGGATGTGAAGCTGAACGGTCACGCGCTGCAATGCCGGGTGACGACGGAAGACCCGCTGAACAACTTCATCCCGGACTATGGCCGCCTGACGGCCTACCGTTCGGCGACGGGCAACGGCATCCGCCTTGATGGCGGGACGGCCTATGCCGGGTCGGTGATCACCCGCTATTACGACTCGCTGCTGGTCAAGGTCACAGCCCATGCCCAGACACCGGAAAAGGCGATTGCCCGGATGGACCGGGCGCTGCGCGAGTTCCGCATCCGGGGGGTGGCGACGAACATCGAGTTCGTCATCAACCTCTTGAAGCACAAGACCTTCCTGGACGACACCTACACCACCAAGTTCATCGACACGACGCCCGAGCTGTTCGCCTTCAAGAAGCGGCGCGATCGGGCGACAAAGATCCTCCTCTACATCGCCGACATCACGGTGAATGGCCACCCCGAGACGGCGGGTCGCGCCAAGCCCCCGGCCGAGGCGAAGGCGCCGAAACCGCCCGCGCCGAAGGCATCGCCGTCGATGGGCACGCGGAACCTTCTGGAGCAGAAGGGCCCGCAGGCGGTTGCCGACTGGATGAAGGCGCAGACCAAGGTCCTTCTGACCGACACCACGATGCGCGACGGGCACCAGTCGCTGCTGGCCACCCGGATGCGGTCGATCGACATGATCAAGGTCGCGCCCGCCTATGCCGCGAACCTGCCGCAGCTGTTCAGCGTCGAATGCTGGGGTGGTGCCACCTTCGACGTGGCCTACCGCTTCCTCCAGGAATGCCCGTGGCAGCGTCTCCGCGACCTGCGCGCCGCGATGCCGAACCTGATGACGCAGATGCTGCTGCGGGCCTCGAACGGGGTCGGCTACACCAACTATCCCGACAACGTGGTGCAGTCCTTCGTCAAGCAGGCCGCCAAGACCGGGGTCGACGTGTTCCGCGTGTTCGACAGCCTGAACTGGGTCGAGAACATGCGCGTCGCGATGGATGCGGTGCTGGAGGCGAACAAGGTCTGCGAGGGGACGATCTGTTACACGGGCGACCTGCTGGACCCGGCCCGGTCCAAGTATGACCTGAAATACTACCTCGACCGTGCGAAAGAGCTGAAATCCGCGGGCGCCCATGTGCTGGGGCTGAAGGACATGGCGGGGCTGTTGAAACCCGCCGCCGCCCGGGTGCTGGTCAAGGCGATGAAGCAGGAAATCGGGCTGCCGGTGCATTTCCACACCCATGACACCTCGGGCGCGGCGGCGGCCACCGTCCTTGCGGCCTGCGATGCGGGGGTGGATGCGGTCGACGCGGCGATGGATGCGTTTTCGGGCGGGACCTCGCAGCCCTGCCTCGGTTCCATCGTCGAGGCGCTGCGGAATACCGACCGCGACACCGGCCTCGACATCGGCGCGATCCGGCAGATTTCCGACTACTGGGAAGCAGTGCGCAAGCAATACGCCGCCTTCGAAAGCGGACTGCAGGCCCCGGCCTCGGAAGTCTACCTGCACGAGATGCCCGGCGGCCAGTTCACCAACCTCAAGGCGCAGGCCCGTAGCCTGGGGCTGGAGGAGCGCTGGCACGAGGTAGCTCAAGCCTATGCCGATGCCAATCGGATGTTCGGCGACATCGTCAAGGTCACGCCCTCGTCGAAGGTGGTGGGCGACATGGCGCTGATGATGGTGGCGCAGGGGCTGACCCGGGCGCAGGTCGAGGACCCGAAGGTCGACGTGGCCTTCCCCGAAAGCGTCGCCGACATGCTGAAAGGAAACCTCGGGCAACCGCATGGCGGCTGGCCGGAGGGTATCCTGAAGAAGGTGCTGAAGGGCGAGAAGCCGCTGACCGAGCGGCCCGGCAAGTCGATGCCCGCCGTCGATCTGGAAGCGGTGCGCCAGAAGGTCTCGGCCGAGATGAACGGCATCACCGTCGATGACGAGGACCTGAACGGCTATCTGATGTATCCCAAGGTCTTCCTCGACTACATGGGTCGGCACCGGCAATACGGGCCGGTGCGCACCCTGCCGACGCCGACCTTCTTCTACGGCATGCAGCCCGGCGACGAGATCTCGGTCGAGATCGACCCCGGCAAAATCCTGGAAATCCGCCTGCAGGCGGTGGGGGAGACGACCGAGGAAGGCGATGCCCGGGTGTTCTTCGAGCTGAATGGCCAGCCCAGGGTGATCCGGGTGCCGAACCGGGCGATCAAGGCCAAGACGGCGGCACGCCCGAAGGCTGCGGAGGGCAACCCTGCCCATATCGGCGCGCCGATGCCGGGGGCGGTCGCCTCCATCGCGGTGACGGTCGGTCAGAAGGTGCGGGCGGGCGACCTTCTCCTCAACATCGAGGCGATGAAGATGGAAACCGGCCTGCACTGCGACCGCGAGGCCACGGTGAAGGCGATCCATGTCCATCCGGGCAGCCAGATCGAGGCCAAGGACCTGCTGATCGAACTGGAGTGATCCGGGCGGCCGGGCCGTGGGTGCAAGACGATGTCCACGGTGGACAGATTTTTCGCACCAGCGAAATCAATGGCTTGCGCGCGGGCGTTAAGGACTTGGCAACAATTGGGCTGGGTTGAATAAGGGCGGGCTTTGCGCCCGCCCCACCCGTCCGTCAGACTCGGTCGAAGAACTTGCGGACCTCGGTCTGCGCCTCTTCCTTGGTCTTGCCGTAGCGCTCCTGGATCAGCCCGGCGAGTTTTTCGGCCTGGCCCTGGGCCTGGTCAAGCTCGTCGTCGGTCAGCTTGCCCCACATGACTTTCGCCTCGCCCTTCAGCTGCTTCCATTGGCCGGCGATCTGGTCCTGGTTCATCATCATTCTCCTGATGGATGGCGGCGCGATGGGCGCTGCCTTCATGCGGGAACAACGGTCGGCGCCGCGAGATGGTTCCCCGAGCGGATGCGGATCGGCGGAGCCCTGCCAAAGGAAAGGGCCGCCCCGAAGGACGGCCCCCTGTGCGCGAAACGCAGTCGATCAGGCAGCGGTGAAGGCGCCCGCGTCGACAGCGGCTTTCAGCTCGTCAGCCGACAGTTCGCCCGAGGCGTCGGTGTCGGCGGCCTTGAAGGCCTCTTCGGTGACGGCGGTGTAGACGGCCTGCACTTCGGCCAGCGAGAAGGTCCCGTTGGCGTCGGTGTCGGCGACAACCGGGGCCGCATCTTCCGCGAAGACGGCGGTGGCGGTCAGGGCCGAAGCGGCCAGAACGAGGGCGAATTTGGTCATGGTCATTCTCCAGTTTGCGGCAACGCAGCATGCGCAGCCACGCAAGAAGGCGATTTTGCCTTCGAGGCGCAACCTATTCAAAACATTTCCGAATCCAAGTCGATTCTGCTCTTGGTTGCGCAAACCTCACGGCGAGTTTACTGCGCCAGCAAAATCGTCGGATGCTGCGATTGCACCGTGGCGGCGGGCCGATATTTCAGCCAACGGTCCGTCGTGGGCAAATGTGCGAGAATTTTTCGCCGACGTGCACTTTCCCTCTTGCAGGCCCCCGTCGCTCTTTATACATCCCCTCTCGTCCAGACGGTGCGGGCGTAGCTCAGGGGTAGAGCATAACCTTGCCAAGGTTAGGGTCGTGAGTTCGAATCTCATCGCCCGCTCCATCCGGACCAGACGAGGGGCCCCTTGCGGGTCCCTTTGTCATTCCGGCCCCGCCGGACAGAGGGCGACGGGCGGCCCGCCCGGCCCCATCACTCCGGATAGACGCGGGTGTCGTCCTCTTCCATGTAGCGGCACTTGTTCAGCACAACGCCCAGAACCTGCGTGCGCTTGCCCAGATCGGCGCCGCATTTCTCGATCTCGGCGGCCGTCGTCTCCTCGGCGGCGACGACCATCAGCGCGCAATCGACCTGGTCCAGATAGGCCAGCGCATCGTCGCTGACCAGCATCGGTGACATGTCGAACAGGATGACGTCCGGGCGCAGCCGGGCTTCAACCTCGTCGATCAGGTCCGCGGTGCGCGGAGCCGACAGAAGCTCGGCCGGGCTGGCGACAGAGCGCGAGTTCAGCGCCAGGGCCAGGTTCGGGCCGACCCGCCTGATCTGGCCATAGTCCAGCCTGCCCTCGCCAAGCGATTCGATGAAATTCTGGTCCGGCGACATACCCAGCATCTCGACAAGCGAAGGATGGCGCAGGTCCAGCTCGACCAGCAGCACCTGCTTGTCGGTCAGCCGCGCCAGGCTGAACGCCAGGTTCAGCGCAACGGTGGACTTGCCGCAACCCGGAGTCGGCGAGGTGATGGCGACACGGGTCCAGCCGTTCGTGCGCAGCGTGCGCAGGAGGTTGGTGCGCATGACGTCGAAGTTGGCGGCACGCGCGCCCGGTTGGTGTGTCACGACAAGGTTGCGTGCCAGGACCTTCGGGTCGAGCGCGACCTCGCTCAGGTCTTGCCAGGGATTGGAGCCGGGTGAGGCCTTGCCGCCAGCGCCGGAGGGTTGAAGCTTGCGATCGCGGGCCGAACGCGCCTTGGCGAGTGCTGACTGGATCCGTTCCATGCTGGTCTACTCGGTCTTGTTGGCGGCCGCGCCCTGGACGGCTTCGCTGGCTGCGGGGGACTTGGGCGCGAGGCCAAGCAGGGTACCGATCGGGGCGATGTAGATATGGACGACCAGCGCGAGGAGCGGGATGTTGATCGCAAGAAGCGCCAGCGTCGCAAGCCTGTTGGCCGACCAGCGTGTGCGGCTCGTGCCGCCGGGAATATAGCCTACCGTTCCGAATGGCGGCGCGCCCAGCACCTTCACCAGATCGGACGGACGGCGCACGGTCTGATTCAGAATCTCCAGGAGGAGAAGCAGGCCGGTGGAAAGGATCACGCCTGCCCCGAACGCGGCAACTGTGATGCGCTTGCGGTTCGGTTCCGCGCGGAAGTTCGGCGGCACGGCCTTCTCGATCACAGTGATCCGCTGGCCGCGGTCCGTGACTTCGATACGGTCGCCCATCCGCGCCTCGGACAGGCTGGCCACTGCCTGCTCGTACTGCACGCGCAGGGTTTCGTAGTTGTTCTGCAACTCGGCCAGATGGATCGAATTGCCCGGCGTCGCATCGATCGAGGCTTCCAGCGTGACAAGATCCTTTTCCAGGAGGGTCTTCTGTTCGGCCAGGAAGTTGATCTGTCCATCGATATCCAGCATCTGCACTTCGAAGGCCGAAAGCCGCCCGCCGCCGGTCGCGCTGAGCTGCGACTTCACCACCTCTTGCAGCGCCTCGACTTCCTTCTGCAGAGCGCTGACCCGCGGGTTCGTCGGTGACAGCACGACCAGAGCCGAGGCAAGTTCCTGCCTGGCCCGCTCCAGGCGCTCGGCCTCCGGGGTACGGTCGTCTTGCGTCGTGACCATGGCGCCCGTGCGGTCGTAAAGCTCGGTCAACCGCTCGCGCCGGTCACGCAGCGCAGCAAGCTCGCGATCCACCTGCAACAGCCGCTCCTGCTGCGAGGCCTGCCGCGTACGCCGATACTCCAGGCTCTCGGGCAGCGCGTCGCGGTTCGCCTGTTCGAACTCCAGAATCTTGGCGTTCTGCTGCGACAGTTCGTCGGTGAGGCGCCGGACTTCCTGTTCGAAGAAATCCAGCGTGTTCCCCGAAGCCTCGGTACGCAGCTCCGCGCTCCACTGCAGGACCTGGTCGGCGATCTCGTTGGTGATGTTTGCCGACAGTTCGGGCTCGCCCGCGGCAAAGGACACCGTGACAACGCCCGTGTTGCCCTGGGTCGTCGGCATGTAGATCGAGACGCGGTCCCCGATCGCGTCAAGCATCTGTTCCTGGGACAGGTTGGGCGTCGTGACGAACAGGTTGTGCCGTTCGGCAATGGCAAGAAGGTTGTCGCGGGTCATGATCCGCTGCCGGATCGCAAGCAGAATCTCGTCCGCCGTCGAGCGCACGGTCGAAGCCGCCAGTTCATCCGGGATCTGCGGGTTCTCGATCAGGAGCCTCGCCTCGGCCCGGTAGACCGGCGGCAGGGACACGGCATAAAGGATTCCGGCCATTGTGGCCGTAAAGATGATGGCGACGATAATGGGCAGTCGACGCAAAATCAGGGACAGATAGAAACGCAGATCAAGCGTCATTCGAGGTCTCACTCACGTCATATGCGGCATTCGCCGAAAAAAATACACCGTCATCAATGACTTGCTGGACCGTCTGCGCGCTGACGACCTGCTTGCCCCTGGTAAACGCATAGACCATGGCCAGATCACAGAGCTGGTTCACCAGCCGGGGCACGCCCCTTGTCACGTCGTAGATCAGCTTCACGGCAGGGGCCGAGAAGATTCGCTTCTCGGTGCCGGCAACCTTCAGACGGTGCGGAATGTAGCCGCGCACGGTCTTGAGGTCCATCGCCGTCAGATGGTAGCTGGCCGCGACGCGCTGTGCGAATTGCCGCATCTTGGGACGCGAGACCAGGTCGCGCAGCTCGGGCTGGCCGATCAGCACCAGTTGCAGCACCTCGTCCTTGCCGGAGTTGATGTTGATGAACATCCGCAGCTCTTCCAGCGCCTCGGCCGTCAGGTTCTGCGCTTCGTCGAAGATGAGGACGACGCTGCGCCCGGCCGCATATTCCGACAAGAGGAAGTTCTGGAATCGCGAGAAGAGGTCGACGTAGCTTTCGTCCAGTTCGGCCGGCTGGTCCAGCGCGTGCAGCACCCAGCGCAAAAGTTCGGCCCGCGAGCCGTGCGGGTTCGAGATCAGGCCCACGGTCATCTCGGAGCCGAGCGATCGGACAAGATGCAGAAGTAGCGTGGTCTTCCCCGCGCCGACCTCGCCGGTGATCAGCGTGATCGGGGCATTGGCGCGGACGCCGTATTCCAGCATCGTGTAGGCGCGCTGGTGCGACTGTGGCCAGTACAGGAAATCCGGGTCGGGCGTCAGGGCAAAGGGCCGGGTCGTCAGGCCGAAATGCTCGGTATAGATTTCCTGCGTGCGGGTCACGGGCGGCTCGGACAAGAGACGGGTCCGTACCCGTGTCGTGGGACGCGGCGGGGCTTCGACGGCGGCCGTCATTTCATAGGAACGCGGGTCCACCTGCTCGGCCTGAAGGACCGGATCGGGCAGCGCGGGTGCAGACTCCGCCCCGTTCCCGGCATCCGGGTCGAACCATAGGATGCGGGACAACAACTTGCGGGATCTGCTCTGCGTCATCTACTCACCTTAAAGCAATTCCCCGGACTCACAGGGTCTTGCCCCCTCTCTAATAAGCAAACTTCCCCGGCATGGCGACGCCTTCCAGACTACTGGTGCCGGGCTGGAAACAAAGTATGGAAATCAGCAGGCTAGGGCTGGTTTTGCCCCAAGTATGGCCACTTTCTTACCCAATATCCGTGCGTATCTAGACGGAGTCATGTAGGAAAGCTCAAGGAAATTTTGACGGCGCACGAATCGTTGATGGTCCCGGTCGGGTCCCGGATTTCGGGAAGGTGCAGAACAGGTGAGTTTGTGCTGAGACATTCTGCACTCTTGCCCCGGATCGGGCTGGAAGATCATCCCGGGCCGCCGCAATTTGCGGTCGGCGACGATGGGTCTGGCCGCCAGAAGGATGTCGAGAGGGCAATCGCATGAAGGACGTGGTGCAGGACCTTCCCGCAGAGACCGATATTGCGATCGTGGGGATGGCCGCGCATCTGCCGGGGGCGGCGGAGATCAGCGCCTATTGGGACAACCTGCGCGAGGGGCGCACGGCCGTCCGGCGCCTGACCGAGGAGGAGATACTGGCCTCGGGGGAGAACCCTGCGGCCCTGCGCAACCCGAACTACGTCCCGGCGGCCGCTCTGCTGGAGGGTTTCGACCGCTTCGACGCGGAATTCTTCGGCTTCTCCCCCAAGGAAGCCGCGATCCTTGATCCGCAGCACCGCCAGTTCCTTGAGGTGGCCTGGGAAGCTCTGGAAAACGCCGGGCATACGCCCGAGGGCTTCAAGGGCCGGATCGGCGTCTTCGCGGGCTGCGGCATGGGCAGCTATTTCTACTTCAACCTCTGCTCGAACCCCGCGCTGGTCGAAAGCACCGGCATGTTCCTTCTGCGCCATACCGGGAACGACAAGGATTTCCTGTCCACCCGCGTCAGCCATGTCTTTGACCTGAAGGGGCCAAGCCTTGGCTTGCAGACAGCCTGTTCCACCTCGCTCGTCGCCACGCACTACGCGATTCAGGCGCTGTTGAACGGCGAATGCGACATGGCCTTGGCGGGAGGTGTCACCATCGACCTGCCGCAGGGCCGCGGTTACATCTACAAGGAGGGCGAGGTCCTGTCGCCCGATGGCGTTTGCCACGCCTTCGACCACCGGGCACAGGGGACGGTTTTCGGCTCTGGCGCGGGGACGGTGCTTCTGCGCCGGATGGACGATGCGCTGGCCGATGGCGACCACATCTGGGCGGTGATCAAGGGCAGCGCTGTCAACAACGACGGGGCGGCGAAGGCGGGCTATCTGGCCCCTTCGGTCGAGGGTCAGGCCGACTGCATCGCGACTGCGCTCGCCGTGGCCGGGACGCCCGCCGAGACGGTGGACTACATCGAATGCCACGGCACCGGCACCTATCTGGGCGACCCCATCGAGGTCGCCGCGCTGACCGAGGCGTTCCGCCGGACAACCAACGCCAAGGGCTTCGCGCGCATCGGAAGCGTCAAGACCAATATCGGCCACCTCGACACGGCGGCGGGGGTTGCCAGCCTGATCAAGACGACGCTGGCGCTGCACCACGGCCAGATGCCGCCCAGCCTGAACTTCGAGGCCCCGAACCCCGCCATCGACTTCGACAACAGCCCCTTCCGGGTGAACGACAAGCTGTCCGACTGGCCGCGCCGCATGGGTCCGCGCCGGGCCGGGGTGAACTCGCTCGGCGTCGGCGGGACCAATGCGCATGTCGTCGTGCAAGAGGCGCCAGCCGTGGCAGCCTCTGAACCGTCGGACTGGCCGTTCCAGCTGATCACCCTTTCCGCCCGCAGCCAGTCGGCGCTGGGCGAGGCCTCCTCGCGGCTGGCTGCGCATCTTCGGGCAAACCCGGTTCAGAACCTCGCCGATGTCGCCTGGACCCTGAAACAGGGCCGCCGCGCCTTTGAACATCGCCGCGTGCTGGTGGCCGAAAGCCACGAGGAAGCCGCCAGGATGCTGGAGGCGGGCGATCCGCGCCGCGTCTTCACCCAGCGTCGTCTGGGCGACACGCCCGACGTCGTCTTCATGTTCCCCGGCGGCGGGGCGCAGTACCCGAACATGGCGCGCGACCTCTACGAGACCGAGCCCGTCTTCGCAGAATGGATGGACCGGGGGCTTGCCGCCCTTGGCGATGCGGAAGCCGAGACGCGCGCCCTCTGGCTACCCGCCGAGGGGCAGGAGGCCACCGCCGCCGAGGCGCTGCGCCGCCCGTCGAAGCAACTGCCGCTGATCCTGATCGTCGAGGTCGCGCTGGCGAAGCTGTGGGAAAGCTGGGGCGTAAAGCCCGCCATGCTGATCGGTCACAGCATGGGCGAGAACGCCGCCGCCTGTGTGGCGGGCGTCATGACGCTTGAGGCCTGCGTCGGCCTCGTCCGCCTGCGCGGGGAGCTCTTCGACACGGTGCCCGCGGGCGGGATGCTCTCGGTCCCGCTGTCGGAAGCCGCGCTTAAGCCATATCTCGGCGATCTCGACATCGCCTCGATCAACGCGCCTGAACTGACGGTCGTGTCCGGCTCCGACGCGGGGTTGAAGGACCTTGCCGCACGGCTCAAGGCCGACGACATCGACACCACCCGCATCGCCATCGACATCGCCGCGCATTCGAAGATGCTGGAAGGCATCCTTGCCGCCTTCCGCGCGCATCTCGCCGGGATGCAGCTGTCGCCGCCGCAAATCCCGATCATCTCGAACCGCTCCGGCCAGATCCTGACCGATGCGGAAGCCACCAGCCCCGACTACTGGGTCGCCCACCTGCGCAACACCGTGCGCTTCGCCGACGGCACGACGACGCTGCGGCAGAAGGCGGACCGGGTCTATCTGGAGGTCGGTCCCGGCCGGGCAATGGCCTCGCTGGCGCAAGCCAACGGCGCGATGGGGGGCCAGCCGGTGCCCTCCAGCCTGCGCCACCCGGAAGATACCGTCAGCGACGACCGGCATTTCATCGCCACCCTCGGCCGTCTCTGGGCCTGCGGGGTTGAGCCCGACCTGCATCAGCTTTGGGGCGAGGCGAAGCGGCGGCGCGTGCCGCTCCCGACCTACCCCTTCCAGCGCTCGCGCTACTTCATCGACCCCGGCAAGGCCCAGGTCGTGACCGAGGCCGACGTGACCGTGCAGCGGCACGACAAGGTGGAGGATTTCGGCTACCGGGTCGGTTGGCGCGTGATGCCCGCCGACTGCCCGGTCGATGTGGAAACCGAACTGGGGGCGCCCCTGACCTGGCTGGTCTTCGCCGACGAGGCCGGGCTGGCGCGGGCTGCCGTCCAGCGCCTGCGCAACGCCGGGCATCGGGTGGTGACGGTCCACGCGGGCGACGCCTTCGCGCGGACGTCGGACGACACCTACACGCTGGCGCCGGAACACGGGCGCGAGGGCTATGACGCCCTCCTTGCCGACCTGGCACAGCGCGACCTGACCCCGGCGCGGATCGCGCATTTCTGGCTGGTGACGCAAGGGGAGACCTTCCGCCCCGGTTCCAGCTTCTTCCAGCGCAATCTGGAACAGGGGTTCTGGAGCCTGTTCTTCCTTGGCCAGGCGATGGGCGAGATCGGGCTGAAGCCCCTGCCCCACCTGACAATCCTCACCTCAGGCGCCGCTCAGGTGCGGACCGAGGCCCTGCCCTACCCGGAAAAGGCAACGGTGGCTGGCCCCGTGCGGGTGATGCCGCGCGAACTGCCGGGTCTGACGGCCAGCCTCCTCGACGTCGCCCTGCCGGACAACCGCAAGGCGGCGATCCCGGCGGAAGCCGTCTCGGCGGTGCTGGAGGAAATGCTCGCCACGCCGGGTAACACGGTGGCGGCGATCCGGGGCAGCCGACGGCTGGAAACCCGGCTGGTGCCCTCGCCCCTGCCTCCGCAGGCCGAGGTGCCCGAAGGCTCGGTCTGGGTCATCACCGGCGGCTTCGGCGGCATCGGGGTGACGGTGGCCGAACGCCTGATGCGCGACCGCCATGCCAAGGTCGCGCTGATCGGGCGGCATGTGCCCGAAGCGGGTTCCGTCCGCGCCGGGGTGCTGTCGCGGCTGGAACGCCTTGGCCGGGTCATGGCCGTCGCCGCCGATGTCTGCAACCCCGAGGACATGCGCGCGGCCTTCGACCGGGTGCGCGCCGAGTTCGGGCCGATCTACGGCGTCGTCCATGCGGCGGGGACGGTCGACGACGCCCCGCTTCTGGGCAAGGACCCCGGCAGCGCGGATGCGGTCCTGTCGCCCAAGGTCCATGGCACAAAGCTTCTCGACACGCTCCTCCCCGATGGCAGTGTCGACCGGATCGTGCTGTTCTCCTCGACCTCCACCGTGATCACGCCTGCGGGTCAGGCGGACTACGTCGCCGCGAACGAATATCTTAACGCCTTCGCCCGCAGCCGGGCGGGCGGGATGACCAAGGTCACGGCGATCAACTGGGGGATCTGGTCGGGGATCGGCATGGCCGCCGACGCCGATGCAAAGCGGCAGGGCAAGGACGCGGGCGCCCCGCTGCCCGGCCAGCTGGTGCTGGAGCGGATGCAGAAGGGCGGGGATGAAACCCGGTTTCATGCAACCCTGACCAAAGAGCATTGGGTGATGGACGATCACCGCCTTCTGGACGGCACGGCGGTCCTGCCCGGCGCCGCCTGGCCCGAGATAGCTCATGAAGCGCTGATGGCGGCAGGCGGCAAGGCGGGAGTGCAGCTGAACGACCTTACGGTCTTCCGGCCCCTGCGGCTGGAGGCCGACCTGCCCCGCGACCTGCGCGTCAACCTGACCCGTGGCCGGGACGGCAACCAGCGCCTGCAAGCCCGCGCCCTTGAGCCGCAAGGCTGGGCGCTGACCGCCGAGATGGGCGTCGCCACCCTGACTGCGCCGGCGGATACAATCGACCTAGCCGCCATCGCCGCCCGCTGCCCGGACAAGACCACAGCGCCCGGGGGGGAGAACCTGCCCTCGGCGCAAGAGGACCGCATCGCCTTCGGCCCACGCTGGCAGGTGCTGCGCGCGACCGCGCTTGGAAACCGCGAGGGGCTGGCGACGCTGGCGCTGCCGACGCAAGCCGTGCAGGACACCGCGACCTGCACGCTCCACCCGGCGCTTTACGACATCGGCACCGGCTGGGGCATCGCGCTACTGCCCAAGGTGCAGGAAGGCTTCGTCTGGGCCCCGGTGATGACGACCTCCATCCGAATCCATGGCGCGCTTCCCGCCGAAATCCGCAGCTGGGTCCGGCTGGCGGGCGACCCGGCCGAGGACGTGGCGAGCTTCGATGTGACGCTTACCGACCCCACCGGCAAGGTGCTGGTCGAGGTCGAGGGCATCACCTTCCGCAAGGTCGCCTTCGAGGAGGCCCTCGCCCGCCCCGCGCCCCCGAACCCGCGCGAGGTGGAACGCGACGACGATCAGCGCGGCCATTCCCCCGCCGAACAGCGGCTGGCGCAGGCGCTTCAGGGCGGCATCCGCCCCGCCGAAGGGGCCGAGGCCTTCCTCCGCGCCATCGCCGCCGACGGCGCGCAGGTCCTCGTCTCCTCGCTCGACCTTGATGCCCTCGTCCGGCAGGCGAACGCCCCCATCGTCGCAGATGCCGAAGGCCCCGGCTTTGCCCGGCCCGAACTGGAAACCGCCTATGTGGCCCCGCGCAACAGCGTGGAACGCACCCTCGCGGGCTTCTGGGCCGAGCTTCTGGGCGTCGCCGAAGTGGGGGTGGAGGACGACTTCTTCGCCCTTGGCGGCCACTCGCTGATCGCGGTCAGGCTCTTCGCGATGATCCGGCGGCAATGGAAGGTCGATTTCCCGATCTCGGTCCTGTTCGAGGCCCCGACCATCGCCCGCTGCGCCGCCCTGATCGCGGATCGCATCGGGCCGGAGGAAGAGACCGCCGACGCCCCGGCCAAGCTGGCCGACCCGGCGGGGCCGAAGTTCACCCATCTGGTCGCCATGCACCGGGGCGAAGGCGGGCCGAAGACCCCGTTCTTCCTGGTCGCGGGCATGTTCGGCAACGTCCTGAACCTGCGCCACCTGGCGAGCCTCCTCGGCACCGACCGGCCGTTCTACGGCCTTCAGGCGCGCGGCCTGTTCGGCGATGCCGAGCCGCATATGACCATCGAGGAAGCCGCCACCTCTTGCCTCGCCGAAATCCGGCAGGTGCAGCCGAAGGGACCGTATCTCCTCGGCGGCTTCTCCGGCGGCGGCCTCACCGCCTGGGACATCGGGCGGCAGCTGCGCGCGGAAGGCGAGGAGGTGGCGCTGATGGTGCTGCTCGACACGCCACTGCCAGTACGGCCTTTCCTGACGAAGCCCGACAAGGCGATGATCAAGCTGGCCGAAATCCGCGCAGGCGGCCCGCAGTTCCTCGCGGAATGGGCCAGGCGCCGCTGGGAATGGGAACGCTCGCGCCGGGCCAAGGCCGCGAACGAGCCTGACCCGACCGTCCCCTCGTTCCACAACGCCTCGATCGAGGCCGCCTTCCGCCACGCCATCGGGGTCTACGACCTGAAGGGCTGGGAGGACGGCAAGGTCGTCCTCTACCGTCCGCCGCTTGACCGCCGATTCAAGGTGACGGGTGGGAACTGGGTCTCGAACGCCCGGGAATATGTCTACCCCGACAACCTGTGGACGCCCTTCGCGCCCCGGCTGGACGTGGTGGAAGTGCCGGGCGACCATGATTCCATGGTGCTGGAACCGAACGTGCGCGTATTGGCCGCACGGATGAAGGCCGCGATCCAGGCGGCCGAGGCTGGCGATGTCCGCCATCCTGATCATAGACTTGCTGCCGAGTGACCGGAGATTTCCCATGACCCTGACCGCCCTTCTGATCGGCAACGAAAGCCTGACGGTCGAATGTGGCAAGCGCTGGCTGGAGCGGGGACATGCCCTTGCCGCCGTCGTCACGCGTGAACCTAAAGTGGCCGCCTGGGCCTCTCATGCCGGTCTCAGGGTCATCGCGCCGGGCGCCGGGCTGGCTGCGCGGACCACCGGTCTTGTCGTCGACTGGGTGCTGTCGGTCGCGAACCTCTCGGTGGTGCCCGCACCGGTGCTGGCGCTGGCACGGGCGGGCGGCGTCAATTTCCACGATGGCCCCCTGCCCGGCTACGCGGGCCTGAACGCCCCGGTCTGGGCGCTCCTGAACGGCGAGGCGACCCACGCGATCACCTGGCACCTGATGACCGGTGGCATCGACGAGGGCGACGTGCTTGCGACGCGCAGCTTTCCCATCGAAGCCGACGACAGCGCCTTCTCCCTGAACGCCCGTTGCTTTGCCGCAGCAGTGGAGTCGTTCTCCGAAGTCATCACGGCGATGGAGGCCGGGGGTCAGCCGCGCCACCCGCAAGCCTCCGGTCAGCGCAAAATCTGGCGCCGGGCTGATCGGCCCCGCGCGGCGGGGCGGCTCGATTTCACCCAATCCGCCGAGACGGTGGCGCGGACGGTCCGCGCTCTGGACCACGGCGGCTATCGCAACCCGCTTTCGGTTGCGAAGGTCGAGGCTCCGGGTCAGGTCTGGGCCGTCGGCGCGGCCGAGGTCGTGCCCGGATCGGGCGCGGCAGGCGCGGTCCTTGCCCGCGACGCGGACAGCCTGACCGTGGCCTGCGGCGAGGGCGCGGTTCGTCTTTCTGCACTGACCTGCCTCAAGGGCCTGCCGATCGACACAGGGCGCGCGGGGGCAAGCCTGGTGTCTCTCACCCCGGACGAGGCGCTGGCACTCGATGCCGAACTTGCTCCGGTCGCCGAGGCCGAAGCCCGGCTGCGTGGCCTTCTCCTGAAACCCGATCCGGCGCTGACCGCTTCGACAGCCAACGCCCCCGACTGGCGGCAGCTTCCCCTGCCCGCCGCCGGGGCCAGCTGGCTTGCCCTCGCCGCGATCCGCGCCTTGGGCCGCAGCGGCGGCGACATCGCCTTTGCTTCGGGCAAGGACCCGGCGCCGGGCTTTGTGCTGCCCTGGGTGCCGGTGCGCCTTGATGCCTCCGGGACAGTCATCGCCGCCGAGGAACGGGTCGCACGGGCGCTGGACGCCGCGAAGGCCGCAACCGGCCTTGCCGCCGATCTCGGCTTGCGGGAACCGGCCCTGACGGGGCTGACCCCGTCGGGTCTGGCGGTCAGCGAAGGCGCGGGGCCGCTGGCGGGCACGGCGGTGACGCTTGCAGGCGACGCGCTCTGGCATGACGCGACCCAAGTCTCGCCCGACGAGGCCGCGACGCTGGTGGAGCGGATCACCCGCCTCCTGGCCGAGATGGCGGCCCGGCCCGATGCCGACCTGGCCGACCTCAGCCCGCTGTCGCAGGCCGAAACGCAGGTCTATCAGGGTGCGCTCCGGACCACCGCTCGCGTCTATGACCGCAGCCTGACCATCCCCGCGGCGATCCTCGCTCAGGCCGCGCGGACGCCGGACGCCGTGGCCGTGATCGCGGGCGAGGCGAAACTCACCTACGCCGCGCTTGCCGCCCGTGCCGCCCGCATCGCCAACACCCTTGCCACGATGGGCGTCGGCAAGGGCAGTCTGGTCGGCCTGGCCTGTCGCCGGACTATCGACATGGTGGCGGGCGCGCTTGGCATCCAGCTGGCGGGGGCGGCCTATGTGCCGATGGACCCGGCCTATCCCGCCGACCGCCTGGCGCTCTATGCCGAGGATTCGGGGTGTCCGGTGATCGTCACCGAAGCGGCCGTGGCCGAGACGCTGCCGAAGGGGCCTGCCCTTCTGGTCCTTGACCGCGATCCCCGGCTTGCCGCTGCCGTGGGCTTGCCCGGTCATGGCCCAACCGCCGAAGACCCGGCCTATGTGATCTACACCTCCGGCTCCACCGGACGACCGAAGGGCGTGGTCGTCACCCACCGCAACGTGATGAATTTCTGCGCCGGGATGGACGATGTCGTCGGCACCGACCCCGGAACCTGGCTGGCCGTCACCTCGCTCTCGTTCGACATCTCGGTGCTGGAGCTGTTCTGGACCCTGACCAACGGTTTCACCGTCGTCCTCGCCGACGATTCAGCCCGGGTGCGGCCTTCGGGCGGGACAGCGGGTGCCTCTGGCGTCAGCGCGCGGGGGATGGAGTTCTCGGTCTACTACTGGGGCAATGACGACCTGCCCGGCCCCTCGAAATACGAGCTGCTGCTGGAGGGCGCCAAATTCGCCGATGCGAACGGCTTCTGCGCGGTCTGGACGCCGGAACGCCACTTCCATGCTTTTGGTGGCCCCTACCCCAACCCCGCAGTCACCGGCGCGGCGGCGGCAGCCGTCACGAAGAATATCGGCGTCCGGGCGGGCAGCATCGTCGCCCCCCTGCACCATCCCGCGAGGATCGCCGAGGAATGGGCGGTGATCGACAACCTGACCAACGGGCGCGCAGGCATGGCTTTCGCCTCGGGCTGGCAGCCGGATGACTTCGTGCTGCGCCCCGAGAATACGCCCCCCGCGAACCGGCAGGCGCTGTTCGATGCCCTCGACCAGGTCCGCCGGTTGTGGCGCGGCGAGGCGGTGGAGTTTCCGCGCAAGGACGGCACGCCCTTCGCGGTCAAGACCCAACCCCGCCCGGTGTCGAAGGACGTCGAAGCCTGGGTGACGACGGCAGGCAACCCCGAGACCTGGCGCGAGGCCGGTCGCGCGGGCGCCAACGTGCTGACCCACCTCCTGGGCCAGTCCATCGCCGAGGTCGAGGGCAAGGTGAAGCTCTACCGCAAGGCATTGGCCGAGGCCGGGCATGACCCGTCCCGTTTCAAGGTCACGCTGATGCTGCACACCTACCTCGCCGCGGACCGCGAGACGGCGCGGGAAGTTGCACGCGAACCGATGAAGAGCTACCTGCGCTCCGCCGCTGGCCTCATCAAGCAGTACGCCTGGGCCTTCCCCGCCTTCAAGAAGCCGCAGGGCATGACGAACCCGATGGACATCGACCTTGGGTCGCTGGCCCCGGATGAACTGGAAGCGATCCTCGATTTCGCCTTCCTGCGTTACTTCGACGATTCGGGCCTCTTCGGCACGGTCGAGGATGCCGTGAAGCGGGTCGAGGAGCTGAAAGCCATCGACATCGACGAGGTCGCCTGCCTGATCGACTACGGCATCCCGACCGCAGTGGTTCTGGAAGGTCTGAAGCCTGTGGCCGAGGTCCTGCGGCTGACCAACTCCGGCTCCGGCTCCGGCGCGGACGAGACGATGGCGGGGCTGATCCAGCGCCACGGCGTCACCCACCTGCAATGCACGCCGTCCATGGCCCGGATGCTGGCGGAAGACGACGGGGCCCGCGCGGCGCTGAAGGGACTGAAGCGGATGCTGGTCGGCGGCGAGGCGTTGACGGGGCGGCTCGCGGGTGATCTTGCGGGCCTGATCGGCGCGCCGGTCCTGAACATGTACGGCCCGACCGAGACGACGATCTGGTCCTCGGTCGAGGCGACGACGGGCGCGGATGGTGTGGTCAACATCGGACAACCCATTGCCAACACGGCGCTTTATGTCCTGGACGACCGGCTTTCCCCCGCCCCCGACGGCGAGGCCGGAGAATTGTGGATCGGCGGCGAGGGCGTGGCGCAGGGCTATTTCCAGCGCCCCGACCTGACCGCCGACCGCTTCCGTCCCGATCCCTTCGCAGGCGCCGGGCGAATGTACCGGACCGGCGATCTGGTGCGCAGACGGGCCGATGGCAAGCTCGACTACCTGGGCCGTGCCGATTTCCAGGTGAAGATCCGCGGCCACCGTATCGAACTCGGCGAGATCGAGACAACGCTTGAAGCGACCGGCGGCATCCGCCAGGCCGTCGTCATCGCACGCGAGGATCAACCGGGCGACGTGCGATTGGTGGCCTATGTCACCGCCGACGGGCCGGTCGACGAACAGGCGTTGCGCGCCGAGCTGGCCGCACATCTGCCCGAAGTGATGGTCCCGGCGCATATCGTCCGGCTTGAGGCCTTGCCCCTCACCCCGAACGGCAAGGTCGACCGCAAGGCGCTGCCCGCGCCCTTCGCTACCGCTGCCTCTGCGGCCAAACCGGTCGTGGCGCTGGAAGGCGGGGTCGAGGAAACCATCGCCGCTGTCTGGGCCCGCGTTCTTGGCGTGCCGCAGGTCGGGCGGTCGGACAACTTCTTCACCCTCGGCGGCCATTCGCTTCTGGCGGTGCAGGCGCATCGCGAGATGAAGGTGGTGCTGAACTCCGACCGGCTGGCGATAACCGACATCTTCCGCTTCCCCGTCGTCTCGGCGCTGGCCGCGCATATCGGCAAGTCGCTTCCCGCACCGGCTGCCGGCGCGGCCACCCCTGCGGCCGCAGCGGGCGAGTCGGGCGCCGACAGCCGGATGGATGCCATGGCCCGGCGCCGTGCCATGCGCGAGGCGCGGGAAAAGGCCCTGGGATGACCGGGGGGCGAACCGCCCCGCTGGAAGCCGCGCTGCGATCGCTGTTTCCGCCAGGGGTGGCGACGGCCGTGGTCCCGATTGGCGGCACGAATGCCCCGCTCTGGCGTGAGGAAGCGGCGGCCATGGCCGGTGCTGTTCCCGCGCGGGTGGCAGAGTTCGTCGCCGGGCGGACCGCCGCGCGGCGGGCGCTGGCGGATCTGGGTCTGCCGCCCGTGCCCTTGCCGATGGGTCCGGATCGTGCCCCGCACTGGCCGACCGGAATCTCCGGTTCCATCACACATGCCGCTGGCTATGCCATGGCCGTCGCCCGGCGCGGCGCGCCGCTTGGTGTCGACCTTGAACAGGACGCGCCGATCCCGCCCGACCTCTGGCCGACCCTTTGCCGGGCAGAAGAGCTGGCGCGGCTTGGCAGGGAGCCCGGACACCTTGTCAGGCAGATTTTTGCGGCAAAAGAGGCGGTGTTCAAGGCACAAGACACCGGCCGCCGCGCGATGTTCGGCTTCGACGTCGTGTCGGTCACACTTGTCACAGGGGGGTTCGAGGCCCATTTCCTTGATGATGCAGGGGCGTTCCGGGCAGGTCAGGTCCTGCAGGGCCGCCTTGCACTCTGTGACGACATGATTCTGGCGGGGGTGGGGTGGTGATGGCGTCCCGGCGCAAGGCGATAGTGGGCGGCCTTGGAGCGATTGCTGGCGCCGGTGCGATCTACCATCTCTGGACGCGTCGACCCTCGGCGGCAGCCGTTCGCGAACGGCTGGCGGGCGAGCTGGCCTCGCCAACCGGGCCGATTTCGGTCTACCATCTCGGCCACAGTCTCGTGAACCGCGACATGCCGGCGATGCTTGCCCAACTGGCCCCGCCGGGCCATCGCTATGACAGCCAGCTTGGCTGGGGCACCTCGCTGAAAGCCCATTGGGGCGATGCGGAGATTGACGGATTTGAGGCCGAGAACGCCCATTCCCGCTTTCGCCCGGCGCATGAGGCGGTGGATAGCGGCGAGTATGACGCCATCGTGCTGACCGAGATGGTCGAGATCCGCGATGCGATCCGCTATTTCGACAGCGCAACCTATCTGGCGCTCTGGGCGGAAAAGGCGATTGCGGCGCGGCCCGATGTCCGGCTGTATCTCTACGAGACCTGGCACCGGCTGGACGATCCCGACGACTGGCTGGAACGTCTGGACCGCGACCTCGACCGCTATTGGCTGCGTCAGGTCCTTGGCCCGGCACTGCAGGAACTGCCGCAAGGCACACGGATCAACCTGATTCCCGCGGGCCAGGTCCTGGCTGCCTTTGTCCGCGTGATCGAAGCGCAGGGTGGGGTCGACAACATCCGCGACCGGACTGATCTCTTCGCGCGCGGCAGCGATGGCGCAGTTGACCCTATCCACTTGAACGACATGGGTAATTACCTTGTCTCACTGGTGCATTTCACCGTGCTCTACCATGCTTCCCCCGTCGGGCTTCCAACCGCGCTGCGGAAAGCCGATGGTACCCCCGCCCTCGCGCCGGGCGCGCGGGCAGCGCGGCTGATGCAGGAAACGACGGCCCGGATCGTCGTCTCCCTGGGGTTGTCAGGCATTGCCGCCTGATGTGACATTTAGGCCACCTGGCCGGTCATTCGTTCCTCAGGCCACCCACGCACCGCAAAACCACCGATTCGCGGATGCATTTCCTCTTTCCGAACCGGTGCGGGACAAATACTGTTGACGCGTCGCAGTCGCGCCCGTTTTCACTGGACGCCAAGGAGTGTTTTCGATGTCTATCTTTCACCGCCTCGCCGCCGCCCTGCTCCTTGTCCCAATTCTGGCTGTCGCCAGCTGGGCTCAGGACTACCGAGTCCGCGCGGGCGATGTCCTGCAGATCGAGGTGCTGGAAGACGCGACGCTGAACCGCACCGCCATCGTGCTGCCGGATGGACAGATATCGCTGCCGCTGGCCGGGTCGGTCCAAGCTGCCGGTCGCAGCCTGGCGCAGGTGCAGGCCGATCTGGCCACCCGCCTGGCCCCGAACTTCGCCACCCCGCCCACCGTCTATGTGACCCTCAACTCGCTGGCCGAACGCGCACCCGCTGCCGCGCCGCGCCTGACGGATATCTACGTCCTCGGCGCCGCGACAACGCCTGGGAAGGTCGAGGTCAAGCCCGGTGCCACGCTGCTGCAGGCACTGGCCGTGGCGGGTGGCGTCACTCCCTTCGCTGCGAAAAAGCGCATCCAGCTGCGCCGGGTCGACAAGTCCGGCGTCGAAAAGGTCTACAAGTTCGACCTTGACGCGATCGAGCGCGGCGCCGCCGGTGGTTCCACGCGTCTGATGTCTGGCGACGTGATCGTCATCCCGCAGCGCAAGCTCTTCGAGTAATCGGGTCATGCGCCGCACTGGCCTTGCCCTTGGCGGTGTCTGCTCCGCCTGCGCGCTCCTGTCGTCCTCGGCCGTCCTGGCGCAGGACGGCGGGATACTTCTGACGTTCGGGATCGAGAACCGGCTTGAGATCGTCCGTAATGACGACCTTGCGGTTCCATCCAGCGGTACCGATGTTGCCGACGTCACCGTGCTGTCGTTCGGGCTGATCAGCGAGACGGCGATTGACCGTCTTGCCTTCTCGGCATCGGGCGCGCTGATCGCCGAGAACACCGCCGACAGTTCCGGGACCGCGCTGGATTTCGGCCGGGCCGCGGTGACGCTCGACTACCATCGCGAAGTGCCAGCGGCGGTGCTCGACGTTACTGCCACTTTCCGGAACGACAATGTCGACGCTTTCGACGATCTGGAAGAGGATGACGAGACCGGGACCCGCACCGACCTTGGCGTGTCGGCACGACTTGAAACGGGCCGGACCTCCTCCATCGGCCTTGCCATGGGGGTGGCCCACGAAACCACCGACTACCAGGATACGGGCGATCCGGATCTGGTCGACTCCACCGAGACGCGCGCCGATTTCGCGGTGCTACTCCACGCGACCGAAACCACGACGGGCCGCGTGGGCCTGCGCTACCGTCATCGCGAGGAAGAAAGCGTCGGCGACTACAGGCTTGACGAACGGACCGCCTTTGCCGGACTGGACTACGCCGTCAGCGAGCGGCTCGATCTGTCCGCCGAGATCGGCTACGTCACCTCTGAGATTGAGGAATTCGGCATCCTCGACAAGGCGGACGGTCCCGAACTCAGCCTCGGGCTGACCTATGACATGCCCGTCGGCATTGCGACGGCATTGTTTCGTGTCACCACCGATGCCGACGAAGGCCAGCGCGAGACGTTCGAAATCGGCCGCGAGCTGGAAACCCCGGCGAACGTCATCTCGGCCCGGCTTGGCATCACCCATGCCGATCCGACCGGCACCGACATGATCGGCAGCCTGAGCCTTCGTCACCCGCTGCCGGATGGCTCCATCGGTGTAAGCCTCGAACGCAGCGTCGCGTTTGACGATGATGACGACGAGGAAGTCGTATCGTCGCGGGCCAGCGTGAACTGGGCAAAGTCGATCAACGACTTCTCGGCGATCTCGCTGGACATCAGCTACGAGTTGAGCGACTCGCCGACCGAACGGATCGAACAGGTGACGCTCGGCGCGGGCTACAGCCACCGGCTGACCGACGCCTGGACCCTGGACAGCGGGATCGGCTATCGGGTTCGGCACGATGCCGACGGCCATTCTGAATCGCCGAACCTTTTCGTGGCGCTGAGCCGCGATTTCCAGTTCCGGCCCTGATGGCTGACTGACGCTGACAGAAGGGCGGCCAGCACGTCTGGCCGCCTTTGTGCATTAGGGTCGCGCCTTTCCGGACCCAACCAGTTGCCGGGCGGCATGACCGCTCAGGTCGCGCAGGAAATGCGGCGGACCGGCGGGAATCTTCGGCTGGGCCAGGCGCCGTACCTGAAGGATCAGCCCGCCCGCCAGATGCGCAATCGTCGCTGCAACCGCCCGCGGCGTTCCGCCTGATTTCCGGAAGTAGTACCAGCGGCTGTCAAACCAGTATCCCGGCACCCGTTTCCAGGTCTTCATGCCTGTCGAGACCGAACCGATATGCTCCACGCGGCTTTCGCGAACGAAATGCGTGGGCCAACCTGCTTCGGCTGCCCGGCGGCAGAGGTCGGTTTCCTCGAAATAGAGAAAGAAGGTCTCGTCGAAGTCGCCGATCTCGCGCAGCACCACGTCGCGGATCATCATGCTTGCCCCGGCGAGCCAGTCCACCGGACCGGTGGCATCGGGCACGCCGATTGCCACCGAACGCCCGGCCAGCAGCCGCGAGATCGGCCCGGTCCGTGCCGCGCCCTCGAACTCGGACGCGACCGAGGGGAATCGGAAGCAGGTGACATGCGGCTCACCGTCGGGACCATGGATGTAGCTTCCCGCGATCCCGACCGTCGGGTGCCGTTGCAGATAGTCCAGCAGCAGGCGGATCGCATCCGGTGCCGGAAAGGCGTCCGAGTTCAGGATGTAGACATAGTCCGGGCGGCTGCCGTCGGGCAGGCCCAGCCGGATACCCACGTTGTTTCCCGCACCGAAGCCGCCGTTCCGCCCGGATTGCACCACGCGAAACCGCGGGCGGTCCTTCAGGGCGTCGCGCATGCGTTCGAACGACCCGTCACCGGAATCGTTGTCGACGACCACGATGCCGCCCGCGACCCCCTCCATCGCGCGTTCGGCCGCATCTGCGGCGCGCAGCGTCATTTCGGCGGTGCGCCAGTTCAGAAGGACGGTCAGAACCGTCGGGTTTGCAATGGGTTCGCTCACACTGTCCATCCTGGATGCCTTCACTCGGCAGTGCCCTGCTTCCGCGCGCTGCGGGATGCCAGCGCCTGCCCGGTCAGCGAGGGCAGCACAAGCGCGCAGTCGAGGTAGCGCCGGGCAAGCCGACGCGGATTCGACAGCATCCGCCACAACCATTCCATCGCGATCCTGCGCACCCAGACCGGCGCGCGGGTCTGATGCCCGGCGATGAAGTCGAGCCCCGCCCCGATCGACAGGAAGCCCAGCTGCGGATGGCGTGCCAGCCCGCGGGCGGCCAGCACTTCCTGCTTCGGCGCCCCGAGCGCCAGAAGGCAGATGCGCGCACCGGACGCGGCGACCTGGTCCAGCAGCGCATCCGCTGCCGGACTTTCGGGGTCGAACCCGTAGGGCGGCGCCAGGCAGGCCGCGACCACCAGCCCCGGATGGTCCGCCTTGAGCTGCGCAGCGGCCGCCTGCAGCACCGTCTCGGTCGAGCCGAGGAAAGCCAGTGGCGTGCCCATCCGGGCGGCCAGGTCGGCGACCGGCGTGATGAGTTCCGAACCGGGAACGAGGCTCACCTCCGGACGTCCGGCCAGGCGCGCAAGCCAGACGACCGGATTGCCATCCGCCACGACGTGACTGTGCGCCCGGTAGGCGCGCAGGAAATCGGCATTGCGGCGCATCTTCACGATATGGTCCAGGTTCAGCGTCGCGATGGCAAAGCCCCGCCCTTCCGCAAGGCAGCGGGCGATGTCATCCAGAAGGCTCGCGCTGTCGGGAAAGTTGATCATGTCCGACGGAAGGCCAAGCCCGGTCGGAGACATCGTTCCATGCGTCATTGCCATTCCTGATCGCCGTATCCACCGCGCTGCGACACCCAAGCGACACGACCGTCAGCGCACCGCGTCCATCCACGGCACCACCTTGGATGACCACCGTTCCGGACGCCCGCCTGGTCCTTGAGCAGCCGAATCTCTAATGGAAAATTGCATTGCGGTCCAAGGCTTTCGCCTTTGCTGCCTTGATCCCACTCCGCTTTTCGTTCAGCATTGGCCACTTGCTTGCACCTGGACAACACTTTTGACGACCCTTCGCGATATTAGCGTGATCATCCCCGCCCATGACGAGGAAGCATGGCTGGATCGCTGCATGAATTCCCTGATGCAACAGGACGATTCCGCGCGGTCCGTCGAGATCATCGTTGTCGCGAATGCCTGCACCGATCACACGGCAGACATCGCGCGCGGCTATGGTCCGGCGGCCGAAAGGCGGGGATGGGCGCTCCGCGTGATCGAGGTTCCGCAGGGCGGCAAGCTCAACGCGCTGAACCTTGGCGACGCTGCGGCGCAGGGGCGAAGCCGGATGTATCTTGATGCCGACATCACCTGCGATGCCGACTTGCTTGGTCAGATATGCACTGCGCTGTCGGTCGATGTCCCGCGCTATGCGACCGGAACCCTGGCCATCGCGCGGGCCAGGTCCTGGGTCACGCGCTGCTACGCCTCGGTCTGGCGCCGCCTGCCCTTTGTCCGGGGGGGCGCAGTCGGCGCGGGGCTTTTTGCGGTGAACCCGGGCGGTCGGCAGCGCTGGACGGCGTTTCCGGCGATCATCTCGGATGACACCTTCGTCCGCCTGCAGTTTTCAGCCGCGGAACGGGTCGAGGTTCCCGCCCGCTATCACTGGCCCATGGTCGAAGGCTTCGGAAACCTTGTCCGGGTGCGCCGACGTCAGGATGCCGGCGTGACCGAATTGCGCCACCGCTACCCGGCGCTGTTCCGGAACGAGGCCAAGGCACCGCTGACCATTCCGGGCCTTCTCGGGATCGCCCTGCGCGTGCCAATGGGGTTCCTCGTGTACATGGCGGTTCACATTGCCGTCCGCCTGCGCCCGGCGACGGGCGAATGGACACGCGGGCGCTAGGCAGGAAAGGATCGGAACACCGTGACGAATGCCGGGCCGATCGCCTATCTCACCGGGGACTACCCGAAGATCTCGCACACGTTCATCCTGCGCGAGGTCCAGCAGTTGCGCGCCCGGGGAGTGGAGGTCATTCCCTGTTCGATCCGCAGGCCCGCGCCCGCCGATTTGCCGGGCCGCGAGGAACAGGACGAGGTTGCGCGCACCTTCTACGTCAAAGCCGCCGCAAAGAACCCGCTGCGCACCCTCGCGGCGCATGGCCGGGCCTTCCGGCGCTCACCTGCAACCTGGGCAAAGACCCTCGCCCTCGCCATCCGGATGCGGTCCCCGGGGTTGAAAGCCCTGATCTGGCAGCTGTTCTACTTCCTTGAGGCCGGTGTCCTGGCCGACCACCTGCGTCGCAACAAAGTGCAGCACCTGCACAACCATTTCGGCAACTCCAGCTGTTCGGTCGCCGTCCTTGCTGCCGAACTGGCCGGCATCCCCTTCAGCTTCACCGAACATGGCCCCGCGATCTTCTTCGAGGTCGACCGCTGGGCGCTGCCGGAAAAGATCGCCCGCGCCAGGTTCGTCGTCGCGATCACGCATTTCTGCCGGTCGCAGCTGATGCTGTTCTCCGACCCGAAGCATTGGGGCAAGATCGCCATCGTCCACTGCGGCGTCGATCCGGCGGCCTATCGTCGCGATCCGGGCGGAACCGGCAAGCGCGTGGCCTTCGTCGGCAGGCTCGACCCGGTGAAGGGCGCGCTGCTTCTGGTGGAAGCAATGGCCGAAGTGCTGAAAGTCCACCCCGACGCCACGCTGACCCTTGCCGGCGACGGCCCCGCCCGCGCCCCCGCCGAGGCCCGGACGAGGGAGCTTGGCATTTCAGCGGCGGTGCGCTTCGCGGGCTTCATGACCCAGGGCCAGGTTGCCGATCTCCTGGCCACCTCCGACATGCTGGTCCTGCCCTCCTTTGCCGAGGGTTTGCCGGTGGTCTACATGGAAGCGCTTGCCTCGCTCATCCCGGTCGTGGCCAGTCGTGTCGCCGGGGTGCAGGAACTGGTCGAGGATGGCGTCACCGGCTACACCGTGCCGCCGGGCGACATCGCCTCCATCCTTGACCGCATCCTGCGGCTGATGGCGAACCCCTCCGCCGCGCAGGCCATGGGCGAGGCGGGGCGCAAGGCCGTGGAAGCCGGTTTCGACATTTCCCACGAAGGGGCCTGGCTCGCGCAAATCTTCCGGCAAGGCGGGCCCGAGGGCAAGCTGCGGCCCTGATGCCGACCAGAGACCCGCAAACCGGACCGCGCTGGCAAACAGGGAAGGCCCGGTGCCGGGAAAGGTGCGCGCCTTGCCGTCCCCCGGGGTCGACCGGCCCGTCAGGCCATGACCTCGGGGGCCTGTCACTTGTATTCGATCAGCGCCGCACGACGGCGCAAGAGCCGGTTTAGCCAGAACTGCAAGACACCGATGGCTTCGGGAAACTTCCCCAGCACCAGGAAGAAGGCGCGCTCCAGACCAAACCGCCGCTGAAGCCGCAGGACCTGCACCGGATAGGCGGCAAGGATCAGCGCCGCCCAGGGGCTGAAGAACATGCCCAGAAGGCCCGTCACCGGCAACCCAAGTCCCCAGGCCAGCGCCCGCCGGGTTTCGGCAACCCAGTGGAACTCCGGCGCCGCGCCGTGCATGGCCGCGCCTTCGGCAAAGGCGAATCCCGCGCGCCGCGTGCGCTTCCACCATTGCCCGATCCGGTACATCGCCGCATCGTGCAGGGTCATTTCCGCATCAAGCCGCCAGATCCGCCATCCGGCCGCCCGCAGCCGCAGGCAAAGCTCTGGCTCCTCGCCAGCGATCAGCGCATCGTCGTAGCCCCCGACCTGCCGCACCGCCGCACTGCGCATCAGCGCATCGCCGCCGCAGGCCTTTGCCTCTCCCGGCGGCGTATCCCATTCGGCATCGCATAGCCGGTTCCAGACCGACGCCTCGGGATGCATTTCGCGCCGTCGGCCGCAGACGACAGCCACCTCTGGCTGCGCCGCCAGAAAAGCGCGGGCCGCCGGCAACCAGCCCGGCTGCACGAGGCAGTCTCCGTCGACGAACTGCACGAACTCGGGGGTGCCCTCTTCCAGAAGCCTCGCAAAACCCGCGTTGCGCGCCCGCGCCGCCGTGAACGGGATCGACGTATCCAGTGCAACCACCACGGCGCCCGCCCTTCTGGCCGCCGCCACACTACCGTCGGTCGAGCCGGAATCGACATAGACCAGCGGCCAGACCCCGGAGGAGAGCGACTCAAGGCAGGCCACGAGCCTTGCGCCTTCGTTGCGACCAATGACCACCGCGCCAATACTGCCCGCCGCCAAATCACGCTGTATCAATCTGCGCTTCCAGACTTCCGGTCCATTTCATTGCAAGAAGCACAGATTCCGCCTGTCTCCAAGGGAAAGCGGGATCGCGCTTCTGCACGATCCGGCGTGATTGTGCACGCGGATTGCATTTTCCTCGACCGCCGAACCCGCTACAACCGGATCAACCCCTTTCCGCAAGGCCCGTCGGTATGCCGAACATCGTTGCCTATCTGGCGCTTTTCATCTGGCCCATTGTCGCGATCGTGCTGTTCCGGCTGTTGCCGCTCCAGAAGGCCCTGGTCTGGACGATCATCGGCGGATACCTGCTGTTGCCCACCGCCACCTACATAAAGTTCCCTATGGTGCCACCGATCGACAAAACGCTGGTGGCCAGCCTTCCGGCACTGCTCCTCTGCTTCCTGATGGCTCCGCCGCAGCCGCCGAACCCGGCAGCTTCGGCCCGATCCGGGCGGCATGTTCTGCTTTTTCTGTTCGCGGTCGTGATCACCTCGCCGGTGCTGACCGTGATACAGAATACCGCACCGGTCATCGACGGCCGCACTTACCTGCCCGGCCTGCGCCTGTACGATGCGATGAGCATAATCTCGGACACTCTGGTGTCGCTCATCCCGCTCTGGCTTGGCCTGCGCTACCTGAACTCGCGCGCGGGGCTGAACGCCATCCTCCAGGTTCTGGCGATCAGCGGCCTGGCCTATACCATCCCGATCCTCTTCGAGGTGCGCTTCAGCCCGCAACTGCACACCTGGATCTATGGCTTCTTCCCGCACAGTTTCCAGCAGCACATGCGCGAGGACGGCTTCCGCCCGGTGGTCTTCCTGTCGCACGGGCTTCTGATCGGTATCTATCTCTGCATCGCGACGCTCGCCGCCGTCACGCTTTTTCGTGAGGCCCGGCGCGAGGGGCGCCCCACGGTCTACTGGCTCCTGGCGACGTTTTGGCTCCTGGGGGTGCTGTTCGTGTCAAAGAACTTCGGCGCGATGATCATAGCGCTGGTGCTGACGACGGCGATCTTCCTGCTCGGACGTCGACCGCAACTCATCATCGGGCTGGCGGTCGCGACCGTGGTCATGTTCTACCCGATATTGCGCGGAGCGGGCTGGATTCCCGTCGACGCTGTCTATGACTACGTGCAGTCGATCGATACCGAGCGCGCCGCCTCGCTGAAGTTCCGGCTGGACAACGAGGAGGCCGTCCTGTTGCGCGCCAGCGAAAAACCTCTGCTCGGCTGGGGAACCTGGGGACGCGGGCTGTTGCACGATCCGAATACCGGCGCACTGACCAGCGTCGTCGATGGCATCTGGCTCCTGGTGATCTGCGGCTTCGGCTGGCTTGGCTATTTCGGCCGATTCGGGCTCTTGACCGCGCCGATCCTGTTGTTCGCCCTCAGGCGTCGGTCGGTGGGTGATTCCTTCATTCCCTTCGGCCTGATCGTCACGCTCAGCGCCACGCTGATCGACCTCCTGCCGAATTCGGGGTTGGTCAACTATGTCTGGCTCATGGCGGGCGCGGTGGCGGGCCACGTCCTGTGGTGGCGGGGCCCCGAAGCCGAGGCGGCAGCCAGGAGTGGCGCTGTCGGGCAAGCCGACATGCAGCCCTTTGGCGCACCGCCCCGTGCGGCCTGGTTGATGCCTGACACCGGACCGACCGGCAGGGAAGGCCGCCACGACCACCGGACGGGCGGCCGACGCTGACCCCGTATCAGCCCACCTCGGTCGCTGCCGCGGGGGACCCGCCCGCCACCATGCGCCGGAATACCTCGCTCGTGGACAGAAGCGCGTCATAGCTGCCCTCTGCCCGCAACCGCCCGCGTTCCATCAGAAAGATCGTGTCGCACCGCCGCACGGTGGACAGCCGGTGCGCGATCAGGATGATCGTCTTGTCGGCCCGGATGCGCTGAACCGCCTCCATCACCTCGCGTTCAGTGATATTGTCCAGCGCCGAAGTTGCCTCGTCCATGATCAGCAACGTCGGGTCGCGGTACATGGCGCGGGCAATGCCGATGCGCTGGCGTTGCCCGCCCGACAGGCGCACGCCACGTTCGCCCACCCGGGTGTCGTATCCGCCGGGCAGGTCGGACAGGATGAAATCGTGCAGGGCCGCCACCTTGGCCGCACGTTCGACAGCCTCGCGGTTGATCTCGGCCTTCGGCACGCCAAAGGCGATGTTGGCGGCGATGGTGTCGTCGGTCAGGAAGATGGTTTGCGGCACATAGGCGATCGACGCCTGCCAGGACCGCCGGTTTGCGGCCGTCAGCGCCGTACCGTCCACCCTGATCGTGCCCGCGTCCGGCGACAGGAGCCCCAGGATCAGATCGACCAGTGTTGTCTTGCCCGCGCCGGTGCCCCCGACGATGCCGATCGTGGTCCGGGCGGGGATGGTGAGGTTGACCTCGTGCAGCGTCGGCTTGTCCGTGCCGTCATAGGCGAAACTCACCCCTTCAAGCGCAAGCTCGCGCTCCAGCGGCATCGGTGGCGATTGTGTCGCCGGCGTCGGCGAGGGCGGCGGGCTTGCCGCGAAATCGGCGACGATGGCATCCAGCACAGGCCGGGCACTGCGAATGGTGACCATGCCGGAGTAGATCTGCTGCACCGAGGGCAAGAGCCGCATCGTGGCAAGCGCGATCACCCCCAGCGTGGGCACGATCTCGGTCACGTTGCCTCCGTTGCGGAACAGCAGCAGCAGGATCAGCAGGACCAACGTGCCGAAGGTGATCGCCTCCAGGATGAAGCGCGGAATTTCCGCGACCAGCCTCATCCGCGCCATTGCCTTGGCGGACCTGTGGGCCTCGGCCGAATAGCTTTGGACATAGACCTCTTCCAGGCCCATGACTTTCACGTCCTTGATTCCTCCGGTCGCCTCCTTCGTGACCAGGTAGCGGGCCTCGAGCGCGTCCTTCATGTCATTGCCGACGCGCACCATCTGTCCGCGGATCCGCAGGTAGATCAGTGCATAGACCAACCCGAGCACGCCACCGCAGAACAGCGTCACCAGCGGGTCGACGATCAGAAGGAAGCCCAGGATCGAGATCGCCAGGATGCTGTTCGACACCAGTCGCAAGCTGGGAGCGATCACCCGCTCGATCAGCCCGTCAACTTCGTTCAGGATGTTCTTTTCCAGTTCGGCGCTGTTGCGTTGCAGGAACCATGGATAGGGATGCCGCAGGTAGGCCGACAACAGCCGGGTCGAGATGGTACAGTTCCGCATTGCCGAAAAGCGGATAGTCGCATTGGTGCCGGCCGCCTTGATGGCAAGTCCGGAAATGACGACGCCCAACACAACCAGCGCAAGCGCAATCTGGAACTCGAAGGGGCTGGTAAAGTCAAACCGGGTGTAGACGAAGGACAGCGCGGACACTGTCTGGATCTTCTCCGGCGCAGAAATAACGTTGAGCAGCAGCAGAACCGCCGAAAAGCCGCCGATTTCGGCAGCGGCGACCAGGAGCATGATGACCGCCAGCCACCAGAAATTCCGCCTCTCACGGGCGTCGAGCAGGGCGAACAACTTTTGGTACGTCTCAATCACTCGTTGTCCTCACGCTCTGCGGCCACCGCACCTTGCTGTTTCGGCATGACAAAAGAAAGGCAATCCGGCGCCACAACCGCTTTCCACGATCGACCGATGCCCCAGGTCGACATCCCGCAAGGCCGTGGTCCGACGCGGCCCCTGTTTCTCTGTTTCCGGACCCGGTCCCGCACCCGAAATCGAAGCTCGATTGCCATGAAATGAAGCCCATTACAACGGGTTATGGAGCATGTCCCCGCGGGCGGTGGCCACCACCACCCCGGATTGCATGATTGCAAAGTCCAGTTTCGCCAGAGTTGTCAGCCGCAAGAACGCTCCCGTGGCATGCCTGCCACACCGCGCTGGCAGATCCATGAAACGCAGATTCTCCCAAACGCAGCCACAATCTTGCCACGCAGGGCTTGCAATCTGGTGATGTTCTTCGCGTGGGGGTTGAAGCACATGCTTGCAGGTCTGGTTCTTTTGTCCGCAGCAGTCGGGTTGGTGGGGATGGGCGTGGCCTTCACCTTGGCGGTTCCGGCCTGGGTCGCCCTGGCCCTCTACCCGGCGATTTGCAGCCTCATGATGCTCACCAGTGCGGCGATCCTTTCGCGTCGCGCAACCCAGTCCGCGCAAGCCGCCCAATTTCTGCGGCCGCAGGCCTGATCTCGCGCCGTCGGCCGACTTCGAGGCGGGAAGCCGCCAGTCGGCGGAAAGCGCGATATTAAGCTTGGGAAGGTCGGCCAAGTTTCGCCAAGTCTTGAACGAAACATGTACGGTAAAACGATCAGTCACTCTTCAGTCTCGACGCTGTGCCCCGAGACGCATAATCTGAAGTCGAGACGGGGAAAGTTGTAGAACGATTGCTCCGACCAGGGAGACGGGAATGGCGCTGGGGCTGGTATTGATCGCGATGTTCGGCGCTGCCAGCGCGTCGGTGTTCCTTTATGCCTATGATTTTCCCATCTGGGCCATTGTTCTGGCCTACCCGCTGACCGGAACGCTCATTCTGCTTCCAGGCGTGGCCATGGTCGGATGGATCAGGCAGAATCCGCCCGACGCTCCCTCTGGGCAGTTGCTTACTTCCCGGTCGCCCGGAGCACCACACCCACAGTCGCCAGCAGGATCTTCAAATCCCTGAAGAACGACAGGTTCCGTTCGTACTCGGCATCAAATTCGGCCCGCTGTGCAAAAGTCGACTGGTTGCGGTCGGAAATCTGCCAGGTTCCGGTCAGGCCCGGACGCAGCGCATAATAGGCACTGCCCGGATACAGCTCCTTCTGATCCATCATCATCGGGCGCGGCCCGACAAGGCTCATGTCGCCAACGAGCACGTTCCACAATTGCGGCAGCTCATCGAGCGAGCTCTTGCGCAGGAACTGGCCAAACTCGGTGATCCGCGGATCGCGTGACAGTTTCTGGAACGCCTCCCACTCGGTTCTCGCCGCGTCGTGCTTCTGCAGGTATTCCTGCAGGCGCGCCTCGGCGTCGGGCACCATGGTGCGCAGCTTCCACAGCTTGAAACTGCGGCCGCTCTTCCCCACCCGCTCCTGCGTGAAGAACGGCGTGTGGCCTGTCGCCTTCAGCACACCCACCAGAACAAGCAGCACGGGCACGACAAAGGGGGCGGCCATCAGCACGAAGCCGACGTCGATCCAGCGCTTCAGGGTGCGACGATAAAACGGCTCTCTCCGAGCGCGAACCCAACCGGAGTTTACGGTGACAGACGGCCGCTCAAATTCATGCTCGTCTATTCCGGAACGAACGTCCATCTGCAACGCCTCCGCAAAGGTACCAATGGCAAAGCGAAATTTCCCGGACCCGGCCATATTCCGCCAGCCCGCAGCAAACCGTCGCACTCGCCACTCAACAACCACGTCAGACTTCTACCATCCGGGCGCCAATGCCGCAATGTGGCGCTCGGTGACATAACGCACAGAAAGTGGTTACTTCTCATTGGGTTACACGCTATGGTTGTATCCTCGCGTCGCTGAGGAGACAGCGTCAACCGGGCAGATTTCAACGGACTGGAACCGTCCGTCGGGACCAACACTTACGCTGCGGCACCACAGTCATGATTTCCTTCGCTTTTTAGCGATCCTGGCAAATCCGGCCTCGCCCCTCTTTGCAGCACGATCGCTTGGGCACGAACACGGCTCGGAAATGAGCACTCGTTCTAAGCACGAAATTGTGCGGAATCTCGAAACGGTGAATTTTTCGTTAAACTCCCCCTTTCCCCCTGTGACGACCTGTCGCCGCTGAAAAAGGTGGCAGGATCGGGCGTGACGGGCCGGACGGGGGACTGCTGGGTCGATTCGTCCGGCCGCTCGCTACCCGGCAAGAACCGCACGGCGACGGCGCATCGCAACCAGCGCGACCAGGGCCGGGCCGGGCAGTTCCAGCAGCCAGTTCATCTTCATTCCCAGCACCCAAGTGCCGATCAGCGCATCCATGTGGTGAAAGCTCGCCGCGCGCATCAGGACGAAGGCACAGACGAAGCCCAGGCCCAGAAGCGCCAGCCAGACCCGGCCCAGGATACTGCGCATCAGCAGCGCCATGAGCCCAAGTCCGACCACGCCCGCGGCCGCTACTCCCAGGATGAACAACTCCTGCACCGCAAGGCGCGAGTCATACCAGCCAGACAATCGCGCATGGCACCGGGCAACCGCGGTCAGCAACGACTGCAGATCCAACTGCTTGTTCAGTGCCAGAAACAACATGACCGCGGCCGAGATGCCCCAGAACAGGCGTTCACGCGGGGTATCCGGATCGGCGCGATCAAGCGCCGCAAGAAGCCGGAACGAACCGAGCGCGGCAACCAGGTAGACGACGACCGTCACCCAGCCCATGACATTGTTGTCCCCCAGTCCGGGCCCCCATTCGGAGAAGGCGCACCTCAGGACCGTCTTCATCCACTGTTTTCCCGCTCCCCCGCCCTTACCCGGCGCGCAGGCCGTTCAGCCTGCTCAGGAAGGACCGCATCACGTCGCGCTTCCAGTTCCGCTTCCAGGGATGGGTGGACGCATCGACCTTCGGAAAGACGATGGGCTGGATGTCTGCCGCGGTCGCGGCACCGCCTTCGGGGGCTCCTTCCGGATACCATGGCAGGAACCGCTCGAACTCGGGCCAGACATAGTTGTCGAACCAGGTCCAGGTATCGGTCCGTTTGTAGACCTGGCTGATTTCCTCGGCCAGCGCCGCGTCGACCGGCATCGGCGGGGTCGGGCGGCCAAGAAAGCGCAGGTTCCGGTGCATCAGCGCCTCGGTCTTGTGCGCCATGTAGCCAGGAACCCAGACCCGGAAGCCCATCTCCCCCGCGAGCCCTGCCACCGCGCGGAACACCTGCACATGATCCTCGTGGCCGTATTCGCCCCAGGGGCTATGCACGATCACGTTCTTCATCCCGGCCAGGCTGACCCGCAGCCGACCTTGCAGCTCGGCAAACTGCGCCCGGTAGCGCCTGGCGTCAAAGCTGGGCAGATGACGCAGCGCCCGGTGCGGATACAGCCCATAGGCGGTTTCCTTCGGGTTGGGCCAGGACGCGCTGTCGGAAATTCCGGATTCGATCATCGCGTACCAGTCCAGCGTCTGCAGCGGAAAGGCCGCCATCGCCGCCCGACGACCCTCTGTCAGAGGCTGGTTGCATTGCAATTCGCCAAAGACCACGACAATCCGCTCAGCTTCGCGCAGCACGGACGCGGCCCAGAGGATCTCGTCGTCAGGATGCGCCATGACCACGGCCAGCCGCTCAAGAATATCGGGGGACGCCACCGTCTGATCCTTCATACCGCCTGCTCCTGCATACTGCCTGCTCTTCCCTTGCGTTAGCGTGCTGGGCCTTGTTCATCGCCCCGGGCATAGACGTCCTCGTACCGGACAATGTCGTCCTCTCCCAGATAGGCGCCGGTCTGCACCTCGATCAGCACAACGGGCACCTTGCCGGGGTTGGCCAGCCGGTGGATCGCGCCAAGGGGAACATAGACCGACTGGTTCTCGCTCAGAAGCTTCACCTCGTCACCCACCGTCACCTGCGCCGTGCCCGACACCACGACCCAGTGCTCCGCCCGGTGCAGGTGGCTTTGCAGGCTGAGCGCGGCCCCCGGCTTGACCACGATCCGCTTGACCTGGAAGCGGTCGGCCAGCGCCAGCGTCTCGAACCAGCCCCAGGGCCGGTGATCGCGCGGGAACACCTCGGCCTGCCGCACCGAGCGCGCCTTGAGCTGTGCGACCGCCGTCTTCACCTCCTGGCTGCGCGCCCGGTCGGCGACCAGCACCGCATCCGGCATCGCGACAACGACCAGATCCTGAAGACCGATGCCCACGACATGCTGGCCCTCGACCTCGGACCGGATCAGGCTGCCCTCGCAGTCGATCGCCGTGACCGCCCCTTGCGCGACCACATCGCCCTGCGCCCCGCGATTCTCGCGCCAGACGGCATTCCAGTCGCCCAGATCGGACCAGGCCGTGCCCAGGGGAACGACTTCGATGTTCTTCGCCTTTTCCATCACCGCGAAATCGACCGAGATGTCGCGCAGCCCGTCCCAGGGGGCTTCGGCCAGGCGCAGGAAATCCAGATCCTGCCGCGCCCCGGCCACCGCCTCCTGCACCGGCGCCACCAGATCGGGAGCCTGCTCGGCAAAGGCCGCCACGAGCGTCGCGGCCGATGCCAGGAAGATGCCCGCGTTCCACAGGTAGCGCCCCTCGGCCAGCATGGCCTCGGCCCGCTCCAGCGGCGGCTTTTCCACGAAGCGCTGCACCGGCCGGGCCTCGCCATCCTTTGGCGTTCCCCGCACCTCGATCCAGCCATAGCCGGTTTCCGGCCGGTCGGGCCGTACCCCGAAGGTCACGATCTGCCCCGCTGCCGCCCTCGGGACCCCGGCCTGAACCGCTGCCCGGAAGGCATCGCTGTCGGGAATGCTGTGATCGGTCGGCATGACCAGCAAAAGCGCGTCAGGATGGTGCGCCGCCAGGTACACCGCCGCCGCCAGAATCGCCGGGCCGGTATTCTTCGCCGCGGGTTCGATCATGATCGCACCGGGCCGGATGCCCTCAACCGCCAGCTGCTCGGCCACGATGAAGCGGAAATCAGCGTTGGTGATGACCAGCGGGCTTTCCACGCCCGGCGCCCCCAGCATCCGGCTGGCCGCCGCCTGGAACAGCGTCCCCTGCCCGGCCAGCGGCACAAACTGCTTGGGAAAGCTTTTTCGCGACACGGGCCACAGGCGGGTGCCCGACCCACCGCACAGAAGAACTGGGAAAATCTCAGGCATGCCCTGAAGCAACTCCAACTTTCGCCCGGACAAGACTGGTCCCGGCCCATACCAATGTTTCGCGGCAAGTCTGGGCCATATTATGCCCAGATTCGGGCAAAGGGGATAGCATTTGCCCCGTGATTGCAACCGCGCGATCCGGACCTGCCGGACGCCCGGCCCCCCGGAACCGCCTTCCCCTCGCCGCCCCCGCGCCCTATAAGGCAGCGACACCAAGGGGATGCCCATGCGCGAAGCCACCGTCACCCGCAAGACCGCCGAGACGGACATTTCCGTCTTCCTCAATCTTGACGGTACGGGCAAGCACGACTGCCGGACCGGCATCGGCTTCTTCGACCACATGCTCGACCAGCTGTCCCGGCACAGCCTGATCGACCTGACCGTGCGTGCCACGGGCGACCTGCACATCGACGACCACCACACGGTCGAGGATGTGGGCATCGCGCTCGGCCAGGCCCTGACCAGAGCGCTCGGCGACAAGCGCGGCATCCGCCGCTACGGCCATTTCCGGCTGGCGATGGACGATGCCCAGATCGCCACCGCGCTCGACCTCTCCGCGCGGCCGTTCCTGATCTGGACCGTCGATTTCCCGACCGCGAAGATCGGCACCTTCGACACCGAGCTGGTGCGCGAATTCTTCCAGGCCCTCGCCACACACGGCGGGATCACCCTGCACGTCGACAAGCTGCACGGCCTCAACAGCCACCACATCGCCGAGGCCGCGTTCAAATCCGTTGCCCGCGCGCTGCGGCAGGCCGTCGAACCCGACCCCCGCCTCGGCGACGCGCTCCCCTCCACGAAGGGCGCGCTCTAGCCTTTCATACTGGCCCAAATATCCCCGCCGGAGGCTCCCGCACCCTCCGCCCGCGCACCGGATAAAGACATGCTCACCGTCCTCGTCGACTACGATTCCGGCAACCTGCACTCCGCCGAGAAAGCCTTCCAGCGCATGGCGGTGGAGGTCGGCGGCGGCGAAATCCTCGTCACCTCGAAGCCGGACGACGTGGCCCGCGCCGACCGCATCGTCCTGCCCGGCGACGGCGCCTTCCCGGCCTGCCGCGCGGCACTCGGCGCCTACGGCGGGCTTTTCGAAGCCATCGAAGACGCTGTGATCCGAAAGGCCCGCCCCTTCCTCGGCATCTGCGTCGGGATGCAGATGCTTGCCAGCCGCGGCCACGAATACCGCCTGACCGATGGCTTCGGCTGGATTCCGGGCGACGTGGTGAAGATCGAACCCGCAGACCGCGCGCTGAAAGTCCCGCACATGGGCTGGAACGACCTCATCGTCGAACGGCCCCATCCTGTCCTCGACGGCATCGCAACCGGCGAGCACGCCTACTTCGTCCACTCCTACCACTTCCGCGTGACCGACCCGGCCCATCGCCTCGCCTTTTGCGACTACGGTGGCCCGATCACCGCCATCGTCGGTCGCGACACCATCCTCGGCACCCAGTTCCACCCCGAGAAAAGCCAGGCCGCGGGCCTCCGCCTGATCGGCAACTTCCTGCGCTGGACGCCGTGAGCAGCGACATCGCGCAACATCTGGCCGAGATCGCGGCCGAGATGGCATCGCGCAGCGACCGCGGCCAGGTGGCCGGCTACATCCCCGAGCTTGCCGCCGCCGATCCCGGCCAGTTCGGCATCTCCGTCCTCCTCGCCGACGGCAGCCAGCATTCCGTCGGCGACAGCGCCGTGCCCTTCTCGATCCAGTCGATCTCCAAGGTCTTCGGCCTGGCCATCGCGCTCGGCCGTCTCGGTGACCAGCTCTGGACCCGGGTCCGGCGCGAACCCTCGGGCCTTGCCTTCAACTCGATCCTCCAGCTGGAAAGCGAAGGCGGCATCCCCCGCAACCCCTTCATCAACGCCGGCGCCATCGTCACCACCGATGCAGCCCTCGGCCGCCGTCCCCCGCGCGAATATCTGGCAGAGCTTCTCACCTTCATCCGCACCGCCGCCGGGGACGAGGACATCCACATCGCCAAATCGGTCGCCCGGTCCGAAACCCTGACCGGCCATCGCAACTTCGCGCTCGCACATTTCCTCGCCTCGCAGGGCAACCTGACCAACCCGCCCGACCATGTCCTCGGCGCCTATTTCCACCAATGCGCCATCGCCATGACCGTCGAGCAGTTGGCGCGCTCCGGCCGCTTCCTGGCCGGTCTCCAGCACCTCATTGCGCCCGAGCGGGTCCGCCGCATCAACGCGCTGATGCTGACCTGCGGCCATTACGACGGCTCGGGCGAATTCGCGTTCCGCGTCGGCCTGCCCGGCAAGTCCGGCGTGGGCGGCGGCATCCTCGCCATCGCGCCCGGCCGCGCCTCGATCGCTGTCTGGTCGCCCGGCTTGAACGCCCAGGGCAACTCGCAGCTCGGCACCGAGGCGCTGGAGATGCTGGCCCGCCGCACCGGCTGGTCGATCTTCGGCTAGCTTTCCGCCCAGAGCCGCGGCTCGGCGAACTCCACCGAATTGCCCGCCGGGTCACGGACATACAGCGACCGCGCCCCGTTCGGCCAGTCGAACTCCGCCTCCGCCGCCACGCCAGCCGCCGCCAGCCTCGCGCGCCAGACCGCAATCTCCTCGCGAGACGCCGCAAAGCACACATGCCCCGGCCCGCGCGCGCCATGCACCGGAACGGGCAGAGCGGGGTTGTGCGAAGGCACCTCGGTCGCCGCAGGATCGAAGACCAGCAGCACTCCCGCCCCCACCCGGAAGAACACATGCCGCCCCGCCACCTCGGCAATCACCGACAGGCCCAGCACATCGCCATAGAACCCCTTCGCCGCCACAAGGTCGCGCGCGTAAAGGGCCGTCTCAAGGATCGCTTCCGGTCGCATCCCCCGATCCTGCGCCTATGGCCAGCCCCGGTCAACGCCGCCGGAAAATCCGCCCGTCGATCATCGCCAGCCCTGCAAGGATCAGCCCCAGCCCCAGCCAGTGCCGGGGTTCCAGCCTCTCGCCCAGCACCAGCCAGCCCAGGGCCGCCGCCGAGAACGGGATCAGGAACGTCACCAGCGACACCGCCGTCGCCCCCGCCTCGGCCAGGATGCGGAAGAAGATCAGATAGGCCA
>NZ_JAEULP010000032.1 GCF_016792905.1 Tabrizicola sp.
ATCTCGACCACATCGCCAAACTCATGAACGACCGCCCCCGCAAAACCCTCGGATGGAAAACCCCCACCCAAGCCCTCGCCGAAGAAATCGCTCTCGCCGCCAAAAGTGTTGCAGTTGGAACTTGAGTTAACCAACCCTGAATGTCCGCGACCAACCCATTGATATTGCTTGATCGAAAAATCTGTCCACCGTGGACACTCAGAAATCCGTCGGCGCCCCGCCCTCCTCTTTCCGCCGCGCCACGAACCGCTGCAACTCCTCCAGATGATCCCCGTTCATCTCCGGCGCCTCGAACTCCGCCAGGATCTGCTTGTAGATCCGGTGCGCCCGTTCCACCGTCCAGACCGACCCGTCCGCAGCCCAAGCCTCATAGTTCCGCCAGTCCGAAACGAAGGGCGCATAGAAGGCGTGCTGGTAGCGGTCCTGGGTGTGCTGGATGCCGAAGTAATGCCCCCCCGCGCCAACTTCCCGGATCGCGTCGAAAGCCAGGTCCTCGTCCCGCGTCGCGAAAGTGACCTCCTCGAAATAGCGCTGGATCATTTGCAGGACCTCGCAGTCCATGATGAACTTTTCAGGCGAGGCGATCAGCCCGCCCTCCAGCCAGCCCGCCGCGTGGTAGACCATATTGGTCCGGCTCTGCACCGCCGCCCAGAGGCTGTTCGACGTCTCCCACATCGCCTGCCCGTCCGGCACGTTCGCCGCGCAGACCCCCGACGACCGCAGCGGCACGCCGTAGAACCGCACCAGCTGCCCGGTCATCTGCGTCGCCCGCATGTATTCCGGCGTCCCGAAGGCCGGCGCGCCGGACTTCATGTCGACGTTCGAGGTGAAGGTCCCGATCGCTACCGGGCACCCCGGCGCGATGTATTGGAGGAGGGCTACCGCCGCCAAGGCCTCGGCAATCGACAGCGCCACCGCCCCCGACATCGTGACCGGTGCCATCGCGCCCGCCAGCGTGAAGGGCGTCACCACCACCGGCTGGCCCCGCTTGGCCATCCGCATCGCCCCGTCCAGCATCGGATAGTCGTGCTTCAACGGGCTGACCGAGTTGATGTTGGTGTACATCCGGGGCTTCGCCTGGAACTCCTCCTCCGTCAGCCCGCCCGCGATGCGGACCATCTCCATCACGTCTTCCACCCGCTCCGCTCCCAGCGAATAGGCGTGGACAACCTTGTCGGTCAGCGTCAGCTTTTCATACAGACAGTCGAGGTGCCGGACCGAGGCATGGATGTCCACCGGCTCCACCGGATAGCCCCCGGCGACGTGGATGCAGTTGAAATACTGCGTCAGCTTCATGAATTCCTTGAACGTCTCGAAGTCGCCCGAGCGTTTGCCGCGCTCCATGTCCCAAGCGTTCGGAGGCGAGGAGACGTTCACGAACAGCATGTGCTTGCCGCCCATGATCAACTCGCGCTGGGGGTTGCGCGGGGTGATGGTGAAGCTTTCGGGCGCGCGCGCCACCATCTCCATCACGAAATCCTCGTCCATCCGGACGTTGGTCCCGTTTACGGTGCAGCCGGCCTTCTTCAGATGCTCCACCGCTTCCGGGTTCAGGAACTCGATCCCGATGTCGCGAAGAATGCGCATCGCCGTCTTGTGGACCCGCTGCACTCCGTCAGCGTCCAGTGGCTCCACCGGCGCGTCGGGGTTCACCGGGATCCGCCAGGGCATCTGGTCGATCACCGCCGAGCCCGCACGGACCTTCATCCCCGCCCGCCCCCCGGCGCGCTTTCTACGGGCTGGCTCATCGGTCATCGTCGCATCTCCGTTGTCCTGGCCCAAGGATGACGGAAGCTGACCTGAGATGATCGCCGATTTTGCGACGCAAACTGGTCGTTTTCGCGCTTTCTTGCTGCGAGATCAGGCTTCGAGGCTGGAAAGCCAGCCCGGGATCGCCCCGATGTCGGCCAGTACGACATCGGCATGCGGGGCCAGTTCCTCGCGCTTCGCAATCCCGGTCAGCACCGCGATGGTCCGCATCCCCGCCGCGCGCCCCGCGTCCAGATCATGTCGGCTGTCGCCCACCATGACAACCCGCGACGGCTCCAGCCCCAGCTGGCGTGCAAAGGCCAGGCACATGCCCGGCCCGGGCTTCGCGCCATGGCCGGAATCATAGCCCGAGATGAAGTCGAAACAGTCAGTGATGCCATGGTTCGCAAGATGCTGCCGCGCGGGCACCTCGGAATCGTTGGTGGCCACTCCCAGCCGCAGACCCGCGGCCCGCAGGGCGGACAGGAGCGGTCGCAGCGGCACCGCTTCGGACATCGGCGCCTGACCTGCGCTGGCGTCGATCCGGTCGGTCAGATCCTCGACCGACACGCCCGATAGCTCGGGGGCAAGAGCCGCGGCAATGTCTGCCGCCGTCGCGGCGATCACCGGGCTGTCGGGCGCGAAAGCTCCGCTGTCGAGGTCGAACCCGATGGCGCGACCCAGTCGACGGGCATGCGCTTTGTCCGTGGCGATGCCGGTCAGAAAACCCTGCGCCCAGCGCCCCCAGCTGACGCGGAAGTCGAAAAGCGTTCCGTCCTTGTCGAACAAGAGCCCGTCGATCATTGCCATTCCACCCATCAGGTCCAGTTCACCACCGCACCGCCCGGCAAGGCCGCGCGGGCCGATTGCGGTGCGCCGTAGGGATGGCCTCCCGCATCGCAGAAGGCAACCACCCAGCGGTCATCCTGCAAGAGGAAATCCAGAACCGCGGCCAGAAAGTCAGGATCGGCGGCCCGCGCCCGCAACTCGCCCAGATTCGCCCCGGTAGCGCCCAGGAACAGCGGGAACACGTCGTCCTCTGCGGCAATCCACCCCAGCGCTTGCAGCGCCAGGATCTGTGCAGCTTCAGGTTGCATTTCGCCTGTCCTCCCCTGGCACGAAACGGCCATTGCACCGGAAATATGCCCTCCCGGCGGGAAACGGAAAGGATTTCTTAACCTTCTTGCCGCCAGTCTTTACCTATCGGCAAGGAAAGAAATCGGCACCGGAAGATGAGCGCACGGATACTCATCATCGACGATGTGGCGGCCAACCGGATCGTCCAGCAAGCAAGGCTTTCGGCCGCGTTCTATGACCCGATCCTTGCTGCGGACGGCGCGACTGGCCTGGTAATCGCGCGCGAGGAACGGCCCGATCTCGTCCTCCTCGATCTGGGCCTGCCCGACATCTCGGGGCTTGAGGTGCTGCAGCGCCTGCGCCGCGACCCCGCTTGCCGCGACATTCCCGTCATCGCACTTACAACCACGGGCGCCGCCACCGAACGGCTTGCCGCCTTCGCCGCTGGTGCGGACGACGTGATGGACCGCCCAGCGAATGAACGCGTGTTGCTTGCCCGCCTGCGCAACCTCTTGCGGCTGAAGTCGGAAAGCGACTTTGCTGCGCCGGATGCGCTGGCCCTGGCGGGCCTTGCCGAAACTGCCACCCTGTTCGAGCCGCAGGGTACCATTGCCCTGGTCGCCAGCCAGCCAGCCAGGGCCCAGGCGCTGCAAGATGCGCTGGCACCGCAGTTGCGCGACCGGCTGGTCGTGCTTTCGCGGCGCGAGGCGCTTGCAGACATTGCGGCCGGCCAGAGCCGCGACTGCCTGCCCGAGGTCTTCATCCTGCAGGACGATGGCTGCAACCCGTCCGCCACGCTGAGGCTCTTGTCGGAACTGAAAAGCCACCAGGCCACACGCCATGCCGCCGTCTGCGTCCTCGGCCCTGCCGGTGAGGGGGACGAGGCTGCGATGGCCTTCGACCTCGGGGCCGACGATGCCGTTGGTCCACGCGTGACCGGCGAGGAGCTGGCGCTCCGTACCCGCGGGCTCCTGCGCCGCAAGCGCCATTCCGACCGGCGGCGCGAACGGATGCAGGACGGCCTGCGCCTTGCGATGCGCGATCCCCTGACCGGGCTGTACAACCGGCGTTTCGCCGCGCCCCAGCTTACCGCCGTCGCCACGCGCGCACGGGAGGAGGGGACGGAATTTGCCGTGATGGTAATGGACCTCGACCGCTTCAAGCAGGTGAACGACCTTTACGGCCATGCGGCCGGAGATCAGGTCCTGGTCGAGGTGGCGCGGCGGCTGACCGCGAACCTGCGCGAAACCGATGTGCTGGCCCGGATCGGCGGCGAGGAGTTCCTGGCGATCCTGCCGGGCAGCTCGATGGCCAACGCCCGGCGCGTGGCCGAGAGGCTGTGCCAGGTGATGGACGACGATCCGATCCGCCTTCTCTCGGGTGAGGAGCTGCGCGTCACCGTGTCGATCGGCGTCGCCGTCGCGGGCGGCGGGGGCGAGGCCAGCTTCGCGGTCGAAGGCCTGGTGGAACAGGCCGACCTCGCGCTACTGGAATCGAAGGGCGCCGGGCGGAACCAGGTCACCTACCGGCGCAGCGCCGCCTGACGCCCGATCCGGGGCATGGGACCAGCCCGGACGGATCAGTCCTTCTTTCCGCGATGCAGGCCCCGCTCCAGCCGGTCGGCAAAGGCCCGGCGTTCCTCGGCCGACATCTCGATCAGCCGCGTCTCGATCAGGCTGCGGCCCAGTTCCAGCCGCTCTGCATTGCGGGTCTCGATCGCCGCAAGCGCCGCCGTCATCGCCGCCGGGTCGAAAGGCTCGGCCCGCAAGGTGGTCAGCAGGGTCTCGAACTCTGCCTTGACGGCCTCGCGCTGCTCGCGGAACTCGCCCAGCCGCTCCAGCAGTACGCGGCGGATCGCGCGGCGGTCGTCATCGTCCAGCGCCTCGCTGAACGGGCCGAAGGACATGTCGCGCGGCATTCCCCGGTGCGGCCCGTCGCCCAGCCAGGCGCCTACTGCCAGCCCTGCGACCGCAAGATTCAGCGCCACCGACAGCGCCAGCGCGATCTTGACGCCGCGAGACACGGGGCCAGGGCCAACCGGGGGCACGCCTGGCGGATTGGTCTGGGGGTCGGTCATCGCGTCAGCCTTCCGTGGTCAGAAAATCGGCTCCGGGGAAGAACTCCGCCGTGTCGGCGGAGGCCCCGGTCAGGTAGTCCATCGTGGTCGGGCTCAGATAGCCCAGCGCCAGTCCGAAGACCGCCGCGGTGCCCAGTCCCGCCAGCGCAGGCGGCCCGCCAATCGCGGCGGCAAGCCGCGCCAGGAATCCCGGTCGCGGTATGGGAGCCGCGGCCCGCAGCGCCTGCGGCTCTGGTTGCAAGGCCAGCGCATCGGCCAGCACCCGCTCCATCAGCGCCTCGGAGGGTGCGACGGGCCGCCGCGCCGCAGATGCCAGCAGGTCGTCAAGATCATCCTGCATGTCCGTCATCCTCATAGCCAAGGGCCTCTTTCCGGCCCGCAAGGAGCGCCGACAGCGCGCGTTTGCCGCGCGCGGTCAGGCTTTCCACCGCTTCCACCCCGATCTCCATGATCGCCGCAATCTCGGGGTTCGTCATCCCTTCCAGGTGGCGCAGCACCACCGCCTGCCGCTGCCGCTCGGGCAGGTCGGCCAGCGCGGCCTCCAGCGCCGCGATCCGACCCGCCTCGATCAACTGCCCCTCGGCTCCCGGCGCGCCATCGGCCACCTCGGGCGCATCGTCCAGCGCCGTCTGCCGCCTACGGCCCCGCGCACGCTGGCGGTCGATGCAGAGGTTGGTGGCGACCCGGTAGGCCCAGGTCGTCACCTTCGTCTCACCCTGCCGCCACTCCGGCGCCACCCGCCAGAGCCGCAGCATGGTCTCCTGCGCCACGTCCTCGGCCTCGGCCCGGTCGCCGGACAGAAGCCGCGCGGCATAAGCCAGGACGCGCGGGGTGACGCGCCGGGTCAAGGCCAGCGCCGCGTGACGGTCTCCATTGGCATAGAGCACCATCAGCGCCTCATCCGAGGCTTCCCCCTGCGCATCGAAGGCCATCGTCATGCCCCTGCTTATCGCCGGAACGTCGCGCGGCAAAGGCTCAGTTGTCGCCCATGCCCCAGCCGCCCCAGCCGCCGCCGTGGCCGCGCTTCTTGTGGTGCTGCATCATGGCCGCAGCCTCCTCCTTCGAGATCGCCCCGTCATTGTCGGTGTCGATCCGCGCAAAGTTCCGCGCGACCGGACCTTCGTCCATCTCGGCCTCGGACAGGGTGCCGTTGCCGTCGTCATCCATGTTGTCGATCATCCGCGCGCTTTGCCGGGCCAGCATCTGCGCCAGCATCCGGGCCTGAAGTTCCTCGGAGCTCAATGCCCCGTCGCCGTTCGTGTCGGTGGCGGTGAACTCTGCCTTGCGATGGGCGGCAAGTTCCTCCTGCGTGACCTTGCCATCCTTGTTTGCGTCGATGGTGTCGAACATCTCGGCCAGCATCGCGCCACGGCCCTCGCCGGGGCCACCGGGACCGCCCGGAGGCGGCATGTCCGGCGCGTCGTCCTGGGCCAGGGCGATCCCGCCCATCAGCGCGCCCATCAGCGCCAGCGTCGCGACAGCAGTCTTCTTCGGTGCAGACATCTTCTTCTCCTTGCCTCAGGGCCGCTTTTCCGACCCTTCTGCCCACTCACACGGACCAGCTTCCGGTTTCCGTCGCAGGTTCTTGCGACATCTGGGCACAGGTCGGTCTTTGCTCTGTGAAAGAAGTTGGTCAGTGGCTATGTACTCTGCTCTTGCCAAGGCCCGCAGCGCAGGACACCCTCCGATGACGATGACCGACACCACGCCCATGACCGACACCGAAGATCGCCCCCTGAAACCTGCCCTGCTGCGCGGATGGCGGCGGCGCTGCCCGAACTGCGGGGCGGGCCCGATGCTGCGCGGCTACCTGAAGGTGCGCGACGCCTGCCCCGTCTGCGGCGAGGAGTTGCACCACCACCGCGCCGATGATGGCCCGGCCTACCTGACGATCCTGATCGTCGGCCACCTGCTCGCGCCGGTTCTGCTGTTCACCTACATGAAATGGCGGCCGGAACCCCTGGTCATGGCCGTGGGCTTCACCATCGGCACGGTGGCGCTATCGCTCTACCTGCTGCCCAGGCTCAAGGGCGCGCTGGTGGCGCTGCAATGGGCCAACCGGATGCACGGCTTCGGCACCCGGCCAAATGACTGAACCCCGACATGACTGACGAGCCGATCCGTCCCGCCGCGACCGTCGTCCTCTGGCGCGAGGGCAGCGCAGGCCCGCAGGTCCTGATGGGCCAGCGCGGCGAAGGCGCGGTCTTCATGCCGTCAAAGTTCGTCTTCCCCGGCGGCCGCGTCGATCCCGAGGACCACGCGGCGGCCCGTCCGGGTTTCCTGTCGTCCGACTGCGCGCGTCGCCTCATGCTTATGGTGCCAAACGATGCACCTGCTGCCGAGGTGCTGGTCGCTGCCGCCCTGCGCGAACTGACCGAAGAAACCGGTCTGAACCTCGCATCGATGGAGCATCCTTCGCTGCGCTTCATCTTCCGCGCGATCACGCCGCCCGGCCGCACCCGGCGCTTCGACGCCCGCTTCCTCCTGGCCCATGCCGACAGCCTCGATGGCGACGGCAATGATTTCGCCGCTGCTTCCGGTGAGCTTCAGCACCTGCGCTGGCTGCCCCTGCCCGAGGCCCGCGCGCTGGACTTGCCTTTCATCACCGAGGTCGTTCTGGCCGAGGTGGCGGCTCTGGTGGCCGGCGGCGACCAGCCCGGCGTGCCGTTCTTCGACAATTCCGGCACCACGCCCCAGTTCCGCCGGATCCTCTGACGCCGCTTCGACCCTACGCCTCAGTCCCCTGACTTCCGCACCGGCCAAACCGGATGCGGCACCGGGTCTTTCGGCGTGAACAGGTAGCGCCGGAAAATCTCGGCATAGCTGCGGTAGACATAGGCCTCGTTCCGGCGCTGGTAGTGGTCCTTCCGCGCCGCATAAAGCCCTGGAAGCTTGTACCAGGCCACCGCCGGATGCATGTGATGCACGACATGGAAGTTGTTGTTCAGGAACAAGAGTGACAGCGGCCCCCGGCTTTCGATGATCACCGTCCGCGCCCGCGCCGCCTCGTGCGCGCGATGTTCCAGATAGGTACGGATCTTCAGAAGCGCCGTGCCGATGTAGACCGCCACCAGATAGGCCCAGACCGGCATCTGCCCGACCGCCCAGAGCCAGCCGAAGACCAGTGCCAGCCCGGGCAGGTGCAGCGCCCAGGCGAGGAGCACCCGCCGGTCGCCCTGCAGCGCCAATCGCCAGTCGGTCGCGAGGAAGATCCCGGTCCCGACGAACGGGCCGATCAGCATCCGACCAAACAACGTATTGTTGAACCGCAGCAACACCTGCATCGGTGCGGACAGCCGGGCCCAGGCGGCGGGGTCAAAGAAATTCGATTCCGGGTCGTCATAGGGGTCGGTCAGCGCCGGGTCGTTATGGTGCTGCAGGTGGGTATCCTTGAAGCGCAGATAGGGGATGAACACGGACGTCGCCGGAAAGACCAGCGCCTCGGACCAGAATTGCGAGCGGAACGGATGGCCGTGCAGGACCTCATGCGTCAGTGATGACAACTGCGCAATGGCAAGGCCCGCGGCGAGGATCGCCAAGGTCGGTGACAGCTGCCAGAGGATGGTGGTTCCTGCGGCCCAGAGCGCATAGCTCACGACGAACAACAACAGGGTCGGCCATTCGATGGCCCGGAATTCGGTCTGCAAGGCTTTGCCCAATCTGCTTTTTCTGATGCCAGAATAGCAGGGGCTGTCATGCTGCGTAATTTGGGATAATGTCAACTGAACGTCACTTTCGTTCTGTTAAGTCAACAAATGATACAGAAAATCGACAAGCGCCACCTAGCCCCCCTGTTCCGCGCCCGCCTGACCGAGGCGATGGCGGCGCGAGGCGTCTCGCAGGCCGAGCTTGCCCGGCGGACCGGCACCGACCGCTCGACCGTCTCGGCACTCCTGAAGCCCGGCACGCGGCTGCCGAACGCCCAGCTTGCCGCCGACTGCGCCCGGGCGCTTGGCATCAGCGCAGACTGGCTTCTGGGGCTTTCCGGTCGCCCCGAGCCGATCGCCGATCTGCTGGCCGCCTCGCTTTCGCTCACCGAAGCCCCCCGCGCGCTGATCGACGAGCGCATATTCACCTGGCACCAGGAAGCCGCGGGCTACAAGATCCGCCATGTCCCGGCCACCCTGCCCGACATGCTGAAGACCCGCGCGGTGGTGGAATGGGAATACGAACCCCAGCTTGGCCGCACCGCCGAACAGGCCATCGGCGCCTTCGAGGACCGGCTGAAATGGATGCGCGGTTCGGGGTCGGACTATGAAATTGCCCTGCCGATGCACGAACTGACCGCCTTCGCCACCGCTACCGGCTATTACGAGGGCCTCCCGGCCGAGACGCGCCTGACCCAGCTTGACCACCTGCAACGGCTCTGCGACCAGCTCTACCCCTCGCTGCGCCTGTGCCTCTTCGACGCGCGCAAGCTCTTCTCCGCCCCGATCACCGTTTTCGGTCCGCTTCTGGCGGTGATCTACCTCGGCCGTCACTACCTTGCCTTCCGCGACTCTGCCCGGGTCGAGACCATCTCCCAGCATTTCGACCTTCTGGTGCGCGAAGCCGAGGTTGGCGCTCGCGACATGGTCGCCCACCTGCAGGGGCTGATGGACCGGGTTCGCTAAAGTGCGGTAAGAGCTTCGGTTCGGTAGCCGTTGAAATCAAAGATTTCCCGTGCGGCAGCCAGCCGGTCCGCCGGGATCGCACCCCGGTCCAGGATCAGCCCGAAGCGGCCGGAGGGCGTACCGATGGCCAGCGTGCGGTAGCCCGAATCCACCCACAGCACCCACCAGTCCTCGCCCTTGATCCGCAGGCGACCGGGCCCGACCATCGGCGCTGCGCCGGACACTTTCTCGGCCCGGCCCGCCAGGCAAAGCGTGCCAGAAAGCCGGAGCCCTGCCCCCTCCGGCGTCATTTCGACGCCCCCTGCCCGGCAGGTCGCGCCGTCCGGCTGGAAGCTTGCCACCTGCCGCCAGACCCCGGCCACCTGCCCCGGCTGGAATGCAGCCGCCGACCAGATCGGAGCCGACGCCGCCCGGAAGGCCGGGGTCGGCGCGGGTTTCGCCACGCAGGCTGTCAGCAAAAGGGCCGCGACCAGCGTCAGTCGAGACACAGTGTCACCCGCGCGCCATTGTCCTGCAAAATCTCGTTGCAGCCATAGAGGGGCTTGAACGGCGAACAGGTGCCGGACCGCGCCAGGCAGACGCCCTCGCACTGGCTTTCCCGCTCGCAGCGCTTGCCCGCATCGCGGGTCTGGAACACGCAGGCGCGCGCATCGCCCTTGCCGATCTTCGCCCACCGCCCCTTCTTCTTCTCGCAGGCCAGCTGCTGTTCCGATTTCGGCGTCACCGGCGCTTCGGTCATGTCAGGCTTGGGCGCGGGCCCGGCACCTTCCGTCTCCGCCTTCGGTGCGGGCGCGGCCTCGGGCTCCGGGGCTGCGGGCGCCCCCTGTGCCGCGGCCTTTTCCGTCCCTGCCGCAGTAGGCTCCGCCGCAGCCGGGGTCGCCCCGGCTTCGCCCGGCATGGCGTCGAGCGCCGTCACCTCGATCGCTTCCCCCGTCACCGCATTCGGCGCACCCACCGCAGGCGGTTTGCCCGACAGCGATGGCTGGCAGGCCGCCAGAAGGCCCGTGGCACAGACAAGAACGGCAACAAGGGGCAGACGGCGCATCGGGTTCTCCGGTTGGGGCCCAGAAGTGCCTTGAAGCCTCGCGCGCCGCAAGTCCCGTCAATAGGGACGGGGATGCGCCCGGTGGGTTTCCGCTATGTCCTCCAGCACTTCTGACGACAACGTGACCTCCGCCGCACCGATGTTGGTGGCCAGTTGTTCCAGCGTCGTCGCCCCGATGATCGGGATCGTCGTGAACGGTCGCGTCCGGCAGAAGGCAATCGCCATCTGGCAGGGGTCGAGCCCATGCCGCGCCGCCAAGCCCAGATAGGCCGCCACCGCCGGGAATACCCGCGGCGTGATCCGCCCGCTCAGGTCCGGGTTCAGGCTTCTGCGTGAGCCTTCGGGGATCACGTCTCCCGCGTACTTGCCGCTGAGAAGCCCGGTCGCCAGGGGCGAGAAGGCCAGGAGCGGCATGTCCTCCACCACCGAAAGTTCGGCCCAGTCGGTATCGAACTGACGGCAGAGCAGGGAATATTCGTTCTGCACCGTCGCCATGCGCGGCAGGCCATGAACCTCGGCCAGATGCAGCCAGCGCGCGGCCCCCCAGGCGCTTTCGTTCGACAGGCCCACGGACCGGATCTTGCCTTCCGCCACCAGCGCCTGCGCCGTGGTCAGGATGTCGGTCATGTTCGCGGTCTCGGCGACCTTGTCGATCCCGGCAGGCGCATAGCGCCATGCCTGGCGGAAATGATAGCTGCCTCGGTTCGGCCAGTGCAGCTGGTAGAGATCGATGTAATCGGTCTTCAACCGCTTCAGGCTCGCCTCCACCGCCGCCCGCAGCGTCGCTCCGCTGATCGGCTGGCCGGGGCGGATCACCTGGCCCTTGCCTGCAATCTTGGTCGCAAGGACCAGCCGGTCCCGCCCGCCCCGCGACGCCAGCCATGACCCGATGATCTCTTCGGTCTGGCCCACGGTTTCCGCCCGCACCGGGTTCACCGGATACATCTCCGCCGTGTCCCAGAAGGTGACACCCCGCTCCAGCGCCAGGTCGGCCTGCGCGTGCCCTTCATCTTCCGTGTTCTGCGTGCCCCAGGTCATCGTGCCAAGGCACAGCGCGGAAACCGTGAGGCCGGTCTTGCCAAGGGTCAGGGTCTGCATCGCGGGGCTCCTTCCGTCGGGACGCAAGGCTAGGCCGGATCGGCAGCCGGGCAAAGGGTCAGGCTTGAGAACATTTAGGGAACAATATAGCTTTTCCGCATGAGTCTTCCCAGTCTCCATCACAGCCTCCGCCGGGGTCCGGTCCTGCAACCCCTGGCGGGCGATCTGACCCTGCAACGGGGCCGGGTGCATGAATTCTGCGGCCCCTCGCGCCTGATGCTCGCCGCCCGGATCATGGCCCGATGCCAGGGACCGGTGATCTGGATCCGCCCCGGCTGGGTCGCCGAACGTTTGAATGCCGCCGGCCTGCAGCCCCTGGCCGATCCCGCCCGCCTGATCCTGGTCCAGGCCCCGCGCGACGACTGCCTGCTCTGGCCCGCGGAAGAGGCCCTGCGCTCCGGCGCCGCGCCCCTCGTCATCGCCGAGCTTCTCACGCCTCCCGCCCTCACCCCGATCCGCCGCCTGCACCTTGCCGCGGAAACCGGGGCCGAGGCTGCCCGCCGCGACGGGGGCGTGCCGCCTCTCGGGCTCCTGCTCCTGCCCGGCACCGGCGGCGCGCAGGGGGTGGAAAGCCGCTGGCACCTGTCCCCCGCCCCCAGCCGCGCGCTCCTCTGGTCGGATGAGGAAAGCTTCACCCTCACCCGCCTCCGCGCCCGGCTCCTGCCGCCTGCCGGCTGGTCGCTTCGCACCCGCCCGAAAACCGAGGAGCTGGAGCCAAGGCCCCTGCCTGACCTCTGACCGCCCAAAAATTCACCCGCCCTGCCCGCCCCACTTGACCCGGATCATGGAACTTTTTCCCGGATCGCGCCTTCCTTCCCCAGAACCAAGCAAGGAGAACACCATGGAGATCACCTTCCCCGGCAAGACCGCCCTCGTGACCGGCGCGGGCTCGGGCATCGGCGAGGCCGTCGCCAAAGCCCTCGCCGCCTCGGGCGCGAAGGTCCTGGTGCAGGATCTGAACGACACCGGCGCAGCCCGCGTCGTGGCGGACATCGAAGCCGCCGGAGGCAAGGCCCGCGCCGCAGGGGGCAACGTCGCCGATCCGGCCGTCATCGAAAGCCTGGTCGCCACGGCCGAAAGCTGGGGCGGCGGCCTGCATCTCCTCGTCAACAACGCGGGCATCGGCGGCGCCTCGGCCCTGACCGGAGACTACCCGGTCGACAGCTGGAAACAGGTCATCGAGGTGAACCTGAACGCCGTCTTCTACGGCCTGCGCTTCGGCCTCCCCGCCCTTGAACGCAGCGGCGGCGGGGCAGTGGTGAACATCGCCTCGATCCTCGGCAGCGTCGGCTTTGCCATGAGCCCGGCCTATGTCGCGGCCAAGCACGGCGTCGTCGGCCTGACCAAGTCGGCCGCGCTGGAATATGGCCAGAAAGGCATCCGCATCAACTCGGTCGGCCCCGGCTTCATCCATACGCCGCTGATCGACAAGCACCTCGATCAGCCCACGCAGGACTTCCTCGCCGGAAAGCACGCCCAGGGCCGTCTTGGCACCCCTGAAGAGGTCGCCGCGCTGGTCCTGTTCCTTCTGTCGGATCAGGCCAGCTTCATCACCGGCTCCTATCACCTGGTCGACGGCGGCTACACCGCGCAGTAGGGCCATGCCCCCTCGTCGCGATGAATTTGCCAAATTCGCCTCCGGTGCTACATCTCCCGCCACAGCTCACCGGAGGCCGCCATGCACCGTCTTGCCGTCCTTGTCCTAGCCATCCTTCTCACCCTGCCCGCGCAGGCCGCAACCACCGACTACGCCCTTGATCCCACGGCCTCGACCGTAGCGTTCGAGACCGATTTCGGCCCCGATCTGATCACCGGCTCGATCCCGCTGGAGAAGGCCGATCTCAGCCTCGACTTCGACAATGTGGTGAACTGCACCGTCGCGGTCGCGCTGGACGTGACCGGGGCCAAGGCCAGCTTCCCCTTTGCCGCCCAGGCGCTGAAGGGACCGAAGGTTCTCGATGCCCGCGACCATCCCCGGATGACCTTCGAAAGCACCTCGGTCAAGCGTGCGGGCGCGGCCGCCGATGTCACCGGCAACCTTACCATTCGCGGCGTGACCAAGGCCGTCACCCTGCGCGCCCAGATCTTCCGCCCGCAGGGCAGCGCCAAGGGCGATCTCGACCACCTCACGGTCAAGCTCACCGGCCATGTCAACCGCTCGGACTTCGGGGCAACCGGCTGGTCCGACATGGTGGGGGACGAGGTTCGCATCATCATCACCGCCCGCATCGACGCGCAGGGCTGACGCATGGCCTTGCGGAACGGCCCCGCCGAATTCGGCCTCGTCACCCGCGTCATCCACTGGACGATGATGGTCCTCGTCATCGGCCAGCTCGCCCTCGGCCTCAAGATCGAGAGCATCGAGCCCGGCCTTGCCAACCTCTGGCTGTACGGGCTGCACAAGACCCTGGGCTTCCTCGTCCTCGCCCTGATCCTGATCCGCATTGCCTGGCACATCGCCAGCCCCCCGCCACCGCCGCTCGGACCCCGCACCGCCCTTTTCTGGGCCGCCCGCGCCGTGCACTGGGCGCTCTATCTTCTCCTTGTCGCCATACCGTTGACCGGCTGGGCGGGAAGCTCCGCCACCGGCATCGACGTGATGATCGCCGACCGCTGGACCGTCCCCCCAATTGTCGAAGCATCCGAGGAGAGCGAGGCCTTCTGGTTCGGCTTGCACGACATCCTGACCAAGCTCCTGATGGCCCTCATCGCCCTCCACATCCTCGGCGCGCTGAAGCGGCAGTGGGAAGGCGACGGCACGCTTACCCGGATGATCCGCGGCAGGTCGTAGCCCGCTGGCCCTTTTCCCGCGCTTGGGCTAAGCAATCGCCGGACTCAGGCAAGGCGCAGACATGGCACGCATCCTCATCACCTCGGCCATTCCCTACATCAACGGGATCAAGCATCTCGGGAACCTCGTCGGCTCCCAGCTGCCCGCCGATCTTTTCGCCCGTTTCAACCGGGCGATGGGGCATGAGGTGATGTTCATCTGCGCCACCGATGAGCATGGCACCCCCGCCGAGCTTGCCGCCGCCAAGGCCGGGAAGCCGGTCGAGGTCTACTGCGCCGAGATGCACGAGGTGCAGAAGGACCTTGCCGCCGGGTTCCGGCTGTCCTTCGACCATTTCGGCCGCTCCTCCAGCCAGCGCAACCACAAGCTCACCCAGCATTTCGCGGGCAAGCTCGACGAACACGGCCTGATCGCCGAGGTCAGCGAAAAGCAGGTGTTCTCGATCGACGACAACCGCTTCCTGCCCGACCGCTACATCACTGGCACCTGCCCGAACTGCGGGTACGAGGCGGCGCGCGGCGACCAGTGCGAGAACTGTACCAAGCAGCTTGACCCGACCGACCTGATCAACCCGCGGTCCTCGATCAGCGGCTCGACCAACCTGGAAGTGCGCGAGACCAAGCACCTGTATCTCAAGCAGAGGAGCTTGCGCGACAAGCTGGAGGCCTGGATCGATTCAAAGACCGACTGGCCGATCCTCACCACCTCGATCGCGAAGAAGTGGCTGAACGACGGCGACGGGCTGCAAGACCGGGGCATCACCCGCGACCTTCACTGGGGCATCCCGGTCAAAAAGGGCGACCAGCCCTGGCCGGGGATGGAGGGCAAGGTCTTCTACGTCTGGTTCGACGCCCCCATCGAATACATCGCCTGCACCGCCGAATGGGCCGACGCCAACGGCAAGCCGGATGCGGACTGGGAGCGCTGGTGGCGCACCGACAAGGGCGCCTCGGACGTGACCTATTATCAGTTCATGGGCAAGGACAACGTCCCCTTCCACACCCTCTCCTTCCCCGCCACCATTCTTGGCTCGGGTGAGCCGTGGAAGCTGGTCGACTACCTCAAGTCCTTCAATTACCTCAACTATGACGGCGGCCAGTTCTCCACCTCGCAAGGCCGCGGCGTCTTCATGGACCAGGCGCTCTCGATCCTGCCGTCCGACTACTGGCGCTGGTGGCTTCTTTCCCACGCGCCGGAAAGTGCCGACAGCGAATTCACCTGGGAGAATTTCCAGGCCTCGGTGAACAAGGACCTCGCCGACGTTCTCGGAAACCTCGTCTCCCGCGTGACCAAGTTCGCCGTGTCGAAATTCGGCAGCGAAGTCCCCGCCGGGGGCAGCTTCGACCCGCTGGAGACCGCCCTTATCGCCGATCTCGGCGCGCGGATCGCCGACTACACCGCTTTCATGCAGCAGATGGAGGTCCGCAAGGCCGCGTCAGAGCTGCGGGCGATCTGGGTGATCGGCAACGAATACCTGCAAGCCGCCGCGCCCTGGTCCGTCGTCAAGACCGACCCGGAACAGGCCCAGGCCATCGTCCGCCTCGCCCTGAACCTGATCCGCGTCTACGCGATCCTGTCCGCGCCCTTCATCCCGGATGCATCGGCGACGATGATGCAGGCCATGGGCTCGGACGACTGGACCTGGCCCGCCGACATTTCCGCCGCGATGCGGACCCTGCCCGCCGGTCATGGCTTCTCGGTCCCGGAAAACCTTTTCCGCAAGATCACCGACGAAGAGCGTACCGACTGGCAGAGCCGGTTCTCGGGCGTCAGAAGCTAGGCGACGTTCCGCCGACTTTCTGCAACTGCATCGTCCCGCTGTACGCCGATCCGGCCCGCACTCTTGCCCGGGGCCGGGCCGGAGACGCCACCTGAAAGCCCGCCCTTCCGACGCCGCCCCGTTTAACCCAGCGTTGTCAAAGCCTTGCGCGCGAGTTTCCCGACCGAGCGAATCGTGATTGTCACGCGCCTGTGCGCCGCAGAAAAAGGTTCGTTTGCAGCCGCAGAAACGGCAGAATACCGGGCGGATATTTGCCAAACCTACCGCCCGGAAGGAAGAAATTCCGCCTATCCGCAAAACTTCGGAAACCGAACCACACGCAATGGTGGTAGTGTCCCCGCATCGGACCCGAGTCGCTGCCACCTCAGGAGAGCCCGACATGACACATGTTCTGCCGTCGCGTACCCGCCCTGCCAGAACCTATGCTGCCGTAGCCCTGTTCCTTGCCGTGTACGTTGGCGTTCTGGTTTTCGTCTTTGCGCCCAAGGACCTGATCTCTGTCCAGTCCCCGACCGCGCTGCTTGAAACCGACTGACCGTCGTCAGATGATCGCGCCTTCCACCAGCGCGCGCCCCTCGGCGATGCGTCCATAGTGAAACTCGGTCATATCCAGCGTGCGATAGCCGCCATGCACGATCAACTCGGCGGTCGCTCGGCCCATCGCGGGCGACTGCTGCAATCCATGGCCTGAAAACCCGTTCAGGAACAGGAAGTTGCCGATCTCAGGATGCGGCCCTGTGATCGCGTTCTGGTCGAGACAATTGTAGTCATACTGCCCCGCCCAATCGCTGATCACCTTGACCGCCTCGAAAGACGGGATGCGCGTGGCGATATTGGGCCAGATCTTATCCATCCACAGCCCGTAGTCCATGGCGAAGTCGTCGAACGCCACTGCCGGGTCCACATCGGCGTGCCCCCCCGCCATGTAGGTCCCGCCGCCCACCTCGCGCACGAAAACGCCCGAGGGATCAATGGTCAGCGGCAAGGGCCGGTCCAGTGGCGTTTCCGCCTGGATCACCCAGTTGAAGCGCTTGCGCGGCTCGATCGGGATCGCGATCCCCGCCATAGCCGCCACCTTCGCCCCCCGTGTGCCAGAGGCGTTCACGACCGTCCCGCAAGCCACCGTCCGGCCTGATTTCAGCCGGACCCCGGTGACTTTCCCACCAGACACATCCAGCCCCACCACCTCGTCCGCCAGATACTCCACGCCCGCCTCGCGGGCCTTGCGGTGGAACCAGTCGAAGACGGTCGATCCGTCGAAATAGCCCTCGTCGACCGTGTTCAGGCTGCCCAGCACCAGGTCGTCTACCGTCATGAACGGAAACTCTGCCGCGATCTGGTCGGGTGTCAGCAACCGTGTCCCCGCCCCCGCCGCCACCTGCACTTTCTGGTTGGCGCGCAGCACATCGGCGAACCCCTCATCGTCGGCAAGATACAGGTAGCCGAAATTCTGGATCTTCAGCTCCGGCACCCGGTCATCGCCGCCCATCCGCTGCCGCAGGTTCTGCACGAAACCGGCCCCGAACTGCGAGATGCGGATATTCAGCTCGGTCGAGAACTGCTGGCGGATGCAGGAAAAGCTCAGCGTGGTCGCCGCCTGCTCGTAAGACGGGTCGCGCTCGACAACCAGTACCCGGCCGGTGAAGCCCATCTGCGTCAGCCACCAGGCCGTCGACGACCCCATGATCGCGCCGCCGATGATCACCACATCATAGCTGTCGTGCTTCGGTTCCGTCTGAAATCCCTGCATGTCTGTCCGCGCTCCAAGCTCTCGCCGGAGGGTCTATCCCAGCTTCCGGCAAGGGTAAATCACTCCTGTGCAGGCGGAACGTCGACCGAGGGCAACCAGGGCTTGATGTCCAGAAGCGGCGTCCCGTCGAAGGCGTCGAGCGCATCAAACTCCAACATGCCCGCCGTCTGATCCAGTGCAAGAAGCCGCACCACCCCCACGGCGACAGGATTGGGCCGCGCGGGCGAGCGCAGGGCAAAGACACCTGTCGGTCCGTCGCGATGCGCCGGGCTCTGCAGGATCAGATCGCGCCGCGCCAACCCGGTCCAATACAGCACCATCAACGGCATACCCGGCGCCAGCCCCTGCAGCCCGGGCCGGAACGGCGGGTCGATCTCCGCCCGAAAATCACCCCCCGCCTCCCGCGCCTCGCGCAGGTTCTTTGGGCAGTTGCCCCGCGACCAGGGGCTGCGAAGTCGACCGATGAACCGCAGATGCGCGTCGTCCGCCACCCGGGCTGGATCGAAGCTCAGCGCGACCTCACCCGGACGCGCGGCTATTCCCGGCGATGCCTCGCTCATTCCAGCCGCCCCCGACCTGCCTCGGCGCCATGCTGCGGCAGGTCGGGCGCGTGCGCAAGCCTCAGCCGCCCGAGCCTTCGCCCATGTCCATCGTGGAATGGTCCATGTCGCCCATGTCCTCGCCCATCGGCGGGTCGATCATGAACTCAACCTCCACCCGGCCCGCATGCTCGAAGATCAGCGTCACCTTGCGCATCTCGCCTTCGGTCAGCGGACCGGTCAGGCCCATGAACATGATGTGATAGCCGCCATGCTCCAGGTTCACCGTCTGGCCGGGCGGGATCTCGACGGCATCGACATGCTCCATCGTGCCGACGCCATTCTCGTCGACCTTGCTTTCATGGGTCTCCGCCTTGGCGGCGAAATCCGCCTCGACCCCGATCAGCCGGTCGGCCTCGGTCCCTTCGTTGCTGATCGCCAGGAATCCCCCGGCAGCCTTGGCCGAGGCGGCGGGCTGCGGGATATTGGGGTGAATGATCTCCAGGTCGCCGACCTTCACCTCATGGGCAAGGGCAGGAACAGCCAGCAGCAGCGAAGCTGCGAAGGTCAGGATGCGTTTCATCGGTCTACTCCGGTTTGAGGAAAGGGAAAACATCAGTTCACCAGCCGCTTCAGGGGCGGCAGGGTAGTCAGGACCACAAGGTCCAGCACGATCACGGCCAGCAGCGTCAGGCCCAGCATCGGGAAGGCCAGCGACAGGGCGAGCATCACCAGGATAGCCCCCTTGGCATAGGGAATCTGGGTGGGCCGGGGTGGAGCCCCAAGTCGCGCGCCCGCAGGACGACGCTTCCACCACAGCACCAGGCCGGAAACCGCCATCAGGATCACCGATAGGCAGAAGCCGGTGTTCAGCGCGATGTTCCACAGGCCCAGGTCGCCTTCGTGGAACGCGACCCCCCAGGCCATCAGCCTGGCGTAAGGCGAATAGTCGGCATAACGCACATCGGCCAGAACGTTGCCGGTATAGCGGTCGATGTGGATCGTCCGGTCGGCCGTCGGGTCAGGCCCGTCGTTCGACATGCTGTCATGGCTGATCGTGAAGACCCCCGTCTCGTTCGCGGGAAGGTTCAGCTGGTAGCGCCAGGCAAAGCCCAGCCCGTCGGCGAAAGCCGCGACGCTGTCCACCGTCACCGGCCCATGGATCGCCATGGTTCCAGCCAGCGAGCCCGATTCCGGCATCGGCGTCTGCTCCAGGCCCCAGGGCACTTCCTTGGCGGCGCCGTGGTTCATGCTGGCATGGGTCGCGTCCGACAGGGGCACCGCGTCCCATTTCTCCGCCGGAAAGGTCGACCAGGCCTGCACGAACTTGGTTCCCCAAAGCCCGGTCCAGCTCAGGCCCGAGATCAGGAACAGCACCATAAGCAGGCTGACCCAGAGACCAAGCGCCCCGTGCAGCGATTTCCAGAAGGCCCGGCCCCTTGCCGCCGTCTGCACCGTCAGCGCCTTGCCCCAGCCCTCGCGCGGCCAGTGCAGGTAGATGCCGGTGATGGTCAGCAGAAGCCCCAGGCTCGCGGCCGCCTCGATCATCCAGTCGCCGACATCGCCGATCAGGAGCGAGCCGTGGATGTCGGTCAGGAAGTCGTACCACCCGGCCCGCCAGGGAAACTGGTTCAGCACCTCTCCGGTGTAGGGGTTCAGGGTGACGCCGGTGCTGGTCTCCCCGGCGGCCACGGCGACGGCAGCGGCATGGTCGGGCGACAGCGGGGCGACATACTGGGTGGCCGTCGATCCGGGCACGGCGGCCTCGGCTGCGGCGGTCAACGCGCTGACCGGCAACAGATGGTCGCCGCGCGGGATGGTCAGCTTCTCGTCGCCGATCCCGGTAAGGACGGCGATCCACAGCATGATCAGCCCGGTGGTGGCGAGCATGATGAGGAAGGGGATGACATAGAGCCCGGCATAGAAGTGCCAGCGCCAGACGGCGAAATACAGATGGTTCGGGGATTGTGTCTCGGTGGACATCGGGATGCCTTCGGTTCGCGTGGAAGTACACAAGGCGCTAGCGCCTGCATGCGGCACGGGAAGGCGGCGTCGATACGGGAATGGGCGCCGCCGTCAGGCGGTAGGCGGACCCTGCGGCAGGCGGCCGGGGTCAAGCACCCGCGCCAGCGCCCGGCTTTCCCGCGGGACAATGCTTGTCGCGGCAAAGGTCAGGTCATGGTCGATCTGCAGTTGCACTGCGCTCGGCAGGTCGGAACCGCCGGTGATCTGGCAGGCCAGGCAATGCAGGCCCGTCTTCGCGGCGTCGCCCGGCATGTCGCCGCAGAAGTCCTGTGCCGTCAGCCCGTTCGCCAGCGCGAAGGCAAGGGCTTCCTCCTGGTCGGACGGCAGACGATGGCCGAACCCCGTCGCGACCAGCGCGACGGCAAGGGCGGCGACCAGCGCTGCCCGGTGCAGGCTGAGGATGGCCTTGACCAGCATGCGCCCGGCATGGCGCAAGTCGCCCCTGCCGTCAACCACCTGACCGCAGATGTCCTGTCGCAGATGCGCCCGGCTTGCGAGCCGCCAACAAACCGGATTGACTGCGCCCACGCGGAAGGAGCCCCGACATGTCTGATCCCGTTACCGTCTTCGATGGCCACAACGACATCGTCCTGAAGATCGCCGCCGCGGGCGAAGCGCGCGACAGGCTCTGGTTGCAGGGCGAAGGCGCGGGCCACCTGGACCTGCCCCGGATGCTGGCCCACGGCTTCGCGGGCGGCTTCTTCGCGGTCTACATTCCCTCGCCAGAGGTGGAAGGCATGGACCTGCTCCATGCCGCGATGGACAATCCGCCCTATGACCTGCCCCTGCCGGACCTGATCGACCACGCCGCGGCCCAGCCGGTTGCCGTGGAAATGCTCGGACATCTTCTGTGGATGGAGCGTGCCTCGGAGGGCCGGTTCCGCTGGTGCCGAACGGCGGGCGAAATCCGCGCCGCCATGGGCGAGGGCGTCGTCGCCGGGGTGATCCATTTCGAGGGCGCCGAGCCCATCGGGCCGAACCTCGACGCGCTGCATCTGTTCCATGCCATGGGCCTGCGCTCGCTGGGGCCGGTCTGGAGCCGCCCGACGATCTTCGGCCACGGGGTGCCGTTCCGCTTCCCCTCGCAGCCCGACACCGGGCCCGGCCTGACTCCGCTTGGCCGCGATCTCGTTCGCGAATGCAACCGGCTGAAGATCATGCTCGACCTCAGCCACCTGAATGAGGCCGGGTTCCTCGACGTGGCGAAGCTGACCGACGCGCCGCTGGTGGCGACTCATTCGAACGCCCATGCAATCACGCATTCCAGCCGCAACCTGACCGACTGGCAGTTGCGCGCCATCGGCGAAAGCGGCGGGATGGCGGGGCTCAACTTCGCGACCTGTTTCCTGCGCCCCGATGGCCGCGACAATGCCGACATGACGCTCGACCCGGTCAAGCGGCATATCGAACACATGCTGGCACTGGCGGGCGAAGACAGCGTCGGGATCGGCTCGGACTATGATGGCGCGACAACGCCGAAAGACATCGGCGGGGCCGAGGGCCTGCCCGTCCTTGTCGCCGCGATGCGCGGCATGGGATTGGGCGAACCGCTGATCAGGAAGATCTCCCACGGCAACTGGCTGCGGCTCCTTGAACGCACATGGGGCGCATAGCGCCGTCGGTCACTTCGCCGCCAGCCCCTCATTCAGCCCCGCGGCCAGTTCGGAATAGCGGTCCGACAGCGGGTCGCTCCGCCGCCAGACCAGACCCAGTGTCCGGCGTGGGCTTGGGTCCGGCAGACGGTGTAGCGCGACCGGGGCCGAGCGGCCCTCGACCTCGGCCGCCATCTCCGGGATCAGCGTCACCCCGATCCCCGCGCCCACCATCTGAACCAGAGTCGCCAGCGACGAGCCCTCCATCGCCTCGCCCATCGGGCTCGGGGGCAGCTTGCAGACCGCGATGGCCTGGTCGCGGAAACAGTGGCCTTCCTCCAGCAGCAGAAGCGGCATCGCCGGAAGCTCCGTCACCGGTGGAATGGGCAGGTGCGCATCCAGTGCATTGCGGACCAGCAGGAATTCCTCGTCGAACAGCACATGCTCGATCAGCGAGGGTTCCGAGATCGGCAGGGCCACCAGCGCAAGGTCAAGCCGCCCCTCGGCCAGGTCGCGCATAAGCTTCGGCGTCACCGCCTCGCGCGGGCGCAGATCCAGCTCGGGATAGCGGTCCGAAACTGCCCGCATCAGCCGAGGCAGAAGGTACGGAGCAACCGTCGGAATCACCCCCAGCCGCAACCGGCCAGACAACGGCCCGGCCGACGCCCGGGCAAGGGCGCCCAGTTCGTCGACCGCCCGCAGGACATCGCGCGCGCGCAACGCGAATTCCTCGCCCAGGCCCGTCAGGCTGATCTGCCGCGCCCCCCTCTCGACCAGGGCCGCCCCCAGAAGCTCCTCCAGCTCCTTGATCTGCAAGGACAGCGCCGGCTGCGAGATCGACGAAGCCTCGGCGGCCCGCCCGAAATGGCGGTGCCGGGACAGCGCGTCGAAATATCGCAGGTGCTTCATGGTGATCTGTGCCATATGTTTTTCATATCGCGACGATTGGAAAATGAAAATTCCGATTATCGTCGCAGGGTGCTAGCCATGATCCACAAGGAAGACGCACGAGTCGCCCACCAGGTCCGCACGGACATGGCGGGTGCCGCGTTTTCGCCGCCGCATTCAGCCAGACGAGGAGAGCAAGATGGATGGCAATGACACGGGACGCACCGGCAAATGCCCGGTGATGCACGGGGCGATCACCGAAACGGGGACCACCGTGATGGACTGGTGGCCGAAGTCGCTGAACCTCGACATCCTGCACCAGCATGACAGCAAGGAGAACCCGCTGACCGGGTTCAACTACGCGGAAGAAGTCAAGAAGCTCGACTTCGAGGCACTGAAGCGCGACCTGACGGCGCTCATGACCGACAGCCAGGACTGGTGGCCTGCCGACTGGGGCCACTACGGCGGGCTCTTCATCCGCATGTCCTGGCATGCCGCCGGGACCTACCGCATGGCCGATGGCCGTGGCGGGGCCGGAAGCGGCAACCAGCGGTTCGCGCCGCTGAATTCGTGGCCCGACAACGCCAACCTCGACAAGGCGCGGCGCCTTCTCTGGCCAATCAAGAAGAAATACGGCAACCGCCTGTCCTGGGCCGACCTGATGGTCCTTGCCGGGACCGTGGCCTACGAATCCATGGGCCTGAAAACCTTTGGCTTCGGCTTTGGCCGCGAAGACATCTGGGCGCCGGAAAAGGACACCTACTGGGGATCGGAAAAGGAATGGCTCACCGATCTTCGCTATCCGACCAAGGAAGACCGCGCCTCGCTGGAAAACCCGCTCGCCGCCGTGGTCATGGGCCTGATCTACGTCAACCCGCAAGGCGTTGACGGCAAGCCCGACCCGACGAGGACCGCCCTCGACGTGCGCGAAACCTTTGCCCGAATGGCGATGAACGATGAAGAGACGGTTGCCCTGACCGCCGGGGGCCACACTGTCGGCAAGGCGCATGGCAACGGCAACGCCGCGCTGGTCGGCCCGGACCCGGAAGGCGCCGATCTGGCCGAAGGCGGGCTTGGCTGGATGATCAACTCCACCCGTTCGGTCGGCCGTGACACCGTGACCTCGGGCCTCGAGGGCGCCTGGACGACGCACCCGACGAAATGGGACAACGGCTACTTCGACCTCCTGTTCAAGTATGACTGGTGGCTGCAGAAATCGCCCGCCGGTGCCTGGCAGTGGCAGCCGATCGGCATCGCCGAAGAGGACATGCCGGTCGACGTGGAAGACCCCTCGATCCGCCGGATGCCGATGATGACCGACGCCGACATGGCGATGCGGTTCGACCCGGCCTACCGCAAGATCGCCGAGCGTTTCCGCGACGACCACGCCTATTTCTCGGAAGTCTTCGCCCGCGCCTGGTTCAAGCTGACCCACCGCGACATGGGTCCGATCGAACGCTACCTCGGCCCCTGGGTGCCGCAGGAAGACCTGATCTGGCAGGATCCGGTTCCGGCGGGGTCGACCGCCTGGGACGTGGCCACCGTCAAGGCCAAGATCGCGGCATCGGGCCTTTCGGTGTCGGACATGGTCACCACCGCCTGGGATTCCGCCCGCAGCTTCCGCGGCTCGGACAAGCGGGGCGGTGCGAACGGTGCCCGGATTCGGCTCGCCCCGCAGAAGGACTGGGAAGGCAACGAGCCCGCCCGTCTGGCGCGCGTGCTCTCGGTGCTGGAACCCATCGCGAAGGCCGCCGGGGCCTCGGTCGCCGACGTGATCGTGCTGGCCGGGAACCTGGGCGTGGAACAGGCCGCGAAAGCGGCGGGCTTTGACGTGATCGTACCGTTCCATGCCGGTCGCGGCGATGCGAGCGACGCCCAGACCGACGCCGCCAGCTTCGCGGTGCTGGAACCCCTGGCCGACGGCTTCCGCAACTGGATGAAGAAGGACTATGTCGTCTCGGCCGAGGAAATGCTGCTCGACCGGGCGCAACTGATGGGGCTGACCGCACCCGAGATGACCGTCCTCATCGGCGGCATGCGGATGATCGGCACCAACCACGGCGGTACGAAGCACGGGCAGTTCACGGACCGCGTCGGCGCGCTGACCACCGACTTCTTCACCGGGCTGACCGACATGGGCCTGAAGTGGGTGCCGAAAGGCGCGAACGAGTATGAGCTGACCGACCGCAAGACCGGCGCGGTGAAATGGACGGCCACCCGTGCCGACCTGGTGTTCGGCTCGAACTCGATCCTGCGGGCCTATGCCGAGGTCTATGCCCAGGATGACAACCGGGCGAAGTTCGTGACGGACTTCGTCGCGGCCTGGACCAAGGTCATGGAAGCCGATCGCTTCGACCTGCACGCCTGAGATCACAGGGGGGCCCGGGGAATACTCCGGGCCCTTCCGAACTCCGCAGATCGGGCGTCAGTCCAAGTCGGGATCGTTCAATCGGTTGGCGCGGCTTCAACCGTTCATCCTGAAGGGCCATGGCAAACCGCGCGTCAATGACGCGGGTCCTGAGCGGGATAGTCTTCAGCAATCGCTATGGCTTGCGGTGGTGCGATGCGCCTAGCGAGTATGGCGCGCCGAAGACGCATTGCAACCGCCGGAAGCGAGCGAGCGACAAGAGCGTCTTCGCCCGGAGAATGGAAAGGCTGGCCTCCGGGACCGCAACCCCGGTCGAACGTCCGGCAAGCTATCCCCGTAGGATCAATCGCAAAGCCTTGTACCATCCGGCAGGAGCCGGACGATGAAATCGCTTTGGCCGTTGGCTTCCAGGCTTATTGCGCCAAGTCGGTGAAGGGCTCGAAGGACCTCGATCAACCCCGGTCCCGGAGCGGGAGGCGTCCAGCCAAAGTGGTGCGACAGAAAGCGGGTCAGCGCGGTGACTGATGCCTCGCCTCCGAATTCGTCGATCAGGGCACCCAGCACCAGTCGCTGCCGAACCTCGATCCCGAGGGGCACGACCTCCTGGCCGCCATTTTCATCCATCGCGGTGCGCAAGGCCAAACGCGGAGGCGCCGGGTCGACACGGCGCAGGCGGGGGCCACTATCCCGATTTGCCCTTGCGGAAGTTAACAAGGTTCTCTCCTCGCATACCATGCACCCGACGTCGGCAACTTGGTCCGTCACGTCCGATCTTGAGGATCAATGTGGCCTCAATGCGTCGGGGATGGGGTGAGAACGCGATGCAGCGCTCACCCTTGTCCGGGATCGACCCAGGCAGGTCAGTCCGGGCGGAAGCGGTCCGGGGCAAGATGTTCGCGGGCGACGTCCAGCACCAGGTTGCCGAGCCGGCTTAGGATTTCGCTCGACTGCATGCCGGCCTGCCAATGCAATGCGACGCTGACCTTCTTGCCAGGGCTCAACTCCACCAGTTCACCCCGTCTGATGTAGGGGTTGCCCGCAATGCTGGGCACGAGCCCCCATCCGGCGCCGTTCAGGCAGCAGGAAAGATACCCTTCATAGGACGGGACATAGTGCGTCGAAAGCGGAACCGTCGCCCCGAAGCAGAGGGCCATCCACTGATCCTGTATCGTGTCCTTGCGATTGAAGGCCACGCAGACGGAATTCCGCAGCGTTTCAAGGGAAACGCCGGTTGCGAAATAATGCTGAAACAGCTCGGGCGAGGCCACTGCCACATAGTCCATCGACCCCAGCGAGATGATCTTGCAGCCCTGAACCGGGGTCTCCAGCGTCGTTATGACGGCCAGTGCGTCCCCTGACCTGAGACTGGATTCGGTGTGTTCCTGATCGTCCGGCAGGATGTCAAAGCGGATGCCAAGCTCCTGCGTTGCCAGCCTGATCAGCTTTGGAAACCAGGTTGCCAAGCTGTCGTTGTTCACCGCGATGCGGATCGTGGCGGCAACGGTCTCCTCGCCTCCGACAAGGGCGCGCATGCGCTCGGCCAATTCCTGCTGCAGGAGGCTCACCTGTTCGACGTGACGGAAAAATTGCAGACCGGCTTCCGTCGGCACGCAGGGTCGGCCCCGCGCGACCAGCACCACGCCGACCTTTTCCTCCAATTGCTTGATTCGCTGGCTCACCGCGGATTGGGTCACTTTCATCGACTTTGCCGCCGCTTCGAAGCTTCCTTCGCGAACCACAGCCGCCAGGATCGTCAGTGAATCATAGTCAAAGCGTTGCATTCTCGCCTCTCAGCATAAGGAACGCTTATGCGCCACAATGCAGCATATCGCACATGCCCCTGCAACGCAAAGGCGAGCGCTGATTTTGCATTAGCTGCGCTCATGTGCAGTAGCGAAGCGATAAACAATTGGGCGAAACCATTTGGTTTGTTCAACAATCTCGCTAGAGTTGAGGCAAAATTCAGGGGGGCGCATGTCTGGTCAGGTCTTGAGAAGAACGTATATCCGGCGGTTCCTTGGTCTGAAGCGCTACTCCCGGATAGTCGCCTGGTCGATCGTTTCTGCATATGTCGGTCTCATATTTGCGGCGATCCTGCTCGGCAGCCATCTGCTGTCACTTCCGCTTTCGGCCTGGACGGTGGCGGCCATGGCAGCCACAGCCACCTTCATCGGGACCCGGCTGCGGGGCATCAACAACATTGTCCATGAATGCAGCCACGCGACCTTCGCCGAACAGCGGCGTGACAATGTGACGATCGGGCGCTTTTGTACCGCGATCCTGATGAAATCCTTCCGCAAATATCGCGACGACCATCTGTCGCATCATGCGAATAACGGCGACTACGAGAACGATGCGGAATTCGGCCTGATCGAGAAGTTCGGGCTGCATGATCCGATCAGCCCGCGGACGGTCGTGCGCCATCTCATCGTCCCGCTGACCGGGCGACATCTGCCGCTCTACACCAGCATCAACCTCTCGGCCGAGGATGGCCGGCTTTTCCTGGGCATGCGGCTCTTGCTCCTCGCCTTGATGGCCGTCTATCTGTTTTTCGCACCGCTGGCCGCGCTGATCTTCGTCATCCTGCCGTGGTTCTACGTCTATCCGACGCTCAACTTCTGGACCGACTGCCTGGACCATGCCGGGCTGGTCGGCGCGGAAGACGAGCTTGAGGCCTCGCGCAATGTGTTGGCACCGGCGATCGTGCGCCTGCTCTTCTTTCCGCGCAACGACTCCTATCACCTGGTTCATCATCTCTTCCCGCAGATCCCGGCCAGACATCTGCACACTGCGCATCAGGAACTGAGCAGGGATCCGAGCTACCGGCGAGTGCCCTCTGCCGTGCGCGCAAACGATCGCCAGACCGTTGAACGGGCACTGGATGCGTCCTCGTAGCTCCTGGCCGATCGCAACGTGGCACCGGATTGCCCGGGCCGGTGGCGCGACTCGCACCAGAGGCAGGGAAAAAGCAGGCTCAGCGCCTGCACCCTCCAGGTAGGCCCGCGCCGAATCGGAAACAATACACGGCCGACGCGCCCGTATTGGGTGGATGCAGGAATTGTCACTTGTGCCAAGACGCGAACAAACCGTTTCGCTAGGCGAGTAATATAAGTGTTGCTAATCGTGCATTAGTTGCATAACTTTGGTCATATGAGAAGTAGGTGCTATGTAGTTAGTGTATGTTCGCCAAGCGGGTTCTGGCCGCGTTATTCCCCTTCCGCGGCTCAGAATTCCGGCTTTGCGTGCCGGAGCGACGAATTACAGCGTCGCCTCACGAAAATTGGAAAATCGTTTACAATCCAAGGGTTGTCATGCGTCCTTTGAGACGACCTGGTCTTGCCTGACGGTCGTTCGTGGCAAATTCCTGCGAACGGCCGGTCGGCGTCTGGTCACGGCCAAATGCCCTTCTGGAGGCCGGAGTCAGGATCTGAGGCTTGCCCGCAATGCGCCAGCGTGGCGCCGACAGGACAGAGGATTGGGTATCCTCGGCGGGTTTGGAACCAATCTTGCGGTCTTTGACAGGATTTCAACGCCCCGATTTCGCCATCTTTGAAGACAAATGACTGGGGCTCCCGCTCCAAAGGTTTGTCCAAGATGCAAACATCGCTCCAAGAAATCGACATGCTGAAGACCCAGATCTACGAGGACTTCCTGCGATCCATCGCCTCTGTTCGTGCCGGGTTGAGTTCAGAGGTCGCATTCCGGGAGCACGAAATGCGCGTTCATGATCTGAGACGGAAAGTCGCGGTTGCGGAGGCCCGGCCGGTTCGACTGAGGCTGGTAAACTAGCCCGCGAGATCGATTGATCGGCAGGCTCATGGCTCTGTTGCACCGATGGGGTCCGGGGCCGTATCGCGTAAATCCGGGTTCGGCTGCGCGGCGTGAGCACGCCAACACCCCCGATCTGCAAGTCCCCGACCTGGCACAGACGCAGTGACGTGCTCCAGCGCGGGGGTTCGCCGGCGATCTGATTCAATTCTTCCATAACGCGGGAGGCCCCGTCGATCGGCACGAGTGGCCGACAAGGCAAATGCGGCGCGGCGTCCGCCCAGGTCGGCGCGAGCATGAACGTGCTGTCTGGGACGCCACGGCGTCATCGTCGGCCGTCGTGCTGTCGCAGTCATGCCACCCCGCAAGAACGCCGGATACCGGAGGTCCTGCAGCGCACCGCGGGCAGTCACCTGCAACAAGTCCCTGCCCGCCCCCAAGCTCCTTGGCCGGATCACCTTTCAACGATGGTGATGACCGGCTCGCCATCGGTTCGAGGGCAGGTCTGGACGATACCAACGCGTAAGGCATCTCGAAACCGAGATGCATTGTTCAAGGTTGCTCGTTCAAAGATGGCAGTGAAGATCAGGGCTTTGGCCTGGAAGGCCTCGGCCCGCATCATCCACCAACCGCGTTAGCCGCCTCGGCTTCGTCAAGGCATAACGGGACCGCACGTCCCCCGCCACCCTATTTCCGGAAGATCGCTACCAGATCGCTCGCGCCTTCGGCCGGCCCGCTCAGCTCCAGATTCTCCTGGATCCGACGCAGATGAGCCGACATCAGCCGCGCTGCCGCCTCCGGGTCGCGGGTGCGGAACGCCTCGAAGATCTCGTCGTGATCCTCGTCCCGGCAGTTCGACACGCCAGGGCTGCCGAAGATGCCGATGATCAGCGAAGTGCGCGTGACCAGTTCCTTCACCATGCGCAGCGTGACGGCATTGTCGGCAATCTCGGCCAGCAGGACATGAAATTGGCCCGACAACCGGATCGCATCGCGGCGCTTGTTGCCGTGGTGGGCCTCGTGCTCCAGCCGGAGATGCCGGTCCAGCATCCTCAGGCTCTCGTCCGTTGCGCGCTCCGCCGCCAGCCGCGCCACGTTCGGCTCGATCATCAGGCGGGCCTCGAATACTTCGCGCGCCTGCTCGGCCGAGGGCGAGGCGACATAGGCGCCCCGGTTCGGAAGAAGTTCCACCACCTCGCGGCTGGCAAGCAGGAGCAGGCTTTGCCGGATCCGCATGCGACCGACCCCGAACGCCTCGCAGAGCGCAGCCTCGGACAGTTTGGTGCCGGGTGGCAGGCGCTGGTCGATGATCGCCTCGAAAATTCGCTCGACGATCTCTTCCTCGCCAAGTTCGTCGTCGCGCGCGTCCTGTTCGGCGACAGTGCCGAGGGTGCCCATGCCAGATGCCCGTTCCAAAAGTGACCGCTTTCTACGCTACAGGGGAACAAGCGGCGCCTTCAAGGGGCACATCGTGAACCATGCATAACTTTTTTGTTGACAATTTTGTCAGCACGTTCGTCAATCGACCTGTCACGGACTCGCATTCCGCAGACCAACAACAGGGAGTCACCAGAATGAAGAGACGCAATTTCCTCGCAACGACCGGCTTGTCTCTTGTACTTGCCGTAGCGGCAACCACCTCGGCCTGGGCCGAGAATGCCAAGTTGAAGATCGGCTTCGTCGGCGTCACCTCGGGCCCGGCAGCGGCCTGGGGGATTTCCAACCAGCGCTCGATGGAAACCCGGGCGGCCTGGCTGAACGAGTTGGGCGGGGTCAAGATCGGTGATGTCACCTATGACATCGAGATCGTCCCCTTCGACGACCAGAAGGACCCCAAGCGCGCCATCGCGGGCATGGAGAAGATGGCGCAGGACGGCATCCACTATGTCGTCGGCCCGAACGTCGATGACGGCGCTGCGGCCGTCCGCCCGGTGGCCGAGCAGAACGGGATCATGTATTTCCCCTATGCCTTCCCGAAAGAGCTGTACACCGCACCCGCCTCCAACGCGATCCTGGGGATGGTGGCGAACTACCAGTCGGGCCCGGCGATCTACAAATACCTGATGGAAAACAAGGGCGTGAAGAAGGTTGCTTTCATCGCCGGCAACGAATCCGACCCGCTGTCGCAGCGCGATTCCGGCTCTGCCGCCGCCAAGGCGCTGGGGCTGGAGGTGGTGTCGGACACCGTGACCTACCAGATGGACACGACCGACTTCACCCCGGTCCTGTTGCCGGTGATCCAGACCGCGCCGGACCTTCTGGTCTTGTCGGGCGTCTCGCCCGCCAACGCGCCGCAACTGATCCGGTCGGCGCGGGAACTGGGCTATACCGGCCTGATCTCCACCGAAACCGCGCAGGATGCCGCGGTGCTGGCCGAAGGCGCGGGCGAGCTGGCGAACGGCTTCATCTCGGTCGGCGGGGCGTCGACGCCCGAGCTGGCCAGCGATGCGATGAAGGAATTCGTGAAGCGCTACACCGACATGTTCGGCGAATACAACGACGAGTCGAACACCAAGGTCTATGCGCTGGAATACATCATCGAGACGCTGAAGGCGAACCCGGCAGCCATCGACAACGTCGAAGAGTTCAAGAAGACGATGGACACGTTCAGCGCGCCGAACCCGTTCATGGTGGGCGATGCCAAGCTGAGCTATGTCGGCACCACCTCGTTCGGCCAGAAGCGCCAGGTCTCGGTGCCGCTGGTGGTGAACGAGTTCAAGGATGGCAAGTTCGAGACGCTGTTCGTCGCGCAGGTCGACTAAGACCCGACGACGGTTCAGAGTCTTGCGAGGGCCCGGGGCACGCTCCCGGACCGGGCCCTCATGTCTTCGTCGCAAAGGACCGCCCTGATGGAACAGATCCTTGCCAACGGCCTCTATCTTGGCGCGCAATATGCCCTGATCGCGCTTGGCCTGACGCTGATCTTCTCGCTGATGAACGTGCTGAACTTCGCCCACGGGCAGATGTATGTCTTCGGCGGCTTCGTGACCTACACAGTTGTGGCCCAGTTTGGATTGCCCTTCATCGTCGGGCTGATCGCCTCGGCCTTGGTGCTGGCGGTGATGGGGGCGCTGATCGAGCGGTTTCTGTTCCGCCCCGTGATCCGCAAATCGAAGCGCGATGAATCCACCATGCTCTTGGCCGCAGGGATCGCCTTCTTCCTCGACGCGGTGATCCTTCTCCTCTTCGGGGAAAAGCAGCGCGGGGTGCCGAAGGTGGTGAATGGCGTCTTCAACTGGGACATGCGGCTGATCATGCCCTATGACCGCATCCTGATCGCGGTGCTTGCCATCGCGCTGATCGTCGGCTTCATCCTCTTCATGCAGTATTCGCGCACCGGTCGTGCCATGCGCGCCCTGGCGCAGGATCGGATGGCCGCGCAGCTGATGGGCGTCGACGTCGACCGCTATTCGATGATCGGCTTCGCCCTGGGGGCCATGCTTGCGGGCCTCGTCGGGGGCCTGCTGGTCACGATCACTGGCATCAACCTCGGCATGGGCGGGCCGACCTCTGTCAAGGCTTTCCTCATGATCATGATAGGCGGGGCCGGGGTGATTTCCGGCGCCATCGCGGGCGGGTTCATCCTCGGGATGATGGAGAGCATCGGCCTGACCGTCCTCGCCGCCTATGGCGACGTCACCTACCTGGTGATCTTCGTCACCCTGATGATCTTCCTCGCCATCCGGCCGCAGGGCCTGATGGGCAAGCCCTGGGGTTGAGCCGATGACCGATCAAACGCAAGCCATGGCCCCGAGCCGCATCTCCACCCCGCGCCTTCTCGGCGTTCTGGCCTTCCTCGTGGGCGTCTTCGTCCTGGTTCCGGCTTTCATCGCCCTGACCGGACGCTGGGACTTCTACTACACGCTGACCTCGGTCGCGCTCCTTTCGGTAGCCGCCGCCGGGGTCTGGCTGACCTTCTACATCGGCCGGATCAACATCGGCCAGGGTGCCTATGCCCTGACCGGGGGCTATGTCTCGGCGATCCTGATCACGCAACACGGGATCAGCTTCTGGCTGACCCTGCCGCTGGCAGGCGTCTTCTGCGCGGCTGTGTCGGTGCTGATCGGCCTGCCGATCCTGCGGCTGCGGGGCGTCTACTTCGCCATGGTCACGCTGGTCCTGACCGAGGTCGCCCGCCTGACCGCCCTCGCCTTGCCGATCACCAACGGCGCAAAGGGGATCACCTCGATCCCGTTGCCGGGCGAGCTGTCGATCTTCGGCCTGACGATCATCCCCGACTTTGCCACGCTGGAGAACCCGAAGCTTGCCTTTTACCTGATGGCCGCCGTCCTGATGGTCGTGACCTACCTTGTCCTCTGGCGCATCGTGAACTCCCGCCTCGGGCATCTCTGCCGGTCCTTGCAGCAGAACGAGGAACTGTCGGCCTCTATCGGTGTCAACACCGCAATGCTGCGGGTGCTGGCCTATGCCATCTCCTCCTTCTTCGGCGGGCTGGCAGGCGCGATCTTCGTCGCCATCTCGCAGTCGATCTACCCGTCGTCCTTCGTGGTGCAGGACAGCGTGAACTTCATGCTCTACTGCTTCCTCGGCGGGCTTGGCTACGTGTTCGGCCCGATGCTCGGCACCCTCCTCCTTTACTTCGGCTGGGACCTGCTGTCGGTCGCCAAGGAGTATCAGCTCCTCATCTACTCCGGCGCGCTGATCGCGCTGATGCTGGTGCTGCCGAACGGCGTCCTCAGCCTTCTGGACCGGAAAGGGGGCCGCAAATGACCGCGCCGATCCTGCAAGTGAAGGGCGTCACCAAGCGCTATGGCGGCTTGACGGCCAACAACGACATCAGCTTCGACGTCGCACCGCAGGAGATCCTGTCGGTGATCGGCCCGAACGGGGCGGGGAAATCCACGCTGTTCAAGCAGATCGCCGGGTTCGTCACGCCGACGACGGGCGAGGTGATCTACAAGGGCACCAAGATCTCCGGCCTGCCGCCGCACAAGGTGGCGCGGATGGGGGTGGTGCGGACCTTCCAGGAGACGACGATCTTCAAGTCGATGACCGTGCGCGAGAATGTCATCGTCTCGCATCACCTGCGCTCCAAGGCCTCGCTTCTGGGCTTCTTCTTCGGGTCGAGCCAGGCCAAGGCGGACGAAGCGGAGTTCGGCAAGTCGGCGGATGACATCATCGACTTCCTCGGCCTTCAGGCGATCCGCAACGAAACCGCCTCAAACCTGCCGCAGGGGCACCTGCGCGCTTTGGGCATGGCCATCGGGCTGGCGACACAGCCCGAGGTGATACTCCTCGACGAACCCTTCGCGGGTATGAACCATGACGAGACGATGAGGATGGTCGCGCTTGTCCGCCGCTTGCGCGACGAACGCGGGCTGACGGTCCTGCTGGTCGAACACGACATGCCGGCGGTAATGAAGATTTCCGACCGGATCGTCTGCATCAACTTCGGCGAGAAGATCGCCGAGGGCACTCCGGCAGAAATCCAGGCCAACCCCCGCGTGATCGAGGCCTATCTCGGCAGCGAAGACGCCGCCATCGGGATGTGAGACATGACCCAGCCAGCGACCAACCTGGAACCCGCCCGCAAGATGCTCAGCTTCGACAATGTCGAGCTGTACTATGACCACGTCTACGCGCTGAAAGGCGTCTCCATCGACCTGATGGAGGGCGAGACCGTCGCCCTGATCGGGGCCAATGGCGCGGGCAAGTCCTCGATCCTCCGCGCCATCACCGGGCTTCGCAAGATCAAGTCCGGCACGATCAGCTATCTCGGCGACCGGATCGACGGGCGCCCGGCCGCCGAAATCGTCAAGCGCGGGATCGCCATGGTCCCCGAGGGCCGCCGCGTCTTTCCGCTGATGAGCGTGAAGGACAACCTCCTCATGGGGGCCTTCACCCGTACCGACAAGCAGGGGATCGAGGCGACGCTGGAAAGCGTCCTCACCCGCTTCCCCCGCCTGAAGGAACGCTTCCACCAGCAGGCCTCCACCCTTTCGGGCGGCGAGCAGCAGATGATGGTGATCGGCCGCGCGCTGATGGCGAAGCCCAAGCTCCTCCTCCTCGACGAACCCTCGCTCGGCATCGCGCCGAAGCTGGTGCAGGACATCGCCCGCGCCATCGTGGCGATCAGCCGGGACGAGGGGGTCAGCGTCCTTCTGGTTGAACAGAACAGCCGGATGGCGCTGTCGATCTCGAACCGCGCCTACGCCATGTCGACGGGCCAGGTCGTGCTGTCCGGCGTCTCGAAGGACCTGATGCACGACGACCGGATCAAGGCCGCCTACCTGGGCGGGGAGCTATAGAAATGCGCCTTCTGGTGATCAACCCGAACACCACCGCCTCGATGACCGAAAAGATCGGCATCGCCGCCAAGGGCGCCGCCAGCCCGGGCACCGAGATCATGGCGATGAACCCCGCCAGCGGCCCGGTCTCCATCGAGGGCTACTACGACGAAGCGCTCAGCGTGCCGGGCTTGCTGCACCTGATCCAGACCGCGCCCGGCTTCGACGCGGTGATCATCGCCTGCTTCGACGACACCGGCCTTGACGCCGCGCGGTGCCTGACCGACCGCCCGGTGATCGGGATCGGCGAGGCCGCCTATCATTTCGCCTCGATGCTTGCGAACAAGTTCTCGGTTGTCACGACGCTGGCCCGATCCGTCCCGGCGCTGGAGCACAACCTGCACAAATACGGGCTTGCGGCCCGCTGTGCCCGGGTGCGGTCGTCAGAGGTCGCCGTGCTGGAACTGGAACATCCGGGATCGGATGCCTGCAACCGGATCAGTGCCGAGATCGGCCGGGCCATCGAAGAAGACCGGGCGGAAGCCATCGTCCTTGGTTGCGCCGGAATGGCCGACCTGGCCGACCGACTGGCGGATGAGCATGGCCTGCCCGTGCTCGACGGCGTCACCTGCGCCGTGCGGCTGGCCGAGGCGATGGTCGGCCTTGGCCTGCGCACCTCGCGCCTGGGTGGCTACGCCCCGGCCAGCGTCCAGAAACTGCGGGCGACGGCCTGACGGCGCATCGGCCGCGGCCCCCCCCCGCCCGCAGGGGGCAACGGGATAGCACCCGTCACCCCTCATGGCGGACAGATGGAACGCCACTACTGCCCCAGCTTCTTGATCCGGCCCTCGACGGCCAGCTTCACCGTGCCCAGCTTCTCGACATAGGCCATCACGTCATTGGCCACGAGCTGCCCGGTCGGCCCGTCGGTAAGGATTCTCCCTCCGCCAAGCGCCGCATAGCCATCGCCCCCGCCCAGGATGTAGTCGTTGACCGCGACCTTGTAGAGCTTGTCGGCCTCCAGCGGTGCGCCGCCCACCATCACCTCGCTGATCCGGCTTCCCGGCTCGGCCGCCGCGTCGAAGACATAGGTCAGACCGGAAACCTGCGCAAAGCGCCCGGCACCCTTTTCGACTTGGCTCACCCCGTTCTCCAGCGCCAGCAGCACCTGCGACCCCGGCAGTTCGGTCACGACCGTCGTGTTGCCGAAGGGCAGCTCGGTCAGGATGTCGCGGCGGGTCAGCTTCCGGCCCGCGTCATAGGTCGTGTCGCCGCGGATGCCGCCGCCGTTCATGATGGCAATGTCCGCGCCCGTCGCATCGCGCATTCCGTCGGCAATCAGGTTGCCCATGGTGGATTCCTCGGCCCGCACCACGTTGCGGCGGCTGTCCAAGGGCGCCTCCAGAGTGCCGATCTCGACATTCAGCGCCTCGTCCATCTTGGCGCGCAGGGCATCCGCCAACGCCGCCGTCTCGGGGTCTGGCGTCACCGTCGCCGTGTCGATGAAGCGGAAGGTCGGCGTCCAGCTGATTTCCCGCTTGCCATCCTCTGTCACCTTGATGTCGACCATGAGGTCTACGGGGGTCAGCAGTTGCGCATCAACCGAGGTCTCGACATAGGCCGTCACCCCGTCATAGGCCGTTGCATAGGAATGGTCGTCGCCCGACAGGATCACGTCGAAGGCATGGCTCGCAATCAGCTTGCGGTCGTTCTCCATGTCGGTCTGCACGACGCCCACCACCAGGTCGGCCCCTTCCTCGATGGCCTTCTCCGCTGCCGCGATGCCACTGTCGACCGTGGGCAGGAATTTCAGGCTGCCGGTCGAACTGACTTCGGGCGAGGTGTCCTGCGCCACAGGGATCAGTGCGATCTTCAGACCCGCGATCTCTTTCACCATCACCCCGTTCAGCCCCTCCACGGGCGAGCCGTCGTCCTTGGTGATGTTGACTGCGGCCCAGGGGTATTTCGACGCCTTCATCTTCTCGTAGAAATTCTCCGGCCCGAAGTCGAATTCATGGTTGCCCGGCACCGCCAGGTCGAAGGGCACCAGATTGGTGAAGTCGATGGTATTCTGCCCCTTGTCGAAGCCCGAAGCCAGCGACGGGCTCAGCATGTCGCCGTTGAAGAGGTAGAGCGTGTTCGGGTTCGCCGCGCGTTCCGCCTTCGCCACCGCGTTCAGCCGGGCAAAGCCGCCGCGACCATCCTCTTCCTCGAAGTTATAGACATCACCCACGCCCAGAAGGGTAAGCTTGACCGTCTCGGCCCCGGCGGGCATTGCCGCAACTGCCGCAAGAAATGCCAGTCTGGAAATTCCACGCATCGCTACTCTCTCCTCGATTTGGCTACCGAATCCCTGGACTCTGCGCCGCGCAGGGCGCTGGTGTCAAAGGAACATCACCGTGCCGGGTGACACAGGCGTGACGTCTGCCAGAGCATTGCCAGAAGCCGCGCCAGCCGCTATGCCGCGCCCATGCTGATCCTGAAGATCTTCCGCCGCCCCGAATGGGATGCCTTCCGCGCCGCAGGGGAAACCCTTGGCGCGCCGGTCGATCTGGCCGATGGCTACATCCATTTCTCCACCCCTGCCCAGGTGGCGGAAACCGCCGCGAAATGGTTCGCGACCGAAAGCGATCTGGTGCTGGTGGCCTTCAACCCCGACCGGCTCGGCGCGGCGCTGAAATGGGAACCCTCGCGTGGCGGGCAGCTTTTCCCGCATCTCTACCGAGCGCTCAGGCTTGACGAGGTGGTCTGGGACAAATCCCTGCCGCTCGGTGCCACCGGCCACATCTTTCCCGAGGGCCTGCTGTGAGCCTGCTTGAATCGGTCGGGCTCTCGCTCCTGCACCGCATCGACCCCGAGCGCGCTCACGCGCTTTCCCTCATGGCGCTGCGCTCTGGCCTGGCCCCGCTGCCCGGCCCGGTCGACCTGCCCCGGCTGCATGTCACGTTGGCGGGGATGCCGCTTCTGAACCCGGTCGGGCTTGCGGCGGGCTATGACAAGAACGCCACCGCCCTCGCCGCCCTCTCCCGCGTCGGCTTCGGCTTCGTCGAGGTCGGCGCCGCCACCCCCCTGCCCCAGCCCGGCAACCCGAAACCGCGCCTCTTCCGGCTGACCGAGGATCGCGCGGCCATCAACCGCTTCGGGTTCAACAATCAGGGGGCCGAGGCCATCGGCCAGCGCCTGGCACAACGCCCGCGCGGGCCGGTCCCGGTGGGCCTGAACCTCGGGGCGAACAAGGCCAGCGAAAACCGCGCCGCAGATTTCGCCGGGGTGCTTGCCACCTGCGGCCCGCACGTCGATTTCGCGACCGTCAACGTCAGTTCCCCCAACACCGAACGCCTGCGCGACCTGCAAGGCCCCGCCGCCCTCGCCGCCCTTCTTGCCGGAGTGATGGACGCCCGGGCCGCCCTGCCCGTGCCGATCCCCGTCTTCCTGAAGATCGCCCCCGACCTGACCGCCGACGACCTTGCCCAGATCGCCGAGGTCGCGCTGGCCTCCGGCATCGCGGGCATCATCGCCACCAACACAACGCTGTCGCGCGAAGGTTTGAAATCTGCAAGCAAGGGCGAAGCAGGCGGCCTTTCCGGTGCACCGTTGTTCGAAAAGTCTACTCGCGTCCTGGCGCAGCTATCTCAAATGACGCACGGACTGCTGCCGCTGATCGGCGTCGGCGGCATCTCTTCGGCCGAAGAGGCCTACCAGAAGATCCGCGCCGGGGCCTCTGCGGTGCAGCTTTACACCGCGATGGTTTTCCGGGGCATTTCGCTGGTGCCCGAGATCGCTCGCGGCCTCGACGCGGCGCTTGCCCGCGACGGGTTTGCCAATGTCGCGATGGCTGTCGGCACCGGTCGCAGCGCCTGGCTATAGAGCCGCGCAAGCCCTCTCATCCTTGCACCAGTATGGTCTGGGGCTCTGGGGACGAAGCGCCCCCGGCGTGTCCGCCTCAGAACGTCGCCCAAGCGCGATGGAGATCAGAACGCCTTGCCCGATCGCGAAGGCAATCAGAAAGCTTTGAAGGTCATCGTCGTGAGCGTCCGCTGGATTCCCGGAATATCGAACAGCTTCGACGACAGGTAGTGCCCCACATCCTGATCCTCGGGGATGTAGACCTTGGCGATCAGGTCATAGTCGCCGCTGGTGGAATACAGCTCGCTCACCACTTCCCGGTCCCAGATCGCATTGGCCACCGCATAGGTCTGGCCGGGGGTGCAGCGGAACTGGACGAAAACCAGGGCCATGGGAACGCTCCTTCTTTGGCGGAAAGATAGGCGAGAAGCACCGGAAGCTGAACAGCCCGAGTCCAAATTTTTTTGGCGAGGATTTTCAGACCCCCGGCTCAATCTCGCCCAGCGCCAGCGGCGACGGCTCCCGCCTCAGATCGTCGATCGAAAGCGGTCCGGACGGCCGCGCCAGCCGGTTCCGCACCACCCAGAACAGCCGGTGCTGCGCCCGGGTGATCGCGACATAGGCTAGCCGCTTCCACAGAGGCACCCCCGCTTCGCTCCGCCCCGATTGCGCGGCGGCATAAAGGTCGGGTGCAAAGACCTGCACTTCCTCCCACTGCGACCCCTGTGCCTTGTGGATTGTCACCGCCGCCCCGTGCAGGAAGGCCGCCCCCATCGTTGCGGCATGCGGAATGAAAGGCTCCTCCTCGTCCGGCTTCTCGATCTTGATGATGCTCGCCGCGCTGACCTGGGGCTCTTCCGCCCCCACGACATGAAGCCGTGCAAAGCCGGGGCGACTACCCTCGCCCAGATAGATCACCTGCGCGCCCTTGATCAGCCCGCGCGCTTCCAGGTCGATCCGCCTCTTGCGGTGCTTCAAGGGCAGTTCGATCCCGTCGCAGATCAGCGGCTCTCCCGGCAGCAGCTGGTCCTCCGGCGCGCCATAGGCGTTGCGGAAAGCCTGTATCAGCCGCACCCGCGTGACATTGCGCCAGACCAGCACGGGGGACCGCGCCATCAGCCCCGCTTCCACCCGCTCGGCCCAAACCACCCGGTCATCCGCACGGGCCTTCTCCTGCACCAGAGCCTCGAACTCCTCGAACCCCAGTCGCGCGTCGCCCAGCGCATGCGCAAGGTCCAGGATCGGGTTGTCCTCGGTCTGCCGGTGGATGCGGTGCAGTACCAGCTTCCGCCCCTCGGACAGCTTGTCGAACACCATCTCCCCCGACGCACCCACTGGCGCCAGCTGCGCCGGATCGCCGAACAGCACCAGCGTCGGGAAGATTTCGCGAAGGTCGTCGAGCTGGCGTTCGTCCAGCATGGACGACTCATCCACGAAGCCCACATCCAGCGGCTCTTCCCGCCGCTTCCACCCGGTGATGAAATCGCTGCCCTTCAACCCTGCGGCCGCCAGTGCCCCGGGAATCGAAGCGATCTGTTGATAGAAGGCATAAGCCCGGTCCAGCGCGACCTCAGTCATCCCCTCGACCACGGGCCGCGTCCCGGTGCCTGCGAGCCATTCGGCAATCTTCTCGTATTCCGGGGCATAGACCGGGGTGTAGAGGATGCGGTGGATCGTCGTCGCCGGGACACCACGAAGCCGCAACACCGACGCCGCCTTGTTGGTCGGAGCGAGGATTGCCAGCGTCCGCCGGTCCTTGCGCCTGCGCCCCTCGTAATCCCCGGAAACCACGTCGACCCCTGCGGCCTTCAGGCCCCGGTAGAGTTCGGCCAGAAGCATGGTCTTGCCCGACCCGGCCTTTCCCACCACCGCCAACACCGAGGTCCGCCCCTCGGCCGCAGGCCGCAACTCACTCTCGGCCAGGTCGATCCCGGCACCCAGAAAGGCAGCCGCCAGCCGGTCGTAAGCCTCGGCCTGGTCGTCGGAAAAGGTCAGCGCGGTGGCCTGCATCCTGCGACCATATCCCCTGCGCGACCCAAGCGGTAGTGTCAGTGCATCCGCCTGCCCCTCGTCGGCGGCGATTGCGGAGGTTCGTCCGGCCCACCGTCCCCTGCAACAGTCTCGCTGCGCGCCACGTCGATGGTTTCGGAAACCTTCGCCGCGAGGCGGGGCAAGCCGTTCTGGGTCGCGTAGGTTAGAAGATCCGACAGAACGTCAAAGACCCATTCGTGACGCATGTAACCCTCGGCCGGACAACTGTGCTGCCATGGCTTTCGGGTCCCGAAACCGGCACCCGAAGGCCATGGCGAAGTCACTTAAGCACAGATAATCAGGCGATGGGTGAATTCGTTGTTAAAGGTTGACTCAATTACTGTTTGCTCGCCTCCAGCGTGTCCTCGAAGGTCCGCAGGCCCGTGCGCGGGGCCTGCACGAGCACCGCCATGTTGCCCGGCTTGTGCTGGTTCTTCCACATCAGCGTATGCGCCCGCGGAATCTCGGCCCAGGGGAAGACCTCGGACATGCAGGGGTCGAGCCTGCGCTCGCACATCAGCTTGTTCGCCGCCGCCGCCTGTTTCAGATGGGCGAAATGGCTGCCCTGCAGGCGCTTCTGGTGCATCCACATGTAGCGCACGTCGAAGGTGCAGTTGAACCCGCTGGTTCCGGCGCAGATCACCACCATGCCGCCCTTCTTGCAGACGAGGCTCGACACCGGGAAGGTCGCCTCGCCCGGATGTTCGAACACCATGTCGACGTTCACGCCCTTGCCGGTGATGTCCCAGATCGCCTTGCCAAAGCGCCGCGCCTCTTTCAGCCAGGTGTTGTACTCTTCCGAGTTCACCTTCGGCAGCTGTCCCCAGCATTTGAACTCGTTGCGGTTGATCACGCCCTTCGCACCCAGCGACATGACGAAGTCGCGCTTCGATTCGTCGCTGATCACCCCGATCGCGTTGGCCCCCGCCGTGTTGATCAGCTGGATCGCATAGGACCCGAGGCCCCCCGAAGACCCCCAGACCAGCACGTTCTGCCCCGGCTGCAGGTCATGCGGCGCATGACCGAAGAGCATCCGGTAGGCCGTCGCCAGCGTCAGCGTGTAGCAGGCGCTTTCCTCCCAGGTCAGGTGCTTCGGTCGCGGCATCAGCTGCTGCGCCTGCACCCGGGTGAATTGGCTGAACGACCCGTCCGGCGTCTCGTAGCCCCAGATGCGCTGGCTAGGGCTGAACATCGGGTCGCCGCCGTTGCATTCCTCGTCGTCGCCGTCGTCCTGGTTGCAATGGATCACCACCTCGTCGCCGACCTTCCAGCGCTTCACCTTGTCGCCCACCGCCCAGACGATGCCCGCAGCATCCGAGCCCGCGATATGGTACGCCGCCTTGTGCCCGTCGAACGGCGAGATCGGCTGCCCCAGCCCCGCCCAGACCCCGTTATAGTTGACGCCTGCCGCCATCACGAGGACCAGAACCTCGTTGCTGTCGATCTTCCAGGTATCGACGACCTCAAGCTCCATCGCGGTTTCCGGGGCTCCATGGCGTTCGCGGCGGATCGCCCAGGCGTACATCTGCTTCGGCACATGACCCATTGGGGGCATCTCGCCGATCTCGTACAGATCTTTCTTCGGGGCGTCATAGATCGCGGGTGCGGTTTGCGTGTCCAAAGCCAACTAAGCCTCCAGCCTGATGCCGCGCCGCAGAATCGCTGCGCTCTTGCCCGCAGATAAACCCCCATCGCGCAACTTTGCAATAGTCCGTATGGGTAATATTGAAATTTTATGTCCGCCGCGTCGCAGCAGCGCCTAGGCCTCGGGAACCGAAGCCGCGTAAAAGTCCAGAACCGCCCGCTCCGCCGCCACCGGCTGAAGCGCCCCCGTCACCAGCCCGCGACGGATCAACGGCGTCAGCCCCTCCTCAAGCGCAGCCGAAATCCCCTGCGGCGGAAGCTTCAGTACTGCTCCCGCCAGTTTCAGCCGTTCAACAAGGGCCTCCACCCGCGCCAGAAGTTCCTCGCGCGTGGCCGCACCCTCGCCCAGCGCCTTCGCCACCAGCGGCACCGGCAAGACCGGCACGACCGCGGCAATCGCCACCATCAGCCGTTCGCCCAATGTTTCGACCGTCCCGCCGTCAGCCAGGTGCGCGCGAAGATGGACCGGGGCGCCAAACCCCGCCGCCGCCGTGCCGAACCCTTTCGTCCGCCCCCGGAACCGCGCCCAGAGGAAACGCGCCGCATGCCAAGCGACCCAGAGCGGCCGGTTCCTGAACCGCCGCGTCCCCGCCTTCCCCGCCTCGACCAGCACCCGGTCCTCCAGCACCCGGTCATAGGCCAGCCCCACCGGCACGAAAACCACATCGCGGTCGTCCGGCTGCCAGCCCTCGACGACATAGCTCAGAAGCCCCAGCTTCGCCGGACCCACACGCCCGTCCAGCGACAGCCCGCCTTCCGGGAACATCGCCTGTGTCGTCCCCTCCTCGGTCGCCATCTGCACGTAGCGCGCCAGCACCTTGCGATAGAGCGCGTTGCGACTGCCGCGCCGGATGAAATAGGCCCCCATCGACCGGATCAGCGCCGACAAGGGCCAAACCCGCGCCCATTCCCCCACCGCATAGCTGACCGCCGACCGCCCCGCGACCAGCCATGTCACAAGTACATAGTCGACATTCGAGCGGTGGTTCATCACGAAGATCACCGTCGCTTTCGGATCAAGCTGCTCCAGTTCCTTGTCGATCTTGCCGACCCGCACTCGGAACAAGAGACGGCTTAGCCATTTCGCCGCCCTGGTCCCAAAGCCGAAATAGACCGTCGCCGAGAACCCCGGCACGATCTCGCGGGCATAGCGCTGCGCCTCCTCGAAGGCGACCTCCCCCGGCACCCCGGTTTCTGCCGCATGCGCCATCGCCGCCTCGACCACCTTCTGGTCATAGGCCAGCCGCGCCACCATGTCCGTCCGCTGCGCCAGCTTGAAGAGGTCGATCTTGCGGTCCAGCCGCGCGTTCAGCCGGGCCAGCGCCTTCTCGGCCCGCCGCCGGAAGAACCAGCGCACGGACGGGAACAGGAAATGCGTGGCAAAGCTGATCGCGGCGAAGCCAAGGATCAGGATCAGAAGCCAGACCGGAACCACCACTGTGCCGAACATGGCTGGAAGACTACCCGGAACCCATGCTCTCACAATGCCTTTCATACTGGTGCAAATATCCCGGGGGTGCGGGGGCTGGCCCCCGCTCACCTCCGTCGCCGCAGCGCAGCGATTGACATTGGCATGATCTGTCGCGTATCCCGTCCGTGACGCAATAAAATTACCGATGCGACTCACGAGGCGACCATGACCGAAAAGCCCTGGCTCTTCCGCACCTATGCCGGCCATTCCACCGCCGCGGCCTCGAACGCGCTCTACCGCACCAACCTGGCCAAGGGGCAGACCGGCCTCTCCGTCGCCTTCGACCTGCCCACCCAGACCGGCTACGACAGCGATGACCCGCGTAGCCGGGGCGAGGTCGGCAAGGTGGGGGTCCCCGTCGCCCATCTCGGCGACATGCGGGCGCTTTTTTCGGACATCCCGCTCGACCAGATGAACACCTCGATGACGATCAACGCCACCGCCCCCTGGCTGCTGGCGCTGTATATCGCCGTGGCCGAGGAGCAGGGCGCCGACGTCGCGGCCCTTCAGGGCACCGTCCAGAACGACATCATCAAGGAATACCTCTCGCGCGGCACCTACATCCTGCCGCCGCAGCCCTCGCTGCGGCTGATCACCGATGTCGCCGCCTACACCGGGACCCACCTCCCGAAATGGAACCCGATGAACGTGTGCAGCTACCACCTGCAAGAGGCTGGGGCCACGCCGGAACAGGAACTGGCCTTCGCGCTCGCCACGGCCTGCGCCGTGCTGGATGATCTGAAAGTGAAAGTTTCCCCGGCGGATTTCCCCGCAATGGCGGGCAGAATGTCGTTTTTTGTCAATGCCGGCATCCGCTTCGTGACCGAGCTTTGCAAGATGCGCGCCTTCACCGCGCTCTGGGACGAACTCCTCGAAACCCGCTACGGCATCACCGACGCCAAACACCGCCGTTTCCGCTACGGCGTCCAGGTCAACTCCCTCGGCCTCACCGAGCAGCAGCCGGAAAACAACGTCTACCGCATCCTGATTGAGATGCTGGCCGTCACCCTGTCCAAGAACGCCCGCGCCCGCGCCGTCCAGCTTCCGGCCTGGAACGAGGCGCTGGGTCTTCCCCGCCCCTTCGACCAGCAATGGTCGCTCCGGATGCAGCAGATCCTCGCCTACGAGACCGACCTTCTGGACTACGACGACCTCTTCGACGGCAACCCTGCCGTGGATCGCAAGGTCGGCGCGCTGAAGAAAGGCGCGCTGGAGGAACTGGCCCATATCGACGCGATGGGTGGCGCTGTTGCCGCCATCGCCTACATGAAATCCCGTCTGGTGGAGGCCAATGCCGACCGCCTGGCGAAGATCGAATCCGGCGAGACCACCGTCGTCGGCGTGAACCGCTTCACCACCACCGAGCCCTCCCCCCTCGCCACCGGCGACGGCGCGATCATGCAGGCCGATCCCAAGGCCGAAGCCGACCAATGCGCCCGCCTCGCCGACTGGCGCGCCAGCCGCGACCCGGCCAAGGTCGCGGATGCCCTCGCCGCGCTGCGGCAGGCCGCGCAGACGGGCGAGAACATCATGCCCGCCTCCATCGCCTGCGCCAAGGCGGGTGTCACCACCGGCGAATGGGGCGGCGCCATGCGCAACCTCTACGGCGAATACCGCGCCCCGACCGGCGTGAGCCAGCACCCCTCGAACCGCACCGAAGGCCTGGAACCCGTCCGCGACGCCGTGGCACAGGTTGCCACCAAACTCGGCCGCCCGCTCCGCCTCCTCCTCGGCAAGCCCGGCCTCGACGGCCATTCCAACGGCGCCGAGCAGATCGCCGCCCGCGCCCGCGACTGCGGGATGGAGATCACCTATGACGGCATCCGCCTGACCCCCGAGGAGATCGTCACCGCCGCCACTGACAGACAACCCGACGTCATCGGCCTCTCCATCCTCTCCGGCAGCCACCTGCCCCTGATCCGCGAGACGCTGGAGCGGATGCGCGACGCGGGTCTGTCGCAACCCCTCGTCGTCGGCGGCATCATCCCGGATGACGACGCGAAGACCCTCAAGGCAATGGGCGTGGCCCAAGTCTACACGCCCAAGGACTTCCAGCTGAACCGCATCATGCTGGACCTCGTGGCATTGGCCGACCCCACCCCGGTTGCCGCCGAATAGGGTTTTCCTGCCTTTCCAGCAGTCTGGCCCGAGCGTTAGCACTGGGCAGATCGCAACTGGAAAGGCCCGCCATGCGCCACGCCCTCGCCCTGATCCTCCTCGCCACGCCCGCACTCGCACAGGACTGGCCGCCCGAAGTCGCTGCCATCATCGACGAGGCCCGCACCGTCTGCGACGGCACCTTCACCGCCGGACCTGAGGCCGTCACCCAACGCGATCTGAATGGTGACGGCACCCCTGATTGGGTCATCGACAGCGGAACATTCCAGTGCTCCACAAGCGCAAGCTTCTACTGCGGCACGGAGGGTTGCAGCGTCGACACGATAATCGACGGGGAACGCGGCAGCTTCACGCTGCACGACTGGGATACCGAAACCGAAAACGGCATCACATACCTCACCGCCCCGAACGACTCTGGCGGAACCACACACTTCCTCTGGGGCAATGGCGAATGGCAGATCCAATGATCCGCCCGATCCTGCTCCTCGCCCTGACGACCACCCCGGCGCTGACTGACACGACCCGCCCGCAAGCCCTGCAAGTGCTGCTTGACTACCACGCCGCCGCCTGCACGGCGCAGGGCGGCAACCTTTTCGTCCCGGATGACGCCGTGACCGAAGCCCGTCTCCGTGGCACCGGCGATGCGGCCGCGATCCTGGACAGCGCCAGGCTTTCCTGCTCAACCGCCCCCGGCATGTTCTGCGCCGACATCATCGGCTGCGAACTCAATGTCTTCGTGGGCGAAGCGCAGCATAGCCTGATCGTGCAAGGCTGGTCGCTTGTCCCCGAGGGCAACGACCAGCTCCTGCAAGTCACCATCGCGGGCGCGCTTCTGAACAAGCCCGAACCTGGAACCTTCCTCATGACCTGGGACGAAACCAGGAACAGCCTGATTGAAATCAATCAAGATAAGTGACCCGCGCCCGAAACGGCTTGACACAAATCAAGGCTCCCGGCCCGTGCCGATCCTATCCAGACTTCAGGCCAGCCCCGGAGTCCGCCATGTTCGAACGTATCCGCTCTCTCATTGATCGCCTGCACGAGGTTCAGGAGGTCAATTCCCTGTCCGACCGCGACCTCGATGACCTGGGCATGAGCCGTGAGCAAGTGCTCGGCTTCTTGCGCATGCCCCGCGACATCAGCGAAAGGGTCGCCGCCATGGGCAAGATCTTCGGCCTCTCCGAAGTGGAGCTCAAACGCGATCACAGCCAATGGGTCGATCTTCTCACCGTCTGCGGCCAGTGCGCCGACCGCGCCGCCTGCGCGCATGTGCTGGCGAAGGGCGATAAGGCGCAGCCGTCCGAGACCCATTTCTGTGGCAACCGCGCCACCTTCGGCACTCTGAGCGCACAGTAGAGTCAATGACCTTCGGCGGGCCTGTCCGGCGCAGGCTTGTCGCTGCGCCCTGATGTCCGGGATGTCGGGTCCCCGAACCCGCATCCCGCACTTGGCGTCACTGCGCTTCCACGCCACCCGGATTTTTCCTCTCTTGCCGGGGCGCGACGCGCAGCCCATTAATGGCACGTTGGTCATTTCGTTTGCCTTCAAATGACGAAGGCCTGCGGACGACCCACGCAAGGCAGGAAAATGACGGGATGCAGGGTCCGGCCCCGCGCTTCCCGCACGGAGACACAGTCATGACTTTCCACATTGGTGCCAAACCCGGCGAGATCGCCGAAACCGTGCTTCTGCCCGGCGACCCCTACCGCGCCCGCTGGGCCGCCCAGACCTTCCTCAAGGACGCTGTCCTGGTGAACGAGGTCCGGGGCATGCTCGGCTTCACCGGCACCTGGAACGGCCACCGCGTCACCATCCACGGCTCCGGCATGGGGATGCCATCGCTGTCAATCTACGCCAACGAGCTGATCCGCGACTATGGCGCGAAGACCCTGATCCGCATCGGTTCCGCCGGGGCCCTGCCCGAAAGCGTGAAGGTGCGCGACGTGATCCTCGCGCAGACGGCCTCCACCGTCGGCTCGCCCTCGCGCACCATCTTCAAGGAGCTGAACTTCGCCCCCTGCGCCGATTTCGGCCTTTTGTCAAAGGCTTACGCCGCCGCCACCGCCAAGGATATCCCGGTCCATGTCGGCGGCATCTACTCCTCCGACACCTTCTACGACGAACGCCCCGACCTTTCCGAACAGCTCCTCCGCCACGGCTGCCTGGGGGTCGAGATGGAAGCCGCCGAGCTTTACATTGTCGCCGCCCGCCACGGCGCCCGGGCGCTCGCGGTCCTCACCGTCTCGGACCACATCACCACCGGAGAGGCGCTTCCCGCTGACCAGCGCGAACGCAGCTTCGGTGCCATGATCGAGATCGCGCTTCACGCCGCCTTCGCCTGACCGGCCAGAAACTCGGCGACCCGCTCCACCGCCCCACCCCGCTGCATGGGCCGGGCGGACCACAGCCGGAACCCCGCTGCCAGACTGACCCTCCGGGGAAATGGCGCGACCAGCGTGCCCCGCTCCAGATGCCCCGCCACCAACGGCCCGTGCCCGATCAGCACCCCCGCCCCGTTTACCGCCTCTTCCACCGCCAGCGCGTACAGCGAGAACACCGGCCCCCGCACCGCCACCTGCGCTCCGGCTGCGGCCAGCCAGACCTCCCAATCCCGGTCCCAGGCCGTGTCCGACAGACACGGCACTCCGGCCAGATCCTCCACCTGCCGCAACCGCGCCGCAAGCGCAGGGGAGCAGACGGGAAACAGCGCATCCTCGGCCACCAGCCGCCCCCCGCTTGTCCCCGGAAACAGGCTCAGGTCGTGCAGGCTGCGCTTGAGGTTCGGCGGGGCCTCCAGCGCGGTGATCGAGACGGAAATCTCCGGCGCCGCCGCCCGAAGCGCAGGCAACCGCGGCGACAGCCACAGTTGCGCAATCGCGGGCAGCGTGGCGATATGCACCTCCCGCGGCAGCGCCAGCGCCCGCATCCGCGCCTCCGCCCCCGCCAGCGCGTCGAAGGCCCCGGTCAGCTCTTCCACCGCCGCCAGTCCCAGCGCCGTCAGCCGCACCCCCCGGGCCTGCCGCTCGAACAAAGCCGCCCCCAGCCGCTCCTCCAGCGCCTTCACATGCGCCGTCACAGCCCCCGGCGTCACCCCAAGCTCCGCCGCCGCCAGCGTGAACGCCCCCGTCCGCGCCGCCGCCTCGAAGGCACGCAGCGCGTTCAGCGGCAGGCGGGTCAGGGGTGGTGGCGCAACAGGCATGGCTTAACTTTCCTGACCCTAATTTTCCGCAGAACTGATTTGTGCGCAAGTCCCCTACTGGCTAGTCTCTCCCAAAAGGAGACCGCCATGCCCCATCTCGCCCCCCGCCCCTGGGTTCCCACCGCCTGCGAAACCTACATCCAGCGCCTCGCCACCGACGCCGGGAAACCGACCACGCAAGTTGCCACCCGTCTCGACGCACTCATCGCGAAGAACCGGGAAATCCACGATCAGGATTGCTTCAATCTCAACCCGGCGACCAACGTGATGAACCCCCGCGCCGAGGCCGCGCTCGCCTCCGGCATCGGCTCCCGCCCCTCGCTCGGCTATCCCGGCGACAAGTACGAGATGGGGCTTGAGGCCATCGAGGAAATCGAGGTCATCGCCGCCGAGCTTGCCGCCGAGGTCTTCCAGGCGAAATACGCCGAAATCCGCGTGGCCTCCGGCGCTCTCGCCAACCTCTACGGCTTCATGGCCCTTGCCAAACCCGGCGACAGCATCATCGCGCCCCCTGCCACCATCGGCGGTCACGTCACCCACCATGCAGCGGGCTGCGCCGGGCTTTTCGGGTTGACCACCCACAACGCACCGATCAACGCCGACGGCTATACCCTTGATCTTGCGGCGCTCCACGACCTCGCCCATGCCGTCCGCCCGAAGATCATCACCGTCGGCGGCAGCCTGAATCTCTTCCCTCACCCCGTCGCCGAGGTCCGCAAGATCGCCGATCAGGTCGGCGCGAAGGTGCTGTTCGACGCCGCCCACCAATGCGGCATCATCGCCGGGGGCGTCTGGGCCAACCCCCTGACCGAAGGCGCGCATCTGATGACGATGAGCACCTATAAATCGCTCGGTGGCCCCGCCGGCGGCCTGATCGTCACCAACGACGCCGGGATCGCCAAGGCCCTCGACGCCATCGCCTTCCCCGGCCTCACCGCCAACTTCGACGCCGCCAAATCCGCTGCCCTCGCTTACACCCTCCTCGACTGGCGCGACCATGGCGCGGCCTATGCGAAAGCCATGGTCGACCTCGCCCGCGCCCTCGCGACGGAACTTCGGAACCTCGGCCTCCCCGTCTTCGCCTTCGACCGCGGCGCCACCACCTCGCACCAGTTCGCCATCGAGGC